>NZ_LLZG01000372.1 GCF_001509475.1 Streptomyces regalis
CCGATTGCCGTGGGCAGTGGCTTCCGAGCCCCGGCTCGCCGCTGTCGCTCGGTCGGCGTGGACATGGGTGCCCGTGTCCCGGCCGGGCGCTGAAGGCCGACTGCCGTGGTCAAGTGCTCCCGCCCCTCGGGCGCACGCCGACAACCGACGGCCGTGCTCAAGTGCTCCCGCGCCCCGCGGTGCCGTCGCTCGGCCGGTGTGGATATAGGCGCTCGTGGCCCGGCCGGGCGCTGAGGAGCGACTGCCGTGGACGTGAGCGCCCGTGCCCCGGCCGCGAGGCGAAGACCGGTCGCCGTGGTCAACGGCTCCCGTGCCCCAGTCGCACGTCGAAGACCGGCGGCCGTGGGCAGGGGCTCCCGCGCCCCGGTCCCTCTCCAGGACTCGCGTGTGTTCAAGCGGCTCGGTGGCCGGTGGTGGTCGGGCAGGCGCATTTCAGTCCTTGAGTTCCAGCACGCCCGATATCCCCGCCCGGCGCGGCGGTGTGCCGCTGTCCAGTTCGGCGTCGTCGGCGATGCGGCCGTCGAAGAAGCTGATCACGCGGTCCGCTGCGCTCGCCAGCCTGGCGTCATGCGTGACCAGCACGATCGTCTGGCCGCGCTGGTGGAAGCGGGACAGCAGCCGCATGACCTCGCGGGTGCCCTTGCTGTCCAGGCTGCCGGCGGGTTCGTCGGCAAGGAGCAGCGGGGGACGGTTGACCAGGGCCCGGGCCAGTGCGACGCGCTGTTGTTCACCGCCGGACAGTTCGCCCGGCATGCTCCGCTCCTTGCCCGCCAGGCCCAGCTCGCCCAGCAGCTCCGCCCGCTCGGTGCGGGCCCGCTTCGGCGGTACGCCGGCCAGCAGCGCGGGCAGCTCGACGTTGTCGGCGACGGACAGGTCGGAGACCAGGTTGAAGAACTGGAAGACGATCCCGAGGCGCTTCCTGCGCTCCACCGCCCAGCGGGCCTCGCTCCACGCGTCGGCGCACTCGCCGTCCAGCCAGATGCTGCCGCTGTCCGGCCGCTGCAGTCCGCCGAGCAGATGCAGCAAGGTCGACTTACCGGCACCGGACGGACCGGTGACGGCCACGAACTCGCCCTGCCGGACGGCAAGATCCACCCCCCGCACGGCATGCGCCGGAGCGCCCTCGCCGTGATGCGTCTTGACCAGGCCCTCGGCGCGCAGCAGGGGACTCTCGGCGGGCGTCAGCCGGGGACTCTCGGTGCCCGGCGCAGGTCCCTCGGTGTGCGGTGCGGGGCTTTCGGTGCGCGGCGCAGAAGTGTCCGCGCGCAGCGCAGGAGTGGAATCGTCGCTCACTCCAGCTCCTCCAGCTCTTCCTGGCACCGCTCCAGCCAGTCGAGGTCGGCCTGCAGATGCAGCATCGCGCCCTCGATCAGCAGATGGGCTATGCGGTTGTCCCGGTCTTCGGCGGCGGCCAGCTTCGACAGTTGACGCATGGTGTTCAGATACTGGCGCCGTTGTTTGTTGATGAGGGCGATCTGGTCGGCGAGACCGGTCTGCGGGGCGAGGGCCAGCTTCATGAAGAACTCGTCCCGTACCCGAGGCTCGTCCTCGGGCTCCTCGAACCAGGCGCGCAGCGCCTCACGCCCGGCGTCGGTGAGGTGGTAGACCTTTTTGTTGGGCCGGCTCGACTGCTCGACGTCCTCGCCCTCGATCAGTCCCGACTTCTCGAGGCGGCCGAGGGTCACATAGACCTGGCCGACATTCGGCTGAGGGTACGCGGAGCCCAGCATCTGCTCAAGGTCCTGCTTCAGCTCGTAACCGTGCGCCGGGCCGCGCGCCAGCAGGGCCAGGAGGGGCAGCCGCACTCGTGCTCTCCTCCTCGCATCCTGGTTATTGTGCTGCGAGGCCTAGTATCGCGCATACCTAACAGGTATACATGGCCTCTGTCCCCGGGCGAAGGTGCCCGGTGCCAGGTGTACAGGGAGGAACCTATGCGGTGGATCCACGCCGCCGGTAGGGGCCTTCTCGTCCTCGTTGTGATCCTGACCGGCTACGTGGCCGCCGGCGCCCGTGCCGACGAGGGCACCGCGGGCGGCCGGGGACCCCTGACCCTCGCCACCGCCGGTGACCTCACCGGCTATCTCGGCTCCGTCCTGGACGGCTGGAACCGCACCCACCCCGGCGAGAAGGTCACCCTCGTCGAGCTGCCCGACTCCGCCGACGAGACACACGCGCAGATGACCACCGACCTGCGCGCCGGCGACCGCAGCCGCTTCGACATCCTCAACATCGACGTCAGCTGGACCTCGGAGTTCGCGGCGCAGGGCTGGATCCGCCCGCAGGCGCGCGAGCGCTTCCCGCTGGACACCTTCCTGCCACCGGTCGTGGACACGGCAACCTACGACGGGCAGTTGTACGCGGTCCCGTACGTCACCAACGCCGGCCTGCTCCTCTACCGCAAGGACATCCTCGCCAAGGAGGGCCTGGACCCACCGCGCACCTGGTCCGAACTGGAACGGGCCGCGAAGACCGTCGCGCCGAAGTACGGCCTCGACGGCTACGCGGGCCAGTTCCTGCCGTACGAGGGCCTCACCGTCAATGCCGCCGAGGCCGTCTACTCGGCGGGCGGCTCGATCCTCGGCGACGAGGGCGAGCGCGTCACGGTGAACTCGACGGCCGCCCGCGAAGGCATCGGCTTCCTCGCCCGTGGCGTACGCGAGGGCTGGATCCCGAAACGGGCGCTGACGTACAAGGAGGAGGAGTCCAAGCAGGCCTTCCAGGACGGACGCCTGCTCTTCCTCCGTAACTGGCCGTACGCCTATGTCGGCGCCTCGGCCAAGGGCTCGCCGGTCGCCGGGAAGATCGGCGCCGTGCCGCTGCCGGGTCCGGACGGGCCGGGGACGAGCGTCCTGGGCGGCTCCAACCTCGCCGTCAGCGCGCACGCCCGGCACCCTGACTCGGCCGCCCGTCTGATCGCGTACCTGACCAGCGAGCGCGTCCAGCGCCAGGTCCTCACCCGTGGCGCGCTGCCGCCCGTACGGGCCGACCTGTATGAGGATCCCGAGCTGGTGCGGGAGTTCCCGTATCTGCCGACCCTGCGCGAGAGCGTGCTCACGGCCGCGCCGCGCCCCAAGAGCCCGCGCTACGACCAGGTGAGCCTGGTGGTGCAGGCGGTCGTGCACGACGCGCTGACCGGGCGCGAGACGCCTGCGGCAGCTGTGCGGCGACTGGCGAGAGAGCTCGCCGCCATCTCCTCCCGCTAGTTACTTGTTAAGTAACGCCGAGGTCTCTTCTGTGGGCTCTCTGGGCTGAAATAAGCGGATATAAAGGGCTGACTGTTCGGTAGCTTGCGTTCAGTTCATTGACACCCTCCTGAAACAGATACCTAACATGCATGCATGCTGAGTAAGTACCAATGGTGGCGTGACGCGGTGATCTACCAGGTCTACGTCCGCAGCTTCCTCGACAGCACCGGTGACGGCGTGGGCGATCTCGCCGGCGTCCGGGCCGGGCTGCCGTATCTGAAGAAGCTCGGGGTGGACGGGATCTGGCTGAGCCCCTTCTATCCCTCGCCGCAGCACGACCACGGCTACGACGTCGCCGACTACTGCGACGTCGACCCGCTCTTCGGCGACCTCGCCGAGTTCGATCTGCTGGTCACGGCGGCCCGGCGGCTCGGCGTCAAGGTGCTGCTCGACATCGTCCCGAACCACTGCTCCAGCGAGCACCCGTGGTTCGAGGAGGCGCTGGCCGCCGAACCCGGCAGCGCGGCCCGTGCCCGCTTCCACTTCGCCGACGGCCGCGGAGCCGACGGGGCCGAGCCGCCCAACAACTGGCACTCCATGTTCGGCGGCCCGGCCTGGAGCCGGGTGTCCGAGGCGGACGGGCGGCCCGGCCAGTGGTACCTGCACATGTTCGCGCCCGAGCAGCCCGACTGGAACTGGCGCAACCCCGAGATCGGCGCCGAGTTCGACCGCATCCTCCGCTTCTGGCTGGACCGGGGCATCGACGGCTTCCGTATCGATGTCGCCGCCGGCCTCTACAAGCACCCCGAGCTGCCCGACTCGGACGACCCGGAGGCCGACGCCCGCACCCGCGACTCGGTCAACCCCCTCGCCTGGAACCAGCCCGAGGTGCACCAGGTGTGGCGCCAGTGGCGTTCCATATGCGAGGAGTACACCGCCCGCGACGGCCGCGAGCGGCTCCTCGTCGGCGAGGTGTCCGTCCCGACCGCGCGCGAACACGCCCAGTACGTCCGCCCCGACGAGCTCCACCAGGCCTTCTTCTTCGACCTGCTCGGCGCCCCCTGGGAGGCCGACGCCTTCCGCAAGGTCATCTCCGAGGCCATGCAGGACATAGCCGGCACGGGCTCGACGGTCACCTGGGTCCTCAACAACCACGACCAGGTCCGCACCGTCACCCGCTACGGCGAACCCGCGACCGAAGGAAGCGGCCCAGGGGCTGCGTCGGAAGTGGCGCCTGCCGGGCGACGCCTGGCACGCGCCCCCATCCTCGAACCGGCTTCGCACGGCTCGGACGGGGGGACCCCCTTCGCCGCACCGGGCGAAAGCCCGAGTACGTCCAGTACGAGGGCTTCCGCCCGGCACGCCGAGAGCACGCTCCCCCACCCTCGAACCGAGCTTCGCCCGGCTCGGGCGGGAGGTACCCCCACGCCGCCGCCCGGCCCGCCCTTCGGGCGGACGGCGCCACTTCCGACGCAGCCCCTGGGTGCCGCCCGCGCCCGCGCCGCCGCGCTGCTGATGCTGGCGCTGCCCGGAGCCGCGTACATCTACCAGGGCGAGGAGCTGGGCCTGCCCGAGGTCGTCGACCTGCCCGACGACGTGCTCACCGACCCGATCTTCCACCGCACCGGCAGCCGGGCCCGAATCCGTGACGGCTGCCGGGTGCCGCTGCCGTGGTCGGGACAGGCATCCCCCTTCGGCTTCACCTCCGGCGCCGAGAGCGCCCGGCCCTGGCTGCCCCAGCCGGAGTACTTCGCCGAGTACGCCACCGACCGCGCCCTCGCCGACACCCGCTCCTTCTGGCACCTGTACCGCGACGGCCTCCAACTGCGGGACGCCCTGCCCCAGTTGGGTGAGGGCACGCTGCGCTGGCTGGACAGCCCGCCCGGTGTCCTGGCCTTCGTCCGCGGCGACGGCCTCGTCTGCGCCGTCAACTTCGGTACGGCGCCCACGCCCGCGCCGGTCTCCGGCACCCCGCTGCTGTCGAGCGGCCCCTGCCCGGCCGGGGTGCTGCCCGGCTCCACGGCGGCCTGGTGGATGAGCGACGGGACCGAGCCCTGACGTTCCGATCCTCCTCTTCGGCGCCTCCTGATCCTCCGTCAGTTCCCCACCCCTCGAAGGGACATCAATGATGATGCGACGACGTACGACCCTGCTCACCGGCTGCACCGCCCTCGTCCTGGCACTCGGCGCGACCGCCTGCGGCGGCGGGCCCGTCTCCGCGGGCGGCGGTGACAAGGCGCTCAGCGGCCAGACGGTCACCGTGGCCGGTGTCTGGTCCGGCACCGAGCAGAAGAACTTCCAGAAGGTGCTGGACGCGTTCACCGAGAAGACCGGCGCCAAGACCCAGTTCGTCTCCACCGGGGACAACGTCTCCACCGTCGTCGGCAGCAAGATCGAGGGCGGCAACGCCCCCGACGTGGTGATGGTCCCGCAGGTCGGCGTGCTCCAGCAGTTCGCGAAGAACGACTGGCTCAAGCCGCTGTCCAAGACCACCCAGGAGTCCGTGGACACCAACTTCGCACCCGTGTGGAAGGACTACGGCAGCGTCGACGGCACCCTCTACGGCCTCTACTTCAAGGCAGCCCACAAGTCGACCGTCTGGTACAGCCCCGACGCCCTCGCCCAGGCGGGTGTCGAGCCGCCGAAGTCGTACGACGACCTGCTCAAGGCCGGCCACACCGTCTCCGACTCCGGGCTCGCCGCCTTCTCGGTCGCCGGGCAGGACGGCTGGACGCTGACCGACTGGTTCGAGAACGTCTACCTCTCCCAGGCCGGACCCGAGAAGTACGACGCCCTCGCCGCGCACAAGCTGAAGTGGACCGACGACTCCGTGGTCGAGGCGCTCTCCACCCTCGGCAAGCTGTTCAAGGACAAGCAGCTGATCGCGGGCGGTCAGAAGGGGGCCCTCAACACCGACTTCCCTGGCTCGGTGGAGAAGGTGTTCGGGCCCAAGCCCGAGGCGGGCATGGTCTACGAGGGTGACTTCGTCGCAGGCGTCGCCAAGGACCAGTTCGGGAAGGCGATCGGCAAGGACGCGAACTTCTTCCCGTTCCCGGCGGTCGGCGCCGGCAAGGCGCCGGTGGTCAGTGGCGGTGACGCGGCCGTCGTGCTGAAGGACGGCAAGAACCAGAAGGCCGGCATGGCCCTGCTGGACTACCTGGCGACGCCGGAGGCCGCGGCGGTGTGGGCGGAGGCGGGCGGCTTCCTGTCCCCGAACAAGAACGTCGACCTCGCGTCGTACGGCGACGACGTCACCCGCGCGACCGCCAAGTCCCTTGTCGCGGCCGGCGATTCGGTCCGCTTCGACATGTCCGACCAGGCGCCGGCTGCCTTCGGCGGCACCAAGGGCGCGGGCGAGTGGAAGCTCCTGCAGGACTTCCTGCGCGACCCGTCGGACCCGACGGCGACCGCGGCGAAGCTGGAGGCCGCGGCGGCCAAGGCTTACCAGGGCCAGGGCTGACCGGTCATGACCGCAACACTCGTGAAAGAGCCGAGCCGGACGCCCTCCGCGGGCGCCGGCAAGGCACGCAACCGGCGCACCCGGCGGCGCGGACGGATCATCGCCCTGCTCTTCGTCTTCCCCGCACTGCTCCTGCTGGGTGCCCTGGTCGTCTACCCGGTCCTCTTCTCCGTCGGACGCAGCTTCTTCGACGCCTCCGGCACCCGTTTCGTGGGCGGCGAGAACTACGCCGAGATGTTCCGCGACCCGGCCACCATCAAGGCCATCCGCAACACCACGATCTGGGTCGTCGTGGCCCCGGCCCTGCTCACGGGCCTCGGCCTGATCCTGGCCGTGCTGGTGGAGAAGGTCCGCTGGGCGACCGCGTTCAAGCTGCTGCTGTTCATGCCGATGGCCGTGTCCTTCCTCGCCGCCGGCATCATCTTCCGGCTCGCGTACGACGAGGACCCGGACAAGGGCGTGCTGAACGCCGCCGCCGTGTCCATGCACGACGCCTTCCAGGGCACCTCGACCTATCCGACGGCCCGGGCGCGCGACGGGCAGGGGCTGACGAAGGGCACCGACGGCTCGTACCGCACGAACGCGAGCGTCTCGCCGGGTGACGCGGTGACGCTGGGCCTCGTCGGTGTGCTGCCCGACGACCTGCCCGGGGGTACCGAGTCGGCGTATGCGGCAGCGGGGCAGAAGGCGAGCCCCGGGGAGCTGCGCGGCGTCGTGTACCTCGACTTCACGCCCGGTGGGGGAGGGCAGCAGGGCAAGGTCGACCGGCGGGAGAACGGGCTGCCGGAGATGAAGGTCGAGGCGGTGCAGGCCGGGAAGGCGGTCGCCTCGACGACCACGGCGTCCGACGGCTCCTTCCGCTTCGAGGGGCTGGACGAGGGCTCGTACACGGTGAAACTGCCGGCCTCGAACTTCGCCGCTCCCTACGAGGGCATCTCCTGGCTCGGGCCGACCCTCGTCACGCCGGCGATCATCGGGGCGTACCTGTGGATCTGGACCGGGTTCGCGATGGTCCTGATCGGCGCGGGCCTCTCGACCCTCCCGCGGGACGCGCTGGAGGCGGCGCGGATGGACGGCGCGAACGAGTGGCAGATCTTCCGGCGGATCACGGTGCCGCTGCTGGCGCCGGTGCTGACGGTGGTCTTCGTGACCCTCGTGATCAACGTGATGAAGGTCTTCGACCTCGTCTACATCATCGCGCCCGGGCCGGTGCAGGAGGACGCGACCGTGCTCGCGACGCAGATGTGGCTGGTGTCGTTCGGCGGCGGCAACAACCAGGGGCTCGGCAGCGCGCTCGGCGTCCTGCTTCTGCTGCTGGTCATCCCGGCCATGGTCTTCAACGTCCGCCGTTTCCGAGGGAGTCAGCGATGAACGCGGTCAGGCGCGGGCTGGGTAACGGGGTCGTCCAGGCGCTTCTCGTGGTGGTCGGGCTGGTGTGGCTGACACCGCTCGCCGGGTTGTTCCTGTCGTCCCTGCGGTCCGCCGAGGAAACGGCCGAGGGCGGCTGGTGGACGGTGTTCACCAGTCCCGGCCAGCTGTCCTTCGACAACTACTCGGCGATGCTGGGGAACGCCGGGATCACCCAGGCCTTCTGGAACACCGTGCTGATCTCGGTGCCGGCGACCCTGCTGGTGGTCGTCCTCGCGGCACTCGCCGGGTACGCCTTCGCGTGGCTGGACTTCCCCGGGCGCGAGGCGATCTTCCTCGTCGTGGTGGCGCTGCTCGTCGTGCCCGTGCAGATCGGACTTCTCCCGGTCGCCAAACTCTTCGGCCAGCTGGGGCTGTTCGGCACGATTCCCGGCGTCGTCCTCTTCCACGTGGCGTACGGGCTGCCGTTCGCGGTGTTCCTGCTGCGGAACTACTTCGCGGAGATGCCGAAGGAGATGCTGGAGGCGGCGCGGATGGACGGTGGGAGCGAGTGGCGGATCTTCACGCGGCTGGTGCTTCCGGTGGGGCGTCCGGCGATCGCCTCGCTGGCCATCTTCCAGTTCCTGTGGGTGTGGAACGACATGCTGGTGGCGTTGCTGTTCGCCGACAGTGCGTCGCAGCCGCTGACGGTTGAACTCCAGTCACAGATACGGCAGTTCGGCAGCAACATCGATGTGCTGGCGCCGGGGGCGTTCGTGTCGCTGGTGGTGCCGGTGGTCGTGTTCTTCGCGTTCCAGCGGCACTTCGTGCAGGGGGTGATGGCCGGTTCGGTGAAGTGACGCAGGCCGGCAGCGCATGTGCTTCGGGCCCTCACTTCACTGGGAAGCGAGGGCCCGAGCGCGTTCACGCAGACGCAGGCGGATACAGCGACCGCGGCAGTTGCGACGCCGCTGCCGAGTCCAGCAGCCAGAGCGTCCTGGCGCGCCCGTACGCACCGGCCGCCGGTGCCTGGATCTCCCCGGCACCGGACAGCGCGATCGCCGCAGCCTGCGCCTTGTCCTCACCCGCCGCCAGCAGCCACACCTCACGTGCCGCCCGGATCGCCGGCAGCGTGAGGGTCACCCGGGTCGGCGGGGGCTTCGGAGCGCCGTGGACGCCGACGACCGTGCGCTCCGTCTCCCGTACCGCGGGGAGTTCAGGGAACAGGGAGGCGACGTGGGTGTCGGGGCCCACGCCCAGCATCAGGACGTCGAAGGTGGGGACCGCGCCGTGGTTCTCGGGGCCCGCCGCCCTCGCCAGTTCCTCCGCGTACGAGGCGGCCGCCGCCTCCACGTCCGTGCCGAACGGGCCGTCCGAGGCGGGCATGGCATGCACGCGCTTCGGATCCAGGGGCACCGCGTCCAGCAGAGCCTCGCGGGCCTGCGTGACGTTGCGCTCCGGGTCGCCCTCGGGGAGGAAGCGTTCGTCGCCCCACCACAGGTCCAGCCGGGGCCAGTCGATGGCGTCCCGGGCGGGGGCGGCCGCGAGGGCGGCCAGCAGGCCGTTGCCGTTGCGGCCGCCGGTGAGGACCACGGACGCCGAGCCCCGGGAGGCCTGCGCGTCCACGATCTTCGTGATCAGCCGGGCCGCCGCGGCCTGCGCCATCAGCTCCTTGTCGTGGTGCACGACCAGCTGCGGAGTGCTCACGAGTTCGCCGCCGCCTTCTTCATCGGTTCCTGCGCCGCGGCTTCCTGCGCATCGGCTTCGCCGGGAGTCTCGGCCGCTTCTCCTTTGGCCGGAGATGCTCCTTTGGCCGGCGGCACCTCCGCCTTGGCCACGGCAGCCTCCGCCAGGGCCACGGCCTGCACAGCCTTGGCCACCGCCGCCTCGGCGGCCTCCGCGCCCCGAACCGCCGAAGCCGGCACCGAGTTCAGCCGCTCCACCCCGAACCGCAACACCGAGGCGTACGTGTCGTCCGGGTCGAGCCGCCGCAGCTCCTCCGCGATCAGCTCGGCCGTCTCCCGCCGCTTCAGCGCCACCGCACGGTCCGGCTGGCCCTGGATGGAGAGGGTCGCCAGGGAGCCGTCCGCACGGTCCAGCACGATCGGGCCGCAGTCGGTGTCCATCCGGACCGCCGTCAGACCGGGGCCCGACGACAGCGACCGTTTCACGGGCACGTCCAGCCGGTCCGCGAGCCACATCGCCAGCAGCTCACAGCTCGGGTTGAACTCCTCGCCCTCCACCTCGACGGCCTTCACCTCGCAGACCACCTGGTCCAGAGCCGCCGCCAGCATCGAACGCCACGGCGTGATACGGGTCCAGGAGAGATCCGTGTCGCCCGGTGTGTAGGTGTCCGCCCGCGCCGACAGCTCCCGCACCGGCTGCTCCGAGGCGTAGGTGTCGGTCACCCGGCGCTGGGCCAGCGCGCCCAGTGGGTCGTTCGCCGGGTCGAGCGGTGCGTTCACCGGCCACCACACCACCACCGGCGCGTCCGGCAGCAGCAGCGGAAGGACGACGGACTGCGCGTGGTCGGACACCTCGCCGTACAGCCGCAGCACCACCGTCTCTCCGCTGCCCGCGTCGGCGCCCACCCGCACCTCGGCGTCCAGCCGGGACTGCGTCCGGTCGCGGGGCGAGCGCGAGACGCGCTTGATGACCACCAGCGTGCGCGAGGGGTGCTCGTGCGAGGCGTCGTTGGCGGCCCTCAGGGCGTCGTACGCGTTCTCCTCGTCCGTGACGATGACCAGCGTGAGCACCATGCCGACGGCGGGCGTGCCGATGGCGCGGCGGCCCTGCACCAGTGCCTTGTTGACCTTGCTGGCCGTGGTGTCCGTGAGGTCTATCTTCATGGCCGGCGCCAGCTCCGTCCGTCTCGCTTCAGCATTTCGTCCGCCTCGACGGGACCCCAGGTACCGGACGGGTACTGGGCGGGCCTGCCGTGCTGGTCCCAGTACTCCTCGATCGGGTCGAGGATCTTCCAGGACAGCTCGACCTCCTCGGTGCGCGGGAAGAGGTTCGAGTCGCCCAGGAGGACGTCGAGGATCAGGCGCTCGTACGCCTCGGGCGAGGACTCGGTGAAGGACTCGCCGTACGCGAAGTCCATCGACACGTCCCGGATCTCCATCGAGGTGCCGGGCACCTTCGAGCCGAAGCGGACCGTGACGCCCTCGTCCGGCTGGACGCGGATCACGATCGCGTTCTGGCCCAGTTCCTCGGTGGCCGTCGTGTCGAAGGGGGAGTGCGGAGCCCGCTGGAAGACGACCGCGATCTCGGTGACACGGCGTCCGAGTCGCTTGCCGGTGCGCAGATAGAAGGGGACGCCCGCCCAGCGGCGGTTGTCGATCCCCAGCTTGATGGCGGCGTACGTGTCGGTCTTCGACCTGGGGTCGGTGCCCTCCTCCTGGAGGTACCCGACCGCCTTCTCGCCGCCCTGCCAGCCGGCCGCGTACTGCGCGAACACGGTGTCCCGGCCCAGGTCCTTCGGCAGCCGTACGGCACCGAGCACCTTGGTCTTCTCCGCCGCGAGCGCGTCCGCGTCGAAGGAGGCGGGCTCCTCCATGGCGGTCAGCGCCATGAGTTGGAGGAGGTGGTTCTGGATGACGTCGCGCGCCGCGCCGATCCCGTCGTAATAACCCGCCCGGCCGCCGATACCGATGTCCTCGGCCATCGTGATCTGCACGTGGTCCACGAAGGACCGGTTCCAGATCGGCTCGAACATCGTGTTGGCGAAGCGCAGCGCCAGGATGTTCTGGACGGTCTCCTTGCCCAGGTAGTGGTCGATGCGGAAGACCTGGTCCGGGGCGAAGACCTCGTGGACGACCTTGTTGAGCTGCTCGGCGGAGTTCAGGTCGTGGCCGAAGGGCTTCTCGATGACCGCGCGGCGCCAGGAGCCGCCCGTCTGGTCGGCCAGGCCGTGCTTCTTGAGCTGCTGGATGACCACGGGGAAGGAGCGCGGCGGCACCGACAGGTAGAAGGCGAAGTTGCCGCCCGTGCCCTGCGCCTTGTCCAGCTCCTCGATGGTGCCGCGCAGCCGCTCGAAGGCATCGTCGTCGTCGAAGGTGCCCTGCACGAAGCGCATGCCCTGGATGAGCTGATGCCAGACCTCCTCACGGAAGGGGGTCCGGGCGTGCTCCTTGACCGCGTCGTGGACCTCCTGTGCGAAGTCCTCGTGGGCCCACTCGCGGCGGGCGAAGCCGACCAGCGAGAAGCCTGGCGGCAGCAGACCCCGGTTGGCGAGGTCGTACACGGCGGGCATCAGCTTTTTACGTGACAAATCGCCCGTAACGCCGAAGATCACCAGGCCCGACGGCCCCGCGATACGCGGGAGCCGTCGGTCGGCGGCGTCACGAAGCGGATTCGCTTCAGTGACGGTAAAGGGTGGCAAGGGATCAGCCCTCCGAGGGGGCGAGGCGCTCGAGTACCGCCTCGGTCGACTTCAGCAGGTCGTTCCAGGACGCCTCGAACTTCTCGACGCCCTCGTCCTCCAGCACCTGGACCACGTCGTCGTACGAGATCCCGAGCTTCTCGACGGCGTCCAGCTCCGCGCGGGCCTGCGCGTAGGTGCCGGCGACGGTGTTGCCGGTGATCGAGCCGCTCTCCTCGGTGGCCTGAAGGGTGGCCTCCGGCATGGTGTTGACCGTGTTCGGCGCGACCAGGTCGTCGACGTACAGGGTCGCCTTGTACGCCGGGTCCTTGACGCCGGTGGACGCCCACAGCGGACGCTGCTTGTTGGCGCCCGCGTTCTCCAGCGCGCTCCAGCGGTCGGTCGAGAAGACCTCTTCGTACGCCTGGTAGGCGAGTCGGGCGTTGGCGACGGCGGCCTTGCCGCGCGCGGCCTTGGCCTCGTCGGTGCCCAGCGCGTCGAGCCGCTTGTCGATCTCGGTGTCCACGCGCGACACGAAGAAGGACGCCACGGAGTGGATCAGCGACAGGTCCAGGCCCTTGGCCTTGGCCTTCTCCAGGCCGGCGAGGTACGCGTCCATGACCTCGCGGTAGCGCTCGAGGGAGAAGATCAGCGTGACGTTGACGCTGATGCCGTTGCCGATCACCTCGGTGATGGCCGGCAGGCCCGCCTTGGTGGCCGGGATCTTGATGAGGGTGTTGGGCCGGTCGACCAGCCAGGCCAGCTGCTTGGCCTCGGCGACCGTCGCCTTGGTGTTGTGCGCCAGACGCGGGTCGACCTCGATCGACACCCGGCCGTCCTGGCCGCCGGTGGCGTCGAAGACCGGGCGCAGGATGTCGGCGGCGTCACGGACGTCCGCCGTCGTGATCATGCGAACGGCCTCTTCGACGGTGACCTTGCGGGCGGCGAGGTCCGCGAGCTGCTGCTCGTAACCGTCCCCGGAAGAGATCGCCTTCTGGAAGATCGTCGGGTTGGTGGTGACGCCCACGACGTGCTGCTGGTCGATCAGCTCGGCGAGGTTGCCGGACGTGATCCGCTGGCGCGACAGGTCGTCCAGCCAGATCGCGACGCCTTCCTCGGAGAGGCGCTTGAGTGCGTCTGTCATGGAATTACATCTCCTACGTGTCGTATATGAGCGTCAGCGCTGGGCAGCGGCGAGGGATTCCCGGGCCTTGGCGGCCACGTTCTCGGCAGTGAAGCCGAACTCGCGGAAGAGGACCTTGCCGTCGGCGGAAGCACCGAAGTGCTCCAGGGAAACGATGCGGCCGGCGTCCCCGACGTACTTCTGCCAGGTCAGACCGATCCCGGCCTCGACCGCGACGCGCGCCTTCACCGACGGCGGCAGGACGCTGTCCCGGTACCCCTGGTCCTGCTCCTCGAACCACTCCACGGACGGCATGGACACGACCCGCGTCGGCACACCGTCGGCCTCCAGCTGCTCGCGCGCCTCGACGGCGACGTGCACCTCGGAACCGGTGGCGATGAGGACCACCTCGGGCGTCCCGGTGGAGGCCTCGAACAGGACGTAACCGCCCTTGGCCGCGTCCTCGTTGGGCTCGTACGTCGGCACGCCCTGACGGGTCAGCGCCAGACCGTGCGGGGCGCCCTTGCCGAAGACCTTCGTGTAGCGCTTGAGGATCTCGCGCCAGGCGACCGCGGTCTCGTTGGCGTCGGCCGGGCGGACGACATTGAGGCCCGGGATGGCGCGCAGCGAGGCGAGGTGCTCGATGGGCTGGTGGGTCGGGCCGTCCTCACCCAGACCGATGGAGTCGTGGGTCCACACGTACGTCACCGGCAGGTGCATCAGCGCCGACAGGCGCACGGCGTTGCGCATGTAGTCGGAGAAGACGAGGAAGGTGCCGCCGTAGATACGGGTGTTGCCGTGCAGCGCGATGCCGTTCATCTCCGCGGCCATGGCGTGCTCGCGGATGCCGAAGTGGATCGTGCGGCCGTACGGGTTCGCCTCCGGCAGCGGGTTGTCCGCAGGCAGGAACGAACTGTCCTTGTCGATCGTCGTGTTGTTGGAGCCGGCCAGGTCGGCCGAGCCACCCCACAGCTCGGGGATGACGGCACCCAGCGCCTGGAGGACCTTGCCGGACGCGGCACGCGTCGCGACGCCCTTGCCGGGCTCGAAGACCGGAAGCTTCTCCTCCCAGCCCGTGGGCAGCTCGCCCTTGCTGACGCGGTCGAACTCGGCGGCGCGCTCCGGGTTGCTGTTGCGCCACTCCTGGAGCTGCTTCTCCCACTCCGCCTTCGCCTGGCGACCGCGGTCGAGGGCCTGGCGGGTGTGGACGATGACCTCGTCGGAGACCTCGAAGCTCTGCTCCGGGTCGAAGCCGAGGACGCGCTTGGTGGCCGCGACCTCGTCGTCGCCGAGCGCCGAGCCGTGGGCGGCCTCGGTGTTCTGCGCGTTCGGGGCAGGCCAGGCGATGATCGAGCGCATCGCGATGAAGGACGGCTTGTCCGTGACCGCCTTGGCCTTCTGGATGGCGTCGTGGATGGCGGCCGGGTCGAGGTCGCCGCTCTCCTGCGGCTCGACGCGCTGCACGTGCCAGCCGTACGCCTCGTAGCGCTTGCAGACGTCCTCGGAGACGGCCGTCTCGGTGTCGCCCTCGATCGAGATGTGGTTGTCGTCCCACAGCAGGACGAGGTTGCCGAGCTTCTGGTGGCCGGCCAGCGAGGACGCCTCGGCGGAGATGCCCTCCTGGAGGCAGCCGTCACCGGCGATGACGTAGACGAAGTGGTCGAAGGGGGAGCTGCCCTCGGGGGCCTCCGGGTCGAACAGACCACGCTCGTAGCGGGCGGCCATGGCCATGCCGACGGCGTTGGCGACACCCTGGCCGAGCGGGCCGGTCGTCGTCTCGACACCCTTGGTGTGCCCGTACTCCGGGTGACCGGGGGTCTTCGAACCCCACGTCCGGAACGCCTTCAGGTCGTCCAGCTCCAGGCCGAAGCCGGCCAGGTACAGCTGGGTGTAGAGGGTCAGGGACGAGTGTCCGGCGGACAGCACGAAGCGGTCGCGCGCGACCCACTCCGGGTCGGCCGGGTCGTGCCGCATCACCTTCTGGAAGAGGGTGTAGGCGGCAGGCGCCAGGCTCATCGCCGTACCCGGATGGCCGTTGCCGACCTTCTGTACGGCATCGGCGGCCAGGACGCGGGCGGTGTCGACGGCCCGCTGGTCCAACTCGGTCCACTCGAGGTCTGTGGTGGTCGGCTTGGTGCTCACCCTGGGTCAGGGCTCCTCTCCACATGTCACGCATGTCGAATGCCGGTGCACGGGGCGCCCCGGCCGTGGTCGAGCCTACCCCCGTAAGTACGTGCGTCTTTTCGAGTCATTCCAGACTGCCGGGACTCTCGGGGATCCGCCTCCCCGCTGGGCTGGATCGCATTCGGCAACTGAATACGCAGCCGCTCGTCCGAGTGCTCAACAGAGTGGTGGCGAGCTCTTCCGACGGTGCTCCTCAACACGACCCGACCCCCGCGAATGTCCGGGTCTGGGCAACGTCTACAGTGGCGTGGTACGCGCGAGCCTTTACCGGGACTTCACACGGGGAGGCTTGCTGGGATATCTCTGTCAGGGGTGTGCGTGACGGCCGTTGAATCCCGTCCAGCGGGGATTATCGGGACGAGCCAGAGCCCGAGCCGGCGGCCGATCGGGGCCCGGGTCAAGGCGTTCGTGGCGCTGACCAAGCCGCGGATCATCGAGCTGCTGCTGATCACCACCGTGCCGGTGATGTTCCTCGCCGAGCAGGGTGTGCCCGACCTCGGTCTGGTGCTCCTCACCTGCATCGGCGGCTTCCTCTCGGCCGGCGGCGCCAACGCGCTGAACATGTACATCGACCGTGACATCGACGCGCTCATGGACCGCACCTCGCAGCGCCCGCTGGTCACCGGGATGGTGAGCCCGCGCGAGTGCCTGGCCTTCGGCATCACGCTGGCGGTCGTCTCGACGCTGCTGTTCGGCCTGACCGTCAACTGGCTGAGCGCCTGGCTCTCCCTCGGCGCACTCCTCTTCTATGTCGTCGTCTACACGATGATCCTCAAGCGCCGTACGTCGCAGAACATCGTGTGGGGCGGCATCGCGGGCTGCATGCCGGTGCTGATCGGCTGGACGGCCGTCACGAACTCCCTCACCTGGGCGCCGGTCATCCTCTTCCTGGTGATCTTCTTCTGGACGCCGCCGCACTACTGGCCGCTGTCCATGAAGGTGAAGGACGACTACGCGCGCGTGGGCGTGCCGATGCTTCCGGTCATGGCTTCCAACAAGGTCGTCGCCAAGCAGATCGTCATCTACAGCTGGGTGATGGTGGCGGTCTCGCTGCTGCTCACGCCGCTCGGCTACACGGGCTGGCTCTACACCGCGGTCGCGCTGGGCGCGGGCTGCTGGTGGCTGTGGGAGGCGCACGCGCTGCAGAACCGCGCCAAGGCGGAGGTGACGGGCGCGAAGCTGAAGGAGATGCGCCTGTTCCACTGGTCGATCACCTACGTGTCGCTGCTGTTCGTGGCCGTCGCGGTGGACCCGTTCCTGAGGTAGGCGCTCTGAGGCACGGGTCACTCACCCCGCCCGTCGCCATTCGATCTACCCGTCGGTAGCATCCTGGTCATGGCAGACAAGGTGGCCAAGCTGGCCAAGCAGATCAGCACCTTCGCGAAGTCCCACGGCGGCGCCGAGGCCCAGGTCGCGTACATCGGACAGCGCGGCGCCCGCATCGTCCTCGTCGGTGAGGACGGCGGCTGGGGCGACCTGGTGGCACCGTCGTACGAGATCGCCGAGAAGGCGGTCGAGAAGTCCGGCGTCACGGCCCACGAGTCCTTCGACGGCGAGTTCGCGGCGAAGGTGAAGACCGGCCCGTACGAGTGGAGCCGCATGGCGGGCATCCAGGTCGGCGGACCGAGCAACGGCTGAGACCTGTCGGTGTTTCGCATGGGGTGTGTGACGCCAACACCTGATGCCCGGTTCACCCGTTAGGACCTGTGAGGAGCACACGGTCCAGCCCACGGGGAGCCCGGATGATCGAAACGCCGTCCCTCGTGGACCAGTACTGCCACGGCGTACTGCGCACGGAACTGGGCCTCGGCACCTTCGAGGCCCAGCTGGCCCGCACCGAGGGCCCACCGGCTCCCGGCACCACGCTCTTCGACACGCAGACCGGTTTCGCCGTACGCCGCTGGTGCCCCCCACTGCTCGGCCTGGAACCGCACTGCCGGCCCGCCCGCTATCTCGCCAGGCGCCGTGAACTCGGCGTACTGGAGGCGGGTCGGCGCCTGCTGCGCGGCAGCGGCATCACGACGTATCTGATCGACACGGGTCTGCCCGGCGATCTCACCGGCCCCCCGGAGATGGCGTCGGCCGCGTCCGCCGAGGCCCGCGAGATCGTGCGCCTCGAACTCCTCGCCGAACAGGTCGCCGACACTTCGGGCACCGTCGAGTCGTTCCTCGCCAACCTCGCCGAGTCGGTGCACGGCGCGGCCGTGCACGCGGTGGCCTTCACGTCCGTGGCGGGCGTACGGCACGGCCTGGCCCTCGCGCCCGAGCCGCCGGGGCCGGGGGAGGTACGGGGCGCGGCGGGGCGCTGGCTGGCGGCACGCACCGTCGGCGGCGAGCTGAGCGACCCGGTGCTGCTCCGGCACCTGCTGTGGATCGCCGTGGCGTCCGGACTGCCGCTCCAGCTGCACGCGGGGCTGGGGGAGCCGGGCCTGCGCATCGACCGCACGGACCCCGTCCTGCTGACGGACTTCGTCCGCGCGACGGCCGGCCTCGGCACCGACCTGGTCCTGCTGCACGGCTACCCGTACCACCGCCACGCCGCCCACCTGGCCGGCGTCTTCCCGCACGTGTACGCCGACTCGGGCGCCGCCCTCATCCGCACCGGCGCCCGCGCGGCCACGATCCTCGCCGAGATCCTGGAGCTGGCCCCCTTCGGCAAGATCCTCTTCTCCAGCGGGGCCCAGGGCCTGCCCGAACTGCATGTGGTGGGGGCCCGTCTCTTCCGCGAGGCACTCGGCCGGGTGCTCGGCGGCTGGGTGGCCGAGGGGGCCTGGTCGCTGGCGGACGCCCAACGGGTGGCGGGCATGGTGGCGGCCGGGAACGCGCGCCGGGTGTACAGGCTGGAGTGAGCCGTACAGACTGGGCGGATGCCGACGGACGCCTTACTCGACCGCTTTCTCACGGAGCTGAATCCGCTCGCTCCCCTCGCCGTCTGGGCGCACGGCTCGCTCGCCGGGGGCGACTACCAGGAGGGTCGCAGCGACCTGGACCTGATCGCCGTACTGGACGGCCCGCTCACGCCCCGCACCGTCTGGCGGCTGGCGAAGCTCCACGCCCGGCTGCGGACCGAGCCGCTCGCCGCGCAGCTGCACTGCACGTACCTGACGCCCGAGTCGGCGGGTGACCCCGGGCGGCGCCATCTCACCTGGGCGCACGAGGAACTGTTCACACGGACGGTGACCCCGGTGACCCGGCGCGAGCTGCACGCCTTCGGACGAGTGCTGTACGGGCAGGCGCCCGCCGCCCTGCTGCCGCCGGTTTCGGACCGGGAGCTCGGCGACTTCGTCGTACGCGACCAGCGGGACTTCTGGCGGCCGGCCGTCGACAACGCTCCCTTGTGGACGCGGGACGTCTGGGTCGGCCTGGGGCTGATCACCTTCGCCCGGGCAGGCGTCACCCTGCGCGACGGCCGCCTGATCTCCAAGCGGGAGGCCCTGGACCTGCTGCCCGGCCTCGGGGCGCCCGTGGAGGTCGTCGAGGACATCCGCAGCCGCCGCTACGACGATGCCGCGCCGCCGACCGAGGAGTGGGCGGCGCGCAGGGCCGGGCTGACCCGGGACTACCTGGGGCCGGCGATCGACGCGCTCGTGGCCTCGTACGACTGAACGGGCAGGTCGGGCAGTTCCGCCTCGGGCCGTTCCCGAAGTGACAGCAGCACGCGCAGCACGGCGATCCACGTCACGGCCGAGCCGAACATGTGCAGGCCGACCAGGAGCTCAGGCAGGTCCGTGAAGTACTGGACGTAGCCGATGACGCCCTGGCCGAGGAGGATCAGGAAGAGGTCGCGGGTGCGGTTGAGGGGCCCCTTCGGGGCGTCGACGGCCTTGAGGACGAACCACAGGGCGAACGTCAGCGTGACCACGATCCAGGCCAGCACGGCGTGCAGCTTGGTGACGTTCTCCCAGTCCAGCGGCATCCGCTCGACCTCGCTGGAGTCACCCGCGTGCGGACCCGCGCCGGTGACCACCGTGCCGACCAGGATCAGCAGCACCGAGGCCCCGACCAGAACCCACACCAGCTGCTGCACCGCCTTGCCGACCAGGGGACGCGGCGCCGCATCGCCCTCCCGGGTGCGCTGCCACATCGCCGTGGCGACCGCGATGAGGGCGGACGTCGCCACGAAGTGCGCCGCGACCGTGTAGGGGTTGAGCCCGACCAGGACGACGATGCCGCCGAGCACGGCGTTGCTCATCACGATCCAGAACTGCGCCCAGCCCAGCCGGGTCAGGCCGCGCCGGTACGGCTTCTCGGAGCGCGCGGCGATGATCGCCCAGCCGACCGCGGCGCACAGCACGTACGTCAGCATGCGGTTGCCGAACTCGATGGCACCGTGCAGGCCCATCTCGCTGGTGGCGGTGAGCGAGTCGTCGGTGCACTTGGGCCAGGTCGGGCAGCCGAGCCCCGAACCGGTGAGGCGTACCGCACCGCCGGTGACCACGATGAGCACCGACATCACGAGCGCGGCGAGAGCTGCCCGCTGGACCGTCCTCGGTGTCGGGGTCCAGCGTGCGGCGATGAAGGCGAGCGGGTTGCGCACGGCCGCTACGGCGTCGGCGCGGGTCACGTTTGGCACGCGCCCTATCGTAGGCGGCCGCTTGTGCACGCTTTCACGAGGGTCCCCGGGAGGCCTGCCCCCGACCTGCTCCCGGCAGAAGAACCTACTCCCAGCGGAAGAACTTCCCCGCGGCCGTCAGCCCGACGACCGCCCACACGCCCAGAATCCCCAGGTCGGCCCAGGGCATCCCGGCCCCGTGCTGGAGCACGTCGCGCAGCCCGTCCGACAGGGCCGAGATCGGCAGCAGTCCGAGGACGTCCTGCGCGCCGGGCGGGAACTTGTCCAGCGGCACGATGACCCCGCCGCCGACGAGCAGGAGCAGGAAGACCAGGTTGGCGGCGGCCAGGGTGGCCTCGGCCTTGAGGGTGCCGGCCATCAGCAGGCCCAGACCCGAGAAGGCGGCCGTCCCCAGGATCAGCAGGAGGACGACGGCTGCCGGGTTGCCGTGCGGCGACCAGCCCAGCGCGAAGGCGATCACCGTCAGCAGGAGAATCTGCAGGACCTCGGTGACCAGCACCGACGCCGTCTTCGCCGTCATCAGGGCCCAGCGGGGCAGCGGGGAGGAGGCCAGCCGCTTCAGGACGCCGTACCGGCGCTCGAAGCCCGTGGCGATCGCCTGCCCCGTGAACGCCGTCGACATCACGGCGAGGGCGAGGATGCCGGGGGTGAGGAAGTCGACGGCCTCGCCGGCGCCGGTGTCGACGATGTCCACCGAGCTGAACAGGGCCAACAGGAGGGTGGGGATCACGACGGTCAGGAGCAGCTGCTCGCCGTTGCGCAGCAGCATCTTCGTCTCGAGCGCCGCCTGGGTCGCGATCATGCGGGGGAGGGGAGCCGCGCCCGGCTTGGGGGTGTAGGTGCCGGTGGTCGTCACGAGCGCAGCTCCTTGCCGGTGAGCTCCAAGCTGTGTTTTCCCGGGGGACGCTGCGCCTGATTGCGGCTGCGCCGCGGCCCGGACCCCCGGCCGATCTCTGTCTGGGCCGGAATCATGAGCGCAGCTCCTTGCCGGTGAGTTCCAAGAACACGTCTTCGAGGGTGTGCCGCTCGACCGAGATCTTCTCCGGCATCACCCCGTGCTGCGCACACCACGACGTCACCGTCGCGAGCAGCTGGGGGTCGACCTTGCCGACGACCCGGTACGAACCCGGCGTCAGCTCCGCGGCCGTGCAGTCGGCGGGCAGGGCCTTCAGCAGGGACCCCACGTCCAGGCCGGGGCGGCCGGAGAAGCGGAGGGTGTTCTCGGCGCCGCCGCGGCACAGCTCCTCCGGGGAGCCCTGGGCGATGACCCGGCCCGCGTCGATGATCGCGACGTCGTCGGCGAGCTGCTCGGCCTCGTCCATGTAGTGGGTGGTGAGGATCACCGAGACGCCGTCGGAGCGCAGGTCCCGGACCAGGTCCCAGGTGGCCCGGCGCGCCTGCGGGTCGAGCCCGGCGGTCGGCTCGTCCAGGAACACCAGCTCCGGGCGGCCGACCACGGCCATGGCGAGCGCCAGCCGCTGCTGCTGACCGCCGGAGAGACGGCGGTACGTGGTCCGGCCGCAGCTGCCGAGACCGAGCCGCTCGATGAGGGCGTCGACGTCCAGGGGGTGCGCGTGCAGCTTCGCCACATGCCGCAGCATCTCGTCCGCCCGCGCGCCCGAGTACACGCCGTCGGACTGCAGCATCACGCCGATACGGGGCCGCAGCTCGCCGGACTGTCTCACGGGGTCGAGGCCCAGGACGCGCACCGTGCCGGAGTCCGGCTTCCGGTACCCCTCGCAGGTCTCGACCGTCGTCGTCTTGCCCGCACCGTTGGGCCCGAGGACGGCGGTCACGCCCGCCTCGGCCACCAGGTCGAGGCCGTTCACCGCGGTCTTGGTGCCGTACCGCTTCACCAGGGCCTGGACCTGGACCACGGGCTCAGTTCGCATGGCTCCAGAGTCTAGGTACGTGGCTCGTCCCCCATACGGCCGGGTTCACATCTCCTCCGCGCGGGGCCGGTGTATCTCCAGCCACCGCACCGCGTACGCCACCGCGTCGGCCACGGGGAACAGCCGTGCGTCGGCCGCGCCGACCTTTCCGCGCACGACGGGACGGTCCCGCTCGAAGTCGTGCCCCAGCTCGTCGAAACGGTCCGAGGTGATCGACACCTCGGTGACCACCTCCCAGCCGGCCGGTCCCGGGCGGCCCAGCTTCACGAGCGGTGCCGGGATCCGGTATTCGGCCAGGTGGAAGCTGGTGCAGGTGTCCCAGCCCGCGCCCAGCATCAGCACGCGCGCGTGGAGCTCCTCGAGCCGGGCCAGCGGGCTGCGCTCGCCCAGGCTGCAGTCGGCTGCATGTCCGGCGGTCACCTCCTCGGCGCGCGGGCCGACGGCGGCGAACGAGCTGTGGGGATGCGCACTGCGCAGGGCGCCCGGCCACGTCCGTACGGTCTCCGGGATCACGCCCATCCCGAGCGTGGGCGTGACGCGGGGGTCGTAGACCGGCATCGTGGACCGGATCGTCTCCCACCACTCCTCGGGCACCAGCGGATTGCGCCACGCCGCCGGATCGGAGAGATCGCCGGACTGGGTCGGGACCACCAAAGTGCCGTCCGGGCCGAGCGCGTCGAGGAGTCCCTGGACGGCCGTGACCGATCCTCCGCAGACCCAGCCGAGGGAGCTGAGGGAGGAGTGCACGAGAAGCGTTTCACCGCTTCGGACGCCGAGCTCGCGCAGTTGTGCGGCGAGGGTGGCCCGGGTGACAAGTGGGCCGGTCGGAGGGGGTGTCGACATGGTTCGGAGTGTCCCGGAAGGGGGCTCGGCGGCGCCACTGAATTGGACCCCGTTTGATCGATCAATGATCATTTCCGCAGGTCAGATTAGGTATGCCTAAGTGACGCAGGGCACCGTCGGGTGGCCCGGACGCGGCTTGCCCGGTCCTGAGGAATTACGCAACAATGGCGTTGTGAAAAACGTCGGCGAGGCTCGGGAGACCCCCATGGGGACCTCCCAGGAGGAGTTCGCGACCGGGGAGCGCTCCACGCGCAACCGGGTCGCGCGATCCATCCTGGACCACGGGCCGTCGACCGTCGCCGAGCTGGCCGGCCGGCTGGGGCTCACCCAGGCCGCCGTACGCAGGCATCTGGACGCGCTCGTCGCGGACGACGTCGTGGAGGCCAGGGAGCAGCGGGTGTACGGCACGCGCACGCGTGGCCGTCCCGCCAAGGTCTTCGCGCTCACCGACTGCGGTCGCGACGCCTTCGACCAGTCGTACGACAAGCTCGCCGCGGACGCCCTGAAGTGGATCGCCGAGCGCGAGGGCGGGAGCGAGGCGGTCGCCGCCTTCGCCCGGGCCCGGATCGCCGCCCAGGCGAGCGCGTACCGCAAGGCGATCGAGGCCGTCAGCCCTGACGAGCGCACCGAAGCCCTGGCCAAGGCCCTGAGCGCCGACGGGTACGCTGCTACGGCGCGCAGCGCACCCCTCCCGCAAAAAGGCGAGCAGCTGTGCCAGCACCACTGCCCGGTCGCCCACGTCGCGGAGCAGTTCCCGCAGCTGTGCGAGGCGGAGACGGAGATCTTCGCCGAACTGCTCGGAACGCACGTCCAGCGACTGGCGACCATCGCGCACGGCGACGGCGTCTGCACGACGTTCATCCCAAAGATTTCCCACACCACCCATAACGCACCTGCAAGCACGGCCGGGAGGAACCCCGCATGACTCTCCCCACGGAGACTGCCCACCCTGAGCTCGAGGGTCTGGGCAAGTACGAATACGGCTGGGCCGACTCCGACGAAGCCGGCGCCTCTGCGAAGCGCGGTCTGAGCGACGATGTCGTCAAGGACATCTCCGCGAAGAAGTCCGAGCCGGAGTGGATGACCAAGCTTCGTCTCAAGGGCCTGCGTCTCTTCGACAAGAAGCCCATGCCGAACTGGGGCTCGGATCTTTCCGGTATCGACTTCGACAACATCAAGTACTTCGTACGTTCCACGGAGAAGCAGGCGGAGTCCTGGGAGGACCTGCCCGAGGACATCAAGAACACGTACGACAAGCTCGGCATCCCCGAGGCGGAGAAGCAGCGCCTCGTCGCCGGTGTCGCGGCCCAGTACGAGTCCGAGGTCGTCTACCACCAGATCCGCGAGGACCTGGAGGAGCAGGGCGTCATCTTCCTCGACACCGACACCGCGCTGAAGGAGCACCCGGAGCTCTTCAAGGAGTACTTCGGCACCGTCATCCCGGTCGGTGACAACAAGTTCGCCTCCCTGAACACCGCCGTGTGGTCGGGTGGCTCCTTCATCTACGTGCCGCCGGGCGTGCACGTCGAGATCCCGCTCCAGGCCTACTTCCGCATCAACACGGAGAACATGGGCCAGTTCGAGCGGACCCTGATCATCGTCGACGAGGGTGCCTACGTGCACTACGTCGAGGGCTGCACGGCCCCGATCTACAAGTCGGACTCGCTGCACTCCGCGGTCGTCGAGATCATCGTCAAGAAGAACGCCCGCTGCCGCTACACGACCATCCAGAACTGGTCGAACAACGTCTACAACCTGGTCACCAAGCGCGCCGTCGCCTACGAGGGCGCGACCATGGAGTGGATCGACGGCAACATCGGCTCCAAGGTGACGATGAAGTACCCGGCCGTCTACCTGATGGGCGAGCACGCCAAGGGCGAGACCCTGTCCATCGCCTTCGCGGGCGAGGGGCAGCACCAGGACGCCGGCTCCAAGATGGTCCACATGGCGCCGAACACCTCCTCCAACATCGTGTCGAAGTCCGTGGCGCGTGGTGGTGGTCGTACGTCCTACCGCGGTCTCGTCGAGATCGGCGAGGGCGCCCACGGCTCCAAGTCGAACGTGCTGTGCGACGCGCTGCTCGTCGACACCATCTCCCGCTCCGACACGTACCCCTACGTGGACGTCCGTGAGGACGACGTGTCCATGGGCCACGAGGCGACCGTCTCCAAGGTCTCCGAGGACCAGCTCTTCTACCTGATGAGCCGAGGCCTCAGCGAGTTCGAGGCGATGGCGATGATCGTGCGCGGCTTCGTCGAGCCCATCGCGAAGGAGCTGCCCATGGAGTACGCCCTCGAGCTCAACCGGCTGATCGAGCTGCAGATGGAAGGCGCGGTCGGCTAAGGCCCGCCCTCCGGACAACAGCTAGCGAAATCTGACGTAGGAAAGAGAGCAGACCGACAGCCATGGCTGAGGCTCAGAACATCCCCGTGGGGTCCACCACCGCGGGCCAGATCGCGGTGGCCGCCGAGTCGACCGTCGCCACGCGCATGAGCGCGCCCCCGTCCTTCGACGTCGCGGACTTCCCGGTCCCGCACGGCCGCGAGGAGGAGTGGCGGTTCACCCCGCTGGAGCGCCTGCGCGGGCTGCACGACGGCACCGCCGTCGTGACCGGTGACGGCGTGAAGGTCGACGTGCAGGCCCCCGAGGGCGTCACCGTCGAGACCGTCGGCCGTGACGACGCCCGGATCGGCAAGGCCGGCACCCCGGTGGACCGCATCGCCGCCCAGGCGTACTCGGCGTTCGAGAAGGCCGGCGTGGTCACCGTCCCCAAGGAGACGGTCCTCACCGAGCCGATCCGCATCGCCGTGCACGGCGAGGGCGGGGTCCGCTACGGCCACCAGGTCGTCGAGCTGGGAGCCTTCGCCGAAGCCGTCGTCGTCATCGACCACACCGGTGACGCGGTGCTCGCCGCCAACGTCGACTACATCCTGGGCGACGGCGCCAAGCTGACCGTCGTCTCCGTCCAGGACTGGGACGACAAGGCCGTGCACGTGGCCCAGCACAACGCCCTCATCGGCCGGGATGCCTCGTTCAAGTCGGTCGTGGTGACCTTCGGCGGCGACCTCGTACGGCTGCACCCGCGCGTCTCGTACGCCGGCCCCGGCGGCGAGGTCGAGCTGCTCGGTCTGTACTTCACGGACGCCGGCCAGCACCAGGAGCACCGCCTTCTGGTCGACCACAACGTCCCGCACTGCAAGTCCAACGTCGTCTACAAGGGCGCCCTCCAGGGCGACAACGCCCACGCGGTGTGGATCGGTGACGTCCTCATCGAGGCCAAGGCCGAGGGCACGGACACGTACGAGATGAACCGCAACCTGGTTCTGACCGACGGCGCCCGGGTCGACTCCGTGCCGAACCTGGAGATCGAGACCGGCGAGATCGTCGGCGCCGGCCACGCCTCCGCGACCGGCCGCTTCGACGACGAGCAGCTGTTCTACCTGATGGCCCGCGGCATCCCCGCCGACGAGGCCCGTCGCCTGGTGGTCCGCGGCTTCTTCGCCGAGCTCGTCCAGCAGATCGGTGTCGACGACATCGAGGAGCGCCTCCTCGCGAAGATCGACGAGGAGCTGGAGGCGTCGGTCTGATGACCACCTTCGTACGCGCCTGTGCGCTGAGCGAGCTGGAGGAGGACACCCCGAAGCGGGTGGAACTCGACGGCACGCCGGTGTCCATCGTGCAGACCGAGGGCGAGGTCTTCGCGATCCACGACATCTGCTCGCACGCGAACGTCTCGCTCTCCGAGGGCGAGGTGGAGGACTGCCAGATCGAGTGCTGGCTGCACGGCTCCAGCTTCGACCTCCGCACCGGCAAGCCGTCCGGCCTACCCGCGACGCGCCCCGTCCCCGTATACCCCGTAAAGATCGAAGGGGACGACGTGCTCGTCTCCCTCACCCAGGAGTCCTGAGGCACCCATGGCAACGCTTGAAATCCGAGACCTGCACGTCACCGTCGAGGCCGACAACGCCACGAAGGAGATCCTCAAGGGCGTCGACCTCACCGTGAAGCAGGGCGAGACGCACGCCATCATGGGCCCCAACGGCTCGGGCAAGTCGACCCTCGCCTACTCGCTCGCGGGTCACCCGAAGTACACGATCACTTCGGGCACCGTCACCCTCGACGGCGAGGACGTCCTGGAGATGTCCGTCGACGAGCGCGCCCGCGCCGGCCTGTTCCTGGCAATGCAGTACCCGGTCGAGGTTCCCGGTGTGTCCGTGTCGAACTTCCTCCGTACCTCCGCCACCGCCATCCGCGGCGAGGCCCCCAAGCTGCGCACCTGGGTGAAGGAGGTCAAGGAGGCCATGGAGCGCCTCAACATGGACTCGTCCTTCGCCGAGCGCAACGTCAACGAGGGCTTCTCCGGCGGTGAGAAGAAGCGCCACGAGATCCTCCAGCTGGAGCTGCTCAAGCCGAAGGTCGCGATCCTCGACGAGACGGACTCCGGTCTGGACGTCGACGCGCTCCGCATCGTCTCCGAGGGCGTCAACCGCGTCCGTGAGACCGGCGAGGTCGGCACCCTGCTGATCACGCACTACACGCGCATCCTGCGCTACATCAAGCCCGACCACGTCCACGTCTTCTCCGGCGGTCGCATCGTCGAGTCCGGCGGCGCCGAGCTCGCCGACAAGCTGGAGAACGAGGGCTACGAGGCGTACACGAAGGGTGGCGCATCCGAGTGACACAGCTGCCGGGCCTCCTCGACACCGAGGCGCTGCGCAAGGATTTCCCGATCCTGGACCGCGTCGTCCACGACGGCAAGAAGCTCGTGTACCTGGACAACGCGGCGACCTCGCAGACGCCGCGCCAGGTGCTCGACGTGCTCTCCGAGTACTACGAGCAGCACAACGCCAACGTCCACCGTGGCGTGCACGTCCTCGCCGAGGAGGCCACGGCGCTGTACGAGGGCGCGCGTGACAAGGTCGCGGAGTTCATCAACGCGCCGAGCCGCGACGAGGTGATCTTCACCAAGAACGCCTCAGAGTCGCTCAACCTCGTGGCGAACATGCTCGGCTGGGCCGATGAACCCTACCGGGTGGACCACGAGACCGAGATCGTCATCACCGAGATGGAGCACCACTCCAACATCGTGCCGTGGCAGCTGCTCGCGCAGCGCACGGGCGCGAAGCTGAAGTGGTTCGGCCTGACCGACGACGGCCGCCTCGACCTGTCCAACATCGACGAGATCATCACGGAGAAGACGAAGATCGTCTCCTTCGTGCTGGTGTCGAACATCCTGGGCACGATCAACCCGGTCGAGGCGATAGTGCGCCGCGCGCAGGAGGTCGGCGCGCTGGTCTGCATCGACGCCTCGCAGGCGGCTCCTCATATGCCGCTGGACGTGCAGGCGCTCCAGGCCGACTTCGTGGCCTTCACCGGCCACAAGATGTGCGGCCCGACCGGCATCGGCGTCCTGTGGGGCCGCCAGGAGCTGCTGGAGGACCTGCCCCCGTTCCTCGGCGGTGGCGAGATGATCGAGACGGTGTCGATGCACTCGTCGACGTACGCTCCCGCCCCGCACAAGTTCGAGGCGGGCACGCCCCCGGTCTCGCAGGCCATCGGCCTGGGCGCGGCGATCGACTACCTCAACTCGATCGGCATGGACAAGATCCTCGCCCATGAGCACGCGCTCACCGAGTACGCGGTGAAGCGGCTGGCGGAGGTCCCGGACCTGCGGATCATCGGCCCCACCACGGCCGAGGACCGCGGCGCCGCGATCTCCTTCACGCTCGGTGACATCCACCCGCACGACGTGGGCCAGGTCCTCGACGAGCAGGGCATCGCGGTCCGGGTCGGCCACCACTGCGCGCGGCCGGTCTGCCTCCGCTACGGAATTCCTGCGACCACGCGAGCGTCGTTCTATCTGTACTCCACGCCGACCGAGATCGATGCTCTGGTGGACGGCCTGGAGCACGTACGGAACTTCTTCGGCTGACGGGACGAGAGCGATCGCATGAAGCTGGATTCGATGTACCAGGAAGTCATCCTGGACCACTACAAGAACCCGCACGGGCGTGGTCTGAGGGATGGCGACGCAGAGGTACACCATGTGAACCCGACGTGCGGCGACGAGATCACCCTCCGCGTGAAGTACGACGGCACGAAGATCGAGGACGTCTCGTACGAGGGCCAGGGCTGCTCGATCAGCCAGGCCTCGGCGTCCGTACTGAACGAACTGCTGGTCGGCAAGGACCTCGCGGACGCCCAGAAGATCCAGGAGACCTTCCTGGAGCTGATGCAGTCCAAGGGCCGGATCGAACCGGACGACGCGATGGAGGAGGTCCTGGAGGACGCGGTCGCGTTCGCCGGAGTCTCCAAGTACCCCGCCCGGGTCAAGTGCGCCCTCCTGAGCTGGATGGCGTGGAAGGACGCGACGGCCCAGGTGCTGGGCGGAGCCGACGCCGAAAGGAAGACGGCATGAGCGAGACCGTTGAGATGAAGCCGGCCTCGGAGGAAGAGGTCCGTGAGGCGCTGTACGACGTCGTCGACCCCGAGCTGGGTATCGACGTCGTCAACCTCGGCCTGATCTACGGCATCCACATCGACGACGCGAACATCGCGACGCTCGACATGACCCTGACCTCGGCGGCCTGTCCGCTGACGGACGTCATCGAGGACCAGGCCAAGTCCGCCACGGACGGCCTCGTCAGCGAGCTGCGCATCAACTGGGTGTGGATGCCGCCGTGGGGCCCGGACAAGATCACGGACGACGGTCGCGAGCAGCTTCGGGCGCTGGGGTTCAACGTCTGAGTTCGTCCATACGACTGTGCAGTGGCCCTCGGCGGTTTCGCCGGGGGCCACTCGCGCGTTCCGGGCTCAGGCCAGCCCCGCCACCAACCGGAACGCCGAGTCCGCCAGGTACTGGCCGCTGTGCTCGTACGGTTCCAGGCGGAGCTGGAAATCCCGGTGGCGCAGGAAACGACCGGGGTAGTTGACCGACTCCAGCATCACCGCGCCCGAATACGCCGCAGAGCGGGCGCAGAAGGTGGCGTCCTGCGCGAACAGGGCGGAGCCGTCGTGGCGTTCGGAGCGCAGGACGAAGTTGCGGTGGCGGAGGTAGGCGCCGTCGGCCGTGGCGAAGGAATAGCAGGAGCCGTCGGCCAGGCCCTTGACCTGTTTGAAGGTGGAGTCCTCGCGGCTCTCCGAGCCACCGACCGGGTCCAGCTTCACGTAGCCGCCGCTCGCGTGCCAGTAGCGGTCGGGGTAGTTGACCGAGCGGACGGACCGCCACGTGGTGGCCGGGGGCTTGGGGGCGGCCGGTGAACCGGCCTCGCGAGAAGGCGACTCGGACGGCTCCGGCTTCGGCTCCGGCTTGGGCGTGCCGGCGTCCTGTTGGCGGGGTGTCTTTGTGGTCGCCTCGACTGTCGACAGGCCGCTCTTGCCCTCCGGGGGAGTCGCCTGCGACGGGGTGGCGTAGGAGATCAGGCCGGGGAACGTCGTGTTGTCGTCGGCCGACGCGGTGCGTGACTGCTCGTCAGATGCCCTGTCCGTCACCACGATTGCCGTGGCGCACGCGGCGATCGTCGCCACCGCCATCATGCCCGCCAGCCAGAGGCGGCGCGTCCCCGGTGCCCGGGAGGTGTCCGGGGCCCAGCCGTTCTCCCAAGGCTGGTCCTGAGGCGGCCGGGACTTGTTTTCTGGCATGCGCTGATCCTCCAGCGGCGTCACGCAACGACAGCCGCGGCTGCGAAGGCCCGGTATGTGAACGCTGAAACACTAGTGGAACCAGTGCTGTTGGAGCAGCCGTTTGGCAGGAGCGACCTTTGTGTACGGCCGTACGCAACGTTGTGTACGATCGTACACATGGGATACCTGCTGCTCGCCGGGGCCATCGCGGCCGAGGTGACCGCCACGACCGCCATGAAGTACAGCGACGGCTTCAGCAGGCTGTGGCCGTCGCTGCTCACCGCGCTCGGATACGTCGTCTCCTTCGCGTTGCTCGCCCAGACCCTGAAGACCGTCTCCGTGGGCACGGCGTACGCGATCTGGGCCGGCGTCGGCACCGCGGCCATCGCCGCGATAGGGATCGCCTTCCTGGGGGAGGGGATGACCGCCGTGAAGGCCGCCGGGATCGCGCTGATCATCGTCGGCGTGGTCGTGCTGAACCTGGGAGGGGCGCACTGATGGCCAGGCGCTACGACCCCGAGCGACGCCAGCGGATCATCGACGCGGCGATCCGGGTCGTCGGGGAGGAGGGCATCGCGGGGCTGAGCCACCGCACCGTCGCCGCCGAGGCCGACGTACCGCTCGGCTCCACGACGTACCACTTCAAGACCCTGGACGACCTGATGGTGGCCGCCCTGCGCCAGGCGAGCGAGGGCTTCGCCAAGGTGATCGCCTCGCGTGGCGGCCTGGAGGACCCGGAAACAGACCTCGCCACCGAACTCGCCGCCTGGATGGGCGAGTGGCTCGCGGGCGACCGCACCGGCGTCGAGCTGGAGTACGAGCTCTACCTCGCCGCCCTGCGCCGCCCCGCCCTGCGGCCGGTCGCCGCCGAGTGGGCGCAGGATCTCGCCGACCGGCTGTCCCGCCGTACGGACGCGGTCACCGCGCGGGCGCTGGTGGCGCTGCTGGACGGGATCTGTCTGCAGGTGCTGCTCACCGAGGTGCCGTACGACGAGGGGTACGCGCGCGAGGTACTGCGCCGCGTGATTCCCTGAGGCGATCGGAGCTCCCGGGGCCGCGGGCGGCCCGCACCCTGAGACGCCCCACCCGTCGGTTGGCCCGGGCGGCCCCCCGCCGGTTAGGTTGCCCTCATGACCGACACGACTGCTCCTCGCACCACCGGCGCCGTGGCCGCCGGCCTTGCCACGATCGCTGCTGACGGCACTGTTCTCGACACCTGGTTCCCCGCGCCCGAGCTCCTCGCTGAGCCCGGCCCCTCCGGCAGCGAGCGGCTGTCCGCCGAGCGTGCCGCGGAGCTGCTCGGCGGCGCCGCCACCGCAGCGATCGGGCCGGATGCGCGCCGGGGCGTCGAGGTCGTCGCGGTCCGCACGGTCATCGCCTCGCTCGACGAGAAGCCGATCGACGCGCACGACGTCTACCTGCGCCTGCACCTGCTCTCCCACCGCCTGGTCAAGCCGCACGGCCTGAGCCTGGAGGGCCAGTTCGGCTTCCTCGCCAACGTCGCCTGGACCTCCCTCGGCCCGGTCGCCGTCGACGACGTCGAGAAGGTCCGTCTGAACGCCCGCGCCGAGGGCCTGCACCTCCAGGTGACCTCGATCGACAAGTTCCCGCGGATGACCGACTACGTGGCGCCCAAGGGCGTCCGCATCGCCGACGCCGACCGCGTGCGGCTCGGTGCCCACCTCGCCGAGGGCACCACCGTGATGCACGAGGGCTTCGTCAACTTCAACGCCGGCACCCTCGGCACGTCGATGGTCGAGGGCCGCATCTCCGCGGGCGTCGTGATCGGCGACGGCTCCGACATCGGCGGCGGCGCCTCCACGATGGGCACCCTGTCCGGCGGCGGCAACGTCATCATCTCCATCGGCGAGCGCTGCCTGATCGGCGCCGAGGCGGGCGTCGGCATCGCGCTCGGCGACGAGTGCGTCGTCGAAGCCGGCCTCTACGTCACCGCCGGCACCCGCGTCACCATGCCCGACGGCCAGATCGTCAAGGCCCGCGAGCTGTCCGGCGCCTCCAACATCCTCTTCCGCCGCAACTCGGTCACCGGCACCGTCGAGGCCCGCCCGAACAACGCGGTCTGGGGTGGGCTGAACGAGATCCTGCACAGCCACAACTGATCGGCCACAACTGATCAGCGCTCTCGTACGGGTTACTCGACGTGACCTCTTCGCGGTCCAGGCAGATGAACGGGTGGACGCAGTTTCCGATCACATGCCGAACCGACGAAATGAGGACCGATGACCGGTCGAGTGAAGACGAACGCGTGGACCAGGGCCGTACTCCGCCTGGTGGTCGGCACGCTGGCCGCGGGGGCGGTGTGCTGGTTGCCGGCCGGGACCGCGTATGCCGACGAGACCAACACGGGCTCGCACAACGGCCCCCGCATCGGGCTGATCAACGTCGGGCAGGTGGACGATCCGATGGAGGATGTGCTGGAGCACTTCCTGCTCTTCGGCGACGGGTACAAGTGGGGCTGATCGCGCACCGGGCACAGCGTGGGGCCGGGGTCCGTACCGCACAGGGATGCGGGGCGGGCCCCGGCCCCTTTCCAGAACCTTCAGAACTTCCAGGACTTCTTCCTCTGGGCCGGCATAGCGGCAGCGCCCCGTGCGCGTCACAGGGGGGCCGAGCCGCCGGAGACCCAGACCGGTCCGGACACGTCGGCCGCCGCCGAGCTGCGCCTCCTGATGCGCGGCGCCCTGGTCCGGCTGACCGCACGCCAGCGCACCGTACTGGTGCTGTTCCCCCACTCTCGGCTTCGCTCGAGCGGGGGGACCCCCATCTTCGAGGATCTGCCCGAGGCCGACGTGGCCCGGATCCTCGGCTGCTCCGTCGGCACCGTACGGTCCACCGCCCACCGCTCGCTCGCCCGGCTGCGCTCGCTCGCGCCGGAGCTGGCCGGCGAAGAGCCGACGGCGCGTCCTGGGCTCACTGACCGGGTGCTGGCCGTTCGCCGGCGCCGCCGCACCCGCCGGCTCGCCTCCGTCGCCGCGGCCACCGCGGCCGTCGTGGGCATCGCGGTGGCGGTGCCCCTGCTGGACTCCGGGAAGGGCGATGTGCGTCCCGCGAACGTCCTGGACAGGGCCGGCATTCACGCTCACCCGGACCAGTCGCCGCCGCGCGACCTGATCGGGCCGGGGACGCGGTGCTGGCCGCGTACTACACGCGGAGCTCCAGCCGCAGTCCGACAAGCGGGGCGTCTCGGAGCGCACCTACTCGCTGCTCGACCCGAAGACCGGGACGTACGAGGAGGACTCCCGCTGGTCCTTCGTCGCCGTCGCCCCCGGCCTGAAGACCGCCGCCGTACTGGAGCGGAACCTCCCCGCCCACCGGATCGGCCTGCTCGACCTCGCGACGGGGGAGGTCGAGCGGTGGATCCCGGTCGAGCAGGGGGTCGGCGGGCTCGCGTTCTCGAACGACGGGAGCAGACTCCTCGCGACGACGTACGACGAGGACCCCGATCTGTGCTTCAAGGAGAAGGTGACCGACCCCGACGGTAGTACTCCCCCAGCAGCCCGTCGACCGCCTCTCGGCCGGCGGGCCGCAGCGGTGCACGGACCGGGCCCGCGGGCATCAACTTCCGCCAGGACTTCGCGTTCTCTCGGGCCCGGTGACCTGGTGTACACCCGGGTTGTCGGCGACCACGACGGCATGCAGCAGTTCTACGACCTCGACGGCAACAAGGTCGCCGCGCCCGCGAACGAGAAGAACCTGCGGTCGGACGTCCCCGCGCGGCTGTCCCCGAACGGCACGCTCGCCGCCCTCGGTCTGACGAAGGAGGGCGCCGGCTCCCCCGGCAAGTCGTACTCCTCGATCCGTGATCCGCGCACGGGCAAGGAGATCACCAAGGTGCGCGGGGCCGAGCTGCTCGCCTGGGTCGACGACAACCGGCTCATCGCCTGGGAACGGACGACGAGCCTGAAGGAGGTGTACCGGCCCCGGCTCGTGCTGGTCACCATCGGCAGCGACGAGGTCGTCCCCCTGAGCGGCGTCCGCGAGCCGACCGAGGACATGACGCGCCAGGAGTGGGAGCCCGTCTTCGCCAGGCGCTGATTCCGGCCGGGGGGCCGTGCTCGCGCGGACGCCTCCGCTCAGACGGCCACCAGCCGCTCGTACTCCCCCAGCAGCCCGTCGACCGCCTCCCGGCCGGCGGGCCGCAGCGGTGCGCGGACCGGGCCCGCGGGCAGGCCGAGCTCATTGAGTACGGCCTTGGCGGTGACCGACCCGGGCAGGCCCGCCGACATCATCAACTCGATGAGCGGCGTGGCGAGTTGCTGGAGCCGGGCCGCGCCCGCCGTGTCTCCCGCGTCGAACGCGGCCAGTACCGAACGGAGATGACGGGGAATCACATTGGCGACCGTGCTGACATAGCCCGCACCGCCCACCGCGTACAGCGCGAGGTTGTGCTCGTCGCACCCCGCGTAGTACGCCAACTCGGTCCGCGACAGCACCTTTTGGGCGCCGAGGAAGTCGTAGGAGCAGTCCTTCACCGCCACGACCCGGGGGTGCTCGGCGAGGCGGATCAGCGTCTCCGGCTCGATGCGGGTGCCGGTGCGGCCGGGGATGTCGTACAGCGCGAGGGGCAGTCCGGCGGCGTCGGCGACCTCGCGGAAGTGCGCCTCGACGGCGTCCTGCGGGGGCTTGCTGTAGTACGGCGCGACCACCAACAGGCCGTCGGCGCCCGCCTTCTCGGCCGCCAGGGACAGCTCGACGGTGTGCCGGGTGTCGAAGGTGCCCACACCCGCGACGATCGACGCCCGGCCGTCCACCGCCTCCCGGACGGCCCTGATCAGATCCGACTTCTCGGCGTCCGTCGTGGTCGGCGACTCGCCCGTCGTACCGGAGAGCACGAGCCCCTCGCACCCCTCGGACACCAGCCGGTCGGCGAGACGCTGCGCGCCGTCCAGGTCGAGCGATCCCGACTCGGTGAAGGGCGTGATCATGGCGCACAGGGCGCGGCCGAAGGGAGGGGCGGAGGTGTCGGCAGTCGTCATGGGAGTAGTGTCGGCCGGGCAATTGCGTAGCTCCACTTAATTCTTCTACGTAGTATTGGTAAGCGATGCTGAGGTGTTGGGGCTCTCGCGGGCGCCGCGGGCCGTTGGAGGCCCTATGTCCAAAGTCGGCCGTCATCGGTCACCATGGCCAGGACGGTCAACGGCCCCTGGTCATGGGAGGCGTCATGAAGCTCGGCAAGGCACTCGCCACCGGCGTTGCGGAAGAGCGGCCGCAGGTCCACGACGGCGAACTCGAAGTCGAACTGGAAGTTGAACTCGGTGCAGAGATCACCGGGATCGCCGAGATCAAGGACGTCGAGACGTCCGCGCCCGGAGAGGTCCCGGCGGCCCGATGAGACTGCGGCTTCCGGAGGAACGCCCGACGGAGCCGCCGACCGGATACAAGATCGCCCACCCGATGCTGTCCCAGGACGGCACCCGGGCCGCCTTCACCGGTGTGTCGCTCGGCGGTGCGCTGCCGTACGGCGTCGTGGCCGACGCGTCCTGCGTCTACGGACTGCGGCACCGGGCGCCGAGCCGCCGCTGCGACTGCGGCTTCCACTGCGTGCACGACCGTACGGTCGCCGAGGCCCTGCTGTGCACGGCCGGGCACCGGGCAGCCGTACTGCTCGAGATCACCGTGCTGGGCCGGTACATCCGCTTCGAGCGCGGTTTCCGTTACGCCCGTCAGCGGGTGCGCACCGCCACGGTCGGCCCGTGCGCCTGCGGTACGGTCGCCACCGCCCTGGCCGACGCCGGCTGGGGCCGCCCCGGCTGGAAAGCCCTCGCCCCTGCCTGCGCGGGCTGCCTGCGCGGCCGTATGTTCGTCTCGCTCGCGGGGTTCGCCCGGCTGGGCGGGGAGGGGCTGCGAGTGGCGGCCGGGAAGGGGGCGGCCGTGGCGGTGGCCGAGCTCGGGGGCGCCGAGGACCTCGGTGTGCCCGAACTCGCCGCCGAGGCCGCGCTGTTGCAGGCGCGCCTCGACTGGTTCCAGGCCCAGCTGGCCCGGCTGGGCGAGCGCGGACCGGATGGCGGACGGAAGGGATAGCGGGGGCCGGCACGGGTACCCGGGTGTTCCGAACCGAGAGGAGGCGGAACACGGTGACCGGGACCATGGCCCCCGAGCGGGTGCGGCACGAGCACCACTCGGTGGGCGAACTCGTCGGACAGGCCAGTGAACAGCTCTCCCGCCTCGTACGGCAGGAAGTCGCCCTCGCCAAGGAGGAACTGGCTGAGAAGGGCCGGCGCGCCGGCCGTGGCGGCGGGCTGCTGGGTGCGGCGGGCGCTTTCGCGTACGCCGGCCTGCTGTTCCTGGCGGCAACGGCCACTGCCGCGCTCTCGCTGACGCTGTCCGTGTGGGCCGCGGCACTGATCGTGACGGCGGTGCTGTTCGCCGTCGCGGGTCTGCTTGCCGCGACCGGCCGCGCCCAGCTGCGGCGCGCTGCCCCTCCCACACCGGAGGAGGCCCTCGGCAGTGTCAGGGCCGATGTCGAGGAGATCAAGGGAAGGGCGCACCGATGACGGACAAGGCAGCGGGGGGCACGGGTGGCGAGGCCGCGAAGGCGGGCGCCGCGAAGGGGGCCGGCGGGGCCAAGGGGCCCGAGGAGCTGCGGCGGCAGATCGAGCAGACGCGCGGCGAACTCGGCGACACCGTGGCCGAGTTGGCGGGCAAGACGGACGTGAGGGGCCGGGCCCAGGCGCGTGCCGCCGACCTCAAGGACAAGGCGGGGGCGATGACCGTGCAGCTGCGCAGCAGCGCGGTCCAGGCGGGCCATGTGCTGCAGGACCGGGCGACGCGAGCGGGGCATGTCGTGCAGGACCGGGCGACCCACGCGGGGCACGCGGCGCAGGAGCGGGCGACCCACGCGGGACACACCGTCCAGGACAAGGCGACCCACGCCGGACACACCGTCCACGACAAGGCGACGCACGCGGGCCACGCCGTGGAGCACGGCCTGCCGCGCCCCGTCCGAACCGTCGTTCAGACCGGGCTGCGACACCCGCGGCCGGTACTGATCGCCGGGGCGGTGGTGGGAGCGGCGGTCGCGGCCGAGATACTGCGACGGCGGCACAGCGGGCATCACTGAGAGAGGTCTTTGAACCGGGTCAGCGGGCCCCAGGCCTGGTCGGAGCGTTCGATTATCGCCCCGGCCAGGCGATCCCGCCGCGGACCACGCGATTCCGCCGCGGGCCAGGTGGAGTCAGTGGTGGTGGCCCTGCCGGCCGAGCGTCTCCACGGGGGTCGCGCCGGGGCGGGTCCACTGGGGAACGGGCCGACTGGTCGGCCCCCACGTGGCGTTCCCGTCCGCGTCCGAGCGCCAGGACCAGCACGCGTTGCGCCCCTCGGGCCAGCCCTTGGGGTTGTCCTCCCATGCCTCGCCGCGGCCGTAGGGCGTCATGTCGAGCAGGCCGAGGGAACCGTTGACCCGCTCATTGCCACGGCCCGTCGTGGAGTAGGTGAGGAACACGCGGTCGCCGTCGCGCAGGAAGCAGGTGAGGTAGCCCATGTCGCCGCCGACCGGCGCGTCCACGTCGCGCACCGAGTACCAGGGCTGGGTGTAGCCCATGAACTCGACGTAGGAGGCCACCTCGTCCCAACGGCCCGTGGTGAGGATGGCGAACGACACGCCGCGGGCGTTGAGGTAGACGGTGTCCTTCAGGTGCCAGGCCGTGGTGGTGCAGCCCTCGCACTGCCCCTGGTGCGGCGCGCCGTCGTACCACATGTGCTTGTAGACCACGAGCTCGTCGCGGCCCTGGAACAGGTCCAGGAACGGGACCGGGCCGTCGGGTCCGACGACCTCGACCGTGCCGTCGCACTCCACCATCGGCAGTCGGCGGCGGGCCGCGGCGATGGCATCGCCCTCGCGGGTGTGGGCCTTCTCGCGGACCAGGAGCTCGTCACGGGCGGTCTGCCAGGCGGCCAGGTCGACCACGGGCGGGCGGTGGTCGGGCAGCGCGGTGTTCGGGTCGTCCGGGGTGGTCGTCATGGTGTCCTCCGTGGTGTCTCGTGCCGGGCGGTGTCGTACGACGGTCTATGACGGTCACCAGAAGAGACTCCCGACCTGTCCGGAACTCATCGGAGCGGAGACGCCCGCGCCGCGCCGCGCTGTGCGATCGCACGAACTCGCGCCCCCCATGGGCCACTTGACCTCAAGTCCGGTTGAGGTCGAAAGGTGATCGGTGCACGCATCGACCACCCCATCCAGGAGGGTCTCCATGACCAAGACCCGTCGCACCGCCACCCACCCCGACCTCACCAGCCCCGAGATCGGCGCCCCCTTCTTCAGCACCTGGCGGGTGGGCACCCCCCGTCGGCAGAAGCAGAGCGTCGAGGCGATCGCCGATACCTGGGAGCGCCGCCCCTGGCCCGCGGACGACTTGCTCGGCTACTACGTCTACGCCGGCCAGGATGCCGCCACCCTCCTCCACTACTCGCAATGGGCGAGCGAGCAGGCGTACGAGTCCTTCGTGAAGGTCCACCGGCAAGAGCGCAACGACGAGATCGACACCGCCGTACCGGGCATCGAGCGGCTGTGGCTCGGCCGGTACCGGCACTACCGCAGCGCCCGCCGCGACGGCGACCCGCGCGTCCCCGGCTGCATCGTGATCGTCGACGTCGAGTTCGAGGGCCCCGACCCCGACCGGCAGCGCGCCTGGGTCGACGCCGTCTTCGAGGCGCTGGAGAGCGAGCCGAACCCCCACCCCGGCGGCATCTCCGGCCACTTCCACCTCAGCACCGACGGCACCCGCGTCCTCAACTACGCCGAGTGGGAGAGCGCCCGGGCCCACATCGAGGCCCTCGCCGCCCCGGGCGACGGCATCGGGTCGGCGAACGAGCTGTGGCACCGAGTGCAGACCTGGCCGGGACTCAAGAGCAGCACGGTCAGCCGGTACGACTACGTCCTCGGCCTCGTGCCCGACTGACGTCGAGTCCGTCTTCGTCCAAGTTCGTCCGTCCGGTCCTGCGCCGAAAACTCACCGAACACTCGGCCTGTCTGGACAAAAAAAGTTTTCGGTGAGACGGTGGACCCATGCTGGACGTCACCGTGATCGAGGACCCCGAGGCCGCAGCCGTCTCCCTGGACCCCATAAGGGCCCGGCTGCTCGCCGAGCTGGCGGCCGGGCCCGCGTCGGCCGCCATGCTGGCCGGGAAGGTCGGGCTGCCCCGGCAGAAGGTGAACTACCACCTCAAGGCTCTGGAGCGGCACGGCCTGGTCGAGCTGGCCGGTGAGCGGCGCAAGGGCAACGTCACCGAGCGGCTGATGCAGGCGACCGCCGCGTCGTACGTGATCTCGCCGCTCGCGCTCGCCTCCGTGCAGCCGGACCCGGACCGCTTCCGGGACCAGCTCTCCGCCCGCTGGCTGCTCGCCCTCGGCGCCCGGCTCGTCCGGGACGTCGGTTCGCTGATCACCGGCGCGGCGAAGGCCCGCAAGCGGCTCGCGACGTACGCGCTGGACGGCGAGGTCCGTTTCGCCTCGGCCGCCGAACGGGCCGCGTTCATCCAGGAGTTGACGGCCGGGGTGAGCGCGCTGATCCGCAAGTACGACGCGCCCGACGCCGAGGGCGGCCGGGATCACCGGATCGTGGTCGCCGTACACCCTACGGTCAAACCCACGGCCGATCCCGCGGTCGAGGACCAGCCCGCCCAGGAACCCGCCCAGGAACCCGCCCAGGAAATCGAGCAGTAGGAGTACAGGAGCCCGCCATGTCCAAGGAATTCGAGATCGCCCGCGAGTTCGAGGTCGACGCCACCCCTCAGGAGGTGTGGGAGGCGATCACCACCGGGACCGGAGGCTATCTGTGGCCGATGGAGCCGCCGGAGCCCAAGGTCGGCGGCCGGGGGCCGTTCGGGTCCACCGTCACCGCCTGGGACCCGCCGCACCGCTACACCAACCGCGTCGAGGACGTCGAGGGCATCGCCGAGCAGACCGCCAACCAGCTCGACTACACCATCGAACCGCGCGACGAGGGCCGGCGCGCCTGGGTGCGGTACGTGCACAGCGGGATCTTCGTCGACGACTGGGACAACCAGTACGACGGTGCCGCCAAGCACACCGACTTCTACCTGCACACCCTGCGCGAGTACCTGGTCCACTTCGCGCCCCGGCCGGCCGCCTTCGCCACGTTCGACGGGCCCGAGGCGTCGAAGAACGCCGACGCCCTCGCCGCCGTCGGGCGGGTGCTCGGCGTCGGGGAGGACGTGGCCGCCGGGACTCGGGTGACGGTCCACGGGCCGGACGAGTTCGAGGCCGTGGTCGACTTCCGCAACCCGTACTTCATCGGGCTGCGCACGGACCGGGGCCTCACCCGCTTCTTCGGGCGCAACCACTGGGGCTACCCGGTCGGCATCTCCCTGCACGACTTCACGCCGGGCGCCGACATCAAGGAGTGCGAAGCCGCCTGGCAGGGCTGGCTGAACGGAGTGTTCAGCCAGCCCTGAGACCCACCGGAGGCTCCGGCCCTACGGGCGGAACCGCAGCACCTGCGGGTCGTGGTCGCTGATCTGGTCGTTGAACTCCGAGTTGACGTGCACGCTGTCGTACTCGAAGTCGCAGGAGCGCCGGATCGACGGGCTGATCAGGATCTGGTCCAGCGTCTGGGCGTTGCCCTGGTAGACGTACGAGTAGCGCTCGCTCTTGGGCAGCGACTTGATCGCCGACCACAGCGCGCCGTCGTCCTCCAGCAGCTTGGCGGTGCCGGAGAACTCGAAGTCGTTGATGTCGCCGAGCGTGACGACGTCCGCGTTCTTCTGGACGGCCAGGATGTCCTTGACGAAGGCGTTGACGGCGGCCGCCTGGAGGTGGCGCTGGGTCTCCGAGCTACGGGTCGGCGGCTGGTACTGCGCGTGCAGCGACTGGTCGCCGCCCTTGGAGCCGAAGTGGTTGGCGATCACGAAGACCGTGCGGCCGCGGAAGACGAACTCGCCGGCCAGCGGCTTGCGGCTGTTCGTCCAGGCGGCGTTCGCCGGGTCGATGCGGCCGGGGGAGACCGTCAGCGCCGCCTTCCCCTTCGCCTCGGTCACGCCGACGGCGGTCGTGGCGTCGCCGCCCGCGCGGTCCGTGAAGGAGACCCGCTCCGGGTTGAACAGGAACACCTGGCGGATGTTGCCGCCCGGCTGGCCACCATCGGCCTTGTCCACCGGGTCGATGGAGCGCCAGTCGTACGTCGGGCCGCCCGCGGCGGCGATCGCGTCGATCAGCTTCTGCATCGTCTGGTCGGCGGCGACCGTACCGTCGTTCTTCGCGCCGTTGTTGTCCTGGATCTCCTCCAGGGACACGATGTCGGGCGACTGGAGATTGTTCACGATCGCGGAGGCGTGCTCGGCGAAGGTGGCGTCGGAGGGGTCGAGGTTCTCGACGTTGTACGTCGCGACCGCCAGCTCGCCGCGCCCCTGCTTCTGGGTCGTCTCCCGCTTGATGCCACCGCTCTTGAGCGTGCCGAGTTCGCTCGCGACGAGGGTGTAGCCGCCGAACTGGGTGTAGTCCAGCGGGCCGGTGGTGGTGCCGGCGAGCTTGTCGCCGACGTTCGCCTTCGGGAAGTCGGCGGCCGCGCCAAGGGACTGGATCTGCAGGCGGCCGGTGTTCTGGGACTCGTAGGAGCCGTAGACCGTGCCGCCACGCCGGTTGGCGTTCTCGTGTGGCTTCACCGTGACCCACAGTTCGTTGAAGGCGTCGGTGCCGGTCACCACTCGCGCGTCGGCGACCCGGACATTCATGTGCTCCAGGGACTCGTAGTAGTCCAGGGCGTAGGCCGAGGGCCTGAGCGTCAGGCCGTTGACCGAGCCGTTCGCGGCGGTGTCGCCGGCGGGGGCGTACGCGTCCGGCACGGACTTGGCGGAGATGACCACGGCTGCCGGGACGGCGTTGCCGCTGGAGACGACGGTGAACGTCGGCTTGGTGATCTCGGTGATCGACTGGTTGCCGGTGGCGGCGCCGCCCGGGACGTACTCCTGCACCGTGCCCGACACCGTGACCGCGTCGCCGACGGCGACGCCCTTCGGCGTGGAGTTGGTGTAGACGAATATGGCCTCGCTGGTGGCCGGGTTGTCGTCCGCCTGCGGGTCCTGGATCCAGAAGCCTCTGGAGGAGCCGTAGGTGCGCACGCCGGTGACAATTCCGGCCACGTCCGTGACCTCCTTGCCGGAGTACGCGGATATGCGCGTGCTGCCCTGGATGTCATGGATGCGCACGGAGTCCGCGTGCGCGGGCGCGGTCAGGACAACGGTGGAGGCCGCGGAACAGACGGCGGCGACGGTGAGCGCGGCGAGACGCGCGGACTTCTTGCTCGGCAACGGAATCCCTCCGGGGACGTGAATGAGCGCCGGGACGAGGGTGGTGCGTGGAACGGTGGGTGCAGGCGCGACCGGTGGGGCGGCGGCGACGCGCGTAGAAAATACAGTGAACAGATGTCCGCCCGGTTTCTACGCGCGTCAATCTCCTGCCTGGTCAGGCCACTTGTCAAGGTTTCGGCCATGTACGCATCCTGACCGAGAGATGAACCGGGCGGCATGGGTGGAAATCCGTCTAGGCTGAGCGGTTGAGCCGTGATGTGTAGCGGCTGAGCCGTGATGCGTACGGCCCTGCAGAACGCCCTAGGAGAACCAGCCGATGTCAGACAGCTCCCCCCTGCCGCCCGTGCGGCTGCATCCCGAAGCGGAGCTGGCGCGGGACGCGCTGTCCACGCCGTTGCTCTCCCGGGCCGTGCGGCTGGCCCGCTGGGCCGGGCCCGACACCCGGGTCGACGCCGGCGGCGGGCTCGTCGACGAGCAACTCCCGGCCGCCGCCGAACTGCTGGGGCTGAGCGGGGACGACGCCACCGCGTACGCCGACGAGGCCTGGCGGGTGGCCGTCGACACCGGGCTGGTCGAGGTCGTGGACGAGGAGGAGGGCACGGTCGCCGCCGGCGCGGAACTGGACCTGCTGACCGGCGGTTCGCCGCAGGACGTACTCGGCGTGTGGACGGGGGCGCTGGAGACGGTGCTCGCGGATGCGAGCGTGCCCGACCTCGACGACCTGGTCGACGCCATGGACGGGGGCGGCCCGGTCGACCTCTCCTCGCTGGACTGGGACCCCGAGGCCGAGGCCGAGTTCCTCGACGGGGTGCTCGGCAACCTCTACCTGCTCACGGTCAGCGGGGACGGGCCGGGCGACGGGCCCGTGCCGCTGCCGGCCCTCGCCGCGTCGATGATCGTGCCCAGCGACATGGGCGAGCCCACGAACGACGTGTTGGAGCAGGTGTCCGACGCGATGATGCGCCTGGACGACCAGTTCCGGCTGCTGGAGCCGGTCGGCCTGGTGGAGTACCAGCCGGTGGACGAGGCGCTGATGGCGGACGTCGAAAGCGCCGCCGAGGAGCCGTCGGCCGCCGTCGACGACACCGACGTGTCGCGCTACGGCATGGTGCGGCTGACCCCGCTCGGACTGTACGGGCTGCGGGCCCGCCTGCTGGAGGCCGGGTTCGAGGCACCCGCGGTCGGAGACCTCGCGGACAAGGGCGCCGACGCGCTGCTCGACGGGACGGCCACGTTCCCGCAGAGCGCCGCGCAGGCCGAGACCGAGCAGTGGCTGGCCCGGCGCGAATCCCTCGCCGCGGCACGGGAGTTGCTGGCTGCGGCACGGGGGCTGGACGCCGGGGCGCCGCTGCGGCGGCTGCGCTGCCAGCAGGCGCTGTCCCTGGTGGGCGCGGAGGCCGAGCCCGCGCTGCGGGAGGTCCTCGACGATCCGGAGCTGGGCGGGCTGGCCCGGGTCTGGCTGACCGAGGCGGGGTTCTCCGACGTTCCCGCGCCGTCCCAGGAGCTGGTGTTCTGGCTGACCGTCGACACGGTTGCTGCGCAGCTGGCGGCCGAGGGGAACTCCGACGAGCTGCGGGCGCTGGTGCAGGGGTTGGCCGCACAGCACAGTGGGTTCTTTGCGGCGGCTTGGCGGGTGGATCATCCGGCTACGGCGGATGTGCTGGAGGCTATGGGGCGGTTGCATCCGGACAAGAAGATCGCGAAGGAAGCGCGGAAGGCCGCGTTCAAGGCTCGGTCGCAGCAGGGTGGCTGAGCTTGTTATGCGGGTGCGGGTGTGTGGGGGCTGAGCGCGCCCACGCGGCGGAGCCGCAAATCGGTACAGTCCCGCGCTCCTAAGTGCGTTGCCGCGCCCGGCGTTGATTCATGGAAGCGGGTGTGCTGAGGACGCCTGGTGTTCAATCTGCGTTCAGGCATGGGCGGGACCGTGGCGCCGTCCCGGAGTCCGCCACCTCCCACGGCACACCCACTGTCACAGGAGACACCATGTCGCTCACCCGCAGGGACTTCGCCAGAAATTCCGCGATCACCGGGGCCGGGGTCGCGCTGGCGGGCAGCGCCGGCGTTCTCGGTACCGCGCCGAACGCGCTCGCGTCCACGGAGGCCGAGGCCGCGAGCGAGGAGGCGGCGGACGCCTATGGTGGTGGTGTCGGATACGGGCCGCTGATCCCGGACCCCAAGGGCATCCTCGCGCTGCCCGCCGGGTTCAAGTACCGCGTCATCACCTACAGCGGGAAGACGAAGCTGGAGTCGGGTGAGTTCACCCCCTCCAACCACGACGGCACGGCCGCCTTCGACGGGCCGCGCGGCACCACCCTCCTCGTCAACAACCACGAGCTGAAGGGCCCGCGCGCCAAGTGGCAGTACCCGGTCCCGCTCACCGAGGGCCTCGTCTACGACCCCGCCGCATCCGGCGGCTGCACGGTCGTCGAGGTCCGTCCCGACGGGCAGGTCGCCGAATGGGTCGGCATCGCCGGCACCTCCACCAACTGCGCGGGCGGCCGCACTCCTTGGGGCACCTGGCTCACCTGCGAGGAGAACTCCGACAAGGCCGGCACCAACGGCATGACCAAGGACCACGGCTACGTCTTCGAGGTCGACCCCATCGACCGGCGCGCCAACCGCGACCCCAAGCCGCTGAAGTTCTTCGGCCGCTACGACCACGAAGCCGTCGTCATCGACCCCAAGCGCGGCCACGCCTACCTCACCGAGGACGCCGCCTCGCCCAACGGCCTCTTCTTCCGCTGGACCCCGCCGAAGGGCTTCGAGTACGGCCGCGGCAAGTTCCGCACGCTCGCCGACGACGCCGGTGTCCTCCAGGCGCCCAAGTGCTTCGACTCCGGCGGCAAGTTCGTCGACGACCTCTCCCGCGCCACGAAGATCGGCACGGTCTACGGCGTCGACTGGGTGGACGTCCCCGACCGCGACGCGAAGACCACGCCCGTACGCAAGCAGTTCGCCGACGGCGAGATCACCCGCGCGCGCAAGCTGGAGGGCATGTGGTGGGGCGACGGCGGCGCCTACATCGTCTCCTCCTACGCCCGTGCCGAGAGCCCCGGCGCCGCGCACGACGGTCAGGTCTGGTTCTACGACCCCAAGCGCCGCACCCTCACCCTCAAGGTCCTCCTCGGCGTCAACCCCGACCCCGCTGATTCCTCGGCGGTTGGCGCCTTCGACGGCCCCGACAACATCACCGTTTCCCCGTACGGCGGCCTGATCCTCGCCGAGGACGGAGAGGGCATCCAGCACCTGTTCGGCGCCACCGACAGCGGCCGTACCTATCCCATCGCTCGCAACGAACTCAACATCGGCACCGAAGAGGAGCCGGAATACAGCGAGTTCGCCGGCGTCACCTTCTCGTGCGACGGCAGGACCCTGTACGCCAACATCCAGTCGCCGGGAATCATGCTCGCCATCAGCGGGCCCTGGAAGCGGCAGCGGCGGTAATTAATTCGCTCGCCCGGTTCGAGTTGCGCCTCCTACAGTGAGATCACAACGTCACGCACCTCCCGGTGCGATGGCAGCGGCTACTTCTTCTCTTCAAAGAATCAGATGCCGCCGCCGACTTGATCTCGGGAGGCGCAGCTCATGGTGGGTGCCCGGTGCGCAGGCAACGGTTACTTCATTGGATCTGGCGGTTGCGGGTTCGAGTCCCGTCATCGACTTCGGGTCGGTGTAGCTCAATTCGGTAGAGCACCAGGCTAAAGTCCGTCGCCGACTCCTGATCTCGGGCATCCACCTTTTGCTGCGCCTCCCTCCGAAACACGAACGAATTCGGGGGGAATTCATCATGGCGCGTTTCAACACCCGGGCTGCCAAGCCGCGGCCCACCTCGCGGGTGACGTCGACGGGACGGGTGCTCCGTACCTACGAGGGCGGCCGGGGCCGCGAGCGTGACGCACGCTCCGAGCTCTTCCTGCTCGCAGTCGCCAACTTCGTCACTCAGCGGACCTTCTACGAGACCGGCGCCGCCCGCGACGACCGGTTCGCACGTCTCGTCGGCGAACTCGCCGTCACCGACTCGACCTGGACTGCCGGCCTGCTCGGCTGGCTGCGCGGCGAGGGCAACCTGCGTACGGCCTCGATCGTGGGCGCCGCCGAGTACGTCAAGGCGCGCCTGGATGCCGGGGTGACCGACGGTCCGTCGAACCGGCAGGTCGTCGCCTCCGTACTCCAGCGGCCCGACGAGCCCGGTGAACTGCTCGCGTACTGGACCGCGACGTACGGGCGCAACGTCCCGAAGCCCGTCAAGCGCGGCATCGCCGACGCCGTACAGCGTCTCTACAGCGGCAAGTCGCTGCTGAAGTACGACACCGCGTCCAAGGGCTACCGCTTCGGTGACGTGCTCAACCTGGTGCACGCGGCCCCGGACCCGGGCAAGCCGTGGCAGGGCGAGCTGTTCCGGTACGCCCTCGACCGCCGGCACAACCCGGACACCGCCGTGCCGCCCGCGTCCAACCGGACGCTGGTCGCGCACCGCGAGCTGATGGCGCTGCCGTTGGCGGAGCGGCGTGCGGTGGTCACGTCGGACGGCGGTGCCGAGCGGCTCGCGGCGGCCGGGATGACTTGGGAGGCGCTCGCGGGCTGGCTGCAGGGGCCGATGGACAAGGAGGCCTGGGAGGCCGTCGTTCCGTCCATGGGCACCATGGCGCTGGTCCGCAACCTGCGGAACTTCGACGAGGCCGGTGTCTCCGACGAGGTCGCCGCCAGGGTCGCGGCCCGGATCAGTGACCCGGCGGAGGTCGCGCGCTCGCGGCAGCTCCCCTTCCGGTACCTCGCCGCGTACCAGCACGCGCCGTCGCTGCGCTGGGCGTACCCGCTGGAGCAGGCGCTCGGTCACTCGCTGGCCAATGTGCCCGCGTTGCCCGGCCGCACGCTGGTGCTCGTCGACCGTTCGGGTTCGATGTTCTGGTCGCGGCTGTCCGACCGCTCGGAGCTCAACCGGGCCGACGCGGCGGCGATCTTCGGCACGGCGCTCGCGCTGCGGGCGGCGGACGCGGATCTCGTCCAGTTCGGCACGGACAGCCGTGAGATCTCCTTCCGGCGCGGCGAGTCGGTGCTGAAGGTGCTGGAGCGCTTCGGTGACCTCGGTGGCACGAACACCACCGAGGCGGTGCGCCGGCACTACCGGAAGCACGACCGGGTGCTGATCGTCACCGACGAGCAGTACGCGCCCAGCCACCACGGCGACCCGACCGAGCAGGTCCCGGCCGACGTGCCGGTGTACACCTGGAACCTCGCCGGGTACCGGGCGGGCCACGGCCCGTCGGGGAAGGGCAACCGGCACACCTTTGGCGGCCTGTCGGACGCGGCCTTCCGGATGGTGCCCTTGCTCGAAGCCGCTCGTGACGCCGACTGGCCCTGGGTTGCCTGAACCTGCGCCGCCCTGGGCGAGAGTGGCCCGCACCGCGTGGGGAGTGCGGGCCACTCTCATGTCCGCGTCTCCCTAACCCTTGTCCGTCTCCAGGATTGACATCTAACATTTCAGTTCGTGGAGGCGATACGACCCGTTGGCCGGACCCTGCTCAGGGACCGGGCGTACGAAGCGATCCGGGACGCCATCGTGGCCGGGGAGATCGAGCCCGGCGCGGTGGTGCGGGATGCCGATCTCGCCGAGCGGCTCGGGCTGTCCCGGGGGCCGGTGCGGGAGGCTTTCTCGCGGCTCGTGGACGAGGGGCTGCTGGAGAGCAAGCCGCAGAGCTACACGCGGGTGACGCCGGTCGTGGCCGCCGACGTACGGGATGCCGCGGCCGTGGTCGGGGCCATGCACGAACTGGTGACGCGGGTCGCCGTGCCCCGGCTGATGGCCGCGGACGTGGAGATCATGTGCACGGCCAACGAGCGCTTCGCCGCGGCCGTGCACTCCGGTGACGTGGACGCGGCCCTGCGCGCCGACGACGAACTGCACGACGTCCTGGTGCGCGTCAGCGGCAACCGCGCGGCCGCCGCCACCATCACCCGCTACACCCCGCTCATCCGCCGACTGGAGCGACGCCGCTTCGGCGAGGGCGGCAACTGCCGCTCGGCCGGGCTGCACGAGCGGCTGATCGACGCCTGCGCACACGGCGACACGGGCGAGGCGGTCCGTGTCACGGCGGAGATCTGGCGGGGCCTGGAGGAACTCGCCGACGACATTCCCTGACAGCCCCCGCATCCCGGAACACTCTGGAGGATCCCCATGTCCCTTTCCTCGTACGAGCGTTATCCCCTTCTCTTCGGCCCGTCCCCCGTGCACCCCCTCCAGCGCCTGACCGAATTCCTCGGCGGCGCCACCCTCTGGGCCAAGCGCGAGGACTGCAACTCCGGTATCGCGTACGGCGGCAACAAGACCCGCAAGCTGGAGTACCTGGTCGCCGACGCGCTCGCCCAGGGCTGCGACACCCTCGTGTCGATCGGCGGCGTGCAGTCCAACCACACCCGCCAGGTCGCCGCCTGCGCCGCCCGTGCCGGTCTCAAGTGCGTGCTGGTGCAGGAGAGTTGGGTGGACTGGCCCGACTCCGTCTACGACAAGGTCGGCAACATCCTCGTCAGCCGGCTCGCCGGAGCCGACGTGCGGCTGATCAAGGCCGGGTTCGGGATCGGCTTCAAGGAGAGCTGGGAGCAGGCGCTCAGGGAGGTCGAGGAGTCGGGCGGCAAGCCGTACGCCATTCCGGCCGGGGCTTCCGACCACCCGCTCGGTGGGCTGGGGTTCGCCGGGTGGGCCCATGAAGTCGTCGATCAGGAGCGGGAGTTGGGTGTCTTCTTCGACACCGTGGTGGTGTGTTCGGTGACGGGCTCCACCCAGGCCGGCATGGTCGCCGGCTTCGCCGCCCTGGAGGAGGCGGGCGGCCGGCCGCGCCGCGTCATCGGTGTCGACGCCTCCGCCAAGCCCGGCGCCACCCGGGCGCAGATCGCCCGGATCGCCCACGGCACCGGGCAACTCATCGGCGTCAAGCGCGAGTTGACGGAAGCCGACGTCGAGCTCGACGAGCGGTACCACGCGGGCACGTACGGCATCCCGGACGAGACGACGCTGGACGCGATGCGGCTCGCGGCGCGGACCGAGGGCATGGTCACGGACCCCGTCTACGAGGGCAAGTCGATGGCCGCGATGATCGATCTGGTGCGGCGGGGGGAGATCGGGCGGGAGTCGACCGTGCTCTACGCCCACCTCGGCGGGCAGCCGGCGCTGAACGCGTACAGCGCGCTGTTCTGAGCGGGCTGGGCAGGGGATCAGGCGCGAAGCGCCGATCCCCCAGGGGCGCGGGGCTGTATCGATATGCGGCCCCACCGCGTGGGCGCGACCAGCCACGACGGCGCCGCAGACGCCCGACGGCGAATCCCGGGACTCCCGCGGAGCGCTACAGTGCACAGCGTGCGGGCGGACGATCAGCAGTGGGAGCCGAGTGTCGAGCGGCCTGACGGCACCCGCCGGCGGGCCACGATCCACGATGTCGCGAAGCTGGCCGGAGTGTCACGGCAGACGGTCTCCCGCGCGGTCAACGACAAGGGTGAGATCGACCCGGCCACGAAGGAACGGGTGCTGGAGGCGGCGCGGCTGCTGGACTACCGGCCGAGCCGGTTCGCGCGCGGCATGGTGCAGAAGGGCGCCGTGACGGCGGGGCTGGTGATCCCGGACCTGATGAACCCCTTCTTCCCCGAGGTGGCCGCCGGCGTGCTGGAGGCTGCCGAGCAGCGCGGCTGGCAGGTCGTCGTATGGGACTCCCGTATCGACGAGGCCCGGGAGCGGGAGGCGCTCGATGTGCTGTCCCACCAGGCGGACGCGGTCATCGGCTACTTCAGGAGCCCGGACGACGTGCTCGCCCGGCACCTCGGGGGCGTACCGCTGGTGCTGCTGGAGCGCGGCCCGCAGCAGACCCGTTTCGCGGCCGTGGGCATCGACGCCGCCGCCGGTCTCGAACGGGGTATGGCACACCTGGTGGCCGCCGGCCACCGCAGGATCGGCATGCTCGACGGGGTGCACGGCCCCGGCCCTCGCCGACAGGCCTTCCTGGAGGAGGCCCGGCGGCACGGCCTGCCGGTCGACGAGGGCTGGACAGAGCTGTGCGACGAGCACAGTGTGGCCGGTGGCGAGGCCGGAATGGAGCGACTGCTCGACGCACGGCCCGAGATCACCGCCGTCTTCGGCTTCAACGACCTGATGGCGGTCGGCGCCATGCGCGCCGCCCGGCGCCGCGGCCGGCGGGTGCCGGACGACCTGGCCGTCCTCGGCTTCGACGGACTGTCGCTGGGCGAGCTGGTGGAGCCCGCCCTGACCACCCTGCACATCGACAAACGGCGGCTGGGACGGCTGGCCGTGGAGCAGGTGGCCCGGCTGCGAGCGGGTGAGGAACCGATGAGCGGCCCGGACGCGTGGATCATCCCCGAACTGGTGGTGCGGGCCTCCGCCTGATCCGCGCCTGAACGTTCGCAGGCCTGCCCCTCGGCACCCCCGGCACACCGAGCCTCAACGTCCTGCACGACGCCGACTAGGCGCTTGTGAGGGCAGGTGCGTTGATGAGCATCATCCCGAAGATGTGACCGGGGCCAGAGGGCCTGGGGCCGGGGACCCCCACCCCGGCTTGCAGTCGCGCCGGGCGCCCCCCTGCGGCCAGGGGCGCCCTGGGCGTCGTACGGCTGTCTACAGTGCCTGGGCTGCCGGCTTCACCATCCCCCTCACCGTGCGGGACTTCACGAAGTCGCCCATGGCCGTCATCTCCCACTCGCCGGAGAACTGCTTGATCAACTTCGCCATCATCACGCCCGTCTGCGCCTCGGCGTTGGTGAGGTCGAAGCGGACGAGTTCCTCGCCGGAGGCGGCGTCAATCAGTCGGCAGTAGGCCTTGGCGACCTCGGTGAACTTCTGGCCGGAGAAGGAGTTGACGGTGAAGACGAGTCCGGTGACCTCTTGCGGGAGGCGCCCGAGGTCGACGGTGATGACCTCGTCGTCCCCGCCGCCCTCACCCGTGAGGTTGTCGCCGGAGTGGCGGATCGCGCCCTGCACGATCTGGAGCTTGCCGAAGTAGCAGCTGTCGATGTGGTTGCGCTGCGGGCCGTACGCGATGACCGAGGCGTCCAGGTCGATGTCCTTGCCCCGGTACGCCGGCTCCCAGCCGAGGCCCATCTTGACCTGGGAGAGCAGCGGGCGGCCGCCCTTGACCAGGGAGACGGTCTGGTTCTTCTGGAGGCTGACGCGGCCCTTGTCGAGGTTGATCTTTCCGGCGCCGGGGGCGGGAGGCGCGGGCGGGGCCGGGGGAGCGG
>NZ_LLZG01000373.1 GCF_001509475.1 Streptomyces regalis
CTCCCCCTCCTTCTCCCCCCGCCCCGGCACCCGAGCCACCTCCGGTGACGCGGTGTCCAGCGGTACCGACCATGCCCGTACGAGGCCCAACTGCACGGCCTGGCGCGGCAGTACGGCGTCCAGGAGCCAGTCGGCGGCGACGCGGATGCGGTTGCCGGGCATCGCGGCGAGGTGGTAGCCGCGGGTGACCGCGCCCGCCGCCACGCCGGACAGATGGACGCCGAGCGGGTTGGCGGCCGCCTTGACGCCGCCGAGGTCCACGACGAAGCCCATGTCGCGGTGGCGGTAGGCGCGCCGCTCGCCGATGCCGAGGGACGCGGCGACGTTGTGGGCCACGGCCTTGCCCTGCCGCCAGGCGTGCTGGGCGGTCGGCGGCGTGTACTCGCCGGGCTTCTCCAGGTCGGGCACGGCGGCCCCGTCCCCGGCGGCGAACAGCTCGGGCCGGCCCGGCACCTGGAGGTGCGGGTCGACGAGGAGGCGGCCCCGCTCCAGGGGCAGCCCCAGGGACTCGGCGAGCGGATCGGGCCGTACGCCGACGCACCACACCAGCGTGCGGGTGTCGAGGAACTCGCCGTCGGTCAGCAGGACCCCGTCGTGCGTGGCCTCCTTCACGGAGGTGCCCATCCGCACCTCCACGCCCCGCTGCCGCAGCACCCGGTCGGCGGTGCGCGACAGCCGCTCGTCCAGCTCGGGCAGGACGCGTTCGGCGATGTCGAGCAGCAGCCAGCGCGGCCGTATGCCTGCCCGCAGGGGGTGTTTGCGCACCTGGGAGTCGGTGAACAGCTTGCCCTGCGCGGCGACCTCCGTACCGGTGTATCCGGCGCCCACCACCACGAAGGTGCACCGCGCCGAGCAGTTCTCGGGGTCGTCGGCGGCGGCCGCCAGCTCCACCTGCCGGGTCACGTGGTCCCGCAGGTACAGCGCCTCGGGCAGACCGCGGAAGCCGTGCGCGTGCTCGGCGACGCCGGGGATGGGCAGCAGTTTGTTGACGCTGCCCGCGGCGAAGATCAGCCGGTCGAAGGCCAGTGTGCCGCCGTCGCCCTCGGGGCCGGTGTAGTGCACGGTGTGCCCGTCGAGGTCGATGGCGTCGGCCTCGCCCAGTACGAGCCGTACATGGGGCAGGGTGCCGGAGAGCGAGACGGTCACCCGGCGCGGTTCCAGGATGCCGGCGGCGACCTGTGGCAGCAGGGGCAGATACAGGAAGTAGTCGGTCGGGTTCAGCAGGGTGATGTCGGCTTTGTGCCGGGTGAGCCGGGACAGGGTGCGGGCCGCCCGGTACCCGGCGAATCCGGCGCCGACGATCACTGTGCGGGGTCGACTCACGGTTGGCCTCCGGGGCTGTTCGCGTACCTCGGGAGCCTTCCGCGTCCCCCTGGCCAAGGCCCCCAAACGTCGCCCCCGGGCAGCGCCGGTTTCCGGCGGGCCGACCCGGCCTGCCCGGTTTCCCGCCGGGCCGCCGGGTACCCGAACGGCGACCCGTCCCCGCCGCTGACTCGACGCGGCAGTCCCGGAGGTGTCCCCATGCCCGAGTACGGCTACTTCCTGGCGTGCGAGGAGTTCCGTCCCGCCGAACTCGTCGAGCAGGCGAGGATGGCGGAACAGGCCGGATTCCAGTCGCTGTGGATCTCGGACCACTACCACCCGTGGAACGACGCTCAGGGCGAGAGCCCGTTCGTGTGGTCGGTGATCGGCGCGATCTCGGAGGCGGTGTCGCTGCCGATCGAGACGGCCGTGACCTGCCCGACCGTGCGGATCCACCCGGCGGTGGTGGCGCAGGCGGCGGCGACCTCCGCGGTCATGACCAACGGCCGCTTCCGGCTCGGCATCGGCTCCGGCGAGGCCCTCAACGAGCACATCCTCGGCCATGTGTGGCCGTCCGCGAGCGTCCGCCTGGAGATGCTGGAGGAGGCCGTCCTGATCATGCGCCGGCTGTTCACCGGCGAGGAGATCAGCCATTACGGCAGCCAATACCGGGTGGAGAACGCCCGCCTCTACACGGTCCCCGACGAGCCGGTCCAGATCGACATCTCCGGCTTCGGCCCGGCGGCGACGTCGCTCGCGGCCCGGGTCGGCGACGGCTTCATCACGATGATGCCGGACGAGGAACTGGTGACCCGGTTCCGCAAAAGCGGCGGGCGCGGCAAGCCCGTCATGGGCGGTACGAAGGTCTGCTACGGCACCGACCGCGACGAGGCCGTACGGACCGTACGGCGGCTGTGGTCCAACCAGCTGCTGCCCGGCGAGATGGCCCAGATCCTGCCCTCGCCGCGCCATTTCGAGCAGCTGGAACCGCTGGTCACCGAGCAGATGGTGAGCGAGAACACGGTGTGCGGGGACGACGTCGACGAGCACGTGTCCGAGCTGAACGCCTTCGCCGACGCGGGCTTCGACCGGGTCTACGTCAGCCAGATAGGCCCCGACCAGCGCGGCTTCTTCGACTTCTACCGTACGAAGGTGCTGCCGCAGCTGCAGCAGTGACGAGGGACGGGCCCACGCGATGAAACTCCACCTCCCTGTCGTCTCCGTCTACACGGTGCCCACCGACGCCCCCGAGGCGGACGGGACGCTGGCCTGGAACTCCACGACCGTGGTGATCGCCGAGGTGACGGCGGGCGACGCGACCGGCACCGGCTGGACGTACGGCCCGGCGGCCGTCGGCGACTTCCTGCGCGACCACCTCGCACCCCTCGTCGAGGGACGAAGCGCCCTGGACATCCCGGCCGCGCACGAGGCGATGTCCCGCGCGATCCGCAACGCGGGCCGCCCGGGCGTCGCCGCCTGCGCGATCTCGGCACTGGACATCGCCCTGTGGGACCTCAAGGCCCGTCTCCTCGAACTGCCCCTGGCCCGGCTGCTGGGCATCTGCCGGGAACGCGTCCCGGTCTACGGCAGCGGAGGCTTCACGACGTACCACGACACACTCCCCCACTGCCTTAAAGGCGTGGGAGGTGCCCCCATGGCCGCGCAGTTGAACGGCTGGGTGCACGGCCAGCACATCCCACGCGTGAAGATCAAGATCGGCGAGGACTGGGGCCGCGCGGTCCTGCGCGACATCTCCCGGGTCGAAGCCGCCCGCCAGGTGATCGGCCCCGAGGCCGAGTTGTACGTCGACGCCAACGGCGCCTACACCCGTAAGCAGGCGGTCCGCGTCGGCCAGGCCCTCGCCGAGCACGGCGTCGGCTGGTTCGAGGAGCCGGTGTCCTCGGACGACCTGACCGGCCTGCGCCTGGTCCGCGACGCCTTGCCGTGCGACGTCACGGCCGGCGAATACGGCTACGACCTCCCGTACTTCGCCCGCATGATCGCCGCGGGCGCGGTCGACTGCCTCCAGATCGACGCGACCCGCTGCGGCGGCCTGACCGAGTTCCTCCGCGCCGCCGGCCTGGCCCAGGCCCACGGCCTGCAGGTCTCGGCCCACTGCGCACCGCACGCCCACGCCGCCACGTGCGCCGCGATCCCCAACCTCCGCCACATGGAGTGGTTCCACGACCACGTCCGCATCGAGGACATGTTCTTCGACGGCGCCCTGGACCCGACGGGCGGCACGGTGACCCCGACACAGGGCATCGGCCACGGGCTGACGCTGAGGGCGGAGGAGGTACAGGAGTACCGGGTGGCGTGAGAGTCGGCCCCGACCACCGCCTGCTCTCGCTACAGTGCCAGTGTGCTCCCGTGTCCGCTCCAGCGCGCGGGCACCCGACCTCCACCAGCGGCTCGGCCCAGTCCGCACGGCCGGGCAGCGGCAGCTCATCCCCTCCGTGCCCTCCGCACATCAATCCCTCCGCGACCTCCCCACATCAATTCCGCCGCGCATCAGGTCAGTTCCGCCGCCATGGCGACCAGGCAGCCCAAGCACTCGGCTTCGCCGGCGCGCGGGGGACCCCCATCGGCGCAGTCCGGCGGTCATCGCGGCGCCCAACCCGCCGACCAGCACGCCCGCCCCCATCCGCCCGCGGTTGCGCGACAGCCACTCCTGCGGGCTGCCGTCCACTGCTTCCTCGTCGAAACGCCCATGCGCCCCGAAGTCCCGACCCCGCGCCCCGTCCGTCGGCGTCCACAGGTTCCCCGGCCCCAGCTGCTCTCCCTCGTCCTGCTGTGCCTCGTCCTGCTGCGCCTCGAAACCGGTCCGAGCCAGATACCGGTCCAGCAGCCCGGGAACGACCGCGTTGGCCACCAGCGTCGCCACCGTGGAGCCCCCCACCCAGTACTCCCGCCGCCGACCGTGCCCGGCCGCATGCACGATGGCCCGTGCGGCGATCTCGGGCTGGTACACCGGCACCACCGGCCGGGCCCGCCCCGGGAGCCGGTTCAGCACCCAGTCGAACTGGGGGGTGTTGAGCGCCGGCAGCTGCACCATCGTCGTACGCACCCGGCTGCCGTCGCGCAGCAGCTCGCACCGCAGCGATTCGTTGAAGCCCTGGATGGCGTGCTTGGCGCCGCAGTACGCCGACTGCAGCGGAATGCCCCGGTAGGCGAGCGCGGACCCGACCTGCACGATCGTGCCCCGGTCGCGCGGCAGCATGTGGTGCAGGGCGGCCCGGGTGCCGAACACATAGCCCAGGTACGTCACTTCGGTCACCCGCCGGAACTCGTCCGGGGTGACCTCGGTGAACGGCGCGTAGATGCCGGCGAAGGCGTTGTTGACCCAGACGTCGATGTGTCCGAACTCGTCGACGACCTTCTGCGCCGCGTCGTCGACGGCCTTCGCGTCGGCCATGTCCACGCTCACGACCAGGGCCTCACCACCGGCCCGCTGCACCTCGTCCGCCGCCCCGGCGAGGCCCTCGCGCCCCCGCGCGAGCAGGGCGACCCGGTCGCCCCGCGCGGCGAAGGCGAGGGCCGCGGCCCGGCCGACGCCGCCGCTGGCGCCCGTGACCACGACGGTCCTGCCGCGCCCCGGCAGGGCGACCTCCCATGGCCTGCGCACTGCACATCACGCCCGGTGGTGCGGCTGCTCGGGGTCGATGTCGTCCGGATGCGGCGGCCGTGCATCGGGCATGTCCGGTGTCACCGCGCCGGGTACTCCCGTCCCGGGCGGGCCGGCCGGCATCGGCGGGTACGGCAGGCCGAGGCCACCCGGCGGGGCGACCGGTGCCGTGCCGCCGACGGTGCGTCCGTGGGCGGCGGCCAACTCTGCCTCGCGCTCCGGCGTCGGCCGGGACGCCGACGGGCGGGCCGCGCCGCGCAGCACATACGCCACCGCGCCGAGGATCACCGCGGTGATCAGCGCGGCGGCCCAGTCCGGCAGCCCGGTGGCGAGGCCCAGCCCCAGGGCGAGCGCGAGGGCCGCGCCCGCGTACAGGGCGACGGCGCCGGAGCCCGCGTACAGCATGGCCCGGCGGCGCTGCCTGCGCGTCTGCTCACGCAGTTCGTCACGCACGGTCTCCCGCGCCACCTGCGCCAGCTCGTCGACCAGTTGCTTGTCCAGGTGCTCAAGGTGATCCAAGCGGTTCATGGCCGCCGAGTACCCGTACTCCCGTACGCATAACGCGCTCCGTCACGCCCCGCACCGGCACGTGAGCCCGCCGTCCTTCCGGCTCCCCCCTCCCGCCCCCCGCAAGCGGCCTACCCGAGCAACCGCGGCCGGAGTGAGGGGATCGCGTGAAACGATCTCCCTCCCCGGCCGGTCCCAACTAGGCTCGTCGCATGGACATTCTGGGAGCCACGCTGCGCGTCTGCGTCGACGACCTGGAGACCGCGGTCCCCTTCTACGAACGCCTCGCGGGCGGCACAGCCCTCCGTTTCGAACGCGGCGGCGTGCAGGTGGCCGCGGTCGGCTGCTTCCTGCTGATGAGCGGGCCGGAGGCCGAGCTGGAGGTGCTGCGCAAGGTCGCGGCGACGATCGCCGTCAAGGACGTCGACGAGGCCCACCGGGTGCTCGGCGAGTTGGGCGCGCACATCATCGCGGGTCCGGTCCCGACGCCGGTGGGACGCAATCTGATCGCCATGCATCCGGACGGGGCGATCTACGAGTACGCGGACCGTCAGGGCTGATCGAACGCCGCCACGACGATGTCGGTGAGCAGCGCCCCGGCCGTGCCCTCCGGGTCCAGATCGGGGTCGTAGATGGTGATGTTGAGCCCGACGCAGTGCGCCGAGCCGAGCAACGGCCTCAGCAGCGCGACGAGTTCGTCGGGCGTGAGGCCGTCCGGGTCGGGGCTGTCGACGGCGGGCATGACGGACGGGTCGAGGACGTCTGCGTCCAGGTGCACCCAGAAGCCGTCCAGTTGCGGGATCTCGAAGGCCTGCCTGGTGACCGACGCCAGCGCCTCCGCGCCCCATTCCCGCAGGTCCCCGACGGTCACCACGGGAATCTTCAGATCGGCGAGCTCGGCCCGCTCCTCCTCGAAGCAGTCGCGGATGCCGAAGTACCGCACGTCCTCGTCCCGTAGGTAGGGCTTGAGGCCCTCCAGGTCCGTCAGGTCCTCCTGGCCCCGCCCGGTGGCCAGGGCGACCTCCTCGCCGCCCGCCGCGCCGACGTGGTCGGAGTTGCCCGGATGCCGGAAGTCGGGCGAGGCGTCCAGGACGGCCAGCCCGTACCGGCCGATGCGACGCAGCGCGAGGGCGGCCCCGAGGTTGATGGAGCAGTCGCCGCCCAGAACGACGGGGAAGTCCCCGGCGCGCACATGGCGCTCGATGCGGTCGGCGAGCTTGCCGGTGTAGGCGGCGATGGCGGCCGCGTTGAAGACACCGTCGCCCTCTCGCCAGTCCCCCCGGTCGTACCGCGGCGGCACCACCACCCCGCCCTCCAGCGCCCGCAGCCGCTGCACGATCCGCTGCTCACGCAGGGCGCCGGCGAGCTTGTAACAGCCGGGCACGGTACCGGGCGCGGGCGGGCGCAGACCCAGGTTGGAGGGGGCGTCGAACACGACGAAATTCCGCATGCGGTTCATCCTCGCCGACGTAGAGTCGGCCCTCAACGGCAATACACAAGCGCCGAACACAGGAGCGGGTGGAAGCGGGTGGACGGAACATGAGTGAGCAGCACACCTACCGGGTGATCGTCCGCGGCACCTGGGAAGGGCTCACCGACGAGGCCCGGGCGCGGCTGCTCGCCGAGGCCGCCGAGCACGGTCTGACCAGCATGCGGTTCACCGAGGGGGGCTCGCTCTCCTATGAACCGTCACCGCTCAAGCACTTCTCGATGCGGTACGTGGTGGTCTCGGACGCGGCGGACGGCGAGGAGATGGCCGGCGCGATCGCGGAGGACCGCGCCGAGACCACGCTCAGGGAGCTGGGCTACGGCTTCGGCGATCTGAAGTCGACGGTCACCGACCTCGACACGATGAAGATCAACTTCAAGCCCGCATCTCGGCGGTGACGGCCCACCGCTGATGGTCCCGCCAGGCCCCGTCGATGAAGAGCATGCTCGGCGAGAACCCCTCCAGGCGGAAGCCGCAGGCGCGGGCGAGGGCGATCGAGGCGGTGTTGGCGGGCTGGACGTTGATCTCCAGCCGGTGCAGCCGCATCGGCCCGAAGGCGTGGCCCACGACCAGGTCCAGGCCCTCCCGCATCAGGCCCCGCCCGGCCGCGTGGGCGAAGGCGCCGTAGCCGAGGGCCCCGCTCTGGAAGGCGCCGGCGACGATGTTGTTGATGTTGATGAACCCGGCGATGCCCCCGTCGTCGTCCTTCTCGCAGACCAGGAACCCCGCCTTGGTCGGATCCTCGATCAGCCGCCCGGCGTAGGCGGCGTACGCCGCGGCGCTGTCCGGCGGGAAGAGCCAGGGCTGATGCAGTTCCTTGCTCTCCCGGGCACGCGCGGTGAACTCGCCGGCGTCCTCGTAGGTGAAGTGGCGTATGCCTGCACGGGGGCCTTCGGCGAGATAACGGGACACGAGATGGGGCATTCGGCCAGCCTACGACCCGCTAGCGGCGCCGGCCCATGAAGTACGCGCCGCCCAGGCCCCTGCGCAGCCCACCGGCCTTCCCGCCGTTCTCCGACGTCTTCGCGGTCATAGGAAAAGGATGCTCCGAAAGGAGCGATCACGCACGGTGAGCGGTCCTCCCGGGTCGCTCAGTCGATCACCGGCAGCTGGAGCACCCCCGTGTCCCCGGGCGCGCTGACCACGGTCACCGGCTTGATCCCCCGGTTTCCGAAGTACGCGTCGTCACTCGCAGCGATCACGAACCGCAGCCGGTGCCCCTTCTCGTACCGGTGCACGATCCCCGGCAGGGTCACGGTGAAGCTCTTCGTGACGTCCGGCACCCGCACCGGCGCGACCAGCCGGTGCACCAGCGTCCGGCTCCCGTCGGGGGCGACGTCGTACAGCTTGGCGAACAGGACGAGCTTGTCGGCGGCGTCCTCGGAGCGCTGGGTCCGCTCGGCCTTCGGGGAGACGACCTTCAGCGTGGCCCGGGGTGCGCCCACCACGTCGGTGGTGCGCGTGAGCGGCTCGCTGGTCCAGCCGAGGTAGGTGCCGGGGGTGTCGTACGGCGCCGGGTCCGGCAGCCCGAGGATCCCGTACAGCGAGCTCTCCGAATGGCTCGTGGAGACGAGCCAGTTGGTGTACGTACGGCTGCCGCGCGCCACTTTGCTGCGGTTGTCCACGAGTTTGCCGTCGCCGGAGAGGTAGAGCGTCCGGCTCGGGGCGGGGAGGTGGTCGGCGGTGGCGTAGGCGCCGTTGGGGTCGGTGATCCAGTCGCGGTAGTAGGCGAAGGCGGGGCCCGTGTCGACGTTCTTCTTCCCCAGGTAGCGGTCGAACCAGGCGAGGATGCGGCGGCCGACGTAACTGGTCTCCAAGTTGCCCTGGCCGAGGTTGAGTTCACCGGCGGCCGGGTCGGTGATGCCGCCACTGTGGCCCCAGGACTGCCAGATCATCTTCGTCAGTGTCCCCTGGCCCTTGAGCGTCTTGTACGTCGCCGTCGCCTCGTTGAGGTTGAAGAGGCTGTCGGCCTGGCCCTGGACGAGGAGGGTGGGTGCCTTGACGCGGTTCAGGTACGACACCGGGGAGACGCTGCGTGCGTAGGCGAGCAGCTCGGCGGTCTGCTTCGCCGGGTAGCGGCCGGAGTTGAGGGTGCGGACGGTGTCGCAGGCCTTGGTGACGAAGTGCAGGCAGGCGAGGGAGTTGATGCGGGAGGGGTCGAGGTTCGGCTCCAGCAGGGGCTGGCCCTCGCCGATGAGATAGAAGCCGTTGGCCCACTGCCATTTGAAGGCGCCGGGCACGCTGCCGCTGCCTATGGCGTTGTTCGGGTCGAGGGAGTACGCCAGGTCGTTCCAGGTGATCATCGGGACCAGGGCGTCGAGGCGCTGGTCGACTGCGGCCGTGGCCAGCTGGATGGCCCCGCCGTAGGAGCCGCCCACCATGCCGATGCGCGGGTCGCCGGGGCCGTCGAGGGTGACGAAGTCGGCCTTCGTGCCGTCGTCGGCGGCGCGCCTGCCGCCCAGGAAGTCGACCAGCCGGGAGGCGGCGACGCCGTCGATGGTGGGGTCGTCGAGCGAGATGAGGCAGCCGGACCTGCCGAAGCCGAGCCCCGAGTAGACGAGTGCGACGTACCCGCGCTGAGCGAAGGCCTTGCCGACGGCGTCGGTCGAGCCGTCGGACTTGCTGCCGCCGAAGCCGTTGGTGGCGAGGACGGCGGGTGCCCGGTGGGCACGGTCCACGCCCGCGGGCCGGTACAGGTCGGCGTCGACCGTGCACGTGCGGCCGCCTGCCTGGACGGTGAACTTCAGGGCGGTGACGGTGAACTGGCCGGTCGCGGCGGCGGCCGGAGCGGTGAGCGCGAGGGGTGCGGTGAGCGTGGCGCCGAGGACGAGAGCGAGTGGGGTTCGAAATCTGGGCACACGACGGGACACGGAGACCTCCACACTGAGGATCCACACTGAGGACAGCCCTGCTTACCGACCAGTAAGTACTGGCTGGTTGTCATGGTGTGACACGTGTCAGGCGAGGTCAATCGCCGTGACGGAGGTTTCTTGACGGAAATTCAGTGAAGGTGGGGTCAGGCGAGGGCGGGCTCGTCGAGGGTCAAGGTCCCTGCATCGGCGTCGAGTTCGGCGCTCACACCGAAGGGGATGGTCAGCGCACCTTCACAGTGCCCGAACCCGAACTCCTCCACAATGGGGACACCGAGGCCACCCAATCGATCCAAGAGCAGCGCACGCACCCGCGCGTACGGCTCACACTCCTGCCACGACCCGAGCAGCACGCCCCGCACGCCCTCGAACAGGCCGGCGCGCAGGAGTTGGGTGACATAGCGGTCGAGCCGGTACGTCTCCTCGCCCACGTCCTCCAGGCACAGCAGTCCGCCGCGTGCGGAGGTCCTGGCCTGCGGGGTGCCCGCCTCGGCGGCGAGCAGGCAGAGACAGCCGCCGAGCGTGACACCTCGCGCCCGGCCGGGGACCAGCGCGGAGCCGGTGGAGGTGAGCGTGCGCACCGACTCCGGTGCGAACAGCGTGGCCTTCAGATGCTCCTGCGCCCGCGTGTTCTTGATGAAGTCGATGCCCGCGGCCATCGGCCCGTAGAGCGTGGCCAGACCCAGCCGGGTGGCGAACGCCTCGTGCAGCACGGTGATGTCGCTGAAGCCGACGAACACCTTGGGACCGGCCGCGCGCATCGCGTCCCAGTCGAGCAGGTCGATCATCCGCTGCACTCCGTAACCGCCCCGGGCGCACAGCACCGCGTCCACGGACGGATCACACCACGCGGTCTGCAGATCGGCGGCCCGGTCGGCGTCCGTACCCGCCAGATAGCCGAACTCGCCGTGCCGGTCCAGCACATGGGGCGCCACCACCGGGTCGAGATCCCAGCCCCGCAGCACGTCGAGCCCGGCCTGCAGCCGCTCCTCGGGCACGGGCCCGCTGGGGGCGACGACGGCCACGCGGGCGCCGGGGGCGAGCCGGGACGGCCGTACAAGTGGCCGTATGGGCGCCTTCACTTGGCGAGCTCCAGGGTCGGGATCCCGGGCGGATTCAGCCCGAAGACCTGGGCGTACAGCGAGAGTTCCGCCTCCAGGACGCGGATCATCGTCTCCGCCCGCCGGAAGCCGTGGCCCTCCCCTTCGAAGGCGATGTAGGCGTGCGGCACCCGGCGCCCCTCCAGGCGGGCCAGGAACCGCTCGCACTGGGTGGGCGGGCAGATGACGTCGTCCAGGCCCTGCAGCAGCAGGAAGGGCACGGTGAGACGGTCGGCGTGCGCGGCGGGCGACCGTTCCGCGTAGCGTGCCGGCACCTCGGCGAGCGAAGCGAGATGGGGGTCCCCCCGCCCGGAGGGTGGGGGAGGTCCGACCAGGGTCTCCAGGTACCGCGACTCGAGGTCGTGGGTCTCCCCGTCGCCCCAGCCGGCCAGGTCGAGGATGGGGTAGAGGATCGTGCCGCAGGCGTAGACGTCGGTCGTGGTGAGCGACGCGGCCGCGGTCCAGCCGCCCGCGCTGCCGCCGCGGATGGCGAGCCGGTCGCGGTCGGCGGTGCCCTCGTCGGCGAGGGCGAGCGCGACGGCCGCGCAGTCCTCGACGTCGACCACGCCCCACTGCTCGCGCAGCCGGTTGCGGTACGCCCGGCCGTACCCGGTGGAGCCGCCGTAGTTGACCTCGGCGACGCCGATGCCGCGCGAGGTGAAGTAGGCGATGGCCAGGTCGAGCACGAGGGGCGCCCGGCCGGTCGGCCCGCCGTGCGCCCAGACGACGTACGGCGGCGGTGTGTCACCGGGGGCCACACAACCGGGGTTGTGGGGCGGGTAGATGTGCGCGTGGATGTCGTGTCCGGCGGGGCCGGTGAAGGTGCGGATCTGCGGTTCGGGGTAGTAGGCGGGGTCGACGGCGTCGTCGTGTTCGGCGCCGATGACCCTGGTCCGTCCCGTACAGGTGTCGAGTTCGACCACCTCGTGCGCGCTGCGCGGGCTGGCGCCGACGGCGACCACCCGCTCGCCGTACACCGCGAGTGTGGGCTCGAACTCCGTCCAGGGGCCCGCCGCGTCGACGATCTCACCGGTCTCGGGGTCCAGTACCCCGAGGGCGGTCGACCCGCGTCCGTGCACGACGGCGACGAGCCCGTCCGCCAGCGGGGCGAACCAGCGCAGGCCCGGCTTCCACAGCGGCCCGCCGAACTCCTCCTCGCGCGGGCACAGGGGTTCGCCGTCGCGGTAGAGGTTCCACCAGCCGCTGCGGTCGCTCGCGTACAGCAGCCGTCCGTCCTGCGACCAGTCGACCTGCGCGATGGACTCCTCCGGCCCGCCGGCGACGGTCCGCGGGCCGCCGAGCGTGCCGTCGGCGCCGACGTCGGCGACCAGCAGCTCCGTGCCGTCCCACGGCATCCGCGGATGGTCCCAGACGAGCCATGCCGCGCGCCGCCCGTCGGGCGAGATCCGCGGTCCGGTGACGAACCGGTGCCGGTCGTCGGTGAGTTCACGTACGGCGTCCCGGTCCCCTGCCGCAGAGCCGTCCAGCGGCACGGCGGCAAGGACGCGCCGCACATCGGTAGGTCCGTCCCCCGTGAACTCCTCCAGCACGCACCACACTTCACCGAGCTCCAGCCGCAACTGCGGCTCCGCCCAGCGCAGTCCACCGCCCACCGGCGACACCGGAGTGATCGGACGCGGCTCGCCGCCCTCCTCGTACCGGTAGAGCCGCTGGTCGGCGAAGTTGACGAAGACGACGAGCGGCCGGCCGTCGACCACCGCGCCGGCCCACGGCTGTCCGCCGTACTCGACGACCCGGCTGCGCACGTTCCACGGAGCGGGCAGCACGGACTCCTCCCGGCCGCCCGCCCGTCTCCCACCACCGCCCTTCCAAGGAGGCGCTTCGCGCCCCGCCTCCTCATTCCGCCGCCGCACCAGCGTGCGCCGCCCGCCCTCGGTGGGCCGCGGCTCGGTCCACCACGCCTCGTCGCCGACGAAGCCCACATACTCGGGGTGCCCGTCGTGCGTGGCGGCGAGGGCCGCGTCGATGGGCGAGGGCCAGGAACCGTACGCCAGCGTCCGCACTGTCTGCCTCAACTCCCCTAGGCCGTCCGGAGAAATCGGTCGAGTACACGGACGCCGAAATGCAGCGCCTCGACCGGCACCCGCTCGTCGACGCCGTGGAACATGGCCCCGTAGTCGTAGCCCTCCGGCAGCCTCAGCGGGGAGAAACCGTAGCCGGTGATGCCGAGCCGCGAGAACTGCTTGGCGTCCGTGCCGCCGGGCATGCAGTACGGCACCACATGCCCCTCGGGCGCGAACTCCTCGACGGCGGCGCGCATCTTGGCGTACGTAGGCGAGTCCACCGGCGACTGGAGGGCCACCTCATGGTGGTGGAACTCCCACTCCACGTCGGGCCCGGTGAGCTCGTCGAGGGTGGCCCGGAACTCGTCCTCCACGCCGGGCAGATACCGGCCGTCGACGTAGGCGATGGCCTCCCCCGGAATTACATTGACCTTGTAACCCGCCTCCAGCATGGTCGGGTTGGCGCTGTTGCGGACGGTGGCCTCGACGAGCCTGGCCACCGGGCCGAGCTTCTCCAGCAGGCCGTCCACGTCGTCCAGGTCGGCCTCCAGGCCGTACAGCGCGGCGAGTTCGGTGAGGGCGGCGCGGACCGTCGGCGTCAGCCGCAGCGGCCACTCGTGGGCGCCGATGCGGGTGACGGCCGCGGCGAGGCGGGTCACCGCGTTCGCCCGGTTGGGCCTGGAGCCGTGCGCGGCCCGCCCGCGGGCCGTGAGCCTGACCCAGCCGGTGCCGCGCTCCCCCGCCGCGATCGGATAGATCTGCCGCCCGCTGCCGTCGTGGACGGTGAACGCGCCGGCCTCGCTGATGCCCTCGGTGCAGCCCTCGAAGAGTGCGGCGTGCCGGTCGGCGAGGAATCCGGAGCCGTCCTCGGCACTCGCCTCCTCGTCGGCGGTGAACGCGATCACGACGTCCCGCCGGGGCCGTACGCCCTCCCGGGCCCAGGCCCGCACCACGGCCAGGATCATCGCGTCCATGTTCTTCATGTCGACCGCGCCCCGGCCCCAGACCACCCCGTCCCGGATCTCCCCGGAGAAGGGATGCACGCTCCACTCGGCGGCCTGCGCGGGCACCACGTCGAGATGACCGTGCACGAGCAGCGCGTCCGCCGACGGGTCGGTGCCCTCGATGCGGGCGACGACGTTCGTACGGCCCCGGGTGCGCTCCAGCAGGCTGGTCTCCAGGCCCGCCTCGGCGAGCCGCGCGGCGGCGTACTCGGCTGCGGGGCGCTCCTGGCAGTCGCCGCCGCCCCGGTTGGTCGTGTCGATGCGGATGAGGTCGGAGGTGAACGTCACGACCTCGTCCAGCGCCTGCTGATCAGCCATACTGCTCCTCCACCGCGGCCGAGGCGATCGTGGTCACTGCCTTGAAGGTACGGATTCCCTCGTACATGCGCTCGCTGGTGTACGCCACCTTTCGCTCGCCGATACGTTCGACACCGGGGACGACGGTGGCGGCCATGGCGAGATGCTCGGCGTCGAACTCGACGGCGACGGTGAAGGGGCCGCCGCTCACCGGCGCCTGACGGACCGCCAGCGCGGCCGCCTCCTTGGCGGCGGCCCGGATGTCGGCGGCGGTCCTGGCAGGCGTACGACACACGGCGGCATACCGCGAGACGTGATCCTTGACGGCGACCTTCAGCGCCTCGGGCGCGTATCCGAGCGCGTCCTCGCAGGCCACGTCGTCGCCGGTGACGAGCACGACGGGCACGCCGTACTCGGCGGCGACGTGCGCGTTCAGCAGCCCCTCGCTCGCTCGTACGTCGTTCAGCCACACCCCTGTGATGGAGTTGGCGAGGTAGGTGTGCGCGAGGACACCCTCCATACCGGCGCCCGCGTGGTAGCCGACGAAGGCGATGCCGTCCACGTCGCCGTGCTGCACGCCCTCGACCATGGACAGCGTCTTGTGCCGGCCGGTGAGCATCTCCGCGCGCTCGTCGAGCCGTTCGAGCAGCAGGTTGCGCATGGTCCAGTGGGCCTCATTGATGACGACCTCGTCGGCACCACCCTCGAAGAACCCCAGCACCGCCGCATTGACGTCCGAGGTGAACATCCCCCGGCACCGCTCCCACTGCGGCGTCCCCGGCAGCACGTCGGCCGGCCAGGTCACGCCGGTGGCGCCCTCCATGTCGGCGCTGATGAGGATCTTCATGCTCCGTCACGTTACGCGCCGAGGGGGGAACCCGCCATGAAGCGGATGAACGCCGGCGATCTCGCTGCCGCCCTGGACGGGTGCGGCCCTGGTGCGCTCAATGACCTGAATGTCCCTTCGCCCCCTGTTGTATGGATGCACGCACACCAGGGAGTGAAGGAACATGGCCGACGACATCGCGGACACGGGACCGTCGCCGTCCGCCGGCTTGAAGCCCGATGCCATCGGGTTCGTCGACGCGCTTGTCATCGGACTCAACTCCACCTCCCCGGCGTACTCGGTTGCGGCGGTCATCGGCCCGGTCGTGGCGCTGGTGGGGATCTACGCCCCCGGGGTGATGCTCGCGTCGTTCGTGCCGATGCTGCTGATCGCGTCGGCCTTCTACTACCTCAACAAGGCCGACCAGGACTGCGGCACCACCTTCTCCTGGGTCACCCGGGCCATGGGGCCGTGGGCCGGCTGGCTCGGCGGCTGGGCGATCACGATGACGGGGGTTCTGGTCGTCGGGTCGCTGGCGGACGTCGCCGCGACCTTTGCCCTGCTCGCCTTCGGCCTCGACAGCTGGGCGGACGACGAAGCCGTACGCCGGCTGCTCACGGTGCTGGTCATCCTGGTGATGACGGCCGTCTGCGTCATCGGCACCGAGGTGTCGGCCAAGGTCCAGAACGTCCTGATCCTCGCCCAGGTCGTCTGCCTGCTCGCCTTCGCCGTGGTGGCGCTGTACCGCGTCTACGCCGAAACCGGCACGCTCGACTCCGTCGAACCGCCGCTCAGCTGGCTGGACCCCTTCGGAGCCGGAGGGGCGGACCTGACCGGGGCCCTGCTGCTGGGCGTGTTCATCTACTGGGGCTGGGAGTCGGCCGTCAATCTCACCGAGGAGGTCGAGGACTCCGCCACCGCGCCCGGCAGGGCGGCCGTGTGGTCGACGGTCGTTCTGCTGGTCACCTATGTCGCGGTGGGTTTCGCGGTGGTCGCCTACGCGGGTACGGCCTTCCTGGCCGAGAACGCGGCGGAGGAGGAGTTCGTCTTCGCGCTGCTCGCCGACGAGGTGATGGGCGGCTGGGACTGGGTGGTCCTGCTCGCGGTCTCGACGTCCGCGCTGGCGTCGACCCAGACCACGATCATCCCGGCGTCACGCACGGCGCTGTCCATGGCGCGCCGTCATGCGCTGCCCGCGTATTTCGCCCGTATCCATCCGCGATTCCGCACACCCGACGTGAGCACCTGGTGGGTCGCGGCCATCGCCATCGCCTGGTATCTCGTCGTCAACGAGATCAGCGCCAACGCGCTGTTCGACTCACTCACCGCGCTCTCGCTGCTGATCGCGTTCTACTACGCGCTCACCGGTGTCGCCTGCGCCGTCTACTACCGCCGCCAACTGACCAGAAGCCTCCACCACTTCGTCCTCATCGGCCTCGGCCCGCTCGTCGGCGCCGGGCTGCTGACCTGGCTGTTGGCGGAATCGGTCATCGACATGTCCGACCCCGCCAACTCCTACAGCGGCGACTCGTGGTTCGGGCTCGGCCCCCCGCTCGTCATCGGCATCGGCATCACCGCCACGGGCGTCATCCTCATGACCATCTGGCGGCTGGCGGCTCCCGCGTTCTGGTCGGAACGCCCCGGCGTGGTCGACCCGGAGTCCTGAAGAGGTCGACGTCGCCGCGAAACTCACGCCCGATGAATCCGGTCGACCAGGATGTCGATCACCAACGGCGTCCGAGGCCCGTACCCCAGCAGCACGCCGTCCTCCATGTCCACGACCCGCCGGTTCATCCCCGCCGGCGTCTGACCGATCCCGGGAATGTCGACCAGCCCGTCGATGCCGCCGACCGACTCCAGCCCCTTGGTCATCATCAGGATCACGTCCGGCTGCGCCCGCACCAGGGCCTCGCTGGTGATCGGCGTGAACGGCTTGTCCAGCCCGGCCTCCTTGCCCGCGTCCACCGCCCCGGCGGCCTCGATCAGCGAGTCGGCACCCGAACCCTTGCCGCCGATCAGATAGACGGCCGCGCTGCCGCGCATGTACAGGAAGGCGACCTTGGGCTTGCTGCCCTCGGGCACGGCGGCGCGGGCCGCGGTGAGTTCGTCGCTCATCCGCCGGTTGAGGGCCTTGCCCGCGTCGGGGACGCCGAGCGCCTCGGCGATACGGGTGGTGCGCGTGGTGACGTCGGCGAGTTCGCTGGCCGGCTCCAGCACGACGACGGGGACACCGGCGTCGCGAATCTGGTCGAGGGCCTCGCCGGGGCCGGTGTCGGTGTCGGCCAGCACGACCGTCGGCCGCAGCGAGAGCACGCTCTCCGCGCTCACGTCGTGCGCCTTGGTGACCTGCGGGAGCTTCTTCGCCTCCGCGAAGGTGGCGGTGATGTCGCGGCCGACGACACGGTCCCCGAGGCCCAGCGTGAACACGATCTCCGCGACACCCCCGTTGAGCGGCAGGATGCGCGAGGCATCCTTCACCGTCACCTCGCGCCCGTCGGAGGAGTCGACGGTGACCGGCAACTTCGGGGCCGGCGACTCGCCTTCGAGGGGGACGAGGGTGTTCTTCGCGAGCTGTTTCTCGGCAGCGGCGGCACGTTCGCCCGCGGAGGCGGGCGACGCGTCCGGCGCCGAGGAGCCGCCGCCCCCGCCGCCGCAGGCACCCGTCAGCAGCGCGAGCGCCAGAGCGAGGGGCGCGAGGACCCGGCGGCGCCGGGGCCCGGGGTGGGCCGTTCCGGACAACCGGTGGGGTCTTCCGGCCCACAGGTGGGGTCTTCCGGTCATTCGCATCGCTCGGCCCTCCGGTCTCTCGTATCGCACCCAGTTGATCAATAGCTTAGGTTAGGTTTACCTTATTAACTCCTGGTGGGGGTGCGACGTGAAATCGCCATGTGGCCTGCGTGGCAGGCGAGTTGCCCGTACGACCGTGATGGCGGCCTCGGCCGCCGCCGTCCTCCTGGTGCTTCCGGCCGCCACCCCGGCAGCCGCGGCGGGCGCCTCCGCGACGGGCCCGGAGGGCCAGAAACTCGCGGTCTCCAAGTCCTCCGGCCTCAACCGGGCGGGCGAGACCGTGACCGTGTCCGGCACCGGCTACAACACCGAGAAGGGCATCTACGTCGCCTTCTGCGTGGACAACGGCGCCGGAAAGACCCCCACACCCTGCGTGGGCGGAGTGGACATGTCCGGCGAGTCCGGGGCGTCCGCGTGGATCTCCTCCGACCCGCCCTCGTACGGCGAGGGGTTGGCGAAGCCGTACACAGGCAGCGGCCACAAGGGCTCGTTCAGCGTGCAGCTCAAGGTGCGCGCCAAGGACTCGAACACCGACTGCACCGAGTCCGGCGTGAAATGCGCCGTCATCACCCGCAACGACCACACCCGGGGCGGCGACCAGAGCCAGACCGTACGGATCCCGGTGACCTTCGGCGGCAACGGCGGGAGCACGGCGAGCGGTGATGGCGCCACGGCGACTCCGACCCCTACGGCCGGCGCGGGGACGACCGGCGGTGGTGACACGGGCGCTTCGAGCGACGGCGACGACAAGACCTCCGACGGCCCGCTCGCCCGTACCGGTTCCGTGGCCCTGACGGCCGGCGCGACCGCGGCGGCCCTGGTCGCAGCCGGCGCCGGAACCTGGCTCTGGGCACGCAGGCGCCGCACGTCGAGCGCCGGCTGACGCGCACTCGGCTCAACTTCACATTCGGCAGGGAGACTTGAAGATGGCGAAAAGACCCGGCGCCGCCGCCGTGACAGGCGGCGCCCTGCTCGCGCTGCTGTACCCGGGCGCGGGGTCGGCGGCCGCACAGGCGGCCCAGGACTCGCAGGCGTCCCCGCGCCCGGTGTCCGGCGGATACGCGAGCTGGACGACGACCGGCTCGGAGCCGACCGACCACGGCATGTCGATCGACGTCACCGAGCCCGCCGTACGGGGATCCACGGACCGCACCTGGCTCCCGGCCACGGGCGGCAGCGCGGACCCCGAAACCGGCGCCGTGGACGTCGAGTTGGGCGGCGCGGCCCGCTTCGTTCCGTCCGCCGACCCGGTACAGCCGTTGACGCTGAGCGCTCTGCGGCTGCGCCTGGGCGACGGTGACGGTAACGGTAACGGCGGTGCGCTCTACGCCCGTACGGTCGCCGACGGCCAAGCACGCGAGGTGACATTGGCGGATGTCGCCGCGAGCGGCGCCGGTCCTGCCGTACGGGCAGGAGGGGTGACGTGGACCGGCCTGCGGGCGTCGCTCACGGACGAGGGCGCGCGGCTGCTGGCGGAGTGGAGCGGGGAGCCGTTCGCCGAGGGCGACGGGCTGGGCCTGCTCGATGTGACGGTCGGGACCGGGAGCACGACCCCACCCGACCCCACCGGATCGCAACCGCCCGCCGAGGCGCCGACACCGTTGCCGGCCACCACCGCCCCGCAGGAGCCGAAACAGTCGGCCCCCGCCGCAGCCGTGGCGGTCGAGGAGCTGACAGCGGGCGGCGAACAGACCGTCACCGGCACGGGGTTCGAGCCCGGCGAGGTCGTCCTCGTCGCGATCGACGGGGACACCCGGTACCAGGCGGTGGCCGACGAGGCGGGGCGGGTCTCCCGGACGTTCCCGGTGTACGCGACGGCCACCGAGGGCGCGCACACCGTCGAGCTCTCGGCGGTGACCGGGGAACGCAGGGCCGTCGTGGACTTCGGCGTGAGGCATGCCCAACTCCCTTACGACTTAAGAGCATTGGGACTCTTTGCCGTCCGTTGACAAACAAACGGAACTAGTACTTAGGTTTGCCTTACCTAACCGCGATGGGTGTCTCGGTCAACACCGAGGCACCCGCACCGAGAAAGGTGACCAGCTCACCATGAGATCCGTTCCCTCCGCCCGTCCTGTTGCCGCCCGCGCCACTCTCGCCGTAGCCGCCTCCGCCGCGCTGACCCTGGGCCTGGCCACCTCGGCCTCCGCCGCCACCTCGACCCGCACGGTCACCGACGGCGGCACGACGTACAACCTGTCGCTGACCTCGCCCGGCACGGCCGCCGCCGCGGGCCAGGTCATCACGGTCTCCGGCTCCGGCTACAACACCGGCCAGGGCATCTACGTCAGCCTGTGCGTGGTCGACGGGGCGCAGGGCGCCAACAAGCCCACCCCGTGTCTGGGCGGGCAGGACGAGAACGGCTCCACCGGTGCCTCGCACTGGGTCAACAACACCTTCGGCGGCATGTTCGCCAACAGCTCCAAGTTCGGCACGGGCGGCACCTTCAGCGTGCAGATCTACGTCGAGGCCACGCTCGACGACGGCAGCGTCTGCGGCCAGGACGTCGAGTGCGCCGTGGTGACACGCGCGGACCACTTCGACAGCGAGGACCGCAAGTACGACGTCCACGTCCCGATCACCTTCCAGTGACCGAAGGGACCCCCATGCAGCACACACGACCGGCGGCGCTCCTGAGCGCCGCCGCGCTCGTGGCCGCCTCCGTGGCCGCCTTCCTGGCCGTCGGTACGGCCGCGCAGGCCTCCGACACACCGAAGACGGCGCTCGGCAAGGACGGCCAGAAGCTCACAGTCTCCGCCTCCGCGGGCCTCGACCCTGCCGGCGAGACGCTCCGCATCACCGGCTCCGGCTACGACGCGACCAAGGCCATCTACGTCGCCCTGTGCAAGGACAACGGCGACAACCGCGTCCCCACCCCGTGCCTCGGCGGCGCCGACCAGAACGGTACCGGCAGCTCCTCCCAGTGGATCGTTCCCGAGGGCGACGAGTACGCGGGCGACCTCGCCGTGCACTGGGGCCAGGGCGGCACCTTCGACGTCGGGATCGCCGTCAAGGGCAAGGACAGCAGCCTGGACTGCACCAAGGTCACCTGCTCGGTCGTCACCCGCGTCGACCACCGCAACCCCGGCGACCGCTCCCAGGACGTGCGTATCCCGGTCACCTTCGAGGGCCAGGACCCCGGCGACGGGGACGGCGGCGGCGACGGCGTGGACGTGCCGCCGGGCACCGTCAGCTACGCGCAGGCCGCCGAGTTCACCACCGCGGGCCGCCCGCTGGACCTGCTGCTGCACCCCGACTCCGGGAAGCTGTACGTCGGTTCGGACAACATCCCCGACACCGCGGACGTCGCCGAGCAGGGCCTGTACGCCCTCGACCCGAAGGACGGCAAGCTCCTCGGCCACGTCCAGCAGGCCCCCGGCGCCACCGGCGCGCTCGCGGCCCGCGTGGTCCGCCGGCTCGCCGCCCCGCTGGCCGGCGACGGCGTCGTCTTCCACTATCCGCTGCGGGGCATAGGCACCGCGAAGGACGGCGACACGGCCGCGCAGGGCGTGTGGCTGACCGGCGGCACGGTCACCGGCGTCGGTCCCGGCACCGACGCGTCCACCACGCTGGTCGCCCAGGGCGCCGTCCTGTCCGAGGTCGAGACCGCCACCGGAACGGTCGAGAAGACCACCACCCTGGAAGGCGGCGGCATCCTCGGCGTGGACACCACGCGCGCCGCCGCCTGGTCGGCGGACCCCGCGGGCGGAAAGCTGTACCGCGTCGACACCGGCTCCCTCACGGTGACCGCCACCGCCGAACTCCCGTCGGCCTCCGTCTACTTCGTCGAGACGGACCCGACGACGGGCAACGTGTGGGTGGGCAGCTCGTACGACGTCCTCGTCTTCGACAAGGACGGCAAGCAACTGGCCGAGCTGACCGGCAAGGACCGGGCCACGGCCATGGCCTTCGTCAAGTCCACCGGCGAGGCCTTCGTCCTGCGCGAGGACTGGGGCACCGCCCAGGACGGCGCGGACAACGTCGGCGCCCTGGAGGTCTACGACAGCGCCACGGCCCGGCAGGCGGCCGAGCCGGTCGCCCTGCCCGGCAGCCGCGCCGGCGCCTACGCGGGCGTCGCCGTCACCCCGGGCGCCGCGTCCGTCTACGTCACCGACCAGGCCGAGAGCAAGGTCGTCAAGCTCGACCGCCGCGTCTCCCCCAAGGTTGTCCAGTCCCCCACCGACCAGTCCGTCGCGCCCGGCGACAAGGCCACCTTCGTCGCGGCCGCCGAGGGCTCCCCGGAGCCCACCGTGCGCTGGCAGGTCAGCCCCGACGGCGGCCAGACCTGGTCCGCGGTCGAGGGCGCGACGCAGAACGCGTACTCCTTCACCGCGAAGACGGCCCAGGACGGCTACCGATACCGTGCCGAGTTCACCAACTCGACGGGCACGACCCGCACTTCGCCGATCACCCTCACGGTCACCGAACCCGGCGACGGCAACAACGGGGGCAGCGATGACGGGGGCGACGACGGCGAGGAGTCCGAGCCGTCCGGCACCAAGACCGTCACCGGCCCGAACGGCCAGAAGCTCACCGTCACCCCGGTCAACAACCTCGCCACCGAGAACCAGACCCTCAAGGTCACCGGCACCGGCTACCACACGAAGAAGGGCATCTACGTCGCCCTGTGCGTCGACAACGGCGACGGCGAACTGCCCACGCCGTGCATCGGCGGCGTCGACATGACCGGCGGCTCGCACTCCTCCGCGTGGATCTCCTCCAACCCGCCGGACTACGGCGAGGACCTGGCGATCCCGTACGGCGAGGGCGGCACCTTCGAGGTCGAGCTGACCGTCGATGCCAAGGACGAGTACACCGACTGCTTCAAGGCCACGTGCGTCCTGGCCACGCGGGGCGACCACACCCTCTCCGGCGACCGCTCCCAGGACGTCAAGGTCCCGGTCGGCTTCGTCGGGCAGGATCCGGTGGACACGGACGACGACACCGGCGGCAACAGCAGCTCCGGCACAGGCACGGGCTCGACGGGCGGAACCACCGGCGGCACGGACACCGCCTCCACCACGGGTGGATCCGGCGGCACCGGCACCGGGGGCGGCAGCCTCGCCTCCACCGGCGTGACCGTGCTTTCCGTCGCCGCACTCGCGGCCGCCCTGCTGGCCACCGGGTGGGTGGCATACCGCAGGGGCCGTACCGTCAACTGATCGGCAAATACGGCGAGTTCGTCCTCCGGCGCGCGCACGGACGCGCCGGAGGGCCGGCACCATCAGGCCGTCCGGCCCGCCACCACCCACGTCGACGGCAGCTCGATCCGCGTGCCGTCGGGCCCGTACTCGGTGGTGACCAGCGGCAGTTCGCCGCTCGCGAGGACGGTGAGTCCGGCCGCGCGCAGATACTCGGGCACGGCGTCGTCGGCGACCTCGCCCGGGGCGATGCCGTGCCGGAAGATGGGCGCGAGCTTGGGCGGCGGACCCGCCGGGTTCTGGGCGAGGCCCATGAGGACGGGCTTGGCGGACTCGGAGAGTTCGACGAGGAAGGCCCGGCCGCGCTCGCCGACCAGCGTGGCGATGCCGTTCACCATGGGCTGCCGGTCGTCGGGCTCGGCCTGGTGCAGTACGCCCCGCATGTAGATGTTGGCGTCGCCGAGTTCGGCGTGCAGCGTCTCGGCCTCGGTCTTCTCCACGGCGTCGAACAGCCGGTACGCCGCCTGCCCGGCGGGGTCAGCCTGCCGGGCGTGGTCGAGGGCCGCGGCGGACAGGTCCGCACCGAGGACGCGCCGGAAGCGGTCGGCGAGGAAACGGGTCTGAGTGCCGTTGCCGCAGCCGAGGTCCACCATCGGCAGGCCGGGATCGGCCAGGTGCGCCTCGAAGAGGGGCAGGTGACGGCCGGCGGTCAGGGCCGGCTCCGCGTCCCAGAACACCGCCCCCTGTTCGTCGGGGGCTTCACTCCAGAAGCCGTCCCAGGCCTCCCGGTATCGACTGGTCACGCTCATGCCCAACTCCCCAGGGTGCGACGCCGGCCCGTCGTCGAGTGACGGGCGAGTACGGTTTATCGCGGCCTGGTCACGGCTACAAGCGCGTGGCGCATTCCTTCACTCCGCATTCGAGACCGGTACGCCGTCGTACGCCCCTCGGAGTACAGATGATCAGCGTCGCGGGAGCGTGAGTTCGAACCAGACGGTCTTTCCGGCGCTCGTACGGCTCGTGCCCCATGCGCGCGCGAGCGTGCTCACCACACGCAGCCCCCGCCCGGACTCGTCACCCGGTCCGGCGTTGAGCAGGGTCGGCAGGTCGTGATCGTCGTCGTCCACCTCGCACAGCAGCGTGTCACCGCGGACGAGGCGCAGTTCGACGGAACGGCTGTGGGAGTGCCGTACGGCGTTGGTGACGAGCTCGCTGACCAGCAGTTCGGCGGTGTGCACGAGGCGGGGCAGGCCCCACTCGTGCAGCTGTTCACGGACGACGGCGCGGGCCCGGCCGACCTGTCTCGGGTCGAGGTCGATGCGCCACTCGGCGACGTCGTCCGGCTCGATGCCGTTGAGGCGGGCCATCAGCAGGGCGACATCGTCCTTGCGGCCGCCTCGTGTGTTGAGGGCGCGGATGATCGTGTCGCAGGCGTCGTCCATGGACGCGGCCGGGTGGGCGGCGGACTCGCACAGGGTCGCGAGGCCCACACCGATGTCCTCGCCCCGCACCTCGACCAGCCCGTCGGTGCACATCACGATCCGGTCGCCGGGCTCCACGCGCACACGTACCGCCTCGAAGGGCACACCACCGACGCCGATCGGCGCACCCGTGGGCAGGTCGAGCAGCTCGCTGCGCCCGTCCTCCGCGCGGACCAGGACGGGCGGGATGTGACCGGCGTTGGCGATCTGCAGTTCGCTCGCGATCGGGTCGTAGACGGCGTACAGGCAGGTCGCGAGGTGGGTGTCGCCGAGGCGCTGAGCGAGGTCGTCGAGGTTGCGCAGCAGCTGGGCGGGCGGCAGATCGAGGGCGGCCATGGTCTGTACGGCCGTCCGCAACTGTCCCATCATGGCGGCCGAGTTGAGGCCGTGACCCATGACGTCGCCGACGACCAGGGCGGTGCGGGCGCCGGGCAGCTTCACGGAGTCGAACCAGTCGCCGCCGACCCGTCCGAGGAGGGTGCCGGGCAGATAGCGGGTGGCGATGTCGCAGCCCGCCATGCGCGGCGGGATGTGCGGCAGCATGCTGTCCTGGAGGGTCTCGGCGACGCTCTCCTGGTAGGTGTACATGCGCGCGTTGTCCAGCACGAGGCCCGCGCGGGCGGCGAGTTCGGCGCCGGTGACCCGGTCCATGTCGTTGAACTCGACGCGCTCCGGGTGCCGCAGCAGGATCATGAAGCCGAGGACGACATTGCGTGCCTTCAGGGGCACCACCAGCATCGAACGGCCCGTGATGAGCGGCCGGATGTCGCGCTTCTCGAACTGCGAGGCGATCGCATGGCCCATCTGCTCGCTGATGCGCGGCACGAGGACCGGCTCGCCGCTGGTCATGCACTGGAAGAACGGCGTGTGCGCGGGGAACGGCATGGCCTCGCCGACCGGTACGACGTCGTCCCAGCGGCCGGGTTCGTCGGTGTGCTCGACGGCGACCCGGTGCCACATGGTGGTCGTGTCCGGCACGCCCTCGGGGAATCCCTCGCCGGCGACGACCTGTTCGCGCAGGTAGGTGCCGGCGACGTCGGTGAAGCGGGGCACGACGGCCTTGCTGACCTCGGTGATGGTCCGGGCCAGGTCGAGAGAGGTGCCGATGCGGCCGCTGACCTCGTTGAGGAACTCCAGGCGTTCGCGTACGGCGGTGTACTCGAGGTCCTCGACCTCGTCGGTGTACTCCTGCGGTAACGGCAGGCCTTCAGCGGCGGCGCGGGCGGCCCGCTCCCGGCGGGCCTTGCGCTCGACGCGCCGGGGCACGCCCCAGTCGGGGGTGACGGGCACCCGGTCGTTCTGGCTGAACTCCAGGACCGGATAGCCGAGTTCGAGGATCTGCCCGACGATGCGGGCGCCCTCCTCGACGCTCATGCTGGGCAGGATCTCGGGGAGGCGGCGGGAGAGTTCCTCGGCGCCGGGGAAGTCGGTGTGCAGGGCGAAACCGGGTGCGACGCGCTCGAAGCCGGTGTTCTCGTCGGGCTCGCTGCCCTGCTGGAGTGCGCCCACATCGGCGCCGAGCACCAGCAGCCGCTCCGGCCCGGGCCCCACCAACGGGTAGGCCCACCACAGGACGTCGACCCGGTCACGCTCGAACACGGTGAGGCGGGCGCGGCCGGCGGCAGGGTAGAACAGCCGCCCGTCGAGGGAGGTTTCGAGATCGTGACCGAAACCGTCGTAGGCCCCGTACGCGCCGTACGGCGTGACGTCGTCCTCCTCGGGCAGCGCTCCGGAGACGGGCAGCAGATCGACGGCCGGGCGTCCGATCGCCTCCTCCTTGGCGGCGCCGAACAGGCGGCGTGCGCCGGAGCTCCAGTGGGAGACGAGACCCTCGCGGTTCACCACGACGACGGCCAGCGGGACGCGGCCGGCCACGGCGTGCTCCGTCACCGCGTCGTCCCTCTCGGTGCCACGGTCCATGGCCCAGGCCCTCTCTCCCCACGGCTCCGCAAGATCTGTGCCGCCTACTCCACCGTACGGCTCCCGGCGGTGGCGATGTGCGGCAACACGGGAATTGGTGTGACGGGATCACAGCTGCCCGCGACGGGACCGATCGACCCGCCCGCGCCACGTCCGCGCAGGACAGCACGGGGTGCCGGTCACCGGCTCAGTCGTCATGCCCGAGCAGAAGGTCGCGTTCCGTTCGATCTCCTCCGGCGACTTGGAGCACGGTGGCGACCGGCGGGTAACCCGCGGCGATGACGGTGTACTCGCCGGAGGACAGGTCGACGAACCGGAAGGTTCCGTCGGGGCCGGTGGTGAGCGTGTCCCTGACGTTGCCGGCCGGGTCGAGCAGCGTCACGCGCGCGTCCTCGACGGGCCGCCCACCGCCCGCCCGCACGGTGCCGCGCAGCACGGCGCCGCCGGCGAGTTCGATGTCCTGGCGGGTCTCACGGGCCACCTGGACGGTGACGGGGACAGCGGTGGGACGGAAGGCGGGCGAGCTCGCGGCGAGGGTGTACTGGCCGGCCACCAACTCGGTGATGACATAGCCGCCGTCGCGACCGCTGCGGGTCGTGGCGACGACGTCGCCGTGCACGTCGGTGAGCGTGACGGTGGCGTCCACGGGCGTACCGTCCGGTGTACGCACGTTCCCGGCGAGGCGTCCGGCGCCGCCGAGGACGATGTCCAGCTCGACGGGGTACTCACCGACGGTCACGGAGACGGCCTGCGGCTGGTGGCCGCCCGCCGCGGCGATCAGCACGTACGTCCCCGCGCCCGGCGTGGCCAGCCCGTACCGCCCGTCCTCGCCGCTCGCGCCGCGCCCGACCTGCTGCCCGGCGACGTCGATCAGGGTGAGCGCTGCGCGTGGTACGCCCGTCCCGTCCGGGTGCTGAACTGTGCCGCAGAGGGGATCCCCGGCGGTGTATGGCGAACGTGCCGGCGGGACCTGGCCGTCCACGGGCGCCGTATCCGTCTCCAGGGCGGGGGCGTCGTGGGACACCAGGGGCTTCTCCTTGAGGAAGAAGGCGATGAGCAGGCCGAGCACCAGCACCGGCACGAGGTAGAGGAAGACCCTCGGCATGGCGTCGGCGTAGGCCCGGATGTAGCCGTCGCGCAGTGCCGGAGGCATGGCGTGGACGAGTTGGGGGGTGATGGACTCGGGGTCGGGCAGCTCGCCGTTCGCGCGCGCGGGCAGGCGTTCGGCGAGGGCGTCGGCGAGCCGGGCGGCGAAGAGGGTGCCGAAGATCGCCGCGCCGACGCTGCCGCCGATCTGCCGGAAGTAGTTGTTGGCGCTGGTGGCGGTGCCGAGGTCGGCGGGGCGCACGGAGTTCTGCACGGCGAGGATCAGGACCGGCATCACCATGCCGATGCCCGCGCCGAGCACGGCCATCCAGAGGCTGTAGTGCAGCCGGGGCGTGTCGACTTCGAGGCGGGACAGCAGCCACATGCCGACGGCCGAGAGCGCGCTGCCGAGCACGGGGTAGATCTTGTAGCGGCCGGTGTGGCTGATGAGTTGGCCGGCGACGATCGAGGTGCCGACGATGCCGGCCATCATCGGCAGCATCAGCAACCCCGACTCGGTGGCCGTGGCCCCGTCGACCATCTGCAGGAACGTCGGCAGATAACTCGCCGCGCCGAAGAGGGCGACGCCGATCACGAGGCCGACCAGACCGGTGACGTTGAAGACGGAGTCCCTGAACAGCCGTAGCGGCATGAGGGGTTCGACGGCGAAGTGCTCGACGACGAGGAACAGGACGGTGGAGACGACCGCTCCCGCGCCGAGGCCGAGGATGACGCGGGAGTCCCAGGCGTACTCGGTGCCGCCCCAACTGGTCAGCAGGACCAGGCAGGTGGAGGCGGCGGCGAGCAGGAGGGAGCCGAGGATGTCGAGCCGGGCCTTGGCCTTGGGCTTCGGCAGTTTCAGGACGACAGTGACGACGGCCAGGGTGACGAGGCCGAAGGGGACGTTGATGTAGAAGCACCACCGCCAGGAGAGGTGGTCCGTGAAGTAGCCGCCCAGCAGGGGTCCGGCGACCGAGGCGAGGCCGAACGCGGCGCCGATCAGGCCCATGAAGCGGCCGCGCTCGCGGGGCGGCACGATGTCCGCGATGATGGCCTGGACGCCGATCATGAGCCCGCCCGCGCCGACGCCCTGGATCGCGCGGGAGGCGATCAGCTGGTCCATGGTCTGCGCCCGGCCCGCGAGCGCGGAGCCGATGACGAAGACGACGATCGCGAACTGGAAGACGCCCTTGCGGCCGAGGAGGTCGCCGAGCTTGCCGTAGACGGGCAGGCCGACGGTGGCGGTGAGCAGGTAGGCGGTGATCGCCCAGGACATCTTGTCCAGGCCGTGCAGCTCGCCGACGATCTTCGGCAGCGCGGTGGCGACGATCATCTGCTCCAGCGCGGCCAGCAGCAGCGCGAGCATCAGCCCGAAGAAGACCAACCGGACCCGGCGCGGACTCAGTGGGGTCTCGGCACTCTGGGGCGGAGCCTGTGGAGGAGGTGCGGTGACGATTTCGTCCTGCACCAAAGTCGCGCCGCCCACGGACCGCTCCCCTCGCCGTACCTGCTCACAATTCCCGCATTAGGCGACAACTACGAGCAAGCACGGCGAGTTACGGCGCTGTCCCGGACACGACCGAGATCCACTCGATCCGGTGAGGAGGCCAAAGGCCCCCGAACACCGGAGACTTACTGCTCGACCTCGGTGGCGAGCTTGGTGAGCAGCGCGTCGTAGATCCGGCCGAGACCCTTGGGTGCGAAGGTCTTCTCGAAGAAGCCGCCGATACCGCCGGCACCCTGCCAGGTGGTGGTGACGACGACCCGGGACTTGCCCTCGCCGGCCGGGGTGACCCGCCAGGTGGTGACCATGGAGGAGTTGCGGTCCTTCTCGACGAGCTCGCCGTCGGTGGGCTCGCTGACCTCCAGGAGGCAGTCGCGCACACGCTTGCTGGTGGCCTGGAGCTTCCAGTGGACGAGGGTGCCCTCGCCGTCGCCCCCCTCGCGCACCTCGTACTCGCTGAAGTGCTCGGGGAGCAGCTTCGCGCGCGTGCCGCTGTAGTCGGCGAGGGCGTCGAACACCTTCTCCGCGTCCGCCGCGACGACCCGCTCCGTAGTGGCCTCGACCTGCGCCATTGACTTCCTCCAGGACCAGAATTCTCGGGGGTTGGGGCAAGCCAACCACCCCGCTCCCGGACCGCCCAAATCGGGGTCCCGCTCAGCTCCCCGAAGCGATCACACATCGATCGAAAACGAAGCCGCGGACAGAAGCCAGGGACAGAAGTCAGGGACAGGTCGCACGACCAAGGGAACATGTGTTCTATTCTGGGGGCAGTGCTACCGAGGAGGCGTCATGCGCTGGGAGAACCTCACCCTGGACTCCGACCACAGCCGGGCCGACTCCGCGCTGTTCGGCGCGGACGCCGTAGTGACCCGCACCTTCGACACGCCCGAGTTCGCCGGGATCACGTTCCATGAGATCCGGGCGCGCTCGATCCTCAACCGGGTGCCGGGCGCCTCGCGGATGCCCTTCGAATGGACGGTCAACCCCTATCGGGGCTGCACGCACGCGTGCGTGTACTGCTTCGCCCGCAAGACCCACAGCTATCTGGACCTCGACACGGGCCTCGGCTTCGACTCCCAGATCGTGGTCAAGGTGAACGCCCCGGAGCTGCTGCGCCGCCAGCTCTCCTCGCGCCGCTGGCAGGGCGAGCACATAGCGATGGGCACGAATGTGGACTGCTACCAGCGTGCCGAGGGGCGCTACCGCCTGATGCCGGGCATCCTCGCCGCCCTGCGCGACCACGCCAACCCCTACTCGATCCTGACGAAGGGCACGCTGATCCTGCGCGACCTCGACCTGCTGAAGCAGTCCTCCGAGGTGACGGACGTCGGCATATCCGTCTCGGTCGGCTTCACCGACCCCGAGCTGTGGCGCACCGTGGAGCCGGGCACGCCCGCCCCCGAGCGTCGCCTGGACGTCGTACGGACCCTGACCGAGCACGGCCTCGGGTGCGGTGTGCTGATGGCGCCGGTGATCCCGTTCCTGAGCGACGACCCGGCCCAACTGCGGGCCACCGTGCGGGCGATCGCCGCCGCGGGAGCCACCTCCGTCACGCCGCTGGTGCTGCATCTGCGGCCGGGGGCCCGCGAGTGGTTCATGGCCTGGCTCGAACGGCACCATCCGTATCTGGTCCGCCGTTACGAGCGGCTGTACGCGGACGGCGCCTACGCGCCGAAGTGGTACCAGCGCCGGATCACCCGCCAGGTCCACGACCTGGCGCAGGAGTACGGCATCGGACCCACGAGCGCGGGCATGCCCCGCCGGATCCGCGAGCCCGAGCCGCAGCCCGCCGAGCACGCGCGGCCCGAACCGACCCAACTCTCACTCATCTGAGGGCATTGGAGCGCATCCCTCGACCCAATCGGGTCAAGTCCCGCCGGAACGAGTTCTTCCGGTGGTCCTTTCCGGGACGAATGCGGCAGGGACCGCGACACTCGCGGCCCGCGCCCCTCCGTCCTGGAAGGACCCCATGAGAGAACGCGCAGCCGTACTGTGCGGCGCCGCCGCCGTCGTGGCCGGGGCCCTGACGGCCGTCCCCGCCGAGGCGAGCACCCCGCCCACCGCGGACACCGCTCACGCCGCACCCCTCACCTGGAAGAAGTGCGGCACCAAGAAGTACCCGACGCTCCAGTGCGCGTCCCTGAAGGTGCCGCTCGACCACTCCCGTCCGCGGGGACGGCAGATCACGCTCGCGCTGTCGCGTGTCCCGCACACCGCGAAGAAGTTCCAGGGCCCTCTGCTGGTCAACCCGGGCGGCCCCGGCGGCAGCGGTCTGAATCTCGCCGGATTCGTGGCCTCCACACTGCCCAGGGCGGTGGCGGCCCAGTACGACGTCATCGGCTTCGACCCGCGCGGAGTCGGCAAGAGCAAGCCCGCCCTCGACTGCAGGCCCGGCCACTTCGCCGCGGTGCGCGGTGACGCCGTGCCGAGCACATTTCAGATCGAGCAGGCCAACCTCCGGCGCGCCGAGACCTTCGCGCGGGCCTGCGGCGAGAAGTACGGGGACGTGCTGCCGTACATCGACACGGTCAGCACCGTGCGGGACATGGACCGGATCCGTGCGGCACTCGGCGCGCGACAGATCAACTACTTCGGCTACTCGTACGGTACCTATCTCGGCGCGGTCTACGCGAAGCTCTTCCCGGAGCGGGTGCGGCGGGCGGCCCTGGACTCGGTCGTCGACCCCACCGGCGTCTGGTACGCGTCGAACCTCGCGCAGGACCACGCCTTCAACGCCCGGCACCGCGCGTTCATGGCATGGGTCGCCAAGCACAACTCGACGTACCGGCTCGGCACCCATCCGGAGCTGGTCGGGGCCAAGTGGTACGCGATGCGGGCGGCTCTCGCCAGGACGGCGGCAGGCGGCAAGGTGGGCGCCTCCGAGCTGGATGACACCTACGTCCCCGGTGGCTACTACAACGGCCACTGGCCCCACCTCGCGGAGGCGTTCGCGGCGTACGTGAACGACAAGAACGCCGACCTGTTGATCGAGGCGTACGACAAGCTCGGCGCCGCCGACGCGTCCGACGACAACGGCTACAGCATCTACGCCTCGGTGCAGTGCCGTGACGCCGCCTGGCCGCGCGACTGGCACGTGTGGCGGGCGGACAACTGGGTCGTGTACGCGAAGGCGCCGTTCATGACCTGGAGCAACGCCTGGTACAACGCGCCGTGCGCATTCTGGCCGACGAGTTCGCTCCACTCGATGAACGTCGCCAACGCCAAGGTGCCGCCGGTGCTGCTGTTCCAGGCGACCGAGGACGCGGCCACCCCGTACGCGGGCGCCGTCACGGCGCACCGCCTGCTGGCCCGCTCCAGTCTGGTGGTCGAGCAGGGCGGCGGTAACCACGGCATCACGCTGGGCGGGAACGCCTGCCTGGACAAGTACCTCACGGCGTACCTGACCGACGGCACGGTGCCGCGCCGCCGAGGTGCGGTCGACGCGGTGTGCGAGGCGCTGCCCGACCCGAAGCCACTGAGCTCCAAGGTCGCGTCGACGTCGTCACGCGGCGCCGAACTGCACGAGCTGGTCGGCTTCCGCCGCTAGAGCTTGTTCACAGGCTCTGAGGGCCTGACGGCCCGTCGGGGGCGTTGTCAGACCCATGGTCCACCATGGACGCATGAGTGAGCTGACCAGGATTCCCGCCCCCGACGGAGTCGCCCCCGACGCCCAGTACACACATGTCGTGCTCGGCACCGGCCGTTTCGTCGCCGTCTCCGGCCAGCTCGCCCTGGACGAGGACGGTGAACTCGTCGGCGAGGGCGATCCGGCGGCCCAGGCCCGCCAGGTCTTCGAGAACCTGCGGCGCTGCCTGGCCGCGGCGGGCGGGACCTTCGACGATGTCGTCAAACTCACCTACTTCGTCACGGACATGGCGCACATGCCGGCGATCCGTGCGGCCCGCGCCGAGCACATACCCGACGACCGGCTGCCGGCCGCTTCGGCGGTGCAGGTCGCCGGGCTGGTGCGGCCGGAGTTCCTGATGGAGGTCGAGGCGTTCGCGGTGGTGCCCGGTTAATCGAAGGCGAACCCAGGGGGGTGGTGTCTACGGTGCCGTCATGGACCACGACGGCATACTGATCCGCCCCATGACCCAGGCCGACTGCGACCGCGTCGCCGAGATCCGCATCGGCGGCTGGCAGAGCGCCTACCAGGGCCTGGTACCTCAGTCCTACTTGGACGCCCTGGACGTGACACAGGACGCCGAGCGCCGTCGCGCCCACCTCTCACAGGCCGACGGGAGCGTGGTCAACCTGGTCGCCGAGCGAGACGGCGAGGTCGTGGGCTGGGTCTGCCACGGCCCGTACCGCGACGGCGAAGTACGCACCGAGGACGCCGAGTTGTACGCCCTCTACGTGGACCCCGGACGGTACGGCGACGGCATCGGCCACGCCCTGCTCCAGGAGTCGGTACGCCGGTGCACGGCCGCCGGGCACGCTCGCATGCTGCTCTGGGTCCTCGAGCACAACACCCGTGCCCGGCACTTCTACGAGCGGGCGGGCTTTGGGGCGGACGGCGCCGAGGAGCCCTTCGAAGTGGACGGCGTGGAGGTGCCCGAGGTGCGGTACGCGCGGGAGCTGCCGGCCGGCTGACGGGTCAGCCCGAGTCACCGGCGGTCGGTCCGGGCTTCACCGCCGCCCGGCGTTTCACCGCTGTCTCGGGATCCGCGCCAGCGCATGGACCGCCGCCTCCGCGAGTGCCGGGTGGGCCAGCGCCTCGTTCAGGACGCGTCTGGCCCGGGCGTCGCCCAGTGTGCCGAGACCCTCCACGCAGGCGAGGGCCACGCGGCGGTAGGGGTCGTGCGGGCGCAGGCGGCGCTCCAGGGTGGTGATGAGGGCGGGCACGGCCTCGGGGGCGCGCAGCTCCACCAGGAGCCGGACCGGGTGCAGGGCGTAGGCGACGCGGAGCTCGTTGGTGGCGAGAGCCGCCGCCGCGCGGGCCGTGCGCGGGTCGCCCAGCCGGGCGAGGGCGTGGGCGGCGGAGACACAGCGCTCCGGATCACGGTGGTTCAGGAGCAGGACGAGAGACTCGAAGGACCGGCGGTCCCCGGCGAGGCCCAGCCGGAACGCGGCCAACTCCCTGGCCCACAACGGCTGGCCGGGCGCGGTGAGCACATCGGCGAGTTCGTCGAGGTCCTCGGTCGCCACGAGGCGGTCGTACGCGGCCGACGCTCCGGACTCCTGCCGTAAGCGCTCCGTGAGTGATCGCAACTCTTCGTCCATGAAGCCGAGCGTATGCAAGCGGCGCGCCTCGCGGGACCTACATCACAAAGACGAGGTCTGGCGCGCTCGTTACCCTCCGGTTAAGCTCATACGAGCGAGTTACCCACTCGCTGATTTGCTTGCAGCGGCCTGGTGACGCAGCCACTGCAAGGGGGCACCTCCCATGCCTTCAAGGCAGTGGGGGCGCTGGTCGGTTCGGTACATCACGTACCTCAGTACGACTCGGCTCCGGGACAGGGCCGGTCGGATCCACCGTTCCCCGGGGCGTGTGCGCGCCCCCGGTGACGGCACCGGGCGTGTGCGCCAGTAGCCCGGCAACACCCGCACTCACTCCTTTTCGCACCCGGTGCGCCCCTCGGCGCACCCGGGCGCGCTTCCAGTCGTCACCCTCATTCCTGGAGTCCCGCGATGGCCACTCCCCTGTCCGACACCGCGTCCGACACCCCTCTGTCCCCGCTCAAGACCGTCGCCGTCGTCGGCCTCGGCACCATGGGCAGCGGCATCGCCGAGGTCCTGGCCAAGGCCGGTCGCGAGGTCATCGGCATCGACATCAGCGAGGCCGCGGCCGCCAAGGCCGTCGCCGCCCTGGAGTCCTCGACCGCCCGCGCCGTGGAGCGCGGCCGGCTCACCGAGGAGGAGCGCGCGGACGCCCTCGCCCGCATCCGCACCTTCACCGACCTGCGGGCCGCGGCCGACGCGGACCTGGTCATCGAGGTGGCGCCGGAGTCGTACGAGATCAAGCAGCAGATCTTCCGCGAGCTGGACGGGATCGTGCGCCCCGAGACGATCCTGGCGACCGGTACCAACGCCCTCTCGGTCACGCGCCTGGCCGCCGACTCGGCCCGCCCCGAGCGCGTGCTGGGACTGCACTTCTTCAACCCGGCGCCTGCGATGCGCCTCGTCGAGGTCGTCTCGTCCGTGCTGACCGCGCCGACGGCCGTCACCGCGGTCACGAACCTCGCCCTCGACCTCGGCAAGGAGCCCGTCGCGGTCGGTGACCGGCCCGGCTTCGTCGCCGACGGGCTGCTGTTCGGCTACCTCAACCAGGCGGCCGCGATGTACGAGGCGAAGTACGCCTCCCGCGAGGACATCGACGCCGCGATGCGGCTGGGCTGCGGGCTGCCGATGGGGCCGCTGGCCCTGCTCGACCTGATCGGCATCGACACCGCGCGCCGGGTCCTGGAGGCCATGTACGCCGAGTCCCGCGACCGCCTGCACGCCCCCGCGCCGATCCTCAAGCAGCTCAGCGAGGCGGGCCTGACGGGCCGTAAGTCGGGCCGCGGCTTCTACACGTACGAGGCGCCGGGCAACGCCGCCGTCGTGCGGGACGCGCTGACGCCGCTGGACGGCGCCGCCCTGGCCCCCGGCCGCACGGTCCGTTCTGTCGGTGTCGCGGGCTCCGGCACCATGGCGTCCGGGATCGCCGAGGTCTTCGCCAAGGCCGGGTACGAGGTCGTGCTGGCCGCCCGCAGCGAGGAGAAGGCGCAGGCCGCGAAGGCCCGTATCGGCAAGTCGCTTTCCCGCTCTGTCGACAAGGGGCGGATGACCGCCGAGGCCGCCGCGCAGACCCTGGACCGGATCACAGCGGCGGGCTCGTACGACGCGTTCGCCGACGTCGATCTGGCCGTCGAGGCCGTCGCCGAGGACCTGGAGATCAAGCAGCAGCTGTTCGCGGCGCTGGACAAGGTCTGCAAGCCGGGCGCGGTGCTCGCCACCACCACCTCGTCGCTGCCCGTCGTCGCCTGCGCCCGCGCCACCTCGCGTCCGCAGGACGTGATCGGCATGCACTTCTTCAACCCGGCGCCGGCGATGAAGCTGGTCGAGGTCGTCCGCACGGTGCTGACCGCCGACGACGTCCACTCCACGGTCCGCGAGGTCTGCGGCAGGATCAAGAAGCACGCCGTGGACTGCGGTGACCGGGCGGGCTTCATCGTGAACGCCCTGCTGTTCCCGTACCTGAACAACGCGATCAAGATGGTGCAGGAGCACTACGCGACGCTCGACGACATCGACGCGGCGATGAAGCTGGGCGGCGGCTACCCGATGGGCCCGTTCGAGCTGCTGGACGTCGTCGGGCTCGATGTCTCCCTCGCGATCGAGAAGGTCCTGCACCGCGAGTTCCGCGACCCCGGCCTCGCTCCGGCGCCGCTCCTGGAGCACCTGGTGGCCGCGGGCTGCCTCGGCCGCAAGACCGGCCGCGGCTTCCGCGAATATGCCCGGCGCTGAGCGGCCCGGCGACTGGTTCAGAAGCGGTCAGGAGTGGGGCGGGCTGCTGGACCCCGGCAGCCCGCCCCCGCCCGCCCGGGGCGGGGGAAACCCGGTGCATGCGCATCAAGCTGCGCACATGCAGTACGTTCGGGTCATGTCCCAGCCCGCCAAGTCCTCACGTACACCAGCCACGCCCGACGCGCCGGAAAGTGCCGCCGGCAGTCGCGCGGCCGCCCAACGGCTCAAGATGCGCCGCGAACTGGCGGCCGCGGCGATGGAGCTGTTCGCGACCAAGGGGTACGAGGCGACCACCGTCGACGAGATCGCGGCCGCGGCCGGGGTCGCCCGCCGCACGTTCTTCCGTCACTTCCGTTCCAAGGAAGAGGCGATCTTCCCGGACCACGACGACACCCTGGTCCGCGCCGAGGCGGTGCTCAACGCCGCCCCGGCCCATGAGCACCCGCTCGACACGGTGTGCCGCGGCATCAAGGAAGTCATGCGGATGTACGCGGCCCGGCCGGAGATCTCGGTCGCCCGCTACAAGCTCACGCGCGAGGTGCCCACCCTGCGCGAGGCCGAGATCGCGTCGGTGGCCCGCTACGAACGCCTCTTCACCCGCTATCTCCTCGGCCACTTCGACGAGCACGCGCACGACGACGACGCCAACGACGACCCGTTGCTGGCGGAGGTCGCCGCGTCGGCCGTGGTCACCGCCCACAATCACGTCCTGCGGCGCTGGCTGCGGGCCGGGGGTCAAGGCGACGTGGAGGCGCAGCTCGACCATGCCTTCGCGATCGTACAGAGGACGTTCGGGACGGGCATCGGGGTGGGCCGGGAGACCGCGCCGCGTACGGCGCCGGCCTCCGTGGCCACGCAGGGCGAGGTTCTGGTGACGGTGGCCAGGACCGACGCGCCGCTCGACGAGGTGATGCGGACCATCGAGCAGGCGCTGAAGGAGCGGGGCTAGGGCGAACGGGCCCAGGGCCTTACGCAGGGCGTTACGCAGGGTGCTCACGAGGGATCCCTCGGTGGGAACCATTGCGTCGGCTCATCCGTCCTCCATGTCGAGAGCACGATCTTCATGGTGCGCGACGGAAGTGAGTTGCCATGCAGGCGAAAGACTCGACCAAGCTCGAAGCCACGCTGGCCGACGGGCGGCGCATGACCCTGTCCCTCCCCGCGACGGACGCGAAGTGGGCCGCCGACGGCATACAGGGCCTGCGCGCCGTCCCGCCCACCCACACGGGCCGCGGTGAGGAGCCGCCCGCCCTCCCCGAGGAGCCGGCGCTCCCCCTGCAGGTGGCGCTGCTCGGCCTCGGCGCCTAGGCAACACCTTCTGCCGGCCGACGCGGTCGGTGACGTAGCCGAAGACGAGCCCGCCGACGAACATGCCGAGCAGCGTGGCCGATCCGACGAGCCCGGACATGGTGGAGCCGAGGTCGAAGTCGCTGGTGACGAGCGGGAGCGCGACGCCGATGATGCTGAGGATGTAGCCGTCGCAGAACTCGCCGCCACCCGCGTACAGGGTGATCAGCCAATGAGTTCTGGTGGGCCGGGACTTCTCCAGTGATGCGGGCATGACCGTCTCCTGGGGATCCTGGGGAGGGGACTGCGAGGGTGGGGTGGGGAAGGTGCGGGCCGCCCGTTGACGGAAGAAGGTATGGATCCCGGCGTCCGGCGTCATCGTACGAAGTGCACGACGACGCTGCCGTGTTCACGGCTGACGCCTGTACCTTCCGTACATGGCAGCCGGCGATGCCCGCACACCCGTCCTCACGCCCGAACTCGCCCAGGAGATCGCCTGCGACATCGGGCGCATCACCGGCTTCAACGTGCTGATCACGGACCGCGAGGCGGTCGTCATCGGCTGCGGCGACACCGCCCGCCTGGGCACGGTCCACGAGGCGTCGTACGAGGTGCTGCGCACCCGTCGCCCCGCCACGCACACGGCCGAGCAGGCGCGGCGGATGCGCGGGGTGCTGTCGGGGTGAGCCTGCCGATCACCGTCGGCGCCCAGGCGGTGGGCACTGTCTGCCTCACCGGCGACCCGGACGAGGTGCGGCGCTTCGGGCTGGTCGTCCAGCGGCAGACCGAGATCCTCCTGGAGGAGGCGACCCTGCTGCGCTCCCGGCTCCTGCACGAGCGGGCGGTCGACGACTGCGTACGGGACATCGCGCTGTACGACCCCGAGGTCGTCGACGCCGAGACGGTGGAGGCGCGGATGGCGGAACTGGGGGCCGATCCGCGGATCCCGCGCACGGCGGTCGTGCCGGACGTCCGGGCGGGTGGGGTGTCCCGGATGTCGCTGCTGCGGACGGTACGGGAGGTGTTCGGTTCCGCTCAGGACGTGACCGGGGAGCTCGCCGTCGGCCGGTACGCCGTCCTGCACGCCTCGGCCGGACGCCCCGAGCGGCTCGTCGAGCGGTGCTCCACGCTGGTCGGGCGCCTCGGCGAACGGCACGGGGCCGACGCTCGGGCCGGGATCGGTGAGCCCGGGCGTGGCGCCACCGGGACGCACGACTCGTACCGGGACGCGGCGCTGGCACTGCGTACCGGTCCCCGGCTGGAGCCGGACAGCCGCGTCTTCGCCGTGGCCGACCTGCGCGTGCCCCAGCTCGTGGCGTCGGTCGTACGGCAGGAACGCGCCCGGTACGCGGCCGCGGTCCTTGCGGGACTGCGTGAGCGGGAGGACTGGCCGGTGCTGCGGGAGACGCTGATCGCCTGGGCGGAGGGCGGCTTCCAGCTGGTCCGCACGTCGCAGCGGCTCGCCGTCCACCGGAACACGCTGCTCTACCGGCTGACGAAGATCGAGGAGCTGACCGGGCGCGGGGTGCGGGAGCCTCGCACCGCGATGGCCATGTACCTGGCTTGCCTGGCCGATGCCCTTTAGGCGGCCGTTGGGCGGCCGCTGGGCGACCGATAGCGCCCGAATAGCACCTACTCGCCGGTAGCTTTGATCGATCATCGCTCATTTGTTACGTAAAGATTTCATCTGAGAGCAAGTTCTGGCACCCAGTGCCTTGCCAGGTGACACGCGGTGCCATACGTTGAAAGAGTCCGGGCGGCCGGCGTGCAGAGACCATTCGTACGCCGGCTGTCCCCGCAAGCCCCCTCCCGGGCCTGCGCGCCCGGACGCCTGCGTCACAGGCAACCTCCCGCGCCACAAAGCGCTGCCGAACAGCACCACCCGCCGAACCGACGGCAACACACCCAAAACCCTCAGCAGCACCGACGTAACCCTCAGCACCCCTCCCTCAGGGTGCGCATCGCCGGAGGCAACACCGTGACCGTGAAGGACATCCTGGACGCGATCCAGTCGCCGGACTCGACGCCGGACGACTTCGCCGCTCTGCCGCTCCCCGAGTCGTACCGCGCGATCACCGTGCACAAGGACGAGACGGAGATGTTCGCGGGCCTGGAGACCCGTGACAAGGACCCGCGCAAGTCGATCCACCTGGACGACGTGCCGCTGCCGGAGCTCGGCCCGGGCGAGGCCCTGGTGGCCGTCATGGCCTCCTCGGTCAACTACAACTCGGTGTGGACCTCGATCTTCGAGCCGCTGCCGACCTTCGGTTTCCTGGAGCGCTACGGCAAGCTCAGCGAGCTCACCAAGCGCCACGACCTGCCGTACCACATCATCGGCTCCGACCTCGCGGGCGTCGTCCTGCGCACCGGCCCGGGCGTCAACGCCTGGAAGCCCGGTGACGAGGTCGTCGCGCACTGTCTGTCCGTCGAGCTGGAGTCCAGCGACGGCCACAACGACACCATGCTCGACCCCGAGCAGCGCATCTGGGGCTTCGAGACGAACTTCGGCGGCCTCGCGGAGATCGCCCTCGTCAAGTCCAACCAGTTGATGCCGAAGCCCGGCCACCTGAGCTGGGAGGAGGCCGCGGCCCCCGGGCTCGTGAACTCCACGGCATACCGCCAGCTGGTCTCCCGCAACGGCGCCGGCATGAAGCAGGGCGACAACGTCCTCATCTGGGGCGCGAGCGGTGGCCTCGGGTCGTACGCCACGCAGTTCGCCCTGGCCGGTGGCGCCAACCCGATCTGTGTCGTCTCCAGCGACCAGAAGGCGGAGATCTGCCGGGCGATGGGCGCCGAGGCGATCATCGACCGCAACGCCGAGGGCTACAAGTTCTGGAAGGACGAGCACACCCAGGACCCGAAGGAGTGGAAGCGCTTCGGCAAGCGCATCCGCGAGCTCACCGGCGGCGAGGACGTCGACATCGTCTTCGAGCACCCGGGCCGCGAGACCTTCGGCGCCTCTGTGTACGTCACGCGCAAGGGCGGCACCATCGTCACCTGCGCCTCGACCTCCGGGTACAACCACGAGTACGACAACCGCTACCTGTGGATGTCCCTGAAGCGGATCATCGGCTCGCACTTCGCCAACTACCGCGAGGCCTGGGAGGCCAACCGGCTCATCGCGAAGGGCAAGATCCACCCGACTCTGTCGAGGGTCTACTCCCTGGAGGAGACCGGCCAGGCCGCGTACGACGTGCACCGCAACCTCCACCAGGGCAAGGTCGGCGTGCTGTGCCTGGCCCCCGAGGAGGGACTCGGCGTGCGCGACGAGGAGATGCGCGCCAAGCACATCGACGCCATCAACCGCTTCCGCAACATCTGATCCGCAACATCTGAGACACCCGAGGTCATAGATGACTGAGCGTCAGCCTGCCGAAGGCAAGCGGGAGAAGGACCGGCCGTGGCTCATGCGCACGTACGCCGGCCACTCCACGGCCGAGGCGTCCAACGAGCTGTACCGGCGCAACCTCGCCAAGGGGCAGACAGGTCTGTCGGTGGCGTTCGACCTGCCGACCCAGACCGGCTACGACTCCGACCACATCCTCGCCCGCGGCGAGGTCGGCCGGGTCGGCGTGCCGATCGCACACCTCGGTGACATGCGCCGGCTGTTCCAGGACATCCCCCTGGAGCAGATGAACACCTCGATGACGATCAACGCCACCGCCATGTGGCTGCTGGCGCTCTACCAGGTCGTCGCCGAGGAGCAGGGCGCGGACATCACCAAGCTCCAGGGCACGACCCAGAACGACATCGTCAAGGAGTACCTGTCGCGGGGGACACACGTCTTCCCGCCGGGGCCCTCACTCCGGCTGACGACGGACATGATCGCGTACACGGTCTCCCACATCCCGAAGTGGAACCCGATCAACATCTGCAGCTATCACCTGCAGGAGGCGGGCGCCACGCCGGTCCAGGAGATCGCGTACGCGATGTCCACCGCGATCGCGGTTCTCGATGCCGTACGCGACTCAGGGCAGGTCCCCGCCGAGAAGTTCGGGGACGTCGTGGCCCGTATCTCCTTCTTCGTGAACGCGGGCGTCCGCTTCATCGAGGAGATGTGCAAGATGCGGGCGTTCGGGCGAATCTGGGACCGGGTCACGCGCGAGCGGTACGGCATCGAGAACCCCAAGCAGCGCCGCTTCCGGTACGGCGTCCAGGTCAACTCCCTCGGTCTGACCGAGGCGCAGCCGGAGAACAACGTCCAGCGGATCGTCCTCGAGATGCTGGCCGTGACCCTCTCCAAGGACGCACGCGCGCGTGCCGTCCAGCTGCCGGCCTGGAACGAGGCCCTGGGGCTCCCCCGGCCCTGGGACCAGCAGTGGTCGCTGCGCATCCAGCAGGTCCTGGCGCATGAGAGCGACCTGCTGGAGTACGAGGACATCTTCGAGGGCTCGCACGTCATCGAGGCGAAGGTGACCAAGCTGGTCGAGGAGTCACTCGCGGAGATCGACCGGATCCAGGAGATGGGCGGCGCGATGGCCGCCGTCGAGTCGGGCTACCTCAAGTCGCAGCTCGTCTCCTCGCACGCCGAGCGCCGGGCCCGTATCGAGTCCGGGCAGGAAAAGATCATCGGCGTCAACATCTTCGAGACGACCGAGCCGAATCCCCTGACGGCGGATCTCGACACGGCCATCCAGACGGTCGACCCGGCCGTCGAGGCCCGCGTCATCGCCTCGCTCCAGCACTGGCGCGACACCCGCTATCAGCCGCCCTTCAACCACCCGCGCCCCTGCAAGGCGCTGGAGAAGCTGAAGGAGGCCGCCAAGGGCACCGGCAACCTCATGGAGGCCACTCTGGAGTGCGCCCGCGCCGGTGTCACGACCGGCGAGTGGGCCGGGGCCCTGCGCGAGGTGTTCGGCGAGTTCCGGGCGCCGACCGGCGTGTCGTCGGCTCCGGTGGCGGTCCCCGCCGAGGAGGGCTCGGCCATGTCCGAGGTGCGCCGCAAGGTCGACCTGACGGCCAAGGACCTCGGCGTCGGCAAGCTCCGATTCCTGGTCGGCAAGCCCGGCCTGGACGGGCACTCCAACGGCGCCGAGCAGATCGCCGTGCGGGCCCGTGACGCCGGTTTCGAGGTCGTCTACCAGGGCATCCGCCTGACGCCCGAGCAGATCGTGGACGCGGCCCTCGCGGAGGACGTGCACGCGGTCGGCCTGTCGATCCTCTCCGGCTCGCACGCGCAGCTGGTGCCGGACGTGCTGGAACGGCTCCGTGTGGCAGGTGCCACAGATATACCGGTGATCGCCGGTGGCATCATCCCGAATGGTGACGCCGAGCAGCTCAGGGCAGCCGGTGTGGCCGCCGTCTTCACCCCGAAGGACTTCGACATCACCGGAATCATCGGCCGCATCGTCGACGAGATCCGCAAAGCGAACAAGCTCGACCCCCTGGAGGTCCCCGCATGACCACGCCCGCCCCGCAGGTCAACCGCCTTCGCCCGCGGCGCTCCTGCCTCGCCGTGCCGGGAAGCAACCCCCGCTTCCTGGAGAAGGCCCAGGGCCTCCCCGCCGACCAGGTCTTCCTGGACCTGGAGGACGCGTGCGCCCCGCTCGCCAAGCCCGAGGCGCGGCACACCATCGTCAAGTTCCTCAACGAGGGCGACTGGACGGGCAAGACGAGGGTCGTGCGCGTCAACGACTGGACGACCGAGTGGACGTACCGCGACGTCGTCACGGTCGTCGAGGGTGCCGGCCAGAACCTCGACTGCATCATGCTGCCGAAGGTGCAGACGGCTGAGCAGATCGTCGCCCTCGACCTCCTGCTGACCCAGATCGAGAAGACGATGGGCTTCGAGGTCGGCAAGATCGGCATCGAGGCGCAGATCGAGAACGCGCAGGGTCTGAACAACGTCAACGAGATCGCCACGGCGTCCCAGCGTGTCGAGACGATCATCTTCGGCCCAGCCGACTTCATGGCGTCGATCAACATGAAGTCGCTGGTCGTGGGCGAGCAGCCGCCCGGCTACCCGGCGGACGCCTACCACTACATCCTGATGAAGATCCTGATGGCCGCCCGCGCCAACAACCTCCAGGCGATCGACGGCCCCTACCTGCAGATCCGCAACATCGACGGCTACCGCGAGGTCGCCCAGCGCGCCGCGGCCCTCGGCTTCGACGGCAAGTGGGTGCTGCACCCGGGCCAGGTCGAGGCGTCCAACGAGATCTTCTCGCCCTCGCAGGAGGACTACGACCACGCCGAGCTGATCCTGGACGCGTACGACTACTACACGTCCGAGGCCGGCGGCAAGAAGGGCTCGGCGATGCTCGGCGACGAGATGATCGACGAGGCCAGCCGCAAGATGGCCCTGGTCATTGCAGGAAAGGGTCGCGCGGCGGGTATGCAGCGCACCGGCAAGTTCGAGATCCCGGAGGCCTGAGCGCGATGCAGTTCGGACGCACCTACGAGGAGTTCGAGGTCGGGGCGACGTACAAGCACTGGCCGGGCAAGACGGTCACGGAGTACGACGACCACCTGTTCTGTCTCCTCACCATGAACCACCACCCGCTCCACATGGACACGAACTATGCGGAGAAGACGACGGACTTCGGCAAGAACGTCGTCGTCGGGAACTACATCTACTCGCTGCTGCTCGGCATGAGCGTGCCGGACATCTCCGGCAAGGCGATCGCCAACCTGGAGATCGAGTCGCTCAAGCACGTGGCGCCGACCTTCCACGGCGACACGATCTACGGCCAGACGACCGTGCTCGACAAGTGGCCGTCGAAGTCGAAGAACGACCGCGGCATCGTCTACGTCGAGACCAAGGGCTACAAGCAGGACGGCACGCTGGTCTGCGTGTTCCGCCGCAAGGTCATGGTCCCCACCGAGACCTACATCAAGGAGCGCGGCGGCGAGCAGCCCGGCCGCCCCGAGCTGACCGCACCTGCGGATAAGAAGACGGAGAAGTAATGGCGCGCCTCGCCCAGACCGCCGGTCTGACGGACATCCAGCAGGAGATCCTCTCCACCGTCCGGGACTTTGTCGACAAGGAGATCATCCCGGTCGCGACCGAGCTGGAGCACCGCGACGAGTACCCGCAGCAGATCGTCGACGGCCTCAAGGAGTTGGGCCTCTTCGGCCTGATGATCCCCGAGGAGTACGGCGGTCTGGGCGAGTCGCTCCTGACGTACGCCCTGTGCGTCGAGGAGATCGCCCGCGGCTGGATGTCGGTCTCCGGCATCATCAACACGCACTTCATCGTGGCGTACATGCTCAAGCAGCACGGCACGCAGGAGCAGAAGGACCACTTCCTGCCCCGCATGGCGGCCGGCGACATCCGCGGCGCCTTCTCCATGTCGGAGCCGGGCCTGGGATCCGATGTGTCGGCCATCACATCGAAGGCGGTCAAGGACGGCGACGAGTACGTCCTGAACGGCCAGAAGATGTGGCTGACGAACGGCGGAACGTCAAGTCTGGTCGCCGTCCTCGTCCGAAGTGACGAAGGACACCCCGAGGGCACCGCGCCCCACAAGTCGATGACGACCTTCCTCGTGGAGAAGGAGCCCGGCTTCGGCGAGGTCCGCCCCGGCCTCACCATCCCGGGCAAGATCGACAAGATGGGTTACAAGGGCGTCGACACGACCGAGCTCATCATGGACGGCCTACGAATTCCGGCCAATCGGGTGCTCGGCGGCGAAACGGGCCGAGGTTTTTACCAGATGATGGACGGCGTCGAAGTCGGGCGCGTCAATGTGGCGGCGCGTGGCTGTGGCGTCGCTCAGCGTGCGTTCGAGCTCGGTGTCCAGTACGCCCAGCAGCGTCACACCTTCGGCAAGCCGATCGCTCAGCACCAGGCGATCCAGTTCAAGCTGGCCGAGATGGCTACCAAGGTCGAGGCCGCGCATGCCATGATGGTGAACGCGGCACGCAAAAAGGACTCTGGGGAACGAAACGACCTTGAGGCTGGGATGGCGAAGTACCTCGCCTCCGAGTACTGCAAGGAGGTCGTGGAGGATGCCTTCCGAATCCACGGCGGCTACGGCTTCTCCAAGGAGTACGAGATCGAGCGCCTCTACCGAGAGGCTCCGATGCTGCTTATCGGTGAAGGTACCGCCGAGATCCAGAAAATGATCATTGGTCGCAGGTTGCTCGAAGAGTATCGGTTCCAGGGCTGATTGTCCGTATACGGGGTGTTTCTTGGAGAAGAAGATCACACCCCGTCAACACTCTTCAGCCGCCGACTCGACTTCCTGGCTTGCCCAGTTGTGGCCTGCGACCGGTACGATCCCGGGAAAGCCGCCGTCCCCTGATACCGCGCGGCATCATCCGCTACGAAGGTCATCCATGCCCCACAGCCAAACCTCTGCACCACGCGACAGCCGGGCCGGCGTACGCCTCGCGCGCGGAGCATCGCCGTGGCTTCTCCCGACCGTCGCCACCGCAGCCGTCAGCCTGCTGCGCGCACGCCGCTCCGGCGTCGCCAAGGCCGTCGCCGTGCCCGCCACCGCTCTCGCGGCGGGCATGCTGTGGTTCTTCCGCGACCCCGAGCGCGAGATCGCCCAGGGCCGGGTCATCTCGCCCGCCGACGGTGTGGTGCAGAGCATCATGCCGTGGAAGGACGGCCGCACCCGCGTCGCGATCTTCATGAGCCCGCTCAACGTCCACGTGAACCGCGCGCCGCTCTCCGGCACGGTCACGTCCGTGGAGCACATCCCGGGCGGATTCGTTCCGGCGTTCAACAAGGAGAGCGAGAACAACGAGCGCGTAGTCTGGCATTTCGACACCGAACTCGGCGACATCGAGATGATCCAGATCGCCGGCGCGGTGGCCCGCCGCATCGTGCCGTACATCCCGCAGGGCACGAAGGTCGAGCAGGGTGACCGTATCGGTCTGATCCGCTTCGGCTCGCGCGTCGACATCTACCTGCCCGAGGGCGTGGAGGTCGCGGTCGAGGTCGGCCAGAGGACCGTGGCTGGGGTGACTCGCATTGACCGTGATTGATCCTGATACTCAGGCGGGCTGGGTGCCCGAGGCCGACGAGGTGGACGAAGAGGAGGAGATGCCCCTCTCTCTCCGCCTGTCGATAGCGGACACCCTCACCCTCGGCAACGCCACGTGCGGCTTCATGGCGGTGTACTTCACCACCACCGGCATCCTCATCCCGCACCTCTCGGGTGACTATTCGGGCATGGCCCGCAACAGCGCGGCCACGGCCGTGATACTGATGCTGTGCGCGGCTGTCTTCGACCTGTTCGACGGCCTGGTGGCGAGGAAGCTGCGCTCCTCCCCCATGGGCGCGGAGCTGGACAACCTCTCCGACCTGATCAGCTTCGGTCTGGCACCGGCGTACTTCGTCCTCGTCTACGGCATGGTCGCCAACGACGCGCACCAGCGGGTGGCGGCGGTCGGGGCGATCGTGGTTCTGCTGGCGGTGGTGCTGAGACTCGCGCGGTTCTCGTGTGTGACGGTGCCGAACGGCATGTTCCAGGGCATGCCCTCGCCGTTCGGGGCGCTGACGGTGGTCTCGATCGTGCTCCTCGAGCTGCCCTTCGTGGCGACGCTGCTGGCGATCCTGGGTACGGCCTGGCTGATGGTGAGCCGTGTCGAGTACCCGAAGCCGCGGGGGCGGCTCGCGGTGGCGATGCTGTCCTGGATCGTCGTGTCGATGGGCCTGCTGGCGGCCTGGGCCTTCGACGCCCCGAGCGGTCAGCTTCTGCTCCAGACGGGCTGCGCGCTGCAGCTGGTCATGGGCGCGGTGATTCCGCTGTTCGCCACGGCTCGCCGGGTGAACAACTTCCGCGACAACCGTCGTGAGGCGCGGGCGGCGCAGCTTCCGTAGTGCTTTGCTGCGTAGGGCCCCGGACCGGGTTGGTTCGGGGCCCTACGCATGTTCCGGCACCCGGCACCGGGGCCGGCCACGGGTTTCGCCCCCGCCGCCCCTACCCGTCCCGTCCCTGGGGGCTGCCGCCCCCAGACCCCCGCTTCGGCCCTGAACGGGCCTCGTCCTCAAACGCCGGAGGGGCTGAAATCAGCCCCTCCGGCGTTTGAGGAGCGGGGGTGCAGGGGGCAGAGCCCCCTGGGGGATGGGACGGGTAGGGGCGGCGGGGGCGAGGAAACCCGGTGTCAGGACAGGAAGTCCCGTGCGATCCGCTCCGCCGACCGCTCCAGGATCGGTCCCGCGTCCGCGATGCACTTGGTCACGTCGGGCTCGATCTCCGTCAGGGGGTACGCCCGCCGGATCCCGGCCCGCCCCAGCGCCTCCGGCGCCAGCGCGAGGCGGCCGCACACCGCGACGACCTCCTTGCCGGCCGCGCGGGCGGCGGCCGCGACGCCCGCGGGAGCCTTGCCGTGCAGGGTCTGCTCGTCCAGGGAACCCTCGCCGGTGATGACCAGATCGGCCCGCTCCAGCGCGGGCGCGAAGCCCAGGACGTCCAGCATGACCTCGATGCCGGGCCGGAAGCCCGCGCCGATCAGCAGCGCACCGTAGCCGATGCCGCCCGCCGCCCCCGCACCCGGCGAGGCAGCGTGCTCGGCCGCCTTGGGGCCGACCGACCTCTCCAGCACCTTCGCGAAGTGCGCGAGCGCGGTGTCCAGCGTCTCCACGTCGTCCGGCGAGGCGCCCTTCTGCGGTCCGTACACCGCCGGCGCGCCCTTCGGGCCGGTCAGGGGGTTGTCGACATCGCTGGCGAGCACCAGCTCGACCGAGGCCAGCCTCGGGTCCAGGCCCGACAGATCGGCGGTGGCCAGGTCACCCAGGCCCCCGCCGCCCGGCGCCACCGGCTCCCCGTCGGCGTCCAGGAAGCGCGCGCCCAGCGCGGTCAGCATGCCGGCGCCGCCGTCCGTGGTGGCGCTGCCGCCGACGCCGAAGACGATCGTGCGGGCGCCGGCATCCAGCGCGGCCCGCAGGAGTTCGCCGGAGCCGTACGTGGACGCCGTGAGCGGCGCGAAGACGCCCGCGGGCAGCCGTTGCAGGCCGCTCGCCTCCGCCATCTCCACGACCGCCGTGTCGCCGCGCAGCGCGAACGCCGCCGTCACCTCGTGCCCGAGGGGCCCGGCGACCCGTACCTCGCGCCGCTCGAAGCCGGCCGCGACCGCCGCGTCCACGGTCCCGTCGCCGCCGTCGGCCACAGGCATGGCCTCGACCTCGAGGCCCGGCACGACCCGGCGCAGACCAGCCGTCACCCGCTCGGCGACCTGTACGGCCGTGAGCGAGCCCTTGAACTTGTCCGCGGCGATGAGCACCCTGTGGGCACCGTTCACTGCAGCGTTCGCCACCTTGTCTTCCCCTTGCTCTCCGGGCCCCGCACAGGTGGGAGCCAGTCGCGCCGCTGCGACCTTAACCGGAGGACGCCCCCTCCGTCATGCGCCGACCGGACCCTGAGAACGCCGTACGAGCGCCCTCTGGACGTCCTGCGCGCCCCCTGTGCGGACGGCCGGACCCCGCGCGAACGCCCCCGGAATTGGGTAAACCGGTCCTATGACCCCTGTGGGCACTGAGCCAGAGCTCGCCGACCGCGTCCTCGGAGGCTGGCTGGGCCGGATCGCGGGCAACATGCTCGGCAAGCCGGTCGAGCAGGGCGACCTGTGGACGCGGGACCGTATCGACCGTTATCTGCGGCAGGCCGCAGCCCTGCCCCTCACCGACTATCTGCCCGAGCCGGTCAGCGAGAGCGACGGGTTCGAGCTGCGCCCGGAGTGGCGCCAGTGCGTGCGCGGCCGGATCCACGGCAGCTGCCGCGACGACGACGTCGACTACGCCATCCTCGGCCTCGACCTGCTGGAGACCCACGGCTTCGGCTTCAGCACCGAGCAGGTCGGCGACCTGTGGCTGCTGCGCCTGCCGTATCTGCAGACCTTCACCGCGGAGCGGGCCGCGTACCGCAACCTCGCGAACGGTCTGAAACCGCCGCTCACGGCGACGTACGACAACCCGTACCAGGAGTGGATCGGCGCCCTCATCCGCGCCGACATCTACGGCTGGACCTGCCCGGGCGCCCCGCGCCGCGCCGCCTCCCTCGCCCGCCGGGACGCGGTGCTGTCGCACACCGGCAACGGGGTGTACGGCGCGACGTGGGCGGCGGCGCTGATTGCGGCGGCGTTCACCGCGCCCACCGTGCGGCACGCGGTCGACCAGGCCCTGGCGGTCATCCCGGCGAGCAGCCGGCTCGCCCGTACCGTGCGGCGGGTCGTCTCCCTCCACGACACGCGGATGGCCTGGGAGGACACGCTCACGACGGTGGCCGAGGAGACGGCCGGGCTCGGCTGGATCCACACCATCCCGAACGCCGCCGTACTCACCGCGGGGCTTCTGTACGGCGACGGCGACTTCACCCGCACCATCACGCTGACCGTCCGCGGCGGCCTGGACACCGACTCCAACGGGGCGACGGCCGGCTCGGTGGCGGGCGTGCTGACCGGGGCGGACGCGATTCCGACGCAGTGGAAGGAGCCGCTGGAGGACACGGTCCGCAGCGCGGTGTTCGGCTTCGACGGGGTGCGCATCAGCGAGCTGGCGGAAAGGACGGTGCGGCTGGCGCAGGCAGAGCCGTAGAGGCCGGGCTGGTCTGGATGACCTCCACGCCAGACTTCGTTGGGGATGTACGCCTTGGTGAGGAGTTCACTGATGGCGTTGACCGCTGCGGAGATCGCCGACATTCGGCACTACGCCCAGGAACTGGCCGACCAGGCGCCCCCACTCACCCCCGAGCAGCGGGACCGCCTACAAGCCCTGCTCCGGCGCAAGCCGACCGAGTCGAAGCCAATCGCCGCCTAGAAGCGGCCCCCACCAGGCCGGTGTTCCAGCACCAGACCGACAGGGCCCATTCCATCCCGCACATGCCGAAGGCCCGGCTTCTCGCTCGCCAGCGACCGGGCCCCCAACAAAAAACGGACCCCACCACTACGGCAGACACCAGCAGCGACTCTCACGACATCATCTCGGCGATCTCGACCACCGGCAGCCTCTACCCCGCCGCGCTCGAAGCGCGGGCCAAGCTGCAGCGCGAACACCCGGCTGGCGACGCACGGCTCGGCCGCGACGCAGCAGCCGGCGTGACGCACCTGGAGACCGACGACCTGGCCATCCTCCATGACGCCGTCGCCGGGGCGGTACCCGTCGGGCCGGACACCGAGATCGACGGCGTATGCGGAAGCGCCCTCATCAACGCGCTCGCCGAACTCGAACTCCTGCAGCACCTGGCGGCCGGACCCGCCACCGGCTGACGACCTCGGCCGCGCCCAGAGCGGGGCGCGGCCACCACCCCTATCCACTCGCGCGGCGGCCCTGCCCGCAGGGGGCACCCTCCCTGTAGGGTTCCAGAAGTGACGTACAGCATCTGACCAGGCACTTTGCGACTCCGGGCGATCACGACAAGCTCGGACCCCATGGCACTGCGCATGCTCTACCTGGTCTTCCTCCGACTCCTCGGACTGCTCCTGCTGCTCTCCCGCTCGCAGCAGACCAAGGACGCCGAGCTGCTCGCGCTGCGCCACGAGAACGCGGTGCTGCGCCGCCAGCTCGGCGTCCGGCCACACCTCACCTGGCCGGACCGCGCAGTGCTCGCCGCCCTCGCCCGGCACCTACCCTCCCGGCTGCGCCGACACCGCCTGTTCACACCCGGCACCCTGCTCACCTGGCACCGGCGACTACTGCGCTGGAAGTGGAAGCAGAAACCCGCACGGACCGGCCGCCCGCCGATCTCCGAGAAACTCACCGCCCTGATCCTGCGCCAGGCCCGCGAGAACCCGACCTGGGGCTCAACCCGTATCCAGGGCGAGCTGCGGCGCCTGGGCCACCGCGTCGGCG
>NZ_LLZG01000374.1 GCF_001509475.1 Streptomyces regalis
TCACCGTGATCCGTTCTCCCGTGTCATCGGCGCCCGGTGTGGTCCGTACGGCGCCCGTCGCCGACGCCGGTCAGTCGTCGTAGGTCCCGTCGCGCGAGGCTGTTACGGCATGACCCGGGCGAGATACGGCGCTGTAGCGCTGCTTCTCGCCCGTGCGACCTGAGCGGGCGGACCCGCCGCCACGATCCGTCCGCCCGCGTCACCGCCGCTCGGTCCGAGATCGATCACCCAGTCGGCGCCCGCGACGACGGACATGTCGTGCTCGACCACGACGACGGTGTGCCCGGCGTCGACCAGCCCGTGCAGCTGGCGCATGAGCACCTCGACGTCGGCCGGGTGGAGTCCGGTCGTCGGCTCGTCGAGGAGGTAGAGCGTGTGGCCGCGACGGGCGCGCTGGAGCTCGCTCGCCAGCTTGATGCGCTGGGCCTCTCCGCCGGAGAGCTCGGTGGCGGGCTGGCCGAGCCGCAGGTAGCCCAGGCCGACGTCGAGCAGGGTGCCCAGGCTGCGGGCAACGGTCGGCGTGTCCGCGAAGAAATCCGCGGCAGCCTCGACCGTGAGGTCCAGTACCTGCGCGATGTTCCGTCCCCGGTACGCCACTTGGAGCGTCTCGGGGTTGTAGCGCGCCCCACCGCAGTCCGGGCACGGCGCGTACGTGCTCGGCAGGAACAGCAGCTCGACGCTGACGAACCCCTCGCCCTGGCAGGTCTCGCAGCGCCCGCCCGCGACATTGAAGGAGAAGCGCCCGACGCCGTAACCACGGGCCCGCGCCTCGTCGGTTGCGGCGAACACCTTGCGTACGACGTCGAAGAGGCCGGTGTAGGTGGCGAGATTGGAGCGCGGGGTGCGGCCGATCGGCTTCTGGTCGACCGAGACCAGGCGGCCCACGCCCGCGAGGTCCTCGGTGATCTCGCCGATGAGTGTCGATTTGCCCGACCCGGAGACCCCGGTGACGGCTGTGAACACGCCGAGCGGGAACTCGGCGGTGACCCCGCGCAGGCTGTGCCGGGTGACGGGGCCGACCGTCAACTGGCCGCGCGGCGCACGCACTTGGCGTACGGCGGCGGGGGAGTCGTCGAACAGGAAGCGTGCTGTCGCCGACTCCGCGACGGCCGCCAGCTCGGCCACCGGCCCGCTGTGCAGCACCTGCCCGCCGTGCTCGCCCGCATGCGGCCCCACGTCGACCAGCCAGTCGGCGCCACGCACGACGTCGAGGTGGTGCTCGACCACGAACACCGTGTTCCCGGCCGCCTTCAGTCGCGCCAGCACCGTCAACAGCGCCTCCGTGTCCGCCGGGTGCAGACCCGCGGACGGCTCGTCGAGGACGTACACGACACCGAAGAGCCCGGACCGCAGCTGGGTCGCGAGCCGCAGGCGCTGCAGTTCGCCCGCCGAGAGGGTGGGGGTGGCACGGTCGAGGCTGAGATAGCCGAGGCCGAGCTCGACGACGGGCCCGATACGGGACTTGAGGTCCTCGGTGAGGACACGGGCCGTCTCCGAGGTGCCGCCGTCCAGCGTGTCCGCCAGCTCGGTGAGCGGCAGCGCGGCCAGCTCGGCGATCGTCCGGCCGGCGAACGTCACCGCCAGCGCCTCGGGCCGCAGTCTGCTGCCGCCGCACGCCGGACAGGGTGCGGAGGCGAGGAAGCGCTCCGCCTTGGCCCTGAGGGTCGGACTCTTGGAGTCGGAGAAGGTCTTCATGACGTACCGATGGGCGCTCATGTACGTGCCCTGGTACGGCCGTTGGATGCGGTCGGCGTCGCGCACCGGGTGCACGGTGACGACCGGTTGCTCATCGGTGAACAGGATCCACTGCCGGTTCTCGGCGGGCAGCTCGCGCCAGGGCCGGTCGACGTCGTGGCCCAGCGCGTCGAGGATGTCGCGCAGGTTCTTGCCCTGCCAGGCCCCCGGCCACGCGGCGATCGCCCCCTCGCGGATCGACAGCGACGGGTCGGGGACCAGCAACTCCTCGGTCGTACGGTGCACTTGGCCGAGCCCGTGGCACTGAGGGCACGCCCCGGCCGCCGTGTTCGGCGAGAAGGCGTCGGAGTCGAGGCGCTCGGCGCCCGGCGGGTAGTCGCCCGCCCGGGAGAACAGCATCCGCAGGGAGTTGGAGAGGTTGGTGACCGTGCCGACGGAGGAGCGGGACGTCGGCGCCGAGCGTCGCTGCTGGAGGGACACGGCGGGCGGAAGTCCGGTGATCTCGCCGACCTTCGGCGCGCCGACCTGGTGGATCAGCCTGCGTGCGTACGGCGCGACCGACTCGAAGTAGCGGCGCTGGGCCTCCGCGTAGATCGTGCCGAAGGCGAGCGACGACTTCCCGGACCCGGACACACCCGTGAACACGGCCAGCACATCCCGCGGAATGTCGACGTCCACGCCCTTGAGGTTGTGCTCACGGGCGCCGCGGACACGGACGTACGGGTCGTGCGGGGAGTGCATGGGTACGAGCTCCGGGATGTGCGAGTCGAGGGCGTGGGCAAACCCCGCGATTCTATGCGAACCAGACGCGCACCCGTTCGAGCCACCTGATGTTCACGAGGCCGTCGGCTCACTCACACCAGCCGCCCATAACGTCTCGCCAGTCTTTCTTCCTACCGAGGAGTATCGTGAGCGCTTCAGCTCTGAGCACTCTCACCGCCGCGCTGCTGATGGTCTCGGGCACAGCCGCCCCGCAGCCGGTCGCCGTCTCCGCACGCGTCGAGACGCCCGCCGTGTACGACGACGAGGCGGGCGGCAACGCCGACGCCGACGACCCGGCCGTCTGGGTCGACCCCGACCACCCGGGCCGCAGCCTTGTGATCGGCACCCTCAAGGAGGCCGGCCTCGACGTGTACGGCCTCGACGGCAGGCGGCTCCAGCACATCGCGGCGCCCGCGGCCCCGAACGACGACGCCGCACCCGGCCGCTTCAACAACGTCGACGTCGTCTACGGCTTCGAACTGGGCGGCAAGAAGACCGACTTGGCCCTGGTCAGCGACCGCGGCCGGGACCGGGTCCGGGCCTACGCGATCGACCCGGCGGCCGTGGCAGCCGGCAGGCCCCCGCTGAAGGACGTGACGGCGGCCGACGCCGCGCGGGTCTTCTCCGCGAGTGAGGCAGAGGTCGACGACCAGCGCACCGCCTACGGGCTCGCCGCCTTCAGCGACGACGACCACGCCTACGCCGTGGTGTCGCGCCGCTCGGAGACCCGGGTACGGCTGCTGCAGCTGGAGGACCGGAACGGGCGCGTCGGCTACAAGACCGAGGACACCCTCGACCTGCCGACCTCCTTCACCCTGCCGAACGGGACGAGCTGGACGCCGTGTGCCGACCCGGGCGACCGGCCGCAGGTCGAGGGCATGGTCGTCGACCAGGAGCAGCACGTCCTGTACGCGGCGCAGGAGGACGTCGGGCTGTGGCGGGTCGACCTCGACGACGAGGAGTTCGACCGGCCCCAACTGATCGACCGTGTGCGGGAGTACGGCACTCCGTGGACGTATGACGCCGAGGAAGAGGAGTGCGTCCTCGACACCGCCGACGACCCCGGCTTCGGCGGTGAGCACCTGAGCGCCGACGCCGAGGGCGCCGCGATCTACCACGCCGCCGACGGCAAGGGATATCTGCTCGCCTCCAGCCAGGGCGACAACACCTTCGCCGTGTACGAGCGCCAAGGCCGCAATGCCTACCTCGGCTCCTTCGCCGTCACCGACAGCGCCGCCGCCGACGGGGTGCAGCACTCCGACGGCTCCACCGTGGTCAACGTCCCGCTGGGCCGGTCCTTCCCCAAGGGCCTGCTCGTCACCCACGACGGCGAGGCCACACCCGCGGACGGGGACCGGGAGGGAACCGACTTCAAGTTCACGGGCTGGGAGTCGGTGGCCGGTGCGTTCCCGAAGCCGCTGACGATCGACACCAAGTCGTTCGACCCGCGCGACACGGACTGACCCACATGCCGGCCGCCCGCCCGGATCACGCGTAGGCGATCCGGGCGAGCCTCCGGTAGGAGTCCAGCAGAGCCTGACGGTCGTACGTACTGGTCGTGACCAGCACCTCCTGCGCGCCCGTCTCCTTCAGCAGCGTCTCCAGCTCGTGCGCGACCTGCTCCTCCGTGCCCGCGATGTGCCCGGCGAGGCCGCCCTCGTAGAAGCCGCGCTCCTTGTCGGTCATCGTGAGCCCCTCGACGCGCTCGGCGGGCGGGAGCGGCGGGAAGGTGCCGTGCGTGCGGGAGTGGGCCATGGACCAGGCCTCCGGGACCAGCAGACGCCGGGCGTCCTGCGGTGTGGCCGCCACCGCGACCGAGCCGGAGATCACGACGTACGGCTCGCTCGCCCAGGGGGAGGGGCGGAAGCAGTCGCGGTAGTGGTCGATCCCGTGCTGCATCTTCGCCCGGTTCCGGAAGTCCCCGATGACCATCGGCAGGCCCGCGCGGGCGGCGATGTCCGCGCCCTCGCCCATGGCCAGCACGAACGGCGGCACGGTCAGGCCCTCGGCGGGCCGGGCGTGCACCCCCGTCGGCGAGGTGCCGCGGAACCAGCCGAGCAACTCCTGGATCTGCGCGGCGAAGTCCTCCGCGTCCCCCTTGTCCCGCCCGAGCGCCCTGCGCACCCCGTCGGTGAAGCCGACCGAGCGGCCGAGGCCCATGTCGATCCGCCCCGGAAAGAGGGACTCCAGCACCCCGAACTGCTCGGCCACGACCAGCGGTTGGTGGTTGGGCAGCATCACCCCGCCGGTCCCGACCCGGATCGTGCGGGTCGCGGAGGCGACGGCGGCGGCCAGCACAGTCGGCGCCGAGCCGGCGACGCCGGGTACGCCGTGGTGCTCCGAGACCCAGATGCGGTGGTAGCCCAGCTCTTCCAGCTCCCGCGCCAGCTCTACGGTGTCGCGCAGTGCCTCGGCGTTCGTATGGCCTTCCCGGGTGCGGGAGCGGTCGAGGACGGAGAAGCGGGTCGCCGCGATCACGGAACTCATATGGGGTTCAACAACGCCGCCGCCGTAGGATTCCTCAGGGCGCGATGTTGTGGTTCAGACGGAACAGGTTGCCCGGGTCGTAGCGCCGCTTCAGGGCGGTCGGACGAGCGTGGTTGCCGCGGTAGTCGGCCTGCACGCGGTGCTGGTCGTCGCCGTCCATGAAGTTCACGTAGGCGCCTGGCATGGAGTAAGCCTCCAGCGCCCGGTGGAAGGCGCGCACCCAGTCCTTCTGCGCCTCGCATTCCTGCCGGGTGGTCAGGGTCGGGCTGAGCGCGATCGAGTAGTCGGCGTCCCGGTAGGCGAAGGCGGTCTCCTCCGGTCCGAGGTGGTGGCAGGCCCCGTCGATGGGGAAGACGACCGTCATGCTCCGGATCGAGGGCGTGGCGGCACCGTACTCGACGAAGGCGTCGACGACGCCGTCCGGCAGGCCTTGCGTGAAGGCGCCCTTCCAGTAGTGGTACAGCCCGGCGGGCACCAGGTCGTCGAACAGGGTGTTGATCACCGGACAGGGCATGCGCTCCAGGTGCCGGCCCAGCACCGGGCGCCCGTGCCGGCGTTCGGGCAGGAACGGCACCGGTGGCCCGAGTCCCACGACGAACGTGGCTCCGAGCCCCTCGTCCGCCTCGGCGACCAGCTCCCGGTACCGGCGGATCACGTCGCCGTCGAGCGGGAAGAACGTCGGACCGCCGAGGATGTCGGCGACAGGGTGCAGCCGGAACGCGAACGACGTCACGACCCCGAAGTTGCCCCCGCCCCCGCGCACCGCCCACATCAGGTCGCTGTTCTGCTCGTCGGTGCAGGTCACGAAGGAGCCGTCGGCAGTCACCAGGTCCACGGAGGTCAGGTTGTCGCAGGACAGACCGCAGCGCCGGGCCAGATACCCCATGCCGCCGCCGGTCGTCAGGCCACCGACGCCGGTCGTGGAGACCATCCCGCCGGTCGTGGCCAGCCCGAAGGCATACGTGGCGTGGTTGACGTCCGCCCAGGTGCAGCCGCCCTCGACCCATGCCGTCCGCGTCTCGGGGTCGACGCGGATGCCGCGCATCAGGCCGAGATCGAGGACGGCACCGCCGTCGCAGGTGCCGCAGCCGGGGACGCCGTGGCTGCCGCCGCGCACGGCGAGCGGCAGGCCCTGTTCGCGGGCGAAGTCCACCGTGGCGATGACGTCGCCCGCGTCGACGGCCCTGACGATGATCGCCGGCCGTCCGGCTCACCCCGCAGATGCCGCCGTGCCCGGCGCAGCCAGCCTGCGGCCACGGCCGTGCGCCCCGCGAGCTGATGGTTGTAGAACAGGAGCCAGGCCATGAGCCCCGCCTGCCGGGCCGCGCCCGCCGCGACATATCCGGAGTAGGCCCGCATCCGCTGGACGATCGACTCGTCGATCCGGCGTGTCCACCAGGCGGCGTCGGCGAACGCGGGGCAGTCGTCGGGGCTGGGGCGGACGGCGTCCAGGCGTCCAGCAGCCGGTACGCCTCGCCCCACGGGCAGCGGCGTCCCTGGCCCGCCGCAAGGTGTCCGCGGCCGCCCTGTCGATCGTCCGCTCGGTCACCCGCGGCTCCCTTCTCGCGCTCTGCGAGCAGGACCGGACCTTCACCAGGACAGGCGGGCCGGGCGCCGCGGGACTCAGTGAACGGACACCTCCAGCGGCGCCGCGTGCTCGTGATCGCAGGCGTCGTCGATGCCGTACGTGTCCCACGCCGGGAACGGGTCGGCGGCCGGGAGGGCCTCGCCGTCCGCCATGAGGCACTCGGCCAGGGCGGCCCGGAGCGCCTCGCCGCGCAGATGCGTGCCGATGAAGACCAGCTCCTGGGCGTACGGCGCGTCGGTGTCGCGCGCGGCGCTGGGCTCGAAGCGGGCGACGGAACCGGCCTGCGACCACAGCCCCGTCACCTGCGGGCGGCTGGCGAGGGTGAAGAACCCCTTGGAGCGCAGCACCTTCCCGTACGCGCCGCTGTCGAGCTCCTCGGTGACGAAGGTGAACAACCGCTCGGGGTGGAAGGGGAGTTCGGAGCGGAACACCGTGGACGAGATCCCGTACTCCTCGGTCTCGGGGACGTGGTCGCCGTTGAGTTCCCGCACCCAGCCGGGCGCCTGCTGGGCGCGCTCCAGGTCGAACAGCCGCGTGCCGAGCACCTCCTGGAGACGTACTTGTCCCTGCACGGCGTCGACGATCCGTGCGGCGGGGTTGAGCCGGCCCAGCGCCGCACGCAGCCGGTCCGCCGTCACGGCGTCGACCAGGTCCCGCTTGTTGAGCACGATGACGTCTGCGAACTCGACCTGGTCGACGAGGAGATCGCTGACGGTGCGCTCGTCGTCCTCGTACTGGTCGAGGCCGCGCTCGGCGAGCTCGTCGCCACTGTCCAGCTCGGACAGGAAGTTGGCGGCGTCGACGACCGTGACCATGGTGTCCAGCAGGGCGAGGTCGCCGAGGGTGGCACCGTCGTCGCGGGCGAACGCGAAGGTGGCCGCGACCGGCATGGGTTCGGAGATGCCGGACGACTCGATGAGGAGATGGTCGAAGCGGCCCTCACGGGCGAGCCGGTCGACCTCCTCGAGGAGGTCGTCGCGCAGGGTGCAGCAGATGCAGCCGTTGGTCATCTCGACCAGGCGTTCCTCGGTCCGCGACAGCGCGGCCTCGCCGCCCCGCACCAGCGCGGCGTCGATGTTGATCTCGCTCATGTCGTTGACGATGACCGCCACACGCAGTCCCTGGCGGTTGGTCAGGACATGGTTGAGCAGGGTCGTCTTGCCCGCCCCGAGGAAACCGGACAGGACGGTGACGGGCAGTCGGCGGTCGTGCGGCATCCCCGGTCAGCCTTCGGGGCGCAGCAGCCCGCGCTCGTACGCCTTGACCAGGTGCTGCGGCACGAGGTGGCTGACCCCGTCGATGGTGACGGGCACGAGCTGCGGCGTGATCGCCTTCCACTGGGCGCGGCGGTGGCGGGTGTTGCTGCGGGACATCTTCCGCTTGGGGACAGCCATGACGGACCTCCTCGGTGGGTGAACACCGAGGACGCTACATGAAAATGGATCCCATTAACAATTGGCCCGAGTCAGCGACGGGACCGCACCCGTGCGTCCCGTGGCGGCCGGATGAACTGCAGCTCCAGCGTGACGGGCGGATCGGCCAGACCCGGTCCACCCGCGGCGGCCCACCGCACGATCTCCTCCGTGCCGTCGTCGTCCATCGCGAAGCCCACCCAGGTGGCCCGCCCGCCGGCCCGGCGCCCCGCGGCCGACGGCTGGACGACGATCACGTTGGCCTGGTCGCAGGGGCCCAGGCAGTCGGTCGTACGGACCTGGAACCCGTGCTCGGCCCCGGCGGCGCGCAGCCGTTCCACCTGCCCGGTGTGATCGGTGCCGGGGTGCTTGCGCGGATTGCCGCAGCAGCACCCCCGGCAGACGACGAGCGTGCAGGGGCGCTCGCGGGCGGCGCCGATCAGGAACGTATGAGTGGGCATGACAGAAGCATCTCCTACTCCTTGGCGCCCACCAGCATCCGCACCTCGAACTCCTCGTAGGCGGCCGCCTCCTGCGGTTCCTGGCGGTTGCTCAGCACGGTGCCGAGCCAACCGAGGAAGAAGCCCGCCGGGATGGAGACGATGCCGGGGTTCTGCAGCGGGAACCAGGCGAAGTCCGACTCCGGGTAGAACGAGTCCGGCGTGGAGGAGACCACGGGGGAGAACAGGACCAGCAGGACCGAGCAGACCAGGCCGCCCCAGAGGCTGAGCAGGGCGCCCCGCCCCGTGAAGCGGCGCCAGAAGAGGGTGTACACGATCGTCGGCAGGATCGCGGATGCCGCGATGGCGAAGGCGAGAAAGGCGAGCGTCGCGGTGTTGGCGCCCCAGGAGACGAGGGCGAGCATCATTGCGAGGACACCGATGACGGCCGCGGACAGCCGGGCCACCATCAGCTCCTCGGTCTCGCTCGCGCGGCCCTTGCGGATCACCTCGCCGTACAGGTCGTGGGCGAGGGACGAGGCGGCGGCGAGGGTGAGGCCGGCCGCGACGGCGAGCAGCGTGACGAAGGCGAGGCAGGACAGCAGGGCCGTGAGGATGCCGCCGCCGAGGGCGCCCGCGAGGAGCAGGACCGCGGAGTCGCCCTTGTGGTCCGTCTCCGCGATGGTCTCGCGACCGACGATGGCGGTGGCGCCGAGGCCGAGGATGCCCGCCGCCAGGCAGACCAGACCGACCAGGCCGACCGCCCACACGAGGGAGGAGCGCAGTACATCGATCTTGCGCGGGGCGAGCAGGCGCATCAGTACGTGGGGGAGTGCGGCGAGGCCGAGGACGATGGCCAGTTCCAGGCTGAAGAAGTCGAGCTTGCTGGTGGTGCTGACGCCGTAGCGCAGTCCGGGTTCGAGGAACTGCGTGCCGGTGCCGCTGTGGTTCGCAGCCGCGGACAGCAGGGCGCCCGGGTTCCAGCTGTAGTGGTTGAGCACCATGACCGCGGTGACCGTCACGCCCGCGACCAGCATCACGGCCTTGATGATCTGGATGACCGTGGCGCCGGGCGCGCCGCCGATGGCGGCGTACACGATGACGACGGTGCCGATCACGATCACGCACAAGGTGCGCGTAGCGGCGCTGGGTTCGCCGGTGAACTGGGTCAACAGGGCGATGCTGCCGACGAGTTGGGCCACCAGATAGAGGGTCGTGATGGCCAGGGTGCACACGGCCAGGGCGAGCCGCACCGGGCGCTGCAGCCGGGTCAGGCGCAGGGCCAGTGTGTCGCCCAGGGTGAACTTGCCCGTCCGACGCAGGGGTTCGGCGATCAGCAGCAGCACCATCATCCAGGCGACGACGGTGCCGCCGAGGTACAGCAGTCCGTCGTAGCCGTTGAGGGCGACCAGTCCCGTGCTGCCCAGCAGGGTCGCGGCCGACAGGTAGTCGCCGCACATCGCGAGGCCGTTGCGCAGCGGGGACATGGTGCGGTTGCCGAGGTAGAACTCGCTGATCTCGTCGCGCTGAGGGGCCGTCAGCAGGGCCATGAACAGCGTGACCACGACCACCGACAGGAACAGCACGAACGTCAGGTTCAGGCTGAACCGGTCGGCGATGCCTGCGGACATGGTCACCACGTGCGGTACCCCCTGGAGCCGGGCTGGGGGGTCTGCGCGGCCTCGCCGCGGTGCGAGTTGGCACGGTGCGAGTTGGCTTCGTGCTGGTCCAGTCGCGAGCCCAGGCCGCGGGCGAGAGGGTCGACCCGGGTGCGCATGTGTCGGACATAGCACCAGGCCGTCACGCCCATCACGACGAACTGCCCGAGACCCAGGGCGAGACCGAGCGTGAGGTGGCCGAGCAGACGCTGGTTCATCAGACCCGGGACGGAATGCGACAGCAGTACGTACAGCAGGAATCCGCCGACCGAGAGGAGCGTCGCACGGACACCGAACCGGCGCTGGGCGCGTCGCAGGGAGTGAAATTCGGGATCTTCGGATATGCGCCGGCGCGGGGCGGGTTCATTATTCGGGGAACTGTTTGTGAAAGAATTGTCGTGCCAAGGTGAAAATTCGGGCACAGGCGCACCTTCTTTGCTGCGGCATGCCGGACATACGATGGGCGCGGGCTTTGCGTGTGGGGAGTGGGTGAGCGGCGGCAGGTCCGGAAGCCGGAGTATGGCAGCGGGCTCTTTGGAGAATCAACCGCCGAGGGGAATTACCGCACTGCGGTGGCGCATTCATGCCCCTCGTGATCGCTTTATGGCCCGGTGTGCCCTGCGAAAAGGGCCCTCCGGGAAATAGTCCGGACCATTTCTTTCGGCCGGACTGTCTCAAACGCGACTCGCCTGGGACAGTCCGGCCGGGCGGCTCAGAACCTGGCGCCCACAGCCGCGCCGCTGCGCGGCACGAGGAAGCTCGGGGCCGACGGCAGCGATCCGTCGGCGGAGCGCGGGCCGGTGATCGGGGCCGGGTCGGTGCTGAGCACCGAGGACGCGTTCCAAGTCCCGCCCAGATTCCAGGAGTTGCCGCTGGCGGTCGTCCCCGAGCCCACGGCCGCCGCGCGGGCGTCGGCGAGGGACAGGTTGGCGGTCAGGGTGGCGGTACCGCCCGAGACGTCGGCGTCGAAGCCGGTGCCGGCGTTGGCCCAGGTCGTGTTGCGGGTCAGCGCCATGGCGCCGGGATTGCCGTTGTCCGTGACACCGTGCGCCGCGTTCCGATACGACATCGTGTTGCGCAGGGTGTGGGCGACTGCCGGGGCGGGGCTGCCGCCGCCCATCTTGAAGCCGTTGCCGTCGCCCGAGAAGTCCGGGAAGTTCCAGCGGTTGTAGCCGTTGCCGTACGCGATCGTGTTCTCGATTTGAATCGGCGAGGCGAACTTCCAGGCATCAAATCCGTCGTCGACGTTGTTCCACAACCGGGCGCCGCGCACCACGTTCCCGGTTCCGCTGCCTTCCTTGATGGCCAGGCCGTCGGCGCTCTCACCGTTCTTGCGCGGGTCTCGGTTGCCGTAACTGTCCAGATTCAGGATCTGGTTGTTGCTGGAGGCTCCCTGGAGCTGGAAGCCCGACTCGTAGTTGTCGTGCGTGGACAGCCGGGAGAAGACATTGTTGTTGCAGCCGTCGCAGTAGATGCCGTACGGGCCGTTGACCAGCTCCAGACCGGAGATCCGCCAGTACGAGGCCTCCATGTGGATCGCCCCGCGCTCGGCGCGCGGAATGCTGCCGCCCACCGGCGTGTGGCTGGCGGGGAGTTGCTCGCCGTCGACGACCACGCGCTCGCCCTGGTAGGGGCCGAGGCTGACCGGCTGGGAGGCGGTGCCCGAGGCGGTGATGGTGATGTTGTCGGTGAGGGCGTAGATGCCGCCGCGTACGGTGATGACGTCGCCGGGCCTCGCCAGGTCCACGGCCCGCTGGATGGTCCGCAGCGGCTGGGCCAGGGTGCCCGGCGCCGAGTCGCTCCCGTCGGTCGCCACGACCAGCGTCGTCGCGCCGGACGCCTCGCTCGCCGGGCCCCACACCGTCAGCAGGGCCGCGCCCACCGCTGCCGCCGTCCAGATCGCCGTACCGCGCATGCCTCTTGCCGTGTTGCCCATGGGGCCTCCCGCCTCCGCCTGTGTGCCGTGTCGCACAGCAGTGGCCGCCCGGCGCGCGGAGGTTGCCGGGGTACGGGGCCGGGCGTCGCGGGGAAGGTGGGGATTGCCGGACAGGCCCTAGGGTGAGCGGTGTGACCGACAGCAACAAACGCCCGCTCGCCGTGTTCGACCTGGACAACACCCTCGCCGACACCGGACACCGGCAGCACTTCCTGGAGCGCACACCGCGCGACTGGGACGCCTTCTTCGCGGCCGCCCCGCAGGACCCGCCCCTCGCGGAGGGCATCGCGCTGGCGCTGGAGAGCGCGAAGGAGTGCGAGGTCCGCTATCTGACCGGCCGGCCCGAGCGCTGCCGGCGTGACACGCTCGACTGGCTCGCGGCCCACGGACTGCCCGACGGACGCGTGTACATGCGGCGCAACGACGACCGCAGGCCCGCCCGGCGCACCAAGCTCGAGATCCTGCGCCGCCTCGCCGGCACCCGCGAGATCCGGGTCCTGGTGGACGACGACGAGCTGGTCTGCGAGGACGCCGAACGGGCCGGTTTCACCGTCGTACGGGCGCGCTGGGCCGCCCCCTCCGCCGCGCTGAAGGTGGCGCAGGAGCGGGAGGGGCGGACCTGAGGACCGGGCGCCGTCGGCACATCCTGCGTGCCCGGCGGCGCCCGGCACGCACCGCTACTCGGCTTCCTCGAGGCGGAAGCCGACCTTCATGGTCACCTGCCAGTGCGCGATCTGTCCGTTGTCGAGCTGGCCGCGCACCTCGGTCACCTCGAACCAGTCCAGGTTGCGCAGGGTCTGCGAGGCGCGCTCGATACCGTTGCGGATGGCTCGGTCCACGCCCTCGGGCGAGGTGCCGACGATGTCCGTGACCCGGTAGGTGTGATTCGACATGCCGGTGCTCCTCTCACACACGTCACTCCACCGTGCCTCAAGGCGGGACATCGCGCGAGCCGTCCGTCACCGCGCCACGTCACCGCGCCACGCTCAGCGACAACGCGAAACGGCCCTGACCGTCCGTCCACCAGTGCGCCAGCTCCAACCCGGCCGCCGACAGTTCCGCGCGTACCCCGTCCCTGCGGAACTTCGCCGACACCTCGGTGCGCATCTCCTCGCCCGCCGCGAAGTCGACGGCCAGGTCGAGCGCGGGCACCTTCACTGTCTGCGCCGTGCGGGAGCGCAGCCGCATCTCGATCCACTCGTTGTCGGCGTCCCAGTGCGCCACGTGGTCGAAGGCGCCGGGATCGAAGTCGGCGCCCAACTCGCGGTTGATCACGGTCAGGACGTTCTTGTTGAAGGCAGCCGTCACCCCGGCCGCGTCGTCGTACGCCTCGACCAGGACTCTCTCGTCCTTGACCAGGTCCGTGCCGAGCAGCAGCGCGTCACCGGGGGACAGCAGCGCCCGGACCGAGGCGAGGAACGCCGCGCGCTCGACCGGCAGCAGATTGCCGATCGTGCCGCCGAGGAACGCCACCAGCCGGGGACCCGGCGTGTCCGGCAGGTCCAGCCCGTCGGTGAAGTCGGCGATCAGCGCGTGCACGTCGAGCCCCGGCCGCTCCTCGATGAGCGCGTGCCCGGCCTGGGTGAGCGCGCTGTCGCTGACGTCGACGGGGACGTACGTGTGCAACCCGGTGAGCGCGTCGATGACGTACCGCGTCTTCTCCGAGGAGCCGGAGCCCAGCTCCACGAGGGTGCGGGCGCCGGTGGCGACGGCGATCTCGCCGGCCCGGTCGACGAGGATCTCGCGCTCGGCGCGCGTCGGGTAGTACTCGGGCAACTCGGTGATCTGCTCGAAGAGTTCGCTGCCCTGCGCGTCGTAGAACCACTTCGGCGGCAGCGTCTTGGGCGTGCTCGTCAGGCCCTTGAGGACATCGGCGCGCAGGGCGGCGTCGGTGGCGTCCTCGGGCAGGGTGCGGGTGAGAAGGAACGGACTCACGTGCTGGGCTCCTTCGGAGGTGCGGGTGCCAGGGCGTCGCTCGGGTCCTTCAGCGGCGTGAGCAGCACATCGGTGCGGCTGGCCGCCAGGAGGGTGCGGTCGGGGACCTCCTGCCAGTGCGGGTCGTCGTCGTAGGGCTCGGAGGCCACGACGGTGCCGCCGCCGGGCCGGGTCAGATACCAGAGGGTGTCGCCCCAGGCGGTCGCGGTGATGGTCTCGCCGTTGGTGAGCAGCAGGTTGAGCCGGGAGCCGGGGGCTGCCTCGGCGACCTCCAGGACGGTGTCGGCCAGTGCCTGCCCCTCGTCGTCGCCGCCGCGCAGCCGGGCCAGGACGAGCGCCCACACGAGCGCGGAGTCGTTGCGGGCCTCCATCGACAGCAGGTCCACCGCGGGCAGGCTCGAAACGAGCGGTGCCAGCGAACCCGGCCAGCCCTTCACGGCGCCGTTGTGGCTGAACAGCCAGGCACCCGCGGCGAACGGCGCCGCCGCGGCCTCCGCGTCGGCGCCCGCCAGCGTCGCGTCCCGGACGGCGGCGAGCAGCGCGGTGGACCGTACGACCCGGGTCAGATCGGCGAAGGACAGATCCGCCCAGACGGGCCCGGCCCGGCGGTACCGCGCCGGCACCGGGTCCCCCTCGGCATACCAACCGACCCCGAAACCATCGGCGTTGACGGTCCCATGCCGCTGCCGCCGAGGCGCCCACGACTGGCGGTACAGGGCGTGCGCGGGCTCCACGAGGAGTCTGCCGAGCGGCTCCTCGGGCCCCAGATAAGCCAGATGACGGCACATCAGACATCCCCCGAACGGGCCGTACGGAAGCCGGAGAAGATCTGCCGCCGGATCGGATAGTCCCAGTTGCGGAAGGTGCCCCGGCAGGCGACCGCGTCCACGGCGAACGAACCGCCGCGCAGCACCTTGTACTCGGGCCCGAAGAACACCTCCGAGTACTCCTTGTACGGGAACGCCTGGAACCCCGGGTACGGCAGGAAGTCGCTCGCCGTCCACTCCCACACATCACCGATCAACTGCCGTACGCCGAGAGGCGATTCGCCCTCCGGGTAGCTTCCGGCCGGCGCCGGGCGCAGATGCCGCTGACCGAGGTTGGCGTGCTCCGGCGCCGGGTCGGCGTCGCCCCACGGGTAGCGCGTCGAGCGGTCCCCGGCGGGGTCGTGGCGGGCGGCCTTCTCCCACTCGGCCTCGGTGGGCAGCCGGCGGCCGGCCCAGCGGGCGTAGGCGTCGGCCTCGTACCAGCACACGTGCAGCACCGGCTCGTCGGGCGGTACGACCTCGGTGACGCCGAAGCGGCGCCTGAGCCACTGCTTGCCGTCCCGGCGCCAGAACAGCGGGGCGTGAATGGAGTGCTGCCGTATGTGAGCCCAGCCCTCCGGCGTCCACCAGCGTTCGCTGTCGTAGCCGCTGTCCTCGATGAACGCCTGGTACGCGGCGTTCGTCACCGGGGTCGTGTCGATGTAGAACGGTGGCACCTCGCGCCGGTGCGCCGGGCGTTCGTTGTCCAGCGCCCAGGGCTCGGTGGAGGTGCCCATGGTGAACGGGCCGCCGGGGACCAGGACTTCGGACGGCCCCGTGAACAGGGGCACCGGATCCGGGTCGGGGGCGGTCAGGGCCTGCGGGCCCGTGCGGAGCTGATGGGTGATCAGCATCGTCTCGTCGTGCTGCTGCTCGTGCTGCGCGATCATCCCGAAGGCGAAGCCCGCCTCGGTCAGCCGCGTCCCGTGGAAGGCCGTGCTCTCCAGCAGGTCCAGCACCCGGCCGCGCACCTCGGAGGCGTAGTGCCGGGCCTCGGCCGGCGGCAGCAGCGGCAGCGAGGGGCGTTCGGCGCGCGGATGCTCGAAGGCGTCGTAGAGGCCGTCGATCTCGGGCCGCATCGCCTCCCGTCCGGCGACCGCCCGCAGCAGCCACTGCTCCTCCTGGTTGCCGATGTGCGCGAGGTCCCACACCAGCGGGGACATCAGCGGCGAGTGCTGGGCGGTCAGGTCGGGGTCGTCGACGCAGCTGGTCAGCAGGGTCGTCCGGGCACGGGCGGTGGTCAGGGTGGTCAGCGCCCGCTCGCGGAGCGTGTCGGCGTCGATCATGTCCGGATGTCCTTCCCGTGCAGGGTGCGGTCCGTGCCGTAGAGCTCGTCCAGCAGGTCGTCGGCGGGGCAGCGGCCCTGGATGACGTAACGGTCCTGGTACGCCGCCACGGCGGCCATGACCTCGGTCGTGGCCCCCAGCCGGGGCAGAGCCTCCAGCGCCGCCGCGAAGCAGGTGATGGCCACCTCCCGCAGCTCGGGGTCGGCGAGGCCCGAGCGGGCCGCGTCGATCCACAGCGGATTGTGCGGCGCGGGCAGCGACAGGGAGCGCTCGGCCAGCGGCTTCACGGCGCGGTAGGCGGTCTCGGCGGCCTCGGGGTCGTCGAACAGCGCGGTGGCCACGGCGAGCGGCACGATCCAGCCGTCCTCGCCGGGCTGGGCGTCGATCATGCGCAGTTCCAGATGGCCGCGCGGTCTGACCGGCGGGAACAGCGTCGTGAGGTGGTAGTCGAGGTCCTCGTGCGTCGGCGGCCTGGGCGACCCGGATCTGGTCCACTCCCGGAACGTCAGGCCGTCCGGGACGTGCCAGGGGCCGCCGTTCTGCCGTACGCACATCACCGGCGCGTCCAGCACGTGCCGCGCCCAGGCGGCCCGGGGGTCGCCGTCCAGCGGGGGTGCGCCCGCGCGGCCCGCGCCGATCTCCATCCACAGCAGCTGCCGGGTGGAGAGCCAGCCGGTGGGCTCCTGCCCGGCCAGCGGGGAGTTGGCGAAGGCGGCCACCAGGACCGCGCCCAGCTGGTGCGCCAGCCACCAGCGCCGTCCGTGCCCGAGCGGGCCGGGCTCCTCGTGTCCGGCGTCCAGGCACACCTGCACGGAGGCCGAGGTGCACATCATGGCGCGGCCGGCCGGGCCGGTGCGGTCCAGACAGGCTTCCATGGCGTCGTACCGCGGCTCGCGCAGGAACCGGCGGGGCGAGTGCCAGGGGTCGTTGCCGAGGCCGACGAGACCGAGATCGTGCTCGCGCAGGACCGCGCGGGCGGCGTCGAGGTCGGCGGAGACGGTACCGATGCACTCCATCAGCGAGGCGGCGGGAGGGGAGCTCAGCTCCAGCTGACCGCCGGGTTCGACGGTGAGCGCCGACCTCAGGGGCACGGTCCGCAGTGCGGCGTAGGCCGCTTCGAGTCGTTCGGGTGTCACGGGGAGCTGCGGGCTGCGCAGCTCGTGGACGAGCCATTCCACTTCGACCCCGAGGGTGCGGGGTGGGCCGGTCTTGAAGCAGATGCCCCGGACCAGGGCCTCCACCTCGGGTTCGGTGACTGCGGTGCGGGGCTGCGCCGTACAGTCACTCACCGAATCTGACATGTCGGGATCCTCCTGAGAGTCCACGATGCCGCCCGGCCCGGATCTTGTGGGCGGGCCGGCACACTCGTTCCACCCAAGACGCTCGCGTCGCATCGCACAAGAGTGCGTACCGGCACGTTCCGGGTCGGTAATCTCGGCTCTCCGGGCGTTAGCAGGGGATTTCCCGGTCGTTCGCGAGGTGGTTCGCGATGTGGTTCTCGATTTGGTTCTCGGTGTGTTGCTCGATCGGTAGTGGGCCCGGAAAACTCTGTTGCATCGCATGACCAGCATCGCCCACGATGCCTGCGTGAGCACGACGGGGGAGATCGCGCGCAGCCGACGCGGTCGCGCGGTCATGGCGCGCACGGGGGTGGCGCCATGAGCGCGCGCCTGCGCGGCATCGCGCAGCAGACGGAACAGATCGTGGCGACGGGGGCGTACCGCGCGCCGGACGGACGACAGGTGCCCCTCGCGGCGCAGATCGAGGCGGCACGAGCCGGCACGCGGATGTACGGGCCGGACCCGGTGCCGGTGCCGCAGGTCCCCGTAGGAGAGACGTTCTTCGAGGTCACGGGGGAGAGCAGCCTGGAGGCGGCCCGTCGCCTCGGCGGTGGGACGGCCGTGCTCAACTTCGCCTCCGCGCGCAACCCGGGCGGCGGCTATCTGAACGGCGCCCAGGCCCAGGAGGAGGCCCTGTGCCGCGCCTCGGCGCTGTACACGTGCCTGCTCGAAGCCCGCGCGTTCTACGACCATCACCGCGCGCACCGCGACCCCTTCTACACGGACCGCGTCATCCACTCACCGGGCGTCCCCGTCTTCCGCGACGACCGCGGCCGCCTGCTCGACGAGCCGTACACCGCGGGCTTCCTGACGGCCGCCGCACCGAACGCGGGCGTCATACGGCGTACGGCCCCGCAGCGCACGTCCGAGCTCCCGCACGCGCTGGCCGTGCGCGCCGAGCGCGTGCTGGAGACGGCCGCGGCGCACGGGTACCGGCGGCTGGTGCTGGGCGCGTGGGGCTGCGGGGTGTTCCAGAACGACCCGGAGCAGGTGGCGGGCGCGTTCCGGGCCCTGCTCGCGCCGGGCGGACGGTTCGCCGGGGCCTTCGAGCATGTGGTGTTCGGCATCCTGGACCGCACGCCGGACAGCCCGGTGCGAGCCGCGTTCGTACGGGCGTTCCCGGAGCGTCAGACCCAGTCGTGACGTCAGGTCCAGGCGTACCGCTCGTGCAGCCGGTGCCTGACCAGGTTGAACCGCCCGCGGTCCAGCGCGCACGCCTCCCGGCGCATGCCCTCCTCGTGCAGGCGGAGGATGCGGTCCACGTCCACCCAGGAGTCGCGCCCCGTCCGGTCCCACGGCCCGCTGCCGATGGCCACCCACTCACGGTCCCCGTCGTGCCGCTTGCTCGACAGCTGCACGGCGAGGAAGGTGCCGCCGGCCTCACGGGCCACCACGAGCACCGGGCGGTCCTTGCCCCGCCCGTCGTTCTCCTCGAAGGGCACCCAGGTCCAGACGATCTCCCCGGGATCGGGGTCGCCGTCGTGCGCGGGGGAGTACTCGGTGCGCACCTTGCCGACCCCGCGGGGGTCGGCCTCAGCGGTTGCGGTGGGGCCGTAGCGGCCCGGGACGTTCTCATCGGTAAACGTGCTCACGGGGGCACCTTAGGGGCTGCGCCCGTGAGCTGCGCGTGAGGGGTCACTTCTCGTCCATCGGCACCTTATGGGCGAGCCCGTTGAGCGGCGAATCCTCCTTCGATGCCTGCCCGTTCTGGTTCATCGACGCCAGCAGCTGACGGGCCGGCCCCAGCCCCGTACCGCCCATGGTGAGCGCCTTGGCGAACATGTCCGCCATGCCGTCGGCGCCGTTGCGCAGCACCATGTTGTCGACGCTGCCGAACGCGGACGCCCCGGCCCTGACGATCTCCGGCCAGTTCTCGGCGAGTTGCTGGGCCTCACCGGTGGCCCGGGTGGCGGCCGCCATGGCCGCACCGCGCGTCTTGGTCGCCTCGGCCTCGGCACCCGCGGCCGCCTTGACCCGTGTCGCCTCGGCCGCAGCCGCCGGCTCCGTCTCCTTCGCCTTGGCCTGCGCCGCCGAGATCCGCGCGTCGCGCTCGGCCTCCGCGAGCGTGCGCTTCTCGTACGCCTGCGCGTCGGCGGGCTTAGGACATCCGCCTGGAGCTGCTGTTCGCGCCAGTGCGCCTCCAGCTCGGCGACCCGCGTCTCCTGGACGACGACTTCCTGCCGGGCCTTGGCGCCTGCCTTGTCGCGCTCGGCCTGGTAGCCGGCCTGCAGGATCTCGCTGTCCCGGGTCGCCTCGGTCATCCGCGCGAGCGACTGCTGCTCGGCCTCCGTGGCCAGCCGGTTCGCCTCCGCCTGCGCGATGCGCGCGTCCCGCTGGACGGCCGCCGCGTGCGGCATGGCGAGGCTCTGGATGTACCCGGTCGGATCCTCGATCTCGTGGATCTGCAAGGAGTCGACGATGAGCCCGAGCTTCTCCATCTCCGTACCGCAGGCCGCGTTCGCGATCGACACGAAGTCGTCGCCCACCTTGAAGATGACCACGCCCCGCACCCTCAGCGGAATGCCCTGGTGGGTCACGCAGTCCAGCGCCAGTGTGCCGCGGCCGGCCCCCTTTGCATGGTGCCCTTTCGGCACCGACCGAAGGGAGTGTGCGCCTGCGCGGGCTCAACTGTCGTATGCGGCCTGGACGTAGACGGTTCTCGGCGGCAGGTACTCCACCACCATCACCACCGTGCCCCGCTCCAAACGGTCCGTGCCGGTCGCGGGATAGGCGAGGAAGTGCTCGGCGCCGCCGCGCACCCGGGATCACCTCGCATGGCCACAGAGCAGGGCCTGCGCCGAAGGGTTGGTGTCGGCGTCGCCTCAGACGACCGCGATGCGTTCTTCCTCGCCCTGCTGCGGCGGCCACAGTTCATGCCAGCGCAGCTCCGCCTCCAACTGCGCGGCCAGCGAGATCAGCAGGGGCTCACTGTTCGCCGGCCCCAGCAACTGGGCGCCGACCGGCAGACCGTCCACGAATCCGGCCGGGACGTTGATGCCCGGCCAGCCCAGCACGTTCCACGGCCAGGCGTAGGGGCAGGCGGCGATCATCGCGCGGTCGGTGGCGAAGCCGCCGAGCCCGAGCATCGCGCCGATCCGGGGTGGGGGAGCGGCCGTTGTGGGGGCCAGGATCACGTCGTACGACTCGTAGAACGCGCCGATACGACGGTGCAGAACCGCCTCCGCGCGCCGGGCCGCCCGCAGCGGCGCCCCACCGAGCAGCCGGCCCAGCCGGGCGGCGCCCCGGGTGCGCGGGTCGAGCAGCGCGGGGGAGGGCGTCACGCTCACCCACTCGGCGATGCCGACCGTCGCGCGGGGTACGAAGGTGAGCCCGATCTGCCCGTACGGCGGATCCGCCTCCTCGACGATGTGCCCCAACGCACCCAGCTTCTCGGCGAGTTGGACGACCCTGGCCCGCACCTGCGGCTGCAGGCGGGCGGGCACGGCGGTGAACGGCGGCTTGAGAGAGAGCGCGATGCGCAGCCGGCCGGGGTCGCGGCCCACGGCCTCGGAGGCGTTGATCGCCGGCGGCCGGTGCGGGTCGAGATCGTGGTTGCCGGCGGCGGCGTCCAGCAGCAGGGCCGCGTCGGCCACCGTACGGGCGAGGGTGCCGTTGACGGTGATGCCCTGGAACGACTCGCCGCGCGGCCAGGTGGAGATGCGGCCGCGCTGCGGCTTGATGCCGATCAGATGGGTCCAGGACGCGGGGATCCGCACCGAGCCGGCGCCGTCCGAGCCGAGCGCGGCGGGGACGAGCCCGGCGGCGACCGCGGCGGCGGAACCGCCGGACGAGCCACCGGGGGTGTGCTCCGGGTGCCACGGATTACGCGTCGCGCCGAAGGCGGGCCCCTCGGTGAACGGCCACTGCCCCAGCTCGCAGGTGTTGGTCTTGCCGACGATCACCGCACCGGCCGCGCGCAGCCGCCGTACCGCCTCGCCGTCCTCGGTGACCGGCGGGAACTCCCCGCTGCAGCCGAACGCGGTCGGCTCGCCCGCCACGTCCATGTCGTCCTTCACCGCGACCGGCACGCCCAGCAGTGGCCCCCGCACCCCGGCGGCGAGCTCCGCGTCGGCGGCCTTCGCCTCGGCGAGGGCGGCCTCGGCCCGGACCACCCGGAACGCGTTGAAGGTCCCTTGGGTCGCCTCGATCCGCGCCAACGCCGCCGCGACCAGCTCCCGCGACGTCACCTCCCCGGCGGCCAGCGCTCGGGCGGACGCGGCGAGACCTGCGGCACGGTCGGGTGTCATACGGGGCACCTCCGGGACGACACTGTCTACCGAACGGTAACCTCCAGCGGTCTGCGGCGGAACGGTTTCGCCCGGTGCGGCTCCCAGGTTCACCACAGGTTTCTCCCAGGCCCCGCTTCCTCATGTGCAAACCATTGACGCACTCCGACCTCACGCCTACCTTCTGATCGAATTCCCGAACTGAGTTCGGGATATCGAACCTCATTGAGGGAGAGCCGCACGTGACCAGACGTCCCCACACCCCGTCCCGCCGCAGCCTGCTGCGCGCGATGGCCGCACTGCCCGCCTCGGCACTGATCCTGGGCGAGGCACCCGGCCTGCTCGGCACGGCACTGGCGGCCGCACCGCCCAGCGGCTCGGCCACCCGCTACACGATCGTGCCGTTCCTGAACAGCAACGACGGGACCGTGAACGTCTACCAGTCGGACGACGCCACCGACTTCCGTCTGGCCAAGGCCTCCGCCTACACGCCGCCGAGCAACCGCATCCGCGACGCGAGCATCTTCAAGCACACCAACGGCTACTACTACATCACCTACACGACCCACACCTGGCAGGACACCAGCACCACCATCGGCTTCGCCCGCAGCACCGACCGGGTCAACTGGACGTTCCTGTACGACTACACGGTCCCGATCGCGGGTCTCTCCCGGGCCTGGGCGCCGGAGTGGTTCGTCGACAGCGACGGCAGCGTGAACGTCATCGTCTCCTGCTCGACCACCAACGACCAGTGGATCTTCACGCCGTACCTGCTGAAGGCCACGAACTCCGCGCTGACGACGTGGAGTTCACCGGTGGCGCTGTCCGGCATCGGTGCGAACCACATCGACACCTTCATCGTGAAGATCGGCTCCACCTACCACGCCTTCACGAAGAACGAGACGACGAAGTACATCGAGTACGCCACCGCATCGAACCTCACCGGCCCCTACACGATCTCCCGCACGGGCAACTGGGCGGGCTGGGGCAGCTACCGCGAGGGCCCCGCGCTGGTGCAGCTCGACAACGGCGGCTGGCGGCTCTTCTTCGACGGCTACGGCGACGGCACCTACTACTACAGCGACAGCTACGACACCTTCGCCACCTGGTCCGCCCCGGCCGCCCTGCCCGCCGTCTCGGGGACGGCCCGCCACTTCACGGTCATCAAGGAGACCGTCTCGGGCGGCCCGGCCCTGGCGAAGAACGTCACCCGCTCCTTCCAGTCGGCCAACTACTCCACCCGGTACTGGCAGGTGCAGTCCTCCCTGCTCAACCTCCCGGTGGTCAGCAGCTCCAGCGCCACCGCCGAGAAGCAGGCCTCGACGTTCACGGTCGTGCCCGGCCTCGCGGACGCGAACGGCTACTCCTTCCGGGACTCGTCCGGCAGATACCTGCGCCACTGGGACTACCGCGCCCGCTTCGACGCCAACGACGGGACGTCGACGTTCGCCAAGGACGCCACGTTCGTCGCCCGCACGGGTGCCTCGAGCGGCTCGATCCGCTTCGAGTCGTACAACTACCCCGGGTACTACCTGCGGCACTACAGCTACCAGCTGCGGGTGGAACGGTCGGACGGAACGGACCTGTTCCGACAGGACAGTTCGTTTGTGCCGGTGGCAGCCTGGGCCTGACCTGCACCCTTGCTGAGCTGGGGCGTTGCGTGGAGGGATGAGGCGGCCCGAACAGACCGGCGGTGATTTCGTCCCCGGAACCGCCGTCGATGTAGTCCCTGCCTCCGCCTTCGGCGTTGCCGGTTGTGGAGTAGACGTCGCCGATCAGGAAGGCATCGCCCGCTCCGCCGTCGATCTGGTCATCGCCGAGACCGCCCTGGATGGTGTCGTCCCCACCCAGTCCGCAGATCCGGTCGTTGCCACCCCTGCCGTCGACGGAGGGGTCGTGGTTGGCGGCGCCGTTGTCGAAGACGAGGTCACCGGCCTGGATCGTGACGCCCTCGATCTCGATGTCTGCAGGGGCGTGGCGTGGTATGCCTCCGCCGCTCTTCCCGGGTATGCGGAGGACCTCCGCTCCCTGACGACGGCGCTGCGCGCGGGCCGGGCCCGCCACAGGCGGCGGGGCAGTTCGCCCTCCTCGAACGCGTGCACCTCGTCGAGGTTGCGGTCTCTGCGCTCGCCTGACGAACACTGCCCCGGAGCGAGGACCTGATGTCACTCCTGCCTTCGGTCGGGCTGCCAGGCGTGGGCGGGGAGGGCCTCGGCGAGGGTGGTGAAGAAGCGCTGGTCGCGCCAGGCGTCGCGGTTGCCGATGACGAACAGACGGCGCTTGGCGCGGCTGACGGCGACGTTGAGGAGGTTGGGGCGGGAGGCGGCCCAGGCGCGGGCGCCGGGGCGGCGCGGGTCGGTGCCGAGGACGAGGATCACGACGTCCGCTTCCTTGCCCTGGGTGGTGTGGATGGTGCCGACCCGGTTGTCGGGCAGCAAGTCCCGGCAGGTCTTCCGCGCACCGGCGACGACAGCGCGGAAGGGGCTGATGACGTACACCTCCCGGGCCAGATCGACGCCGCCTTCGTCGCGCAGCTTCTGAAGGACCCGGCTCAGTGCCCGGCCCTCCTCGGGGATCCAGTGCCCGTCGGCTTCGGCGGAGGGGACGTGTACCCAGCAGCTGCGCGGGCCGTAGCGGTAGGGGCCGCGGTCAGGCGTGCCGTACACCATGAAGTTGTCGTAGGCGATGGCGTTGCTGACGCCGAACATGGGGTCGTCGCAGCGGCGGTGGACGCGCAGCGGGGCGCCGACCCACACTTCCTGGGCGCCATCGGGGAGTTCAGCGGGCAGGAGGGTGCCGTAGCGGTTGGTGCGGTCGGCCAGTTGCTGCACCGATGTGCGACTGGGCGCCCACTCCTCGCTGACGCCGAAGTCGTCACGCAGGGCCCGCTGCGCCGTCCACGGCAGGACGACGACCGGTTCGAGCTGCAGCGGGTCACCGACGACGACGGTGCGCTTCGCCCGCCACATGCCGCCCACCGCCAGCTGCGGCGCGGCCTGGCCGGCCTCGTCGATGAACAGCCAGCCCAGTGCCTCGCGGCCCAGCCGGCCGAAGACCCGGTCCAGCGACGCGAAGGTCGTCGACACGACGGGCACCACCAGGAACAGGCTCTGCCAGGCCGCCCGCAGTCGCTCCTCCGACACCGTCCTGGGAGCCGCTCCGGTCACCGCGTCCATGGCCGCCATGAGGTTGCCGTACATGGTGCGGGCCGTGCAGCGCAGGAACGCGTGATGCAGGTCGAGCGCGGCAAGGAAGAGCTCGCTGTGGGCGCGGGTGATCTCTTCGTCCGCCCACGGTGCGGACAGCTCACGCGTGGTGTCGTCGCTCAGCCAGTGCTCGCGGGGCACGTGACCGTCCCACCGGGAGTGGGCCCGGGCAACGCTGTCCCTCAGCCGCATGCGGCGGGCTGCGGCTTCGTCACGGGCCTGCTCGCATGCGTTCCGCTCCGCCACGGCGTGGGCCACCGCCTGCCGGGCCTCATCAAGCCGGGCACGAGCGCTGTTTCGTACGGCGCGCTGCTCCTCCTCCCGGGTGGCGAGGTCCTGGTCGATACCGTGCCAGTCCCGGGCGGCTCGCCCCAGGGTGAACAGACTGACCACCAGGCCGGGTTGGCGCTCGAAGTGCGCCGCGCGACGGGCTTCCGCCTCGGCGAGGGGTGTCTCGGCGTCGGTCAGGTCTTGTTCGGCGCCGGAGACTGCGGCGCGGCACGCCGACACCCGGTCGGCGGCCCGGTCGGCGGCCTCCTCGGCCGTACGCAGCTCAGCCTCCGCAGCGGGGAGATTCCGCAGTGCGGCTGCGGCGGACTCGCGCTCGACTCCCAGCCGTTCGACGGTGGCGAGCGCGGTCCGGAAGCGTTGCCTGGCCTCGCGCCACGCACCGCTGTGCGGTGTTTTGCCGTACTCGCGCAGCAGTTGAGCCAGCCCGCGTTCGCTGTCGACCCAGCCGTTGCGGTTACGGCGGCGGCGTCCGCGAGGCGGGGGCGGCGGAGGCGGCGCGTCCTGGTCGGACATCCGGTACTTGCCGTGCCAGAGCCGGTTGACGAACTCCATGCGGTTCCGTTTGTTGCCCAGCCGGGCCGCGACCACGCCCCACGCCGGAACGCCGTTGAGTAGACGGGTGGCCTGCTCGGCGAAGTAGTCGGCATCGTCCCGCCACGGCTCCCCGAGCGCCAGGCGGGCGGGGATCTCGGTGGAGATGTTCTCCACCGCTCCGTTGTTCGCCGAGGCCACCACCATCTCGAAGCCGGTGAACTCGGGCCGCAGAGGGGTGACGGTGCGTGTGTAGTCGCCGCTCTTCCAGGTGTACGGCGCCTGTTCGGCGAAGGCCTGCGACGGCATCCGCAGCGCGGACAGCCGCACGGCACGCTCCACGATCACCGAGGCGAAGCAGTCGCGCAGCATGGTGGTCTTACCGGTGCCGGGCGGCCCGTTGACGGCGAACAGCCCGCCCGTGTTGTTCAGGTGTGTCCGGATGGTGGTCACGGCGAACTGCTGGCTCAGCGCCAGCGGATGCCCGGGCTCGGCAGGCCACCGCCCCACCGGTACGGCGGCGGGCGTCACCGTGGCGAGCGCGACCTCGGGGCGCTGACGCAGGTCGATCCGCCACGCGGTGTTCACCTCGGCACCGGGCGTGAGATACGCGGACAGCCCGGCGCCCGGATCCTCCTCGCGCAGCGCCTGCGCCACCGAGTACAGGTCTGCGGCGATGAAACTGTTCAGGAAGTCCTGCTGGTCGGCTTCCTGCGCGAGGTCCTGGCGTACGGCCACGCTCCGGATCCGCACGCCGTCGGGGCACAACGTCTCCGCCACACCCCAGCCCTGGGACAACTCCCTTGCGAACTCCAGCAGTTCCTTGGCTGACAGCAACCGTTCCCCGACGCGCGGCCTTTGGTCCTCGCGCTCGTCGTCCTCGGCGCCGGCGTCGGCGTCGTCGTCCCAGTCCTCCGGGTCGTCCTCGGGCGATTCACCGTCCGATTCCGAGCCGACGTCTCCCTCGCGTCGTTCACCGGTGCCGGTCCCAACGGTTCTGTTGAACGTTGGCAGTTCACCCAGCCCCATCGCCCTGGCGGCCCAGGCCCCTGCCTCCTCCTCGAACCCGTCGAGCCACCCCGGGCTGGCCGGCCCCGGCGACAGCGCCCGTCCGGTGGCCCATGCACACGCGGACAACACCGGGGAGTCGAGCAGCAACCGCCCCTCATCGGTGACCGTCAGGGCGAACAGCGCGCTCTCGCCGTCCATCCTCCCGTCGTGGTCCTCCTCGCTCTCCCCGAAGACGCGCAGCAGGGTGTCGCGCACCGCGCGGAGCGTGTACGCGCCGCCGTACACCACGTGTTGCCATGCGTAGCCGGGCTCCAGCGGCACCGAGCGCAGCGGGTGTCCCGTCTCCCACGGCAGCGGGCCGTCCGCCGTCACCGAGTAGACGCGGTCACGCGCGGAGACGGCCGGGATCTTCTGCGGGCTGAACAGCTCCACCGCACGCCAGTAGTCCACGATTCCGGCCCGCCGCAGCCGTTCATCCTCCATGCCCCGCCCAAGCCCCTCAGATCCGAGTCCCGCCGCTTGCGGCACCTACGCAGCCGCCGTCCTGCCCGACCAACTGCCCCCTACCGGCAACCGCGACGACCGGCGCCGCCGGTCACACGGGGCGAAGGACAGCCTGCCCAGGCCTGACACGACCCCAACCTTCAATCTGCCTACGAACAGGCCTGTTCACCGGGCGTGGTGGTACCGGCTGCGCCTCCGGAACGTCTGCCTCAGCACGTGTCTGGGCTGCTGTCCGCGCCATTGTGAACGCCCCATTGTCAGTCGCCATCCGTTAGGAGATCCCACGAGGCGGCGAGCGAGAAGGCGTGATCGGATGGCAGCGGCTCGGCGGGCGGTGATCGTGTGGGCGGTGCTGAGCGCGGGCTGGACCGGCGCGGTCGTGCGCCGGGACGGCCTCGCACGGGACCCCGGTCTGTGGGGCACGATCTGCCTCGGGGTGGCCGCGATGCCGGCCACGCTGCTGGTCTTCGTGGTCACACTCGCCCCGATGATCGTTGTTGCGGCAAGCCGCAGTCTTCGGCCAACGCATCCAGGCATGGGCCAAACCCCCGTGGTGCACCACTGGCGCCATGACCCCGGGGTCACACATCCCGACGGGGACGACCTTGCGTTCGTCCCGGAGGCAACCGGTGATGCGGCCGCTGATCTCGGGCTCCTGGTACGACGTCACCGTGAGGCATGCCCCAGAGCAATCCCACGCCATTGCTTCACGATCTCGCGGAGAGCCTCGAGGCCGACGGGCCACGGCTGCGGCTGCCCGACGGACGTGCCCTCTCCGGGCTGCCTGGCTGGGGGAAGCCATCTGCAGCAAGGCGCCCGTACCACCCCGGAGATTACGAGAACGACGAGGACGGGCAGCCGGACAAGGACCAGTTGCTCACCATCCTGGCGTGGGGCCCGCGTCGGCAGACGGCTCTGCAGAACGTCACGCTGGACGACGACCGCGACAACCCCGGACACATGGCCTGCAACCTCAGCCTGACGAGCGCTGAACACCCACAACCGGTGAGACGCTCGGTGAAGTTCCAGACCAGTTGCGGCAGATGGACGAAGTACGCCGGCGGCCATCCAGCTGTCACATGGAGTGGCGAGCGGGAAACCATCGCTGCCGTAGGCACGCTGAGTGACTGTTGGGCGGAGGGTTTCGTCGGCCCGCTTCGAGGTGGGTAGTTGTCTCGGCAGAGTGAACCCCGTGACCCGTGGAGATGGGCGGACGCGGGCCTTTGGCTCCTTCCCACCTCTGGATCGATATCGGCCCGGCCGCCCCATGCACTCTGGACTGGGCCGCGGTCAAGCGCCCGCGACGCCGCCGGGAGCCGTCCGGGCGGGGCACTCGCCGGCATGCGTCGCGCGGCCGAGGCCGGGTGGGGGACCGTCGGTCGGCAGATCCTGCGTGACTTGGCCGGTTTCGTCCGGGAGTGGGGTGAAGGCGACGTCCAGGCGGGTGAGCGCGCGGAAGTTGAGGCTGCGCTGCCACTGCGGCGCGGTGCCGTCGAGGCGCAGACCGGGGAGCCGGGTGAGAAGCGCTTCCAGTGCGACAGTACCTTCCAGCCGGGCCAGCGCCGCGCCGAGGCAGAAGTGCGGTCCGTGCCCGAACGCCATGTGCCGTCCGCCGGGCCGCTCGAAGTCCAGTACATGGGGATCGGGAAACACGGCCGGATCCCGGTTGGCGGCGCCGCACACGAGGAGCACTGTCTGCCCTTCGGTGACAGTGCGGCCGGCCAGGTCCAGGTCGTGGCGCGCCCGGCGCAGCATCAGCTGTACCGGGGCGTCGTAGCGCAGGAGTTCCTCGACTGCGGCGGGCATCAGATCGGGCCGGCGGCGCAGTTGGTCGGCCGCGTGCGGGTGGCGGAGCAGGGCGAGTGTGGCGTTGCCGATGAAGTGGGTGGTGGTCTCGTGGCCGGCGATCAGGAGCAGGGCGCAGTTGGCGAGGAGTTCGTCGAAGTCCTGGTCGGTGTCCTGTGCCTGTGCGGTCACCAGCGCGCGCAGGGTATGGAGGGCCGGCGGGGTGTCGTGGCGGGTGAAGTGTTCGCGGAGGTAGGCGAGCATGTCCGCCATGCTCTGCGAGGCCGCGCGGTTGCCGTCGGCGTCGAGCCGGGAGTTGCCGATGGCTTCGGCGATCGGCTCGGACCAGGCGGCGAGGGCGGGGCGGTCCTGATGCGGTACGTCGAGCAGGTCGCAGATGATGGTGAGAGGCAGGGGGCGGGCGAGGTCCGCGACGATGTCCATCCGGCCGGTCGGCGCGGCGTGGGTGATGATCCGGTCGACGGCTTCGGCGATCCGGGCTCGGAGTGCCGCTACTGCCCTGGGGGTGAAGGCCCTGCTGATCAGGGCCCGCAGCCGGGGGTGGTCGGGGGCGTCGCTGTAGAGCATCTGTCGGCTCAGGACGCGGGCCAGCGGCCGCAGTTCCTCGGAGAGGGCTGCGATGTCGGGATAGCGCACTGAGGACAGCCTCGGGTCACCTGCGGCGCTGCTGACCACTGCGTGCCCGGTCGCGACCCAGGCGTCCAGGTGGCGGTCCCAGAAGAGGTCGTCGGCGCTCCGCAGCTCTTCGTAGAAGTCGTAGAGGCGCTCTTGGACTTGGGGCCGAAAGGCCCGCAGCAGCGATGAGGATGTGCGCATTGTCGGATGTTAGTGGTTGCGCCGGAGCGCAGGGTCTCGTCGGCGCGGTTGCCGTGCGGCGCCTCGGAGAACTTCAGGCCAAGGACTCCTGACAAAAGTGGTGGGCTTGACCTGGTCAGAGGCCGGTGTCGTGCACGAGGCCGCTGGGTGGCGGGACGCGGTCAGCCGCGTAATCGCACGCGATAAACCCGGCGACGTCGGTGAACATCCCCGGGATACTGGTCGCCCATGGATGAGGTCGAAGTCGTCGTCGCCCATTCCGAGCGCGCGACTCTGCGCGTCGGCGACGTGTTCCTGAAGGTGGACGCCGATCAGGCGCGCATCGATGTCGAGGTCGAGGCGATGTCCCTCGCGCCGGTCCCGACCCCGGAGGTCCTGTGGCGCAAGCCGTCCGTGCTCGCGATCGCCGCACTACCGGGGACGACGCTCGGGCGCCTCGGCGGGCCGTCGACCGGGTCGCCGGCGGCGTGGGCCGCAGCGGGCGCCGCCATCCGGAAGCTGCACGACGCGCCGCTGCCGTCCCGGTCGGGCCAGGCCGGCCGGAGCATCGTCGCGCTGGTGGCGGAACTCGACGACGAGTGCGAGTGGCTCGTGACGAACGGCGTCCTGCCCGCGGACCTGGTCACCCGCAACCGCCAGGTCGCCGAGGCCGCGCTCCGGCCGTGGACTGCGGCGTTCACTCACGGCGACCTGCAGATCGCGCACGTCTTCGTCGACGGCGACGAGGTCACGGGCATCATCGACTGGTCCGAGGCGGGTCAGGGTGATGCCCTGTACGACCTCGCCACCTTCACGCTCGGAAACGAGGAGCACCTCGACGACGTCATCGCCGGCTACGGCACCGACATCGACCTCGACGTGATCCACGGGTGGTGGTCCTTGCGAAGCCTGCTGATAGTTCGCTGGCTGATCGAGCACGGCTTCGACCCCTTCGCGCCAGGCTGTGAGGTCGACGTGCTGAGATCCCGGATGTGACGCTGTGCCGGCCCGACTGCCAGGTATGCGTTCTGACGCATCGAGCAGGCCATCCCCTGGGGCGCATCGTCTGCCCCAACTCTCAGCAAAGTGCGGTGCGCAGTCGTCGCCAGCAGATGACGGCGCCGGATGAGACCTCGACCTTCCTTGCGTTCCGGAAACCCGGTCCGGCCTGTCGCACATTCCGCTGCTGCTGGCACGAGTCGGGACGGATGGCGTGATCCTGTTCTGGGCACCGATCATCACCGCCGGTGTGCTGCTCTTCAGGGCCCTCGCCCGGCCGGAGCCCGACCGATACGCCAAAGACGGGTGCCCTGTGCCCACGACCGAGCAATTGCTGGCGAGGTCGCGCCGTACTTGGAGGAGTGGTCTGCTGGATGTATCCGTAGGAGGGCACGATGCGTCACACCCTTACCTCTGTCCTCGCCCCCACGCGGTCGCCCGCGCCGACCGGAGCCGGCGGAGGGTTGCTGCCGAAGCGGGATCTCGCGGCCGCCTGGTTCCTCGTCGTCCTGATCGCGGTGCCCGCGTGGGCGCTCACGATCGGCCAGGCTCGGGACATGGGGGTCGAGCCCGGGACGATGGGGGTGGCGCTGCCCCTGTTCCTGCTGCTGTGGGTGACGATGATGGCGGCCATGATGCTGCCGTCCATGGCGCCGGTTGCCATCACGTGGGTGCGGGGGATCGGTCGGCAGTCCTCAGGCTGGACCCGGGCCGCGCGCACCGTCGAGTTCGTCGGCGGGTACCTGATGGTGTGGACCGTCTTCGGGGCGCTCGCCTACGCGGCCCTGGCCCTCACCGGTGACCTGGTGGCCGACCATCCGACCGCCGGGCGCTGGATCGGCTTCACCGCGTTCCTCCTCGCCGGCCTGTACCAGCTCGGCCCGCTGAAGTACGTGTGCCTGCGGCACTGCCGCGACCCCATGAGCCACCTGATGCACTACGCCGGCTTTCGGCCACCGGCGCGCGACCTGCGGGTGGGCGTCCATCACGGCGCCTACTGCGTCGGATGCTGCGCCGGGCTGATGGTCGTCCTCATCCCGCTCGGCGTGATGAACGTGGCGGCGATGGCCGGACTTGCCCTGGTGATCTTCGTGGAGAAGCTGTGGTCCCGGGGCCCGCTGCTCGCCCGCGTCGTGGGCTTGGCGTTCCTCGTCCTGGCGGTGCTCGCGCCGTTCCAGGACTGGCTGCTGCCGGGGCTGCAGGGCTCGATGCCGTCGATGGACGGCATGTGACTCACCTGGTCATCGTCCCGCCAGGTCGCCCGCCGGCAGCTGAAGAAGCCCGCACTCGACACACAGAACGGCACCACGTAGTTGAACAGCACACGCCACCAGGTCGCGGCCGTGGCATCCCCGGCCGTGATCACCGCACGTGTGTGCTGATGCGCGCTCTCGTCAGGCACGTCCCTGGCTGGCTCCTTCGGTCTCCTCGCTGCTGAAGACGTAGTCGGCCGTCTCGCCGTACGACGCCTCGTAACTCAGCCCGAAAGCATCGGAACGCCCGCTGGACCTGCCGACCTCGAACTCGGGAGCGAACCCGAACATGGCGTTCCTGATCTTTGTCGAACTGCCGTCGGGGCCGGTGAGCGGCTCGTAGGACAGCTCCGTCCTGCCCTCGACCGTGAGGCCGGGCCTTTCGCCGTCGGAGAGGGATACCTTCGCCCGTTCCATTCCCAGGTACTCGCCGTAGAACTGCGAGAGCTGGCCGAACGGACCGCCCTCGCGGCCGGACAGGATGCGCTCCAGGGCGTCCGCCTGCTCGCCGCTGGCCGCGCTGTCGACCACCAGTCCGACCTTCCAGTTGCCGGAGGTCAGGTTGGACGGGAAGTAGTTGTAGAAGGCGAAGTCCACACCGGACAGGTCCACATCGTCCAGATTTCCGTCCGCCACGTGGAAGACGGCCGTGCCCAGGCATTCGGTGCCGCCCTTGGCGTCCCGGGGCTGCCCGTCGTACGGGCAGCTGCACAGCACGGCGCACGAGCAGCCGGCGACGTACGTGCCGGATATCGTCCACGACATAAGCTGCTCCCTTAAATTTCGTTTCCCGGCAAACCGGGCGAGCTGAATGATGGTGCCGATGAGACCTGCTCGTCGTCGCCTTGATCGACCGTGTCACCGCCGCGACTGCTGCAGGAAACGCCGCGCGATCACCGCTCCCGGCCTCTACCGGGGCTGGCGTGTGTGGTCAGGTTGGGCCGGTCCAGTCGAAGGGGAAGTGTTTGCTTGACTTGCCCGAACGGTCCCAGGTGAAGCCGAAGGCGTCGGCCCGGTCGGTGGTGGCGCGGCCCCAGGTGGCGATCTGGCCGGGGCCGACCTCGGCGCCGGGGGCGTTGTGCACCTGCACCCGTGCGCCTTCCGGGGTGGTCGGGCCGGTCAGCGCCTCGGCGGTTGCCGTGACCTTTCCGGGGATTTCCGCGCGCCAGGCTGCCAGGTTCTCGTCGACCTCGATGCGGATGGGCGCGAAGTCCATGCCTCTCATCTCGGGGCCGAACATCTCGCCGAACTCTGCGGGCCATCCGCCCGCCTCGCCGCCGAAGATCGCCTGGAGGGCGGTGCGCTGCTGTTCGTCGGCGCGCTCGTCGAAGAAGACCGCGGCGTAGGCGTCCGTGTGCTCGCGGGCCCAGGCGTTGCCCACGAAGGAGCCGAGCATCAGTACGTTGAGGCCGTCGAGCCGCACGTCACCGAAGTTGCCGTCCCGTATGTGCCAGGCCAGCACGCCCTCGCAGTCGCCGTAGGTCGGGGCCTGCGCGAACGTACAGGGGCACGGGATGGCGCACTTGCAGACATCGAACCAGTCGCCTGCCAGATGCCAAGGCGGGGGACCGGTGGTGGGTTGCTCTGTCATCTCGCTTCCTTCCGCCGCGTTCGAGGTGATATCACTCCCTTTGTTCCAGCTTGCTCCTCGCTCGTTCTGCGGGCGAGGTGGCGCCAGGCACGTGTGACTGGTGGTGGTGAGGTGTGCGCTGGTCGCGTCGCCCGGCATGACGCGCTGCTGACGATGCCGCCTTACCCGTTGGCCTACCGGGGCCGGCGGCGGCGCCCTGACACAGATCACCTTGGTGCCCACGGCGACCGCCTACGGGATGATGGTCCACACCGTGGACGGTGACACGATCGCCGAGACAACCGGCTTCACCGAGCCCGGCCCCTTCCCTCTCTTCGGTCTGCCCGATCACCTTTCCGAACGTGGATACATGGGAGGCATGAATGCCGTATGACGAAGCCCTCGCCGAGCGGGTCCGGGGCGCGCTGCCGCCGGTCGCCGACCTCGACGAACGCAAGATGTTCGGCGGACTGGCCTTCCTGCTGGGCGGCCACATGTTCTGTGGCGTCGTCCACGACGAGCTCATGGTCCGACTCGGCCCGGACGGCGTCATCGAGGCGCTGCGGCGCCCGGGCGTGCGCCCGATGGACTTCACCGGTCGCACCATGAAGTCCATGGTGTTCGTGACGTCGGAGGCGCTGGCAGGACCGGCGCTCGACGACTGGGTCGCCCAGGCCGTCGCCTACGCCCGCACCTTGCCGCCCAAAACAGCGGCCAAATGAGGCAGGTGCGCGCCGGGTGGCCGCTCATGTGGATGACCCCGTCGCTGTGGCCTGGCGGCCACGGTCCACCGGGAGATCAAGAACTTGCCGGCGCACCGGCGTTGCCCGACGGGACGACGATGGCTCACCTGCCGCTGGGGCGCTGACCTGCTCACCGGCTCATCGGCTGCCAGGAGCGAGCCACCGGGCTTGGGTGAGGCCGATCCGGGGCGGGTCTTCGGGACAGCGTGTCGATTTGCGGGAGAGTCGTTCGTAGCAAGGGTGCGAGGTGGGAAGTGCCCACCGAGGACCGGGAGTGCCACCATGACGTCCGCGAGCGCCTGGGTCTTCTCCGGCCGCCTGCACGACCCCGACACCGCCACGGTAGTCCGGGTCTCCGGGAGTGAGGTGCTCACCACCGACGGGCCCTTCGTGGAATCGAAGGAGCACCTCGGCGGCTTCTACGTCATCGAGGCCGAGGACCTCGACGCCACGCTCGGGTGGGCGGCGAGGGTCACCGCCGCCCAGCCCTGTCCGGCATTGTGCCGCCGTGAACGATGAGACCTGCCGGAACATGAATGGAGAGCAGCGGACGGCAACAGCGGATCCGGACGAGTGACCGGCCTGGCTGTATGGGCGCCTCATACACCGAAGGGCGCGTCGGGGGTTGTCACGGACATCCAGGCCCGCCCCTGACCGCGCCGGTTCCCGCATACCCGGACTTTTGGCCGGGCGGGCGATGGGGGCGGTGGTGCCCTTCAGCCGCTCCTTGAGACGGGCCGACCGTGGCCGGAGGGCTCATCTCGCACAGCCGGTTCCGGTGTACCGCCATATACATACCGTCTACTCCTCATACATACCGTCTACTCCTCGATCACGGCGACCGCCTTGAATCCGGCCTGGCGCAGGGTCCGCTGCACATCGTGCCGGGCGCCGCGGATGGTGAGCGCCGCATTCTTCGGTCGCTGCTCGGTGGCCGCGCGGAGGAGCGCGTAGGCGCAGGCGAGGTCGAGGTGGGTGACACCGCTCATGTCGAGGGCCCACTCGGCGGTCTCGTCCAAGCGCCGGTCGGCGAGGCGTTCCTCCAGCTCGCGGGCGGCTCCAGTCCCGAGGTCACCGGCCAGGGTGACCTGGGCGCGCTCGGCGCCGGCGGCAGTGATGTCCACACTCGGCGACGGGGTGGGGCCAGGTTCGGCTGCCACAACGATCACCTCCGCGACCGTCCGAGATTGCCCCGCTTTCCAGTATCTCCTCCGGACCCGGCGTGGCGCAGACGAACGGAGCAGGCGGCCTGGACGGCGGCTGTGGTGGGCTGCTGCCGCGGCGGGGGACGCGCCGGTGTTCGACGCTGCGCGGACGCAAGGTGCGCAACCTCCGCCACACGCCGTCGGGAACCGCACTCAGGGAATTGGTCGGGCTCGGTCGTGGCGTCGAAGTCGTCGCGCAAGCCCACCGTGCAGCTCGGCCGCCAGGCCGTGACACATGCGATCCGGTCGGTGCGAGGGAAAGCGCCGCTTCTGGCGTCCGGCGGTGTTCGGGGAGGGCTCCTCGGGTACCCGGGCGCCGGAACGTCGAGCGGCTGACGGACGAGGACCGGCTGGAGGCGTTTCGGGTCACTGGATTGATGACAACGCCTCTGTCGAGGCGGGGAGCACGCACCCCCGAGGCACATGGGAGGCACGATGACCGATCACGGCCGTACCGGCACTGTGCTCGTCGGCCTCGACGACACGCCGCACAGTTGGCTCGCGGCGGACTGGGCCGCCGCCGAAGCCCAGCTGCGCGGCGGCATGCTCAGAGTCGTCCATGCCGTCCACGGCATCACGGAAGCCGAACTCGAGCTTGTCTCCCAGGACGCCGACCAACTGGTTCTGGACGCGGCCGCCGGCGTGCTGGACGACGCCCGGGCCCGGCTCGTGTCCGCACACCCCGGTCTGAGAGTCGAGACCGCCCTGGCCCGGGATCACCCGGCCGAGGCACTCCTGACCGCGGCGGAGAACGCCGACATGATCGTGGTGGGCACGCGCGGGCGGGGCGGGTTCGCCGGGCTGCTGCTGGGATCGGTGAGCCTGAAGGTGGCCGCCCATGCCACCTGCCCGGTCGTCGTCGTACGCGGGCACACCGAGAGGAAAGCGGCCGACGGGGGCATCGTGGTCGGCGTACGGGATGAGGGGGACGAGGCGTCCGTGCGGTTCGCCCTTGCCGAGGCGGATCTGCTTGAGTCCCCGGTGCGTCTGATCCATTCCTGGACACCTCTCATGCACGCGGGCCTGATGGTGCCGCAGGTGAGTGAGCTGGAACAGGAACGTCAGGTCCACGAGCGGGTGTTGAACCACGCGGCCCGGCCCGTCGCCGAGTATCCGCATGTCCATGCGGACACCGAGCTGGTCGTCGGTTCGCCCGCCGCCGTGCTGGTGGAGGCATCTGCCGGGGCCGGCCTGTTGGTACTGCCGCGCCATCCGCCCGCGGGCAGGGTCGGGCTGCGCCTGGGCACGGTGGTGCATGCTGTCCTGCACCACGCGAGCTGCCCGGTCGCCGTGGTGCCCGTCGGTTAGCAAGGGCGCCTTAGTGGTCGGCGCTTAAATCCTTCGGGGATTGTTCACGCTGCTGGTGCGACAGAGGATTCCTCATGGTGATCGGCGGTGGTGAACCTCCACTGGAACGGCTGTGCCGTTGCCTTGTAGGGGTCTTCGAAGGCTCGGAGCCGGTCCCTGACCTCGGTGAGGTCGGTGAGGTCGGTGAGGCCGGTGAAGTCGTTGGGCGAGAGGGCCTTGCGCTGGACGGCAGAGAAGTAGATCTCGACTTGGTTGAGCCAGGAGGTGTGCACGGGGGTGCGGACCATGACCGTGTTCGGGAACGCCGCGGTGAGCCGGTCGGCCGCCTTCTGACAACGATGGGAGGAGCCGTTGTCGACGATCCAGAACACGCGCTTGGCCCTTGCGTAGGGTTCCTGGCTCATGACCCGGGTAGCCAGGTTCATGAACGGGACGATGCCGGTGCGTTCTTCGGTGCGGCCGAATACCTTCGCGGCGTGGACGTCGTAGGCGGCGAGGTAGGCCAGGGCACCGCCGCGTCCGTGTGCACCATGCGCGGCGTGCAGCGCCACCTGTGCACGCACCCGCAGCCGGTGCTCGGTCTTGTGGTCGTAGGCCATCTTCTTCAGCCGCACGCGTTCGGCGGCACTCGGGGCTGTCGGACAGGGGGCGCGGACGGGATGGCGGGCGAACCGATACCGGTGCAAGAGGCCACTTGGACAGGGAAAACGCAACTTCGACAGTTCCTTCAGGCTGAGCCAGGGAGAGACGCATGCCCCATCTTGCGCTGTACACATTCGGCGTCCTGAAGTCACCTCTCGCCGATCCCGCACCTCTCACGCGCGAGTTCTACGACAGTGGTGAGGCCGTCTACCGGAAGATCAGTCGGCACTCCGGGTACCTCGCGCGTGCTGAAGCGGCAGACGGTGACCGGGGCATGCTCTTCGAGGCGGACTGGGGTGCATGGGGGGAGTTTGCCGTACCGACTTGGTACGGCGAGGGCCAAACGGTGGAAACCACCGCCCTGGCCGCGACCCTCTCACTCTGGACCGACCTGCGCCCCGCCTTCGACGCCGTCTACACCGGTCTACACCGTAAGGCGCTGAACAGGCGTTACGACTGGTTCGAGAGGACAGGGCACCCAAATCACGTGATCTGGTGGGTCTCCGACGGCGTGATACCCACCTGGCAGGACGGGCTCCACCAGTCGTTCGCCCCGGAGGGAACTCCGACCAGGATCAAAGGGATCGGGCCGAAGAGCGACCAGGCTCGCTGACAAGGAAGCCTGAACGACTGGGTTCGCTGTCAAGCGCCTCGATTGAACGACGGCGAACAGATGCGTCTGCGCTACGGCGGACCTTCCATTCCGGGTGTGCGGTATCGCGTCCTCCTCATCGCGCTACGGACTCCTCGATACGGTGCCGGACCCGGTCGGCGAGGTCTGTCAGCCGCCCGGAGAGCACCGCCCGCGGCGCGACGGGGTCCCTGATGCGACGGGCCGCCGGCGGCAGCCCGGCGAGATCGGCGGCGAACCTCTCGGCGCACTCGGCGAGCCGTGGCCGTCTGCCGGTGCGCCGACCGCCCCGCATCACCGTCTCCAGCAACGGAATGCCTCCATCGGGCGGCTGCTCATCGCTGAGCCCGATCACATCCGCGTATCCGGGGCGGCGGAACACCTGCTTCGGGCCGGGGGCCGTCACCTTCGCCGAGGACAGTTTCATCACCGGCCGACCGTCGTATTCGACGAGCTTGTAGGCGGAGTCCAGGAACGGGGCGTCGGCCGACACTCCGACCCGGGTGCCGACGGCGTAGACGTCGATCGGCGCGGCGGAGCGGACCAGGTCGTCGACGGCGTACTCGTCGAGACCGCCGCTGACGATGACGCGGACGTCCGGCAGCCCGGCCGCGTCGAGGATCGCGCGTGCCCGGACAGCCAGGGCCCCGAGGTCGCCGCTGTCCAGCCGTACGGCCGAGCCGGGCCCGCGGCCCAGGTCCCGCAGCACCCGAGCGGCGACGCGCACGCCCGCCTCGGTGTCGTAGGTGTCCACCAGGAAGGTCACCGGGCCCGGGTGGGACCGGGCGAACGCCCAGAAGGCGGCCTCTTCGGTGTCGAATGCCTCGACATACGAGTGGGCCATCGTACCCACGGCAGGCACCGCCTCCGCGGTGGCGGCTGCGACGTTGCTCGTTCCGGCGAAGCCCACCATCGCGCCCAGCCGGGCGGCCTGGAAGCCGGCCCGGGGGCCGTGGGTGCGCCGCAGGGAGAAGTCGATGACAGGGTGTCCCGCTGCGGCGAGTACGCAGCGGGCGGCCTTGGAGGCGATCGCTGTCTGATGGCTGACCTGATTGAGTACGTACGTCTCGACGAGCTGGGCCTGCGGAAGCGGAGCGGTCACCTCCAGCAGGGGCTCGCCCGCCAGGGCGATCCGGCCCTCCGGCACTGCCCGTACCCGGCCAGTGAACTCCAGGCCGAGCAGGAGCGCCAGATCACGCTCGGGCCGGTGCAGCGCCGAGGCGAAGGCGGCGACGTCCTCGGGGCCGACCCGGAAGCCGGACAGGAAGTCCAGCGCCGACTCCAGGCCCGCGGCGACCAGAAAGCCGCGTTCCGGCGGCAGGTCGCGGACGAACAGGCTGAACGTCGCGGGCCGGGTCATCCCCTCACGCAGGTACGACATCGCCATCGTGACCTCGTACAGATCGGTCGTGGTCACGTCGGACATCAGCGTCACCTCCACCCGACGCTGTTCCCCTCATTCCCATCATCGAACGATGTCGGCACCTGGTGCTGGGGGAGCTGACGAAGCGCCGGTGGAGGGGACTCTGTGATCGGTTGGAGGGAGATGATCCGTGCCCTGTGAGGGGTCTCGGCCGCCGGACGATCTCCAGTCGGTCGCGCGGGCGGCTGCGGCCGGCGAACCGAGGTCGCTACTCCGCTGGACGGTTCCTTCCTCGAGCGTGACCAGCGGGTCAGGACCGCGCTTGCTGCTCGCGCCGCCCCTTGCGCAGGAAGCGCCGCAGCCGTGTCTTGGTCCAGGTGTTGATCACATCGTCCTTGGTGAGCCAGCCGCGCTGCGCCGTCCCCACGCCGTAGGGGGCGTTCGCGTGTGTCACTGGAGCACCTCAGCGCTTCGGCGGACCGCGACCACTGTGCGGAGGGAGAACGCGATGAGCAGCGCGACGGCGACCAGGAGCCCGCTTGCCCACAGCGGCCCGAGGTTCCCGACCGTAGTACTGAGGGTGGTCGCGGCGACGAGCGGTCCGACGGCGGCGCCGACGTTGAGGGCCGCGGTCGCATACGAGCCGGCCATGGTGGGGGCTCCCGCGGCCTCGTAGAGGACCCGCGTGATCAGCGTGCTGCCCAGCGCGAACGACAACGCGCCTTGCACGAACACGAAGGTGAACAGGGCGACCGGCTCGTTGGCCAGCACCGCCAGGGTCGGCCAGCCAAGGAGCAGCAACGGACCACCGACTGCGAGGACCAGACCGGGACGCTGGTCGGACAGCCGGTCGGCGACGGCGACGCCGACGAAGGAACCGGCCCCGAAGAGCACCAACACGACAGAGATCCACAACTCGCCCAGCCCGGCGGTGTCGGTCACCACAGGGGCGAGGAAGGTGAAGCTTGCGAACGTTGCCGCGTTCACCAGCGCGCCGAGCAGCATCACCAGGAGCAACCGCGGCCTGGTGAGCTGGGCGAGCTCCGCTCGCAAGGCCAGCCCGCCAGTCGCCTCTTCCTTCACACGTCCCGTGGGGATCCCCTTCAGGATGCCGAGAGCTGCAGGCAGGCAGAGAGCGGCGACAGCCCAGAAGGTGGCCCGCCAGCCGAGCAACGTGCCGAGTACCGACCCACCAGGGACCCCGGCGATCGTGGCCATCGTCGTGCCTGACAGCAGCACGGCCAGCGCACGTCCCTTCTTGTCGGGCGAGACCAGCGTGGCGGCAGCCGTCAGAGCGACGGCAAGGAACCCGGCGTTCGCGAGCGCGGCGACGACCCGGGTGGCGAACAGGACCGGGAAGCCGGTGGTGACGGCGCCCACGGCGTGAGCTGCCGTGAAAGTGAGGATGAACCCGAGAAGGCTGGAGCGCCTGGACCAGTTGCGGGCAAGCGCGGCCACGAGGGGGGCGCCGACGACCATGCCGACCGCGAAGGCCGAGGTGAGCGTGCATGCTGTCCCGACTGTGACGTCGAGGTCTGAGGCAATGTCCGGCAGGAGGCCGGCGAGCATGAACTCCGAGGTGCCCATGGCGAAGACCGCCAGGGCAAGCAGATACAACGGGAGAGGCATCGAAGGCTCCGAGGTGAGGAGAAGCACGAGAAGGTCATCTCGTCACCGCGGCCAGCCCCAAGGGCACACTCGCCCGGCCGCAGAATGCGGCGCGACGACAGGGCTACGAGCTCAGGCGTTCAGGGGGCTGACGGCGTGACCGAAAGCCCCCACCTTGTCTGACTCAGGACTCGACATGGCCTCCATCAGCATCCCCTCGGCCATGTCGCGGGCCGGCAGGCAATCCGCTCCGGTGTGCAAGGCACTGTCAACGCTCGCCGGAGAAGCACCCCCGCCCCGACCACCGACTGCCTTCCAGGACTTCCTGGACCAGCGCGGGATCCCTCGGCCGAAGTCCTGGCGGCCCGCAGGCGACTGGCCTCGACAACTACAAGATCACCGACAGCGTCACGCGCGCGGTTTAGAGCCGCTTAATCGCAGTCCCGGAGGATCCGGGGTTTCCATGGGGCGACCCCGCGCAAAGGGGCGACCTCTCAGGAGTGCCGAAGCTGGGAGAGGGATATGAGCGGTGACGACCTGCTACGGACACCCGCGGAGTTGCCGGAGTTTCCGATGTCCCGCACCTGCCCGTATCATCCGCCCGCCGGATACGCCGAGTTGAGGGAGCGTGGGCCGGTGTCCCGGGTCCGGCTCTACGACGGGCGGGTGGCCTGGGTGGTGACCGGTTACGGCGAGACACGGCGGCTTCTCGTCGACCCGCGGCTGTCTTCGGACCGCACCCGGCCGGACTTCCCCGTCCTGGTGCCCCGGATGGCGGCCGCGAAGCTCACCGCATTGGTGGGCATGGACCCGCCGGAGCACGACATCCAGCGCCGCATGCTCATCCCGAGCTTCACCGTGAAGCGTGTGACCGGGCTCAGGCCCTCGATCCGCAGGATCGTGGACGAGCGGATCGACGTCCTGCTGGCCGAGGGCGCGCCGGCGGACCTGGTCACCGAGTTCGCGCTGCCGGTACCGTCCACCGTGATCTGCGAGCTTCTCGGAGTCCCGTACGAGGACCATGAGTTCTTCGAGGAGCAGACCCGCAGGATGCTCATGGCGACCGGTACCGCTGAGGAAGCGGCCGCCGCCGGTGCTGCTCTCGTCGGCTACTTCGACGAGCTGATCGGTGCGAAACTCGGCGGGGCCGAGGCGCGCGGGGCGGCCCCCGGACTGCTGGACGAACTCATCGAGACCCGGCTGCCCACCGGTGATCTGAGCCGGGAGGAAATTGCGTCCATCGCGATGTTCCTCCTGGTGGCGGGCCACGAGACCACGGCCAACATGATCGGGCTGAGCATCCTGACCCTGCTGGAGCACCCCGAGCAGTGGGCTCGGCTGCGGGCCGATCCGGGCCTGGTACCCGGGGCGATGGAGGAACTGCTGCGGTTCCTGTCCGTCGCGGACGAGTTGCAGCGTGTGGCGGCCGCCGACATCGAGATCGGCTCCGTGGTCATCAAGGAGGGCGACGGGGTCTATCTGCCGAACGCCGCGGCCAACCGCTCCGCCGACGCGTTCACCGACCCCGACACCCTCGACGTGGGCCGGGGCACCCGCCATCACCTGGCCTTCGGGTACGGGGTCCACCAGTGCATCGGACAGAACCTGGCCCGGGCGGAACTGGAGATCGCGCTGGGCCGGTTGACCGCGCGGATGCCGGCCCTGCGACTCGCCGAACCGGTCGAACGGCTCGGCACGAAACCCGGAGGTTCCGTTCAAGGGATCGTGAGACTTCCCGTCACCTGGTGAACGCGCCCCGAGCCGCACCTGTCGACCCGAGACGGAGGGCGGCGGTACCGAAGTCCTGCCGGTACCGCCGCCCGTCGTGCGTCAGGCCGCCGTCAACTGCTCCTCGAGGAACCGGGCCACGGCGCCGGGCGTGGGGTGGTCGAACAGCAGCACCGGCGGTAGCAGCAGCCCTGTGGCCTCGCACAGGCGGTTGCGCACCTCCAGCGCGCTGAAGGACGACAGGCCGATGTCGAGGAAGTTGTCCTCCGCGCTGATCACGTCGGGCGAGGCGTGTCCGAGAACTTCCGCGGTGTGGACTCGGACCAGGTCGAGCATCGATGCCTCGCCCTCCGGTACGGCGGGCGGTGGCTCGGCCACGTCGGCCACGGGTTCGGGCACGACGTACGGCGGCGGCACGGAGGCCGGGACGGACGCTGCGAGCGTCGCGGGTGGCCACCAGTAGCGGCGGTGCTCGAACGGGTATGTCGGCAAGTCGGCTCCCGGGACCGGCTGTTCGCCGTACCAGTGCCGCCAGTCGACCGCGCCTCCGGCCGCGTGCAGCCGTGACAGTGCCGTGGCGAGCGAGCCCTCCTCCGAGCGGTCCCGGACCAGGGCCGGTACGACGACGGGGGCGGCGTCCGCCGGCAGGCAGGCGGGCACCAGCGGCGCCAGCACCGCGTCCGGGCCCACTTCGACGAAGGCGGTCACGCCCGCTTCGTGCAGCGTGGCCACGAGTGCTCCGAAGCGGACGGGAGAGCGCAACTGACGGGCCCAGTAATCGGGTTGCCGCAGTTCCTCGACGCTCACCGGCCGGCCGGTCAGGTCCGAGACGACCGGGAGGGTCGGCTCGGTGAAGCGCAGGGACGACACGACCTGGCGCAGGGGTTCGAGGATGTCGTCCATGTGGGCCGAGTGGAAGGCGTGGCTGACCCGCAGCCTGCGGGTGCGCCGGCCGCGGTCGGCGAGCTGTGCCGCGATCTCCGCCACCGCGTCCGCGTCGCCCGAGATCACGGTCGAGGCGGGGGTGTTGAGCGCGGCGATGTCGACCTGCCCGGGGTGGTCGGCGAGCAGGGCGAGCACCTCCTCCTCGGAGGCCTCGCAGGCCGTCATCGCCCCGCCCGAGGGCCCGCTGCCCATCAGGCGGCCCCGTGCGGCGACCAGAGTGCAGGCGTCCGCCACGGACAGGGCACCGGCCGCCGCGACGGCCGTGAGGCCGCCGATGGAGTGGCCGCCCAGGAAGTCCGGCTCCGGCAGCAGCTTTCGCAGCAGCCGGAAGAGCGCCAACTCCACGGTGAACAGGGCGGGCTGGGCGTACTCGGTGCGGTCGAGCAGCGCTGCTTCCGCACTGTCCTGCGCGGCGAAGAGCAGTGGCTTGAGGGGGCGCTCCACAAGCCCGCCGAAGGCCTCGCACAGCTCGTCCACCGTCTCCCGGAACACCGGCTGGTGCTCGTACAACTCGCGGCCCATGCCGGGGCGTTGGCTGCCCTGGCCGGTGAAGAGGTAGGCCGTGGCCGGCCGTTCGGCGGCCGTGCCGGACACCACCTTGGGATCGGGGCGGCCGGTGGCGACGCTCCGCAGTGCGGCGAGCCGCTCGTCCGGGCTGACCGGCAGCACGACAGCCCGGTGTTTGAAGGCGTTCCGTCCCAGTGCCAGGGTGCGGCCCACGGCCACGGGGTCCACGTCGGGCGCGGTGGCCAGGTGGTCCGCCAGCCGTGCGGCCTGGGAGCGCAGCGCGGACCTGGTCCGGGCCGACAACAGCCACGGTGCCGTCGGCGCGGGCCGCCGGACCGCCGACGGGTCCGCGGGGCCGGCCCCGTCGGGCACGGGCTCGGGATCGCCGGACGTGCCGGTCGGCGCCTGCTCCAGGATCACGTGCGCGTTCGTACCGCTGATCCCGAACGACGAGACCCCCGCCCGGCGCGGCCGGTTCCGGTCCGGCCAGGGCATGGCGGTGGCGAGCAGCTCCACCGCGCCCGCCGACCAGTCGACATGGGGCGTGGGCTCCTCGATGTGGAGGCTTTTGGGCAGGACGCCGTGACGCATCGCCAGCACCGTCTTGATCACCCCGGCGACACCGGCCGCGGCCTGCGTGTGCCCGATGTTCGACTTGAGGGACCCCACCAGCAGCGGCTCGCCGTCGACGCGGCCCTGCCCGTAGGCGGCGATCAGCGCCTGTGCCTCGATCGGGTCCCCGAGCCGGGTGCCCGTGCCGTGTGCCTCGACCGCGTCCACCTGCTGCGGGGCCAGCCGGGCGTCGGCCAGCGCCTGCTCGATGACGCGTTCCTGCGTCGGCCCGTTCGGTGCGGTCAGCCCGTTGCTCGCCCCGTCCTGGTTGACCGCGGAGCCCCGCAGGACGGCGAGCACCCGGTGTCCGGCGCGGTGGGCGTCGGCCAGCCGCTCCAGCAGCACGAGACCGACCCCCTCGGCGAACCCCGTGCCGTCGGCGGACGCCGAGAACGCCTTGCACCGGGCGTCCGGAGACAGGCCGCGCTGGCGGCTGAACTCGACGAGAAGCAGCGGCGTGGCCATCACCGTGACCCCGCCCGCGAGCGCCAGATCGCATTCGCCGCGCCGCAGCGACTGCGCCGCCAGATGCATCGCCACCAGCGACGACGAGCAGGCCGTGTCCAGTGTGACGGCCGGACCCTCAAGGCCCAGGTGGTAGGCGACCCGCCCGGACGCCACGCTGGTCGCGTTGCCGGTCATCAAATGGCCCTCGTACCCGTCGGGCACCCGCCCCGCGGGCGGAACGTACGCCTGCGAGACCACCCCGGCGAACACGCCGGTCCGGCTGCCGCGCAGCGACTCCGGCGCGATCCCGGCCCGTTCGAACGTCTCCCACGCAACTTCCAGGAGCTGCCGCTGCTGCGGATCCGTGGCCACGGCCTCGCGTGGCCCCATACCGAAGAAAGCGGCGTCGAACTCGCCCGCGGCGTGGAGGAATCCGCCCTCGCGGGTGCAGGTGGTACCGGGCCGGTCCGGGTCGGGGTCGTACAGCGCTTCCACGTCCCAGTCCCGGTCCGCCGGGAAGCCGGACACCGCGTCCCGCTCCTTCGACACTAGCTCCCACAGCTCCTCGGGCGAGGTGACCCCGCCGGGGAGGCGGCAGCCCATCGCGACGATCGCGATCGGCTGGTGATCCCTCTCCTCCAGTTCCCGGACACGGCGGCGGGCCTGCCGCAGATCGCCGGTCGCCCGGCGCAGATAGTCGCGCAGCTTCTCCTCGTTGCTCATCGCCATCGCACTCTCTTCTCTGTCCTCTCCGATCCGTGCGGCCAGGTGCCTCGGGTCCGGCGGGGCGGGTGGGGTCCGTACAAGCGCTCCGGGCAGGTCAGGTCGCATCGAGCTCCTCGTCGAGGGCGCGGAACAGGTCCTCGTCGCTGGCCTCGGCGAAGTCGGGGTCGTCCGTGGGGGCCTCGGTCGCCGTATCGCCGTCCCGTGTCTCCTCCTCCCACCGCCACAGGGCCGCACGCAGGCGTTCCCTGAGCCGTGGGAAGCCGGGGGCGTCGACGGCGACAGACGCGAGCAGACGGTCGAGTTCCGCCGCGGGGTCGTCGGGTGCGAGCAGGCCGACCAGGTGCCCGGCGAGCGCCTCGGGGGTCGGGAAGTCGAAGACGAGCGTCGTCGGCAGCCGCATCCCCGTCGCCGTGGAGATCCGGTTGCGCAGTTCGACGGAGGTCAGCGAGTCGAAGCCGATCTCCTTGAAGGCCCGGTCGGCCGTGATGTCGTCGGGCGTGAGATGCCCGAGGACCGCGGCGACCTGCTCACGCACCAGGGTGAGCACGGTCCGGGTGCGCTCCGGTCCGCGCAGTGCCGCCAGCCGTTCCGCGAAGGTCGCCGCCGACGCCTGGGCGCCCTGCGCGGCACGCCGCACGACCGGTCCGCGCACCAGTGCCCGCAGCACGGCGGGCACCGAGGCGGTGCCGGCCCCCGCCCGCAGTCCCGCCAGGTCCAGCGGTGCCGGGACGAGCAACGGCCGGCCGTCCTCCAGCGCCGCGTCGAACAGAGCCATACCCTCCGGCACGGTCATCGGTACGAGACCGCCGCGCGTGATGCGGGCCAGATCCGTTTGAGCCAGGTGACCGGTCATACCGCTCGCGTTCTCCCACATGCCCCACGCCAGCGACACGGCGGGCAGACCGAGATCGCGCCGGTGCCCGGCCAGGGCGTCCAGGAAGACGTTGGCCGCCGCATAGTTGGCCTGCCCGGCCCCGCCCAGCAGGCCCGAGGCGGAGGAGAACAGCACGAACGACGCCAGGTCCGAGCCACGGGTCAGCTCGTGCAGGTTCCAGGCCGCGTCCACCTTGGGCCGCAGCACCGCCGCCACCTTCTCCTCGGTCAGGGAGGCCAGCACTCCGTCGTCCAGGACGCCCGCCGCGTGGATGACGTCGGTCAGCGGTCGCGCGGGGTCGATGGAGTCCAGGAGCCGGGCGAGGGCGTCCCGGTCGGCCGTGTCGCAGGCCTCGATCCGCACCTGGGCGCCCAACTTACGTAGCTCGGCGGCGAGTTCCCCGGCCCCCGGTGCCCCGGCGCCGCGTCGGCCCGTCAGCAGCAGGCTCCGTACCCCGTGTTCGGTCACCAGATGGCGGGCGAGCGCCGAGCCCAGAGTGCCGGTGCCCCCGGTGATCAGGACGGTCCCCCTCTCCTGTGGGGAGGGGAGTGTGAGCACGACCTTGCCCACCTGCCTGGCCTGGGAGAAGTACCGGAACGCGGCCGGAGCGTGCCGTACGTCCCAGGTCGTGACCGGCAGCGGCGCCAGTACGCCCTGCTCGAACAACTCCAGCACCGAGGCCAGGATCTTCCCGACCCGCTCGGGATCCATCCCCAGCAGTTCGAAAGGCCGATACGCCACACCCGGCCGGACGGCGTCGATCCCGGCCTGGTCGCGCAGATCGGCTATCCCCATTTCCACGAACCGACCGCCGGACGGCAGCAGCCGCAGCGACGCGTCTACGAACTCGCCGGTGAGCGAGTTGAGCACGACGTCGACGCCCTGCCCGTCCGTGGCCGCGCGCACGCGCTCCTCGAACTCCGTCGTTCGAGAGGACGCGAGATGTACGTCGTCCAGGCCCAGCGCCCGCAGCGCACCCCACTTGGCCGGGCTCGCCGTGGCGAACACCTCGGCCCCCAGATGGCGTGCGACCTGCAGCGCGGCGAGGCCGACACCGCCGGCCGCCGAGTGGACCAGCAGCCGTTCCCCGGCGCGCAGCCCGGCCAGTTCGACCAGACCGTAGTACGCCGTGGTGAAGACGGCCGGCACACCCGCCGCCGTCGCGAACGACCAGCCGTCCGGCATCCGGGCGATCAGCCGCCGGTCCGCCACGGCCCGCGGACCGACGGCCCCCGGCACCAGCCCGAAGACCCGGTCGCCGACGGCCAGCCCCTCGACACCCGGACCGACCTCCAGCACGGTGCCCGCCGCCTCCGTACCGAGCGGAGCGCCCACCGGGACCATGCCCAGGACGCTCAGCACATCGCGGAAGTTGAGGCCGACGGCGCGCACCGCGAGCCGTACCTCACCGGCGGCGAGCGGCGCGTCCGCCGCCGGGTGCGCCGCGACCCGCAGGTCGTCCGGGGAGCCCCCGGGCGTCTCCAGCCGCCACGCGGAACCGTCACCGGGCAGTGCCACACCCTCGTCCGCCGCGGCGGGAGCCAGTCGAGGTACGAGCAACCGGCCGTCCCGCAGGGCGAGTTGCGGTTCACCTGTGGCCACGGCGGCGGAGAGGGCATCCCGAGACGCGGGCGTGCCGTCGATGTCGACCAGGACCACCCCGCCGGGGTGCTCGGTGGCGGCGGACCTGGCCGGACCCCACAGCGGCGCGGCCGCCAGATCCACCGGATCACCCGGCGCGACGGCGACGGCGCGCCGGGTCAGCACCACGAGAGGAACGTCCAAAGCCCGCTCTGGCTCCGCCAGCCGCTCCCGCAGCCGGCCGATCAGATCCGTCACCCCGTCCCGGACCGCCGACGCAACTTCGCCCGTGGACACCTCCGTGGCGTCCAGGACCTCGTACGACACACCTGGCTCCGTGCCGGCGAGCGGCAGTTCGGTCCAGCCGAGCTCGTACAGGGACCGGGCGGCTCCCGAAGACCGCCGTGCGGTCGGCAACCGGTCCGGGGCGACGGGCCGCAGAGTGAGCGACTCGGCGGAGGCCACCAGGGCGCCGCCGGGGTCGGCGACGGAAACCGTCACCGAGTCCTCCCCGCCCGTACCCGGAGCGATGGCCACGCGCAGCGCCGTGGCCCCGGCGGCCGCCAGGAAGACCCCGTTCCAGCTGAACGGCAACCGGACCCCCGAGCCCAGGAATCCGCCCAGACCCATCGTGTGCAGGGCGGAGTCGAGCAGCGCCGGATGCAGGGCGAACCGGGCGGCGTCGTCGTGGAACTCGGGCGCGAGCGCCACCTCTCCGTACACGGTGTCGCCCGAGCGCCAGGCAGCGGACAGGTTCCGGAAGGCCGGCCCGTACTCGTAGCCCAGATCGGCGAGTTCGTCGTAGAGGTCCGTCACGTCCAGCGGATCCGCGTCCGCGGGGGGCCAGGAGACAGCCCACTCGGAGGCCGCCGGCAGCTGTGCCGGGGGAGCGAGCACGCCCGTGGCGTGACGCGTCCATTGCGTGTCGGGCTCCGCTCCATCCAGCCGGGAGTGCACGGTGACCCTGCGCCCACCGATGTCGTCGGCTGCCTCCACGGCGACCTGCACGCGCACCGCGCCGCGCTCCGGGAGGACGAGGGGCGACTCCAGGGTCAGTTCGTCGACCTTGTTGCGGCCGACCGCCTGCGCGGCCTGGAGGACGAACTCCAGGAGCGCGGTACCGGGCAGCAGCACGGTCCCGCCCACGGCATGGTCCACCAGCCAGCGCTGGGACTGCGTCGACAGCCGCCCACTGAGGACCACGGAGTCGCCCTCCGCGAGCGTCGTGATCGTGGACAGCACGGGATGGTCGCTGGAGTCGAGCCCCAGACTGCCCGCATCGCCGTGTGCCGCCGGGCCTTCGAGCCAGTAGCGGTGGTGTTGGAAGGGGTAGGTGGGGAGGTTTTCTGGTTGTGGGGTGGTGGGGGTGTGCCAGTGGGTGGGGTGGCCGTGGGTGTGGAGGTGGGCGAGGGATTGGTGGAAGCGGGTGAGGGTGCCGTGGTCGCGGCGGAGGGTGCCGGTGATGAGGGCGGTGTCGTGGGTGGTGTCTTGGAGGGGGGTGGTGAGGAC
>NZ_LLZG01000375.1 GCF_001509475.1 Streptomyces regalis
GAGTGAAGACGGCAATCTCCACTACGCCCGGAGGTCCATTCACGATCAACAACCGGTAGCAGGCGTGTCACCAACCTCCCGGCCGAGTACATCTAGCGCGGGAAAGATGCTGGTGAGTTGGCCTCGAAGGCGGTTGATCCGCCGGGTGCGGTCTGCGTTGAGGTCGGCGCGGCGGTCCGTGAGGATCCGCAGCTCGATGACCTGTTCGTCGTCGGGCTGCAGAATCGTCGGATCCCATCGCATCCGGGCCTGATCGGCGATGGCGGTGGCGTCCTTGGCGTCGTCTTGCCCATGCTGCGGTAGCCGGCGGATGCCCGCGTCGTAGGTGTGCACCGCGATCTCCTGGAGTTGGTGCCGGGCAACAGCACCGCAGGTCTGCGGCGACTGCGACGTACCCCACCACGTCCAGCAACCACGATCCGGGCCGGCCTCCCGCAGTGCGTCCACCAGCTGCTGCGTCGAGGCGGCCAACCAAGCCAGCAGCGCCTCGCGCTCCCGGGGCGCAGCCGGACCCTCCGATACGGACTTGGCCGAGGCACCAGGCCCCGCGGCGATGGTGGCGGCCCAGGAGCGGCGCCCCTCACCCAGATGCTGCACCAGATCGAACAGCGTCCACCCGGGGCAGGTTGGCACCTGCACATCGAGACCCGGCGCGGAGGCAACCGCGGCACGGAACGCGGTCGACCGTTCGTCGATCAGTCGCAGCAGGGCATCGAACTCAAGTGTCATTGTCACGCCGCCTGTCTGTCACCGCGTTCCGGCCATCGGACGCCGAATTTCACCGCCGCCGCGGCGGACGCGCGGTAGGCGCCGCGCGCCCTCGGATGACGCAGGTTCCGCCCACAGCGGGCGAGCCCCAGAAGGCAGAGCCCCCTCTCCCCGACGTCAGAGCCAGACGCAGCGAACCGAAGAGCGAGACAGAACCAGCGTCTGACATCAAAAGCCGGTTCCGGCACATACCTTGGGGAGGGGCAGCGCGGCGAGATGCCGGCTTTCCCCAAGGAAAAGCGGTCAGGTGGCACGGAGCCGGAAGTGCAGCAGACCGCTGACGCCGGCAGGAACAGGCCTGCCCTCCGGATCGGTGACCGCACTCACGGCCAGGCCGGCAGCCGTGGACAGCTCCTCGAACTGGCCCGGCGCATACCAATGCATGACCCAAGGACGCTCTACGACCGTGCTGTCTGAGCCGTGGTGCCGTTCGTAGCGCAAAAGCGTCGTCTGTGTCCGAGCCGCCTCGTCACGTTGCTCGGCCACTACGGACACCCGAAGCTCGGCCCCATCGGGTGCGGCAGCCGCACGCACCCGGCCGATCTCACCGGCCGCAGTGGGCGCAGGAGTGAACAGCGGCACCAGGGCGGTGCCGCCCTCAGCCAGGTGCGCGCGGATACCGCGCAGGGCAGCAAGCGCCGCGGCATCATCAGGGAGCAGAGTGAAAGTCGGCCCGGCAAGGAAGACCGCCCGGTAGCGGCGGGGCAGCCTCAAAGCCTCCATACGCTGATGGAACACACTGACACGGATACCTAGTTCGCCTGCCCGGCGCCGCAGACGCTCCAGCATGTCCGCGGAGGAATCGACGCCGTCGACCTCCAGGCCCCGCCGGCGCAGCTCGAGCAGAGGATCACCGTCTCCGCACCCCAACTCCAGCGCCGGCGCCCCGGCCTGCTCAATGAACGCCGCGTAGGGCTCGGGGTCCTGGGAGAAGGACTTCAGCGGTCCGTAGAGCTCCGCAACGATGCCGGTATAGAAGTCAGCTGGATCCACGCCCGTCACCCTACGCACCCCCTCCCCCACATTCACTCGTATATCGAAGGGGCGGGCCACCGCAGCAACGTCATCCAGCGGAGCGGTTACGCATTCCACCCGGCGGCAAAGCTGCCGTTTCATCTTTTTCGATGCGGTTCACGGCATCACCGGAGCAGCCCGAGTACCAGCACAGGATGAGCCCGCCTGCCACGGCGCCGAGATCCCGAAGCAGGTGACACACCAAGCCGCCTGAGGCCGGGCAACCGACCGGCGTCACCCGCCCCGCCCCAGACAGGGGGCGTGGGACCGAGATGTCTTTGCGATCTCCTCCCGGAGCGATCGTCCGGTGTCGTCGGGGATCCCCTTGCCCGGCTGCCGCGAACGTGCCGGACCGGTGGCGGGCTTATGCCGCACGAAGGCTCATCCACCCCTGGCCGAAGCCGTGGTCGAACCCGTCAGGAGCGGTTCCCAGTGCAGGCCGGCGCCCACCCCCCGGTGGGAACCGCCCCGCGACTGCGTGCACCGGGCCCCGAACTCCCGGCACGGACACCAGGAGACAAGTAGCCCGCCGGCAGCTTTCAGATCTTCGTCACCGCAGTCTTCTTCGATGGGCGCGGCAAGGGCGAGGCTCTGCTGAGGCGCCCGTACACCGTCGACCTCGGCACGCCGAACATGCCGCGATCTGCTGGACGGTCTTCTCCCGCTCGCCGTAGAGCCCTTGAGCGAGTGCTGCGGCCTGGTCCGCGGTGAGCTTCGGCCGGCGCCTGCCGACCCGGAGCGGGCCCGTGGGAGGTGAGTGAGGACTTCGCATGCCTGAGCCCACACCTGCGGAGTGATCTGCCTCACAGGCTGTCACAGCGATCCGTCGCGCGGTGTCTTGAGGCCGACCCCCTTGAGACACAGGAGACAGCATGACCGAGAAGACCGAGGCGGGAGTGACCGGCAGCGGATACGCGGGTGCCGGTTCCCGTCAGCCCTCCGGGCGCCGTTCCACTCAACTCACCGGTAGCGAGCGAGCCGACAGGAGCAACTCATGAAGCACCGCATCGTCGTCCTCGGCGCCGGCTATGCCGGGGCCTACGCGGCCGGGACCCTGGCCCGCCGACTGTCCCCGGCGGACACCGAGATCACCGTGGTCAACGCCGAGCCGGACTTCGTCCAGCGGCTGCGGCTGCACCAGCTCGCGGCCGGCCAGGGGATCGAGGCTCCACAGCTCGCCGACGTCTTCACGGGCACGGGGATACGGCTGCGCCTGGCCCGTGTCACCGCCCTCGACCCCGACCGCCAGGTCGTCGCCGTGGCCGACGCCCACGGCGCCGGCGACCTCGGCTACGACACGCTTCTCTACGCACTCGGCAGCCACGTCGCCGACCACCACGTCCCCGGCGTCGTCGGACACGCCTTCGACGTCACCGGCCGGCCCTGCGCGCTGCGTCTGCGCGAGCACCTGGACAGCCTGAGCAGGCGGGACGAAGGCGGGAGCGTGCTGGTCGTCGGCGACGGGCTGACCGGCATCGAGACCGCCACCGAGATCGCGGAATCCCGGCCCCGCCTGTCGGTGACGCTTCTCGCCCGCGGCAAGCTGGGCGCCCCGCTCTCCGCCGGAGCCCGCAGCCACCTGCGCCGGGCCTGCGACCGGCTGGGCATCACCGTCCTGGAGCACACCACCGTCGAAGCCGTCGAAGCGACGCGGGTGCTGTGTGCCGACGGCACCGCCCTGGACTGCGACGCAACCGTGTGGACGGCCGGGTTCGCGGTCAGCCCCATCGCCGCCGCCGGCGGGCTGGAGGTCATCGAGAACGGCCGGATCGTCGTCGACCGCACCATGCGATCGGTCTCGCACCCGAACATCTACGCCGCCGGGGACAGCGCCTACGCCATCGGCGACAACGGCCGGCCGCTGCCGATGTCCTGCGCTTCGGCCGGCTACACCGGCATGCAGGCCACAAACGCGATCGTGGGACGTCTGACCGGCCGCAAAATCGCGCACACCAAGCTGCTCTACCCGGGCAACCACATCAGCCTCGGGCGACAGGACGCGATCCTGCAGATGGTCGACGACGAAGCGCAGGCAAAGCCGAAGTACGTGGGCGGCCGCAAGGCCGCGCGGATCAAGGCAGGCATCCTCAAACTCTCGCTGTGGACCACCTCGCACCCGACCTTCGGCCTGCCCCGGCGCAAGCGCCGCCTGGCCGCCGCGCCGGATCCGTCCGCCGACAAGACGGTCCGACCACTGGCAAACGAAAGAGCCATCCATGGCTGAGAACACAGATGTCGTCGTGCACACCTGGCCCGAGGGCAACCACCGCCGGCAACCGCTGCAGGCCACGCGCGGGGCGCCGGCCCTCGCGGGGCGCGCAGCCCGACCAGGCATTCGAGGGAGAGACCGAGAGATGACCGACCACACCACCGACCTGGCGACCGACACCTTCATCGCCCACCGCAACCTGCTGTTCACCGTCGCCTACGAGATGCTCGGATCGGCTGCCGACGCCGAAGACGTCCTCCAGGAGACCTGGCTGCGCTGGGTCAAAGCCGACCTGGCACAGGTGAGCGACCAGCGGGCGTACCTGGTGCGGATCACGACCCGGCAGGCGCTCAACCGGCTGCGCACCATGAAGCGCCGCAGGGAGGCGTACGTCGGCCAGTGGCTGCCCGAGCCGCTGCTGACCACGCCGGACGTGGCCGAGGACATCGAACTCGCCGAGAGCATGTCGATGGCGATGATGCTCGTCCTGGAAAGCCTTTCCCCGACCGAGCGGGCGGTGTTCGTGCTGCGCGAGGTCTTCGAAGTCGACTACGACGAGATCGCCGAGGCCGTCGGCAAGACCCCGGCGGCCGTACGGCAGATCGCGCACCGCGCCCGTGGGCACGTCGACGCCCGTCGGCCCCGCCGGACGGCCTCTCAGAGTGAGACCCGGGCGGCACTGGAGTCCTTCCAGCGCGCCCTCGAGACCGGGAACCCACAGGACCTCCTCGACGTACTCGCCCCCGATGTCGTTCTGCTCAGCGACGGCGGCGGCGTCAAGCGCGCCGCACTCAGGCCCGTCATCGGCGCCGAGAAGATCGTCCGCTTCTACCTCGGCGGCTCCGCCAAGGTCCAGGCCACGATCACCTGTGAGCCCACCGTGGTCAACGGCTGCCCAGCGCTCGCCATATACGTGGGCGGCGAGCTCGACGCCGTCATGGCCGTCCGTGTCGAGGACTCCCGCATCACCGGCCTCTACTTCGTCCGCAACCCCGAGAAGCTGACCCGCGTCACCTCCGAGACCCCGCTCACCCTGCGATGACGCGGGCGGCTCGGAAGCACCGTCGATCGCCGCACACCACAAGGGGGACCACACCATGACCAGACAGATGACGGCCGGCGCGCCGGGCGGCCTCACCTTCCTCAGGACCGCGACAGCCCTGCAGACCCTGACCCTCCTCTTCCAGACGGTCACCGCGGGCATACTGCTGACCTCGTCCCACGGCTATCCGATGCACGACGCCGGATCGAAGGTGATGTACGCAGCCGCCATGCTGTACGTGCTCGCCGCGATCCTGGCCTGGCGCCCGGGCGGCGGATCCCCCCGCCCCGTCCTGTACGCCACCGGCTTCCTCCTCCTCGCCTCGGCGCAGGTCGCGCTGGGTGTCGCGCACATGCCCTCGTTCCATGTCCCCCTGGGCGTGGTGATGTTCGCCCTCAGCACCCTGGCCCTGGTCCGGACACTGTCCCCGCGCCTGCCGCAACACCCCGCCGCCAAGCCGTAGCCGCCACCCGGTGAACCCCTGCGGACGGCGATCCCGACGGTGAACCCGACGGTCACGAGAACCGTCCCGGCAACGGCCGCCGGGCCCAGACGCCCGGTCTGACTCCGGACCGTCATCGCCGGCGTCGCCCCGCGGCAGCGATCGTGTCGCAATTTCGCAGCCATGCCCGGGCCCCTGGGGCCCGCGATCTCACGAACGACCAGTTCGCACCCATATCAGAAAGGCAGGACACCCCATGTCCGTTCGATCCGTGCTCACCGTTGGCGCCGCCGTCCTGATCGCCGGTCTCGCGTTCGCCGAACCGGCCGCCGCGGACCCCTCACTCCAGCCGGTCGCCGCAAGCCTCTACACCATGAGCGTCGGCCGGGTCGGAGCTTCCCTGTCGGCACTGGCCGGCCTCCTCGGCGCGGTGGGCGGCGGCCTGGCCCTGACCCGCCCCACCAGGCAGGGACACGTCGTCACCTGGGCCCGGCGGAACGGAGCTGTCACGGCTCTCGCGGCAGGTCTGACCGCCATGGCCGTCGGCGGGACGGTGGCGGCCACCGCCGACGGCGGCCTCGGCACCGGCAACGGACTCGGCGGCGCCTACTTCGCCATGCTCCTGGGCCTGATCGCCGTCACCCTCGGCTCACTGGCCCGCTCCCGTTCCCGTTCCCGCCGAACCCGCTGAACTCAACCGCCAATCCCCAGCAAAGCCCCATACGGAGTCGGCGCGGCGCGCACCGCACCGGGCCCGGACACCTGAAGATCCCGACGACTCACATCGCCCGTGCACCCCCACCCCCACCTCAACCACCCGAGGCGAGCTTGCGCCAGCGAGTACGCAGATGGTTACGCCGGTGGCGCAGGCCTTCGGCGGGCTGGTCTTTCGTCACAGAATGATCAACTTGCGCCAGAGGCCGTCTTGTTACCGCCGAAATCAGCCGGTCCGAGAGATCCAACCCCGGTCCGCGAGTTTGCGCAGCTGCCCGCGAACCGGCTGCACCTTCGCCGTGTTGTCTCCCTGCCCAGCGCGACCGTGACGTCCCTGACCATCACCGGACCGTCCGAACTGGCCACGATCTCCATGATCCGCCGGTACTGCGGGGCGAGGACCTCCACCCCCATGCCCTCGACACGGTCCGGCACCAGCCGCATGGGCGGCACTGCGTACGAGTTCGGGGCTGACGGCTCCAGATCTGCCGGCCTGATGCCGGCCCTTCAGCTTGCGTCGGTGCCCCTGGCTCTGACGGTGATCCGCGCACAGTCGTACCCACCAGCCCCAGGCGACGGGTTGTAGGTGATCGTGAACGTTCGCCGTACGTCGCCGAAGCGGTCGGAGTACGTCACCTCGGACGGGCTGGCGCGCTTGGGCTCGGCGGTGATGTCGTACGTACGGAGGAAGTCCTTGACGCTCGAGTCCTGGCCGTTGCCCACCTCGTACCGGAGCACCGCGGTGCCGTCCTTCTCCACCTTGGCGTACGTCGGTATGTAGTAGCGCCCCGCGGGTTGATGCTGATCGTGGTGCATCCCCGCCTTGCGCTCGACCGCCTCCTGCGGATCGTCACCGGCCGGCGTGAGCAGCGCTACGGCCGCCCAGGCGATCGCGCCGAGCGTCCACACCGCGCACAAGGCCAGGAACCACACCAGCCACCTGCGCCGGCGCGGCCTCGTGAGGCCCGTAGGCGTACTCACCCGTTCCATGTGCGCACTTCGCTCTGCCCGCCCATGTCGTACTCCTTGGCCTGACCCGGCTGGTGGAGCCTGGCCATTTGGGCGTCCGACACGTTGCCCATCGGGGGTACCGGAGTCGCCTTGTTCGCGTCCCAGTTGTAGCGGTCGTACACGTGGGTCTGGTAGCGGATCGTGGTCTTGGGCTCGCCGTCCGGGCCCGGGACGACATCGACCTCGACTTGGGCGACCGTGTTGTAGTGGAAGGAGCCGACCGCGTGATACCAGTCGGGGTCCTTCTCGGCGGTCCAGCCCTGCCAGCCGGTCTGCTGGACGTACTTCACGGGCTTCCCGGTGCGCTCGTATTCGGCGAGGGCCTGCGCCTCCCAGTTGGGGGCGTTCTCCGCGGGCTGGGCCTCCACGTTGCGATTCATGTCCGGGAGGTCGCCCATCAATGCGTCCACGTCGATGTCCAGTGGTTCCCCGGTGTTGGACAGGTGGTGCAGCATGTGCTTGGCCGAATGCGGGCCGCCGAGCACCGCGGGAGAACCCATGGCGAAGAAGCCCATCTTGTTCTTGATGGCACGGTCCTCATCGGTGGCCTCGCGGTGTTGTAATCGCCGGAACCCTTGTCGGGCGGGGGTGGCGGGAGCAGCACTCCGCCCGCACCGGAGAAGACCCGGTTCAGGTGATGCGTTCGAGTTCGTAGCCGGTGTGCTCGTTGACGTCGGCGGCGTAGCTGAGGGCGGCGGTCACGCGCGTGAGGAGACTGTCCGCGTTCTCCTGATCCTGCCGGGCCGCCCCCGCGCTGTCCGGGTCGTTGGGCGGGTAGTCCCGCTCGGGGATGGTGACGCCTCCGCTGTCGTGCAGGGTAAGGTCCTTCGACCGGGCCATCTCCTGGGCCTCGTCGAGCCAGGTGCGGGCGAGCTCGAACCCTCTCTTCGCCCGCTTCGAGAGTGGTCGCAGCAGCCTTTGACTCGCGGTGTGCGAGGGTCAATTCGTCGTGCAGTACGGACAGTTGGACACGGGCCATCATGGCGCCGGGCCCGCCCAGACGAAGGGCAGGTTGAGCAGGGCGTTCTGGGCGTGCTCCCGGGCCTCGGTGGCCGCCGCGGCCAGGTCGGCCCACTCGCCGGCCGCCCGCGACCAGGCATCCGGACGTACCTCTTCCAGCTCCCCGACCGCGATGTTCTGCCGCTCGACCGCATCGGCATGCTCGTGGTCCTGGCCCTCCGGCCGGTCAGTGAGCGTTGCCATTACGCATCCCCTCGAGCGAAGCGAGGATCGCCTGGAAGTCCTGCGCCGTACGCTCTTCTTGAGTCGTGTAATTCGTGTGCGTCTGGCCCATCTTGTCGGCCAGTGAGCGGCATTGCTTTGCGAGGCGGGTGATTTCGTCGTCCCAGTCGCCCGTAGTCGATTTGAGCATGCGTCCGCTGGTCAGCATGGTGTGGATACGCGCTGTGGTGTCGGATTCCGCCAGGCCCTTGTCCGCCTTCTCGAGGATCTGTGCGGCCAGGTCCAACTCGTCGGCCATTTTGCCGAGTTCGGCGTTTCTCACGCCGTAACCGTTGTCGTCGGCGCCGCCGGCCTGGGTAGCGGGGGCGCTGCTCGGTCCGGTGGCGACTCCCGGGCCGGTGCCGGCCGCCATGGCCTGGATGCCGTTGTAGTTGAAGCCGGGGTCAGGGTTCGTCCCGGGTGCGGGATTGAAGTCGCGGCTGTCGGTGGGGCCGTCCGGGCCGGGCATCTGGTGTGTCTGGTCCGCCGGTTGGGAGTTGCGGGAGCGGGAGTCAGGGCCGGCGCCACGGAATCGGGCTCTGTACTCACAACTTCCCCCTGTGTCGACGCGGGCCCGCTGTGGGGCAGCACGCTTCAACGACTGTGCGATCACTCGTGGTTGGACCCTAGCCGCTCGGCGTCACGCCGACCAAAGGGGCCTCGTCATCCTGATTCCTGCTGGTCAGCGGTGCCGGCGTGCCGTCTCGGCGGGGATCTCGTGATGGTCGGAGCGGAGATCATTCGCACGTGATCGTCCGTCAGGGTGACTTCCGCGGTTCCCCGGGTGCGGGCCTCGGCTTACCGCATGGCTTCGGCAGATGGAGGTGGCTCCGCTGGAGGCCGCCGAGGTCGTCTTCGGGCAGCGGGCGGAGGCAACCGACTGCGGACGACAGCCGTCCGGCATCATCGAGCCGGAGCCGGAGCCGGAGCCGGAGCCGGAGCCGGTGGTGGCTGGTCCGGGTGCGGGTGGGATGCTCGTGGGATGCGGCTGGTGCCGGACAGAGCTTCTCCGGCAAGCACAAAGCCCATGGCCTGATCCGGATCTGCGCGGTCAAGCCCGGCCGGTCCAGCGAGATCACCGCGGCCCGCCACAACAAGATCACCGGCCGTCTGCGCGAGGCCGCACTCGGGCCCTTCTCGGGGCTCTGGCCGACCTCGGCTCGTCGGCCTGAAGAACGATCCGTGATCATCACCGGCAGCAAGGCCACCGCAACCACCGCCTCACCGACGCCGAGAAGGAAGCGAACCCCCTGCTCAACCACGAACGCAACGCCGTCGAGCACGGCCTCGCGAACCTGAAGTCCTGGCCCGGGCGGGACGACGCTTCCCAACCAAGATCCGCATGAACGCCCGGCACGCCACCACCCTCCTGCGCGCCCCGCTCGTCCTCGCGAACACCGAAGTCCACAAGGTGACAGACGTTCTCCCGAAGAAGATCACGCCCCTGACCGGCGCGAGTACACCGCAGCCGCACACCAGCCCCGTGACCTGCGGAGTCAGGATGAAAACTTCTCAATGCGTCCGTCCTGAGATGCCCAAGGCATACTGCAACCACGCCCGCCCGCCACGCCGTTGGGCACAACGGACTACAGGTCGAACTCGATGTGCTCGATGTCGGTGAAGCGGACCTCCTCCAAACTGCCGGCGCGGCGGCCGCCGTCCTGGAAGTACACCTCCCTGAGCGCTTCGGCGGCGATCTCCTGCAGCCGCTGGTCGGTGACGCCCTGCTGCTGAGCGTCGAAAAGGCGGGCGGCGTACTGCGGCGGCAGCGCAACGGTCAGGTGCCGCAGGCGGGCGTCGTCCGTCGTGCCGACCGGGGCGGTGTAGCCGATCCGGGCACGGGCATCGATGACGATCCCGCCGGTCGTTGCCGCACGTTCCTTGGCCCTGGCGCGGATCTGCGGCTGCCACCGCTTCCTCACCTCGGCCTCCAGGCGCGTGGCAAGGTCCGGGCGGGGCCTTTTGATCTGGTCCTTCACGTAACGCTCCACGGTGCGCTGGGAGATACGCAGCATCTGGGCAACCGCCTTGGTTCCCTTGAACTGCCTGACCAGGTAGCGCATCTGCGCGGGCGCACTCTTGGGGATCGGGCGCGTGAACGCCTTCTGCACCGCCTGGTCCAGGCCATCCCCGAACAGGGTCATCGACTGCTACTCCCCATCGTCCACGTTGGTGACCTCGCCGGTCTTGATGTACCGGGCGAGGTTGAGTTCAGGTGCCTCGAAACGCTCGCGGACGCCTTCGCCCCACAGCACGCTCTGCGTGCCCTCCCACTTCACCAGGCCCGGGTTGATGCCGAGCTTGAAGCCGCCCGGAAGGGGCTTGTCGTCGCGGTAGGGCAGGAAGTCCAGCGGGCTCTCGCCGTCGACCGCGTACACGACGCAGTCGGAGAGGATCGCCACCGGGTACTGCCCGGTGAACGCGGCGTGCTTGACGATCTTCCGGTGGAGGTTGACCCTCGTACGGGAGATGACCGCCGCGCGGATGTCCGGCCGCCACGTCGGACGGGACAGCGCCCGCCACGGCTCACCGGGCCGCCAGCCCTCGCCCCGGGGCCGCTCGCGCAGCTTGCCCAGGCCTCCCTTGACAGTCGCCTTGATGGCGTCCACGACGATCGCCAGCTGCGGGTCACGGCTTCGCCAGCCGTCCATCGCCGCGAGGAAGTCACCCGGCGACAGGTCGGCGTGCACGCCGAGGTCGGCCATCGTGGCGAGGTAGGCGTCACGCAGCCGGGTGTACCAGGCGTCCAGGTAGCGGCCGTTGTCGTCACGCACCCACGCCTCGATCGGCGCGACGTCGTACCCGAGCTCCACCGCGTACGCCACCGTCGGCGTCGCGTACCAAGCCGGTCCCTCGGGGCGCTCGCCCTTCGGCGTGAACGGGCTGGGCAGCAGGCTGCCGTCCAGGTCCGCCCACTTGTCCTTGGCGACCTTCACCCGGGACAGGTCGACGTGGGACAAGTCGACGAGCCACGCGCCCGGCAGCTTCGCGTCGAACACCGGCTGCTTGATGTATGTCGGCTCGCCGAGGCCGACGACCAGGCCGTTGGCTCCGGCGGCGAAGGCCATGTTCACGTCGATGCCGACCAGGTTGCGGCACATGCATTCGGCGTCGGTGAGCGGGCGCGCCCAGTCGTACGCCTCCTCGAACAGCTTCTCTCCGGGGCCGCGGACGAGGAAGCGCGGCAGGTCCTTGAGCAGCGGATGCCCGTCGGGGGCCTCGCACGGCGCCGGGTCGACCGGATGCTCGCCCAGCGAACCCGGCGTCTTGGTGTCCGACTTCCGGAACTCGCCGGTCACTTCGTCACGAACGGCGTGGGTCGGCGGGTGCAGCGCGGTCATCAGCTCCAGGCCGGTCACGGCAGTGGAACCCCGCGGCGTCATCACCCGGGACGCGAACACGCCCAGAACCCGGGCCAGTTCCGCCGCCGGAAGCTGCCCGGCCTCGCCCCAGTGCCGGGAGTCCAGCGCGTGCCACGACGGGATGCACAGCTGCACGCAGGCCCGCTCCGAGCCCTGCGCCGGACGGTAGATCCGCGCCCACGGCCCGAACCCGCGCTTCGTCAGCTTCCACTCCGCGCGGACCAGCTGCTTGACGACCTTGTGGCCCTCCGGGATCCGCCCGGCGAGCTTCTCCTCCTCGGTCAGGGCGACCGGCAGGCCGTAGCGCTCCAGCGCGGACTCGGTGAGCACAAGCAGCGGGTCGGCGTCCTTACCCGGCCCGGACAGCTTCGGCTGCCCGAGCCCGGCCTCCTTCAGGGTCCAGTCGACCAGGGACGGCAGCGACTTGGCGGGCACGTCCAGGACCAGGCCGCCGACGCAGTACGCGAGGACCTGGCCGTCGTCGTCGACGTCGACGACCGCGAGCGGACCGTTGGCGAAGCGCGGGTCGACGTCGCCGGCCGGAGTGTTCGCCGGGACGGCCGTCCGCGCGCCCGGGCGGCGCGACGTCGTCGACGGGCCGACTGCGCGCGCCGGACGCGACGCGGGGGCCGGGACAGCGGTGTTGGCGGTAGGGCGGGCCCGGGCGTTCTCGGAAACAGTCATGGTCGCGGCCTCGGGCGCCGGGGCTGCGGAAACGGTCCGCGCTTCCGCCGCAGGGGCGGGCGTACCGGTGACCGTGGCCGGCTCCGCAGCCGGGGAGGCCGTCTCCTCCGACGCGGGGGTGGCGGGGTACAGCTCCGCGAGCTGCTTGAGCATCCGCGCGTACGCCTCCCGAGCCGGGCCCCGCGGCTCCGCCTTGGTCTTGCTTGACTCCCAGCCTGACACCGTGGCCCTGCGCACCTCCAAAGCGTCGGCCACCTCGTCCAACGTCAGGCCGTGCGCCTGACGCAGCCGCTTGCGCTCCTCCGGGGGCGGCAGCGCAGAGCGGGATGCGACCAGCGCGTCGACCGCGTCGAACAACTCGGACATGGAACACCTCCTGACCGACACTCTAGCCCCATGAACCGTACGGATCGCGTACGTTGGCCGTACGGATTGGGAGCGAGCCGGGTTCGAGGAGTGGGGTGACGTTTCGCGTGGACGGCGCTGCTGTCCTGTGGGCATGTGGACCGAGGGGCGTACCGCCGGTTGCTCGTCATGGGTCCTGATCGCCGGCTCTATGAATGCAGCGAGGTGCCGTGGGAAGCCAGGCCCGAGGAAGTCGCTGAGGCAGTGTGGCACCACTACAGCGATGCCCCGGACGGGTCCTAATCGCCGCAGAGCCGTCGTTGACCTGCGCGGCACACACGGCGACGCGGTGCGGCTGACCCCGGAGGTTCCGCTGTGCAGGCAAGGCGTACGCGATGGCGACCAGAGCAAGCTTGTGCATCAGGTCCATTTCCTTGGGGGCGGAGCCTCGTTTGGCCACCGCTCGCAGCACCGCACGCCGCAGTCGCAGGGTGCGGATCTGCACCTCCAGGGCGTCGGCGTGTGCGGCCGCGACCTCCCGGTCCAGCACCTGCCGGATGACGGCAAGGTCGAGCCCCAGGTCACGCAGGGTGCACACCAGGTCCAAACGCGCCAGCGCGCCGATGTCATAGAGCCGGTAGCCAGCCGGGGTGCGGTCTGTCTGCGGCACGATCCCGGTGTCGGAGTAAAACCGGATGGCCTTGACCGTCAGCCCGGTGCGCCGGGCCAAGTCCCCGATCGTGAAAAGCGTGTCGCCGTCCACTCCTGAACTCTCACGCCTCCCCCTACGGGAGACTCAAGCCCAGTCTCCCCGCTGGGTGGCCCATCCACAGATTTGACAGTTGCTCGGAGCCACCACCCCAACCTGCAGGTGCTCAAAAGAGGCCCGCTCCACCGCTCCAGTGTTGCCAGTTCTCATCGACATTTCCGAACCGAGTGATCGCTAAGTGCTGCCAGAAGCCGTCGATAAACGTGGCCCGCTCTCACCTACGAAACCACGCCGACAACGGTCCGGGCACCGTGCCGATCAACGCCGATCCCAGGGCCGGAGCCGACCGAGCAGTTCGGGACGCGACGGCCGCGACAACGACACTATTCCGTCCCCCGCGTGCCGAGCGAGGACAACCGCTCTACTCGCTTCGGCCGCCACCACTGGACCGACGAACGCACCAGGAAGTGGCTCGCCGGATGCCGTCGCCTGCACCGCTGGGACTACCTGCAAGTGGCCGACCACATCCTTGAGTTCCTCCCCCGCGAGCCGTTGCACGACCATCGTTCGACCGAGGACGGCAGTGGGGGGGACTCGAAGCCCAGGACACCTCCAGCCGCCGACGCCCGTGTGCTTGCCACGCCCGGGACCCCGCCCGAGCCTGCTCTGCCAGCAGCTACCTCGGACGGGTCAAAGGACGCCAGAGCAGGCATGGGTGCGATGGCAGCCCATCATCCGGAATCCGGCCATCTCCGCCAGCACACCCAGACATTTCGCCGTTCCCCCCAGGACGTACCGATGCCGCCCCCGTCGCGGGTGGTCGAGGGTCCAGCTGGCCCATGGCCAGGGTGTCGTAGGCGGTACGCCGTCAGCTGGTTCGCCCCCGCCCCGGCTGAAACGGGCGACGAAGGGCCCGAGCGAGGCGCAGCAGGCGTTCCGACGCGGCCTGACTGCCCCTCGCCCAGAGGGTGGAACGGGAAGGTGCCCACCGGCCTGTGCCGCGCGGCCACAGCGAACACGTCACGGCCTACGGCCTACGGCCTACGGCGAAACGGAGCCCGTGATCGTCAAGCTAGGTGTATGGATCACCAACACCAAGAGCCGCCGCAACAAACTCACTGCGGAACAGCTTGCCGCCCTGGCCGAGTTGGGCATCCCATGGGCATGCGGAGTCCGGTGCCGCGGCTTCGCGTGCGCTGGCCGGTGGCCCGTAACGATTGGCGTCAGCTGGTGGCCGGCCCGTGTCCTGCCCAGTCCCCTCCCGCGGGCGTTTTGGACTCAGCCGCCGCTCTTACGACGAAACGACCGCTGGCTCACGGCCGGGGCGTGCGCGCCGCGGACCTTCGACGCGTCGGTGTTCGCAGCAAGGTCGGCGGCGTCCGCCTGCATACCGCGCTTGCGCGCCAGGGCTTCCCGAAACTTGCGCTTCAGGTCGTACTGGCCGTCATCGTCGGGCGAGATGGCTGAGCTCTCGGCGTCAACCGGCTCCGAACCTTTGCGCGATGGAGACTCTGCAGTCATGGTGACCTCCTGTGTTCGGGCAGTGGAAAGCACAGCTTGTCATGCCGGGCGCGGCTCGAGGCGCCACCGACGACAGCCCAAGCGCCTCGCACGGCGCGGCCCGCAGATGCTGCAGAGCATCAGTCACCCGGCTGGCAGGCGCCGAGGCGCAGCGTCATGATCGTATGGTCGAGGTAATCGAGTGCTGGCTGCGCGAGTTGGCCATCGTGTCCCGGCGAACCGGGGTACCGCCCCTGCCGCTGGAGAACCGCTGTCTGGGCGGGCCGTACTCTTGCATGCCCTGGCCGTCACAGCGGATGCTCCCGGCGCGGACGGGCAGCGCACTGCTCAATGCGGTGCGCTGCCCTTGGGATGCCGCCCACGGCGGGCCCCTGCGCCAGTGGCTGCGCATCGCCTTGCACGCCGCGGAACTGCTCGCCCAAGCCCGCCCTGGGCAGTGCGGTCCCGACCGGCCGCGTCGCGGATCCGGTGGCCGAACAGGACGGTGATGGATCGTTCTGCCGTATGCCGTCGGTCACCGCCCTCGCCTACCTTGCGCTGCGCACCACGGTCCCCGGGCACGCCTCGGTGGCCCGCTGCCGCGCCTGGCTGCTGGGCGCACAGCACGACGACAGGACATGGCGCTTCGCCCCCAACGACATCTGGGTCACGGCGTTGATGGTGCGCTGCCTGCGCGGGATCCCGGCCTTCGACGCGCACGCGTGCCTTCGGCGGCCGACTTCCTGTCCCGGCGCAGTCGCGGGACGGTGGGTGGTCGTACAAGCATGGCCTGGAGTCCGATTGGGACACCACCGGCATGGTCCTGCTCGCCCTGGCCTGCGCCCGCCAAGGATGCTCGGTCGCGCGGGCCGCGCAGGACTTCGTCCGCCGCACCCAACTGTCCGACGGGTGTTGGCGAACCTGGCAGTCGGCGGACGACCCGCCGTCTCCGGACGTCACCGCACACATGATCTGTAGGCTCAGCTCCTTGCGGGGCCACCGGTTCGACACGACACGTGCTCAAGCCTGGCTCGCCGTCTCCCTGCTCGAGGCGAGCCTCGCGGTGGCCACCATCGCGGCCCGCTGGCGGCTGGAACCCGAGCCCGGCACCGACCCTCGCCCCCTCCCATCGGCAGCCCTCCGCCCCCGGCGCCTACACCTACGTGTCACCGCCCGACACCGCGCCACACAACCAACCCGGATAGCACAAGGGGCGGCCAAAGGTGCTGGGCACGGCAGGTCGGGCTCGGCAGCCGCCTCTGCGGCGGATCGTCCGGGTTTGAAGGCATCCTGGACGATGTTGTTGAGGCCCTGTGCTGACAGCGGCGGCCTCGAGGGATGGGCGTGGATGAACGCCTTCCGCAGCCTTTGCTCGGCGGCGACGCCCGCGGCGCGCAGGAAGTACTCGCTGGTGAAGTCGACGGCGCCGTGGACGATCCGATCGCCGTCCTCGGGGAGGACGCGGTCGACAATCAGAGAGGTCGTACGGCGGGAGCCAGTACTCGGCCGCCACAGGACGAAGGTGTCGGTGTGCACCTGATCGTCCCCACTCTCGTACGGGGGGGGGACGCGGCCAGTTTCTGATGCGCTTTGATGCGCGACGCTCCCCGGCGCCGGCTGGGCTCTCAGTCTGTCCTCCGAGCCTGCGACGGTCACGGCTGCTGAGGGTGTGCGGCTCAGGGGATGGGGAGTGGTGCCGTGACCCGTGGTCGTCCGGTCCGGCGGGTCGGTCAGCCTCACGACGGCCACCAGATCGGGGTCACCGGGGCCCGGCAGCAGCCGTACCTCGGGCTGCCAGCCCAGGTGGGCGGCGGCCACCCGCAGGTTGAACACCGCCGCACCCACCGAGAGATGCTGCGCGCGGCGCATCGGATCGGCCCGCGGCAGCGCCCGCTCCGCCACCACCCGCACGTGAAGGGATCGGCCGGTGCGATCCACGGCGAACCGCCAGGGATGGGTGTTGTGGATCGACGGGGCTGCCGTGGCCGCGGCCAACAACGCCTCCACCGCCGTGGCATCGAGCGCGGGTGCTTCAGGGGTTTTCGGTGCGCGCTTTGCTTCTCCCGGTCTTGCGGGCCGTTCTGCGGGTTCGACGCCACTCGTGCCGGTTCCACTCGGGTGGGCGCACGCCCCCCAACGACCCGGGGGTTGTAGCTCTTTCGGTCATGTCGCGGGCAGGGCGGTGGCGAGCAGGACGACACCGAGGGAGCCCATCAGTGACACGACCGCGAGGGCGCGGGCGAGTTCGGCGCGGCCCTTGGCGTGTGCGATGCCGTGTCCTGCCGCAGCGAGCATCACCAGGACGAACAGGCCGAGCTTGGTCGCCAGAGTGCGGCCGCAGCCGGGGTCGGCGAGCGATGCCCCGCGATCCGGGCAGGCGCCACCAGCGCGGACGTTGTCGCCGTCGAGGCCCGCAACCCCGCCTCCGGACGCGGATCTGGACGACGAGGACGAGCCGCCGTCCTGGGCCGAGCCCAGCGGCGTGGTGTCGCTGACCGCCCGCCGGGCCCAGCTACCCGAGGACAAACGGCCGCTGCCGACCGTCGCCCACTACGGCCAGCTCCGGACACGTCAACCGAAGGGCACCGCACGAGCACGACCGACACCACGGCCCAGGTTCCTCCGCCCCGCCGCGACATGGGTCCGGAGGAGACCGTGGACACGGCCATCGACGAAGCCTGCCGGGCCCTGCACCTGCCCACGATCCGCCGGCGGGTCCAGGAGATGGCCGCCGATGCCATGCGGCAGCGGTCCAACTACAAGGACTTCCTCGCCGACCTGCTGGAGGCCGAGTGCGCCGAACGCTCTGCCTGATCGGTGACTCCTGCACCGGCAGGTCCCACCTGCTGATCGGGATCGGCACGGCCATCGCCGAGGCCGGACTCAAGGTCCGCTACACGACCACGGTCAACCTGGTCAACGAGCCTCCCGCACGCTCAGTCCCGCGGCCGGGTCGACACCGAGCCGGACCGCCGGCTGACCCGGAGCGCACCGGTGAGTGTCGGGCACGCCGGCCCCCCGTCGCGGTCCCTGTTCGCGCAGCCTCTGTCGTCACCTGCATGCCCACGGTCAGTCCTTCCCGGAGCGGACCACGGCGACGGGGCAGCGCGCGTGACGCAGCAAGGTCTGGCTGGTCGAGCCCGTCAGCAGGCCCGCGATGCCATCGCGGCCGGGTGCGCCGACCACGACGAGTCCGGCCTCGGCGCTCGCGTCGACAAGGGCGCTGCTGGTCCGACCTCGGACCTGCCGACGGTGCACCCTGACGTTCGGGTACTTCTCCCGCAGGGTGGACAGTGCCCCGTCGGGCACAGGCTTGGCGTGGTCACCGAAGTGCTGCTCGTCGTACGTTCCGGACAGCGCGACGGCGGGCTCGTGGTGCGACCGTACGGTCCACGGCCCGTGCGCTCGCAGGGCGACCAGGTCCGCGCCCCGCGCCGAAGCCTCGGCGAAGGCGAATCGGGCCGCCACCCCTCGCTCGGCCGGTGAACCCTCGTGCACCACCAGTACCGGGCAGCGGCCGTGGGCGACCAGCCGGCCGGCGGCCGAGCCGGGCAGCAGCCTGCCGAGCCGGCTTCGTCGTCGGCTGCCCACCACGGTGAGCGACGCGTGCCGCGACGCGGCCTCCAGCACCGTGCCGGGGTCACCGACGAGGACTTCATGCGTGATCTCCACCGTCGGCGCGACACTACGGGCCCGCCGCTCGGCAGCGGTCAACGCGCTGTTCACCAGGTCACGCAGGTCGGCGCCGTCCGGATCCCAGGGCGGCACGCCGGAAGGCACATGCCTCGAAGGCCACGACAGGGCGTAGGCCGGCCGCAGTCCGACTCCGCGCCGCTCGGCCTCGCGAGCGGCGACTTCCACCGCGGTCGCACTCGACCACGTGCGGTCCACTCCCACCACGACCGGGCCGCTCATCCCTGGTCTCCCCTCTCGCGGCGCTCGCTCCGGGCAGAGCCCCGGATTCCGCGCGATGAAGCGACGGTGGCCCGGCACGCCCCCGGCCCGTCGGGCCCGTCGGGCCCGTCTGCACAGGCCGGGCGGCCCCGCCTCGTTCTTCCGGCCCCAGCCTGCTCCCGCGGGCTCCATGCAGCACTGGGCCATACGGACCCCAAGAGCGCACCGTCCGGCCCTCCCCTGACGGCCGTGCTGCGACGACCCTGACGGTGAGGAGTGGGGGCACGTGAGCGGCAGCCCGGCCCACAGCTGTCGCCCCGACATCCGGAGGTGCGCCATGACCGGCCCTGTCGTCGTCGGACTCGACGGTTCCCCTGCGAGCGTGACAGCCGCGTGGTGGGCCGCCCGGGAAGCCAGGGACAGGCACCTGCCTGTCCTGCTGCTGCACTCCTGGACCACCCAGCCGCTCGACGTGCCCATCGCCCAGGAAGCCTTCAGCAGGAAGCGCTACGGAGACCAGGTACTCCAGCGGACCGAGGCCGAGCTGCTGCACCGCTACGCCGATCTGACCGTGGCCAGGGAACTGGTGTCGGTGCCTGCCTCTCAGGCGCTCCTCGAGCACAGTGAGCGCGCGGGCATGCTGGTGCTCGGCTCCCGCGCACACGGCTCCGTGTCGAGTTTCCTGCTCGGCTCCATCAGCCTGCACGTCCTGGGCCTCACCCAGTGCCCGTCCATCACCGTCCGGGCCGACGAGCCCGTCGTCGAGGCGGGCTGGGGTCACCCCGGGGCGGCGGACCGGGACGAGGTCGTGGTCGGTGTGCAGCAGGTCGGGCCGGATGCCGACCCGCTGCTGGAATTCGCCTTCACCACCGCGGAATTGCACGGAGCCCCCGTGCGCGTGGTGAAGGCCCTGCCCCCTTCCGCGCTGGTGAGTCCTCACGCGCTGTTCACCGGGCAGGCCGACAGCCGCTACGAGGTTGAGGAACGCACCCGGCTCGCCGCCACACTGACGCCGTGGCGGGAGAAATTCCCCGAGGTCCTCGTCGAGGCACACGTCGCCGTCGGTCCGGCGGCGCAGGTGCTGCTGTCCGCGTCCGGCCGTGGCCGCCTCGTCGTCGTGGGACGTCGGCGCCACCCGGCTCACTACACCTGGAAGCTCGGTCCCGTCGCGCACGCGGCTCTGCACCACCTGCCGTGCCCCATCGCCCTGGTACCGCACGACTGAGTCGATGAGGAAGCGCGACGGAGGACTGCCATGGACCGCGTCACCCCCGGAAAACCGCTGCGCCGGCCGTTCGCGGCGCTGTTCCTGCCGCCGAAACCCGAACCCGCCCTCCTGACCGTCACGGCCGCCGCCCTGACGGCTGGTGGCATCTTCTGGCTCGCGGGCGCCACGGACCTCGCCGATCTGTGCTGGGGCCTCGGCACCGTCGTGGCCGTCGCGCCCGCGGTGGGCTGGGTGCTGGCCGCGCTACGGCGCGGTCACGCGGGCGTGGATCTGATCGCGGTCCTGGCCCTCGGCGGCACCCTGGCCGTCGGGGAATACCTGGCCGGGGCCCTGATCGCCTTGATGTTGGCCACCGGACGCACCCTCGAGGGCGCGGCCCAGCGGCGGGCCTCCCATGACCTGCGCGCGCTGCTGGAGCACGCACCCCGCACCGCCCGTCGACGCACCGGCGCCGAGGTGAACTCGGTGCCGTCGGCCGAGGCCGCCGTCGGTGATCTGCTGGTCGTCGGTCCGGGCGAGGTCGTCCCGGTCGACGGCCGCGTGGTCGGCGCAACCGCCGTACTCGACGAATCAGTCCTGACCGGAGAGCCCTTGGCTGTCGAGCGCACGGCGGGCGAGCCGGTGCGCAGCGGGGTGGTGAACGCGGGCGGCGCCTTCGAACTGCGCGCCACGGCGACCGAGCAGGACAGCACCTACACGGAGATCGTGCGGCTGGCCCGGCAGACCGGTGCGGAGTCCGCTCCCGTCGTCCGCTACGCGGCCTGGTTCCTGCCGCTGTCCGTCGCGGCTGCAGGGTTGGCCTGGCTGGTCAGCGGCTCCGCGGTGCGCGCGGTGGCGGTCCTGGTTGTCGCTACGCCGTGTCCTCTGCTGCTGGCGGCGCCGGTGGCCGTCGTCTCCGGTCTGTCGCGGGCTTCCCGCCTCGGCGTGGTGATCCGCGACGGCGGAGCCCTGGAGAACCTCGGCCGGGCCCGCACCCTGCTGCTCGACAAGACCGGCACCCTGACCGGCGGACGGCCGCGCGTGCTCGACGTGGTTGCCGCACCGGGCGGGCAGTCGGCGCAGGTGCTGCGGCTGGCCGCGTCGATCGACCAGTACTCCCCGCACGTGCTGGCCCGCGCCGTCGTGGACGCTGCCAGGGCTCGCGGACTGCCGCTGTCCGTACCCGCGGACGTGTCCGAGGAACCGGGTCGCGGCGCCGTCGGCACGCTCCACGGCCACGGGATGACCATCGGACAGCTCGACGAGCGCACCGAGCGGCCCGGCTGGGTGGGCTCGGTGGAGAACCGAGCCCACCTCGACGGGGCGGCCGTCGCCTGGCTCACCGTCGACGGCCGGCCCGCAGGAGCCGTGCTCCTACGCGATCCACTCCGCATCGACCTGGGGACGTTCGGCCCATGTCGTTCGACCCCGTGTGCCGACTTGCGTCGCCTCCGAAGGCGACGAGCCCTGGAGCGGGCGGGCCTCTACGACTACGAGGGCCACTCGGCCCGGCACCACGCCCGTTCAGTCCGTGCGGTGCCGAGCCTCCGGCAAGGGACCGTTCGGCACCCGTGCGGGGCCCGTCGGCCCACGCCTCGCCCTGCCGGTCCGGGGCACCGTGGGAGAAGAGGTCACCCAGGGAGGCTGCCATGACCGAGTTCGCCGACGGCAACAGCATCGTGGTGGGTGTCGACGGATCCGAGGCGTCGATGGCCGCGCTGCGCTGGGCCGCCCAGCAGGCCCGTGCTCTGGGTGCGGACGTCGTCGCCGTACACGCCTGGGAACCGGTGGAGTCCGGTAGGGCGCCTTACGCTCCCGCCGCCGAGCGCCCGACGGCCGCCGAGCAACGCGACCAGGCCGCGCAGCTGCTCGTCTCGACGCTGCGCCAGGTCCTCGGAACGCGGATCGACCCCATCGTACGGGCCGTCGTGCTGGAGGGGCCACCTGCGCGAGTGCTGCTCCGACAGGCGCAGGGCGCCCTGCTGCTGGCCCTGGGGCGCACGGCTCACAGGCAGTACGGACTTCCCGCGATGGGCACGGTCGGCGGGCGCGTCCCGAGTGAGGTTGCAGCACAACGGCGGGAATGGCTCGGGCGCTCGAGGACCGCGGCCCGCGGGTGGGCTCTCAGCGGCAACCGAGGACGAGCTCAGCCCTTGCCGACGGCGCCAGCCACCGAAGCGCGCGGGGCCACGCGGGCGCACCCTCGGAAAGGACGCGGCACGGTCGGCCGCGCCTGCCTGAAGCACGCGACGGTCCCCGTCGTCGCAGTTCCCGCCATGGACCGCACCGAGAAGCCCGCGTCGCCGCTCGGGGGCGTCGAGATGCTTCCCCTCCCCCTCCTCAGGAGCGGAGCTGCGTAGCGAGCCGAGAGCACAGACCCGGCACCTTCGCTCGGAAGGGCTCAGCCCGCGCGGCCGGAGCGCCGCGCCCCTGTGGTGCTGGACGTGCTGAGCACCTCGGCCTCCTCGATGAGCCGCCGAAGATCGGCCACGAAGCGGGCAGCGGGTGCTCCGTCGATCACGTTGTGGTCGAAGGTGACGGTCAGGTCCAGCACCTCCCGGACCACTGTCCGGCCGTCCACGACACGGGGCTTCCCGGTCACCCCGCCGACGACCACCTGCAGCGGCATCAGGGCCGGCGGGGCGATCCCGAACCCGCCGCCGGCGCCGAACATTCCGACCGCCGTGACCGCAACGGTCCCCGACAGTTGCCGCAGCCGCACCGACCTGGCCATGACCGCGTACATCGCCGGCACCAGACCCGGAACCCGAGTCAACGTGGTGCCGAAGCGATCGAGCATCCGCCCCGTGCCGGTTGCCGTGCGGTCGGCCTTGGCGGCCCGCAACTCCGCCGTGAGGTCCGGGACGTCGCGTATATCGGCGTCCCGCAGGACGAGCGGGAGCGCGAAGGGGCCTTGCCCGGTCTGGACTTCCACCAGCGTGGTCACGTCGACGTGCCGATGGCGGACGAGCCGACCCTGCCAGTTCCGGTAGGCGTGCGCCTGCGGGTGGGCCGCCGCTGCCCGGGCGACGGAGGCCACCACGAACGCGGTGAACGACGCCGGCCGGTCGGAGGCCGCGAGCAAGGTACGCGCTGTGGTGACGTCGAGTTCGAAGAGGCAGTGCATGGCCGCCATCCGTCGACCGGCCCGCTCGACAGCGACCACCAGCCGTCGGCTCGGCGGGAAGGGCACGACGTCGATCCGGCGCGGGCGACCGGCGACGCCCGTGGCTGCCGACATGCCCGAAGTGGTGGGCGAGGCCGCCTTGGAGGGCCTGACACGGGGCTTGTGCATGGCGTTCCTCCCATACCGGTGCTACATCGGTGTGCAGCGGTACACCTCGACCAGCGTCCAGGGTCCGCAGCCCGTCGACGCCTCGTTTCGCCACACCATCTGCTTCGGATCCGTCACGTCCCACACCAGGCGCAGCCGGACCGGCGGATCGCCGATCGTCTCGAAGGTGAGCCGATCACCGTCGATACGCCCCCGCATGACGTCGGCGTGACCGTAGTTGTCGGCGAGTGTGGCCCGGTAACCACCGGATGCCGGGTCCCAGCCTACGACCCAGTGGAGCTGCCACGTCAGCACGAAGGTGCCGTCGAGCAGGAACTGGTCCTGCTCATACGTTCCGACGATCCAGCGACCGCCCTGGATACGCTGGTGCATCCCCCGGCCACGGGCGGTCATCGCCGTTGTGCCGGGGCCCATGCCGCCCGCCTCGACGCTTCCGGTCGACGTCATGTCCCGGCAGAAGTGGGCCAACACCTCCATCTCCGGTCCGGCGGCGATCGGCTTGGGAATCCTGTCAAGGCCGGCAAGCACCGTCTGCCTCCTTCAGCAGCGGACGGACTCGCGGTGACCGGTCGCCTGGGGCCGGGACGGCGCCTGCGCCGAAGGCCGCTGCACACGACGACGCAGCAGCCGGACGGCAAGCGCGTCGAACACCGCGGTGAGAACGAACGTCACCCCCATCGCCGCGACCAGCAGAACGGCGAACCGCTCCCAGAACTCCGGTGTGAGACTCGTACCCATGGCCCTCGTTCCCCTCTGGTCTGCGTTGTTCCCCTCACTACCAGCCAACTCCGATACAGCTCACAGCACATGAGCCGACCGGCCCGACCAGAGGGATGGAACGGCCCTTGAACGGCCGTTGTACGGTCAGGGCCGTATGGGGCCGGTCGGCCCCTGCGCGGCATACAGCACTGCCGACGCACACTGTCTGCACGGTCCTCCCCTCCTGAGCCTCGTCACCGGGCGAGGACGCGTTCCCCGGAGCGTGGCACGACGGCTGTCCAGCCCAGGGCCCGGTCGATGCGGTGCCGTCACCTACCTGCACACGACGGCCAAGGTGGGCCAGGACGTCGTCCAGGTCGTCGTCCGCGTCCCCGGGCGGCAGGTTCACGGCAAGGGGGAGCAGCTGCGCGTCTCCGTCGACGCGAAGGCCGTCCACCTGTTCTCGGCGAAGACGGAACTCCGGCTTCCGGCCGACGAGGCATCGGCCTGACCGAGGCACCTGGCAGCTGTCCGGCGCAGGACCGCACGCAGGCAGGACGCCTGGGCACTGGGGCCGAACGACCCACCTGCCGGGACCGGCCGGCCTGGCGGCGCGCCGGTCCCGCGCCCACGCTGGGATCAGCAGCCCCTACGGCACGCGGAGGGGAACGATGACAGTCAGCCCCGTAGCCGCCGTCCTGGACAGGAACGGGCTCGACGCCCTGGTCAAGGCCCTCACCGACCAGGGACGCACGGTCGTCGGTCCGACGGTACGGGACGGCGCCGTGATCCTGGCCGAACTCGCCTCGGCCGACCAGCTGCCCTTCGGCTGGGGGACCGAGGTGGAGGCCGGCCGGTACCGTCTGGTCCCGCGTGAGGACGGCGCGGCCTTCGCGCACAGCACGGGACCGCACCCTGGAAGGCGTTCCTGCACCCGCAGCGGGAGAGGCTGTGGAGCGTGGACCGTACGGCGGACGGACGCCTGTCGGTCGCCGAAGAGCGTCCGGAGCAGCCGTCGTACGCCTTCCTCGGCGTGCGTCCCTGCGACCTGCGTGCCATCGCGATCCAGGACAGGGTCCTGGCCGGAGGCCGATACAGGGACAGCGGCTATCAGGAACGGCGGTCAGGGGCCTTCCTGATAGCCGCCGAGTGCACCGAGCCGGGCGCCACCTGCTTCTGCGTGTCCATGGGCGGCGGCCCGGCAGCGGACGCGGGCTTCGACCTCGCGCTGACGGAGGTCGTGGACGACGACGGTCACCGCTTCCGCGTCCGCGTCGGCAGCGAGGCCGGCGCCGAGCTCCTGTCCCGGGTCCCACACCGCCCGGCCGACCCGGGCACGGAATCGACCACCCGTGACGCCGTGGACGCCGCCCGGAACCGGATGGGACGGGCCATGCCGCCCGTGGACCTGCGCACGCTGATGGGTGAGAGCCTGGAGGCCGACCGCTGGGACGACGTCGCCGCCCGCTGTCTGACCTGCGGCAACTGCACCATGGTGTGCCCCACCTGCTTCTGCACCACCACCGAGGAGGTCACCGACCTCACCGGCGATCACGCCGAGCGGTGGCAGCGCTGGGACTCCTGCTTCGACCTGGACTTCTCCTACCTCCACAGCGGCGCGGTGCGCTCCTCGCCGCGCGGCCGCTACCGCCAGTGGCTCACCCACAAGCTCTCTACCTGGTACGACCAGTTCGGCAGCTCCGGCTGCGTGGGCTGCGGGCGCTGCATCGCCTGGTGCCCCGTCGGTATCGACATCACGGAAGAAGCCGCGGCCCTGCACGACGAGTCGGCGGCCCGGCCACGGCGACACGAGAAGGAGCAGGAGCGATGACGTCTGTCACCATGACGACCACGGCCCTCCCGGCCGAACAGCGCGAGCAGCTGATGAGCCTCGCCCGCGAGGTCTCCTTCGACGCGGGCACCCGTCTGTTCGAGGAGGGTGGGCGCGCCGACCGGTTCTGGATCGTGCGGACGGGTGTCGTCGCCCTCGATCTGCATGTGCCCGGCCGCCCGGTCCCCCGTGATCGAGTCGCTGGGCCACGGCGAACTGGTGGGCTGGTCCTGGCACTTCGCACCGTACGTGTGGCAGCTGGGCGCCGAGGTCACGCATCCGGTGCGGGCCTGGGAGTTCGACGCGAACGCGGTGCGGGCGATGTGCGCCGAGGACCCCGAGTTCGGGCGCGCCATCGCCACCTGGGTCGCCCGCGTGATCGCCCACCGGCTGCACGCGTCCCGCATCCGGCTCCTCGACCTGTACGCCCCCTGCGGCAGCGGAGGCCCCTCATGACCGATGTCCCCGTGCCGTATCAGGTGACCCGGGTCCGCGAGGAGACGGCCGACACGGTCAGTCTCGCGATCGCGCCGGTGGGTCCGGCCGCACTCGCGCCTTTCGCTCCCGGGCAGTTCGCGATGGTGTACGCCTTCGGGGGGCGAGATTCCCGTCTCGGTGTCCGGTATCGGCCGTCACGAACTGGTCCACACGGTCCGCTCTGTGGGCGCGGTGTCAGCCGCACTGTGCGCGCTCCGCCCCGGCGCCCGGATCGCCATGCGCGGCCCGTTCGGCGCCGGCTGGGAACTCGACCGGGCGGCCGGACAGGACGTGCTGGTCATCGGGGGCGGCATCGGACTGGCCCCGCTGCGCCCCCTGGTACTCGCCGCGCGGGCCGTCCCGCACGCGTACGGGCGGCTGAACCTCCTCGTCGGCGCCCGCACCCCGAGGACCTCCTCTACGCGCACCAGGTCCACGCCTGGACGGCGGCCCGCGGCCCGCTGCACTGCGCGGTCACGGTCGACCGCCCCGCCGCCGGCCGGCGTGGCCGTGTCGGCGTCGTCACCACGCTGCTGAACGACGCCCGCTTCGAGCCCGGGAACATCACGGCGTATGTCTGCGGCCCCGAGGTGATGATCCGGGCCACCGCCCGCGATCTGCTCCACCGGGGACTGCCCGCCCACCGGATCCGGGTCTCGCTGGAACGCAACATGCGCTGCGCCACCGGACACTGCGGCCACTGCCAACTGGGCGGGGTGCTGCTGTGCCGCGACGGTCCGGTGATCGGCTGGGAACGGGCCGAATCCCTGCTCTCCGTAAGGGAGTTGTGACATGACCGCCCCCACGCTCGCCGTGTTCAAGCTGGCGTCCTGCGACGGCTGCCAGCTCACCCTCCTCGACTGCGAGGACGAACTCCTCGCCGTCGCGGGCAAGGTACGGATCGCCCACTTCCTGGAGGCGTCGAGCCAGGTGGCGCCCGGACCGTACGACCTCACGCTCGTCGAAGGGTCGGTCACCACGCCCTCCGACCTGGACCGGGTCCGGGAGATCCGCGCGCAGTCCCGCTTCCTGGTGACCATCGGCGCCTGCGCCACCGCCGGAGGCATCCAGGCACTGCGCGACTTCGCCGACGTGGAGGAGTTCACGCGGACCGTCTACGCCCGCCCCGACTACATCGACACCCTCGCCACCTCGACACCCGTGTCGGCCCACGTGGACGTGGACTTCGAGCTGCGCGGCTGTCCCATCGACAAGGGCCGGCTCCTTGAGGTCATCACGGCGTTCCTGGCCGGCCGTAAGCCCGACGTCCCCAACCACAGCGTCTGCTTCCAGTGCAAGCGGCGCGGCACGGTGTGCGTCACCGTCGCCCACGGCACGCCCTGCCTGGGCCCGGTCACGCACGCCGGATGCGGAGCCATCTGCCCGGCGTACGGGCGCGGCTGCTACGGCTGCTTCGGCCCGTCCGGGTCGGCCAACCTGCCCGCCCTGATCCCGCTGCTCCACCGCGACGGTATGGACGACCGTGACGTCGCGCGCTTCCTGCGCACCTTCAACGCCGCCGCCTTCGACAAGGAGGTCCGGTCGTGACCCACCGCGGATCCCGCGTTCTGCACGTCGGCTCCCTCTCCCGGGTCGAAGGCGAGGGCGCCCTGCACCTGCGTGTCAAGGACGGCACCGTCGAGGATGCCCGGCTGCAGATCTACGAACCGCCGCGCTTCTTCGAGGCGTTCCTGCGCGGCCGTGCGTACACCGAGCCACCCGACATCACGGCCCGGGTGTGCGGGATCTGCCCGGTCGCGTACCAGATGAGCGCCTGCCAGGCGATCGAGGACGCCTGCGGCATCACCGTCCCGCCGCCGATCCGGAACCTGCGCAGACTGCTGTACTGCGGCGAGTGGATCGAGAGCCAGGCCCTGCACATCTACCTCCTGCACGCCCCCGACTTCCTCGGCTGCGACAGCGCCATCGGCCTCGCCCGCACGCACCGCGATGCGGTGGAGCGGGGGCTGCGGCTCAAGCAGACGGGCAACGCACTCCTCGAACTCCTCGGCGGGCGCGCCATCCACCCCGTCAACGTGCGCGTCGGCGGCTTCCATCGGGCGCCCACGCGCTCCGAACTCCGCCCGCTCGCCGAGCAGTTGCGCCGGGTCGCCGACGACGCCTGGGAGACAGTGCGCTGGGTGGCGGGCTTCGACTTCCCGGACGCCGCCGTCGATGCCGACTTCCTGGCGCTGGCCGCCCCAGAGACGTACGCGATCGAGTCCGGGACCCCCACCGTGCTACGGATCGACGGCGCCCGGGGCGGCTTCATCCTGTCCTCGTTCCTCGATCACGTCCGCGAGGAGCAGGTCCCCCACTCGACCGCCCTGCACTCCCGCCTCGACGGGCGCCGCCATCTCACCGGCTCCCTCGCCCGGTTCGCGATCAGCGGCAGCCGGCTGTCGCCCGTGGCGCTCCGGGCGGCCCGCGAGGCCGGGCTCGGCGACCCGGCGGACGGTGCCGTGTGCCGCAACCCCTACCGCTCGATCCTCGTGCGGGCCGTCGAGGTGGTGTACGCAATCGACGAGGCCCTGCGGATCATCGACGCGTACGAGCCCCCGCCCCGCCCGTACGTGGACGTACCGCCCGTCGCAGGCACGGGCCACGGCGCGACGGAGGCACCGCGCGGCCTGCTCTACCACCGCTACCAGTTGGACGGCGACGGCATCGTCACCGACGCCCGCCCGGTACCGCCCACCGCGCAGAACCAGGGCGCCATCGAGCACGACCTGCTCCGCATCGCCCAGACGGCGATCGTCAACGACGACGCGGCCCCGTTTCCTCGACCTCACGGTCGACCGCACCTGACATCCCGAGGAGGACACCATGCGCGGCAGCTCGCACGTCGTGAGCGATGTCATGACGCACACCGTCGTGGCCGTCGGCCGCGACGCCCCGTTCAAGGACATCGTCAAGCTCATGGAACAGTGGAAGGTCAGCGCCCTGCCCGTGGTGGAGGGTGAGGGCCGGGTGATCGGCGTCGTCTCCGAGGCCGATCTGCTGCCCAAGGAGGAGTTCCGCGACAGCGACCCCGACCGGTATACCCAGCTGGGCCGCTATACCCAGCTGGGCCGCCTGACCGACCTGGCGAAGGCCGGAGGCGTCAGCGCCGCGGACCTGATGTCGGCCCCGGCCGTCACCGTCCACCCCGACGCCACCCTCGCCGAGGCCGCGCGCATCATGGCCCAGCGCAAGGTGAAGCGGCTGCCTGTCGTCAACGACGTCGGCATGCTCGAAGGAGTCGTCAGCCGGGTGGACCTCCTGAAGGTCTTCCTGCGCCCGGACGAGGAACTGGCCGAGGAGGTCCGCCGCGAGGTGGTCTCCTACCTGTTCCCCGCGCCCGTCGAGCCGATCCGGGTCGACGTCAAGGACGGTGTCGTCACCCTGACCGGGAAGATCAGGGACGCCTCGCTGGTGCCGGTGGCCGCCCGTCTGGCCCGTGCCGTCGAAGGCGTGGTCGACGTCGAGTGTCACCTCGCCGGTGGATCCGCGACGGAGTGACCCGCGGTGAAGTACCTGGACGAGTACCGCGACCCGGCGCCGGCCCGGCAGCTCGTCGACGAGTTGCGCCGCACCGCGACGAAGCCCTGGCGGATCATGGAGGTCTGCGGCGGCCAGACCCACACCCTGGTCCGGCAGGGCATCGACGAACTGCTGCCCGCGGGCATGCGGATGATCCACGGGCCCGGCTGCCCGGTCAGTGTCACCCCACTCGAAACGCTCGACCGGGCCATGGCCATTGCGGCCCGCCCCGGCGTGGTCTTCACCAGTTTCGGCGACATGCTGCGCGTGCCCGGCACCGACACCGACCTGCTGTCGCTGCGGGCGCGCGGTGCGGACGTACGCGTCGTCTACACACCGATGGACGCGGTCCGTATCGCCGGGCAACAGCCGGAGAGCGAGGTGGTCTTCCTCGCGGTCGGGTTCGAGACCACCGCGCCCGCCAACGCCATGGCCGTACTGCACGCGGCCCGCCTGGGCCTGGCGAACTTCTCGATGCTGGTCAGCCACGTCCTGGTGCCACCCGCGCTGACCGCGCTGCTGGAGGACCCCGACTGCGAAGTGCAGGCCTTCCTCGCCGCCGGGCATGTGTGCGCGGTGATGGGCCATCCAGTCGTTGGGCAAGGCCGCCCGCGCCGCCGAGGTCCCCGTCATCACCGGCGACACCAAGGGCGTGGGCCGGGGCGCGGTCGACAAGGTCTTCGTCAACACCACCGGCATCGGGCAGCGACCCGGTGCGCTGCGCCCGTCCGCCGCGCTCGCCCGCCCCGGCGACGCCGTCCTGCTCTCCGGCCCGATCGGCCTGCACGGCACCACCGTGCTGTCCACCCGCGAAGGGCTCGGCTTCGAAAGCGACATCGCCTCGGACAGCCAGCCCCTGCACCGCCTCGTACGGGCCCTCGCACCGCTCGGCGAACACGTCCACACCCTGCGCGACCCGACCCGCGGCGGCCTCGCCGCAGCGCTGAACGAGATCGGCCGCGACTCGTCGGTCGCCGTCGAGATCGACGAGAGCGCCCTGCCGATTCCGCAGCCGGTCGCCTCAGCCTGCGACCTGCTCGGCCTCGATCCCCTGATCGTCGCCAACGAAGGCTGTCTGGTCGCCTTCGTCGCGCCGACCGCGGCCGACCGTGCGCTCGCCGCGATGCGGTCGCTTCCCGAGAGCCGGGACGCGGTCCGCATCGGTGACGTCCTGGCGGACGGGCCGAGTGGCCGGGTGACACTGCGGACGCTGGTCGGTGCCCGGCGAGTGGTGGACATGCCGTTGGGAGAGCAGTTCCCGCGTATCTGCTGACCGTTGGTTCCGGTCGACAGCCGAAGGTGCGCGGCCGGACCTGCCCTCCGGGCGCGCACCTGTGGTGCGGCTCAGCGCGTCATGGCGCTCAGACGTGCCGCACCGGGATGGTCCGGGTACCCGTCTTCGTCTCCGGGACCGGGACCTTGATGGTCAGGACACCGTCCTTGTACTCAGCGGTCGCCTCCTCGCCCTTGGCTCCGGCGGGCAGCCGGACGGAGCGGGCGAAGGTGCCGTAGCGGAATTCGGTGCGGTGCTTCTCCGTGGTCTCCTCACTGCGCTCGGCCCGCAGGGTCACAGCGCCCTCCGTGACGGTGATCTCGACGTCCTTGGCGGGGTCGATGCCCGGAAGCTCGGCCCGCAGCTCGTATGTCCCGTCCGCCAGATGCTCTTCAACACGGATACCGTGCAGCCCCGGAATCGTGTGCGCTCCGGGAAGGCCGGTCTCCACCCAGCCGAAGAGGTCGGGCAGTGTCGGCCAGCCCGGCAGCCGCTCGATCATGCCAGTCATGTCTCCCTCCTCTTCTTCGCCACTTCCAGCATCACGCCGCGGTCCGCGACATGCGTGGGCCGACCGGCCCCGGGGCAGACCCGATCGGCCCCTGTCAGCCGGTCATCCGCTTCCTCCACCGAGGCCCGACCCGCGCCCAGTCGGCGTCCCACTCCCCCATGCGCCGCCGGTCCAGACCCGCGCGTACGACCCGCCCGCACAGCAGCACGGCGCCTGCGGCACCGAGCTCGAACAGCACGCCCGCCGGCTCCGCCCGTACCCTCGCCTCGGACGCGGTGGGTGGCTCGGAGGCCGGTCCACCGGTGCGGTTCGTCCAGACCGTGACCGAGGTGCCCTCCGCACCGCCGTTGGATCCTGCCGTGTTCGCGCGAGGAGTCTGGTCAGCAGCGCGATGACGGGGTCGGGCTCGAACGGCCGGGCGGGGAGCCTGTCGGTGTGCCGCTGCGCGGTGAAGTCGCGCATGCTGAGGCGCTCGTGGGAGTCCTGCGGGCCGAGTGCCGTATGTGGGAGTCCAATGTCGGTGGTCTCGTCCCGGTCACGGTGTATCCAGCGGCGGCTCTCGGCGCCACGGTCCGCGTCGGTCCGGTTGCGGTGCTCCGCCTCGGCGGTCAGGCGCAGGAGGTGGTCCCTCTCGTCGGCTGCGGGGAAGGTGAGCCGGGCGCCCTCGGTGCGTGCGGCCTCGGTGAGTTCACGCGTACCTGCGACGGCATCGGCCGCCCGGAGAACGGGAACCGGCTGCTGTGCCTGCGCCCGATCGCCTCGTACAGGTCCGCGCGATGCCCCGTGGCCTGCCTCGATGCGGACCCCGTCAGGCGGACCGTGGCAAGCAGCCCCGGATCGTCCGGAGCGGGCAGCAGACGGGTGACGGGCCGCCATCCGAAGTGGGCAACCGCGACACGGAGGTTGAGCACGGACGCACCCACCGAGAGGTGCAGGGCGCGGCCCGTGGAATCCGCGTGACGCGGGCCCCGCTCCGGGGCCGCGCGGACCTGGAGTGTGACGGTCTCGGGGTCCAGACGGAAGCGCCAGGGCTGGGTGTTGAAGATCGAAGGCGCGGCGACCGCGGCGGCGATACAGGTCCGTACGGGGGCCGTACGTCGCCGATGTGCCGCTCCGCCGCCCCTCAGCAGGGCTGAACGGCCCTGCGACGCCGTCCGGTCGGCCCCTGCCGCGGCTCGTTCCCGGGTGCGACCTTCTGACTGTCACGACGAGGAGGTGCGGCCCGATGCTCAGCGAAAGGCGTACGAGGCAGTGGCTGTGGCGGTGGCGGAGCAATCCGCTCAGACGGCGCAGCGACATCGCCGAGGCATGGATCGTACTGGCCGTCTGGGCCGCCATCGTGGTGGGCAGCACGCTCGTCGGCACGGTCACGTCCCGGGCCGCGGACAAGTCCTTCGCGCAACTGCGCGCGGAGCGGCACGCCGTCCGGGCCGTGCTCGTCGAGAGCACCGTGCGAAGGGTGCCGACGTCGGAGGGTGTGCGGGACGACAGCGTCCGGGCGAAGGTCCGCTGGACGGCGTCGGACGGTTCCACGCGCACCGGCCGGGCAGTTGTGGACTCCGGGCGCACGGCCGGCTCGAAGATACTGATCTGGTTCGACGACGAGGGACGGCTCGTCACACCGCCGCCGACTGTCGCCGAGGCATCCGCCCAGGCCGGCCTTCTGGGCCTCTCGGCCGCGCTCGCCCTCGGTGGGCTGGTGTACGCCGCCGGCCGCGTCGCGCGGTGGCGGCTCGACCGTCGACGCGTCGACGAGTGGGGCAGGAAGTGGGAGCAGGTCGAACCGCAGTGGCGACGCAAGATCTCGTGAGCCAGGACCGGTTGCCCCTGCGACAGGCTCCGCCCTCCTGTTGCCTGTTCTGCGGCGGGCGACTCCGGTGCCCGACGGCCGTCTGCTCCGACACGAGGCCGTCGCGATCCATGTGTACCCCTGCGGCCCTCAGCAGGGGGACGTCCGGCCTCTGCTCGGACGCTGTGGCGGACGAGCACCCTTGAAATACACACCAGCAGGCACCACGGTCAGCGACGGTGAACGGCGGTAACTGCCATGTACGCAACGCATACCGATGTCGACCACGCGGCGACCTACCTGGTCCGAGCGGCCGTCGCCGCGCCCTCGTTGTTCAACACCCAGCCCTGGCTGTTCACCGGCAGGGACACGGGACTCGACCTGTACGCGCGCCGTCTCCCGGTCGCCGACCGGCCGGACGGGAGATGGTCATCAGCTGTGGTGCGGCGCTGTTCAATGTACGGCTCGCGATGCGGAATCTGGGCTTCATGCCCGTCGTACACCCGCTCCCCGACCCATGGAACCCCGACCACCTCGCACACGTCGGCTGGGGGTCGTATGTCAGGCCGAGCGGCGACGAGGAGCTGATGTTCCAGGCCATACGGAAGCGGCGCACGCACCGGGGCCCCTTCCAGTCCTCCCGGCTCCCTCAGCAGCTCATCGACGAGCTGCGTGAACACGCGAGAGCCGAGGGAGCCGAGCTGTACACCGTGGAGTCCCGTCACGAGCGGAGCCGCCTCACGGAGCTGGTACGCGCTGCCGAGCGCACGCATCGGGCCGACCCCGGGCACGTCGCCGAACTGTTCTCCTGGACGCGGGCGTCCCACGGCAGCCGGCCGGACGGCGTACCACTGGACGCCTGTCCCTACCACCCGGACTGCACCTCCATCCCGGACCGGGACTTCCTCGGTCTCACCCGCACCATGCCGTCGCCGCCGACGACGTGGCCTTCCCGGACCGGCCTGATCGCCCTGATCACCACGCAGAACGACTCCCGCCGGGACTGGCTGCGCGCCGGACAGGCCCTCCAGCGCGTTCTGCTGCACGCCACCGCTCACCGGGCCGCGGCCGCCTTCCGCACCCAGCCCCTGGAGCTGCCGCGCCTGCGCACAGCGGTGCGCGCGACGATCCCCTCCGGACAGTTCCCGCAGATGATCCTGCGCCTCGGCAACGGCACCCGTGGACGTCCGACCCCGCGGCGTTCGGCCCCTTCGGTGCTGTCGGCGCAGTGAAGCGCCGGCGGACGCCCTCGGGCCTTCCCACCGTCCCAGTCACCGCTCCGGAATCCGAGGTGGTGCGCATAGCTTCGGACTTCGGGGCCTCGCCTCGCCGTCCACTAGACTTGAAGAGTTCTTCAATTCACTAGTTGCCGTGGAGTGCGGCCGTCGGGGAGGAGGCCCGGATGGGCGGGTCCGTGTTCGCCGAGGCACTGCTGGAGCGGGTGCGTCAGGCGCGGGCGGCTCTCGAAGTGGCTCTGGAGGCCGAGGACGCGTATGCCGTGGCGGTGGCCCAGGACGAGCTGGACGACGCGGTGCGGGTGGCGCGGCGGCACGGGGTCGACGTCGGCCCCGTCGAGGCGGAAGCCGAAGGGGAGTGATCGGGATGCCTGTTCCCCTGTATGAGGCGAAGGCGGAGTTCTTCAAGATGCTCGGGCACCCGGTACGGATCCGGGTGTTGGAGCTGCTGCAGGACGGACCGAAGCCGGTGCGCGACCTGCTGGCGGCGATCGAGGTCGAGCCGTCGAACCTGTCGCAGCAGCTGGCTGTGCTGCGCCGCTCCGGAATCGTGACCGCCACCCGCACCGGGTCGACGGTGGTCTACGAGCTGGCCGGCGGCGACGTCGCGGAGCTGCTGGCCTCGGCCCGGCGGATCCTGTCCGTCCTGCTGGCCGGCCGCCAGGACCTGCTCGCCGAGTTGCGCGGCACGGAGTCGGCCCTGTGACGAGCGACGACCGCCGCTTCCGGATGCCGTGGCACCGGGGCAGACCCGCCGCGGCCGTCGAGCACGTTCGTCCGCCGGTGCGGCGCCACGTCACCTCGGTGCGGGTGGGGCCCAACGCGGTGCGGGAGGCGCGGGAAGCGGTGGCCGGGCACTTCGCCGAGACGGGCATCGCCCCCGGGTCCGCCTTCGCGGATGCGGTGCTGCTCGTGGTGAGCGAGCTGGTCACCAATGTGCTGCGGCACGCCCCGCACTCGCCGCTGACGGACGTGGGGGTAACGGTTGCCGGCGACCAGCTGGTCGTCAGCGTCGCGGACACCGAGCCGCGTCTGCCGGATCTCACGCTTGAGGGCATGGGCGCCGGCCTGCGGATGGTGGCCGAACTGGCCGCTGACTACGACGGGGAGCTGAGCGCCGAGCCGGCCGTCGAGCACGACGGCAAGGTCGTCCTCGTCCGGTTCGAGATCCCTCTGTAGGCAGACGCGGCAGGACGAAAGAAGGGAATTCCACGGTGAGCGACGCCAAGAACGGCAAGCCCCGGGACGCGGAGAGCCAGAAGGCGCGTGGCGTCGCACGGCGCGCCTTCTTCTCCATCTTCGGCACGCACCTGATCGCGGGGTTCGTGATGCTGCTGTTCTATCCGGGCGAGCACGCCAACAAATAGCGAGGCGTTTCCGGAAGGGCCGACCGGCCCTGGCTTCGGCCCCGTGCGGCCCATTGAAGCCTGGCGGAGCCCGGAAGATCATGCTGCGGAGGGTGACGTGGGCGGGACGGTGCTCGCCCTTACAGGGCCACCCACGTCACAGTCGTACGGAGAAAGGGTCACCGGAAGTGATCGCTGTTGTGGGACACCCCGACCTCACCGCGCCCACGTTGGCCATGCTGGAGGAGGAGCTGCGTCGGCGTCTGGGCGACTTCGCGCGGGCGAGCAAGGCCGGGCTGGTGCGGGCGGGGCAGGGTCTGCCGGTCGTGTTCGGGAGGGCGGCGCGTACTGCCGGGCTGACGCTGGTGACCGTCCTGCCCTCGAAGAACGGCGTGCCCGCGGTGCTGGACGCGTGTGACCGTAAAGCCGCCGGGGAGTTGCTGTTGCTGTCGGAGCAGGTACGGCTGCTGGAGTACGACCCGGCCGACCGCGACGCCCGTATAGGCGCGGACGAGAGCCTGCTGCGTACGTGTGGCCGCCTTCTGGCCGTATGGGACGGCTCGCCGTCGACCAGCCGCGACGCGACAGCCCACCTGGTGGCCTACGCCCGCGGATGCGGCATCGATGTCGCATCCGCTCTGGCTCACCTACGCCAGCCGCGTGGCGGTAGAGAAAAGGGAGTCGTGAACCCCGTGCCCTCCGAATCGGCCGTCTCCGCGCGCATGGTCGAGCTGAGCCGCGTCGAAGCCCTCGACCTGCTGGGCACCGTGCAGTTGGGGCGGGTTGCCTTCACCGATCAGGCGCTGCCCGCGATCAGGCCGGTCAATCACCTCGTTGTCGAAGGCGACATCATCGTCCGCACCCACGGCGGGTCGGCGCTGCTGGGGCGTGCGCTGCTGTCCGAGGTGGTGGCGTACGAGGCCGACGAGATCGATCCGGTGACCCGGACCGGGTGGAGTGTCCTGGTCACCGGCACGGCGACCCGCGTGGCCGATGCCGCCGAACTGGCTCGCTACCAGGGGCTGCTCACGCCGTGGATCGAGGCGGAGATGGGGCAGGTGGTGCGTATCCGGCCGGAGATCGTCAGCGGTTACCGCCTGGTACGGAAATCAGTTTCGGGCGTCCCGAGCCCCTGACACGATGCGCTGATGGTCTCGTTCTCGCCCGTACCTCCCGTCGTACCCGCCGGCCGCATGGCCCGGAATCCGCAGCCGGTGCTCGGCCTGCCCGGTGGGCTGGAACTGCGCCCCTGGGAACTCGGCGACGCCGACGTCCTCGTGACCGCGGGCCAGGATCCCGCGATCCGGCTGTGGAACCGTCTGGCCGTGGAGTCATCGGAAAACGCGCGCCGGCGGATCGAACGCATGCGAGAGCGCTGGCGGGCCGAGCAGGCCGCGATCTGGGCCATCGCCCGTCCGGGCGGTGGCGAAGCCCTGGGCCTGATCGGATGGGGGGACATCGACCTCGAAAACGGCAGCGCCGAGATCGTCTACTGGGTCCTGCCCGAGGCACGCGGTGGCGGGGTCGTGGTCGAGGCCACCAGACGGGTCAGCCGGTGGGCCCTTGAGGACCTGGGCCTGCACCGCCTCCGGCTGTGCCACTCGCACGCGAACCCGGCGTCGTGCCGCGTGGCGGAGAAGGCCGGCTACTCCTTCGAAGGCACCATGCGCAGCGCGCTGCTGCACGAGGACGGGTGGCACGACGAGCACCTGCACTCCCTCGTCCAAGGCGACATGTGAGCTATCGCCTGAAGGCGATCACCCGTGAGGAACATCTGGGCTTCATCACGGCCCGCCCCTCGGTGAGTCACATGCAGGTTCCCTCGTGGGGTGATGTGAAGCCGGATTGCCGGGCGGAGAGCCTGGGCTGGTTCGACGAGACGGGCCGCCTCGTGGGCCGGGCTGGTGCTGCTACGGCCGTTGCCCAAGCTGAAGCGCTACCTCGCCTATCTGCCCGAAGGCCCGGTCATCGACTGGGCCGCAGCCGACCTGGAGCAGTGGCTTCAGCCCATGCTCGCCTACCTCAAGGAGCAGGGCGCCTTCTCGGTGAAGATGGGGCCGCCCGTCGTGGCCCGCCGCTGGAGCGCCGAGGCGGTCAAGGCCGCGATCGCCGACCCGCAGGCCAGGCGGCTGCGTGATGTGGAAGCGACCACGCACGAGCCGCGGGCCTTCGACATCGCCGACCGGCTGCGCCGGATGGGCTGGCAGCAGACCGAGCCGGGAGACGAGGACGGCTTCGCCGCCGGCCAGCCGCGCTACGTGTTCCAGGTCCCCTTCGCCGAACGGTCGCTGGACGAGGTCCAGCGGGGTCTCAACCAGCAGTGGCGCCGCAACATCAAGAAGGCGGAGAAGGCCGGCGTCACAGTGGTTCAGGGCGGCTACGAAGACCTGCCCGCCTTCTACGACCTCTACGTCGAGACCGCCGAGGTAGCGGCGGAACTCGATCGCGCTGTGCCAGGGTGTCCGGGCATCGGCGCGGGGATGGGCCGGAACGCCCGTACCGTCCGGCCACATGGCCCCACTTGAGCCGTGGCCCGACCAAACCGTCGGTTGCCTCCTCGCGGCCTGCGCGCCGGGCCCGCCGGCACTGTGGAAACACACTGACCGGACGAAACCGCCGTTCCGTCGGTCTGCCGCGGGCCCGGCACGGGGCAGGGACGACTCTGCCCTTTCCCCTCCCGAGAGGCCGCCACAGCGGCCCGCGCCGAATGGCCGGCGCCGCCCACGAGGCGGGTTCCGCCCCCTGGACCGGGCACCACCCTCGCACCGCGCAGTCCCGGCCCGACAGGGACCGAACGGCCCGGACAATGGTCCCGACCGGCCCCATGCGTCGACAGGCACGCCCCCGGCTTGCGGCCTGCCCACGCTGCGGAGGGTGGCATCAGAAGGCACACCGGACGGGCTTCAGGAGCCCGTCACGCCCGGCCCCGGACCGGGCCCTTACCTCTCCTCCAACGGCACGCGCCACACCAGCGCGGTGCCGCCGTCGGAAGGGCTGGTCAACTCCAGGTCCCCGCCCAACTGCTGCGCACGTTCCGCCATGTTCCGCAGGCCGCTTCGGCGCCCCTCGGGCGGAATGCCCACGCCGTTGTCGGAGACGGTCAGCCGGACCTCGCGTCCGTCGGTCTCCAGCGCCACCTCCGCGCGGTCGGCGTGGGCGTGCCGGGCGATGTTCGTCAGGGCCTCGGAGAGGACGGCCACCAGATGATCGGCGATTCCCTTCGACACGTGGGTGTCCAGCAGGCCCTCCATACGCACGCTGGGCGCGAAGCCGAGCACCGGCGCCGCCTCGCCGACGATGCGCACCACCCGCGCCCGCAGACCGGGCCCGGCGACGTCGCCCTCGCGCGAGCAGCGTCATACCGGTCGCGAACGGCCGCTGGATCGCCAGGTCGTGCAGGTCCCGGGCGATGCGGTCACGGTCCTGAAGGACCGCGATCTCCTCGGCGTTCCGGCGGCGTTCCGCCAGTTCCATCGCGATCGCGGCCTGCGCCGCGAAGCCCCGCAGCGGCTCGGTCTCCTTCTCGGAGAACACGGGCTGGCCCACCTCCCGGACCAGAAGCACAACGCCGCGTACGCCGTCCTCGCCGGAGCCGATGGGAACGGCCACCGCCGGACCCAGCCCGGTGACGTACTCTGGCGGGCGCCGAGAAACACTTGGGCCAAGCGCACGGTGCGGACTTGGCCCACGATCTGTTCTCACCCACGCACTTTGGCCGCTTGGCCGGATCGTGCTACTAGGTAGTCGGTACAAGCTCCGTCGAGCGCAGCCCTCGCTGTCACTGAACGTGTTGGTCCACAAAGCTTGTTGAGCAGACGCTTCCTCCTCCCGCCGATCGGCGCACCCCCGGGTGCTCCTCGGCTGGGCGTCGTCTCAGCTGCCGTCCGCGGCTAGCCCGACGAGCGGCAGCACTCTCGACCGCCGTCTTCTGCTTGTGGTGCCATCGGCACAGGGACTGGAGATTTCCCAGGTCGTGGTTGTCTCCAGGAACGATGTGATCAACATCGGTTGCGCGCCGCGGGCCACGGCTGTCGTCACGCAGCCGCGCGGTACACCGGTGCTCGTCACGCTGCAGGACCACTCTCCGGACGACGTACCAGTTGCCTGGCAGTCGCTTCGCACGGTTACTGGTACTCCACGCCATGGGCCGTCCCCTCCTTACGCGGTGTGACGTTCCATCGGTGTGGTAGCTGTACGACTGACCGGCACGCCTCCCGCGCTACGGCGCAGAGGCACGCAGACCCACAGTCCACAGCAGATCGCCGACGCAGAGGAACGGGAGCGCACCTTGACCTCGTAGTCCGGGTCGAGTACCAGCTCCCCGAGACGGTTGGGCTCCGCGTCGCCGTACGCAGCCGGGCTGGATACGAGCTCGACGCGGTCGCCCCAGCCAGGCGCGTACCGATCAAGGGCAGGCGTGGGAGTACCACCGACGCGAACACCGATCAGAGTGGCCGGGTTGCTCACTGGGCATAGACCGCGAAGCATCGCGGCAAGCGTGATGCCGGAACCAACCGGCACGACAACTCGAGCAATACCACGAGGCAGTTGGGCCGCCTGATCGGCGACCTGTTCGAGATAGGCAGGGTGCTCCATGCCGTACGGCACGCACGCCCAGCCTTCGTCAGCGAGTCACCCAGCATCGACGCGGTACCCGGCCCGGATCACCGACAGGCGCCCCGGTCGGTGACGCAGGACCTCGGCGCCAGCCGCCGCTGCGAGGGCGATCTCCGACGTATCGCTGCCGTATCCCGTATGGAGGCGGGCGGGAATGTCCGGGGAGTGGGCAACGAGAGCGGCGCGCTCCAGCTGGGGGCTGATGCGGGCGCCGGCGCTCACGATCCCCACCGCGCTCTCGGCTGCGGTGAACAGGGCACGCACCCTGGCGCCGGAGGCGCCTCCGCGCGACCAGGCGTCCTCGCGTTTGACCAGCACCCCGTCGTGTTCCTCGATCGGTGTGACGACCGGGGTGTATCCGGGGACAGCGAGCGCGCGGGCAAGCAGGTCGCCATTCATGCCGCGCCCTCGCCACGCAGGTGGGCGGTCGAGCGCTTGGGGTCGCCTTTGACGAAGGTGAGCACGTGCTGGTGGTGACGGCCCATCTTGCGGCTCGCGCGCCACTGGTTGCCCAGGCGCATCGGCACCGTGCCCAGGGTGTTCATCAGCACCGCGTCGTTGTAGAGGCGGGCGCCCGCGGCCTCGTGGGCGGCGATGGTGAGCGGGACCAGGCCGCGGATCGCGCAGACGGAGTTGCGGACCTCGCCGACCACCCAAGTCGCGAACCGGTGCGGCGGCAGGCACCGCACGCTCTCCGCGATGAGAGCGCAGTAGGCGTCTGCGAACTCCTTCCACCGCATCGCCGATAGGTCGGCCGGGTGGCGGGAATACTTCTCCAGGTTGCGGTACGGCGGGCAGGTGCACACGTAGTCGAAGCTGCCCCCGGGCAGCTCCGGCAGTACGTCGGCGGCGTCGCCGAGGATCCACGCCGGCTTGGCTGCCAGCAGGTCGCGGGCGGCCCAGTCGGCGGCCTGGTCCTCCTCGCATCCACCTGAGACGGGGAGAGGTCGACGCCGGTGTAACGGTAACCACCGTTGCCAGCGACAAGTCCGCGTACCGAGCCGCCGGCGAACGGGTCGAGGATCGCGCCGCCCTCCGGGCAGTACCACTCGTACGACACCTCGGCGAGCACCGGATCGAACGTGGAGAGCCCGCCGTTGATCGAGGTCAGGTGCTTGCGTGCGAACTCGCTGCCGCTGTCGTAGGTGGCGGCGTGTTCGCGCCCGGAGCGGCTGGCAAGGCCGAGGTCGTTCCAGGCGGCGCGGCGGTCGCGCCACGGGTCGAGCTCGGCACGCAGGACAGAGAACGGGCGGATGTCGGGCAGCGGCCCGAGCGTGGGCGCCTGGAATGAAACGCGCAGGACCGGGCGGGAATCGTCCCCTCGCCATCATCCTGGCGGCCGGCCGTGTCACCGCGCTCTTCGCGTGAGACGTCCGGGCTGGAGACGGGAGTGGCGTCGGCGAGGGCCCGGCCGATCAGGCTGCCGTCGACGGGCAGGACCAGCCCGCGGTGTGCCTCCGCGTGCAGGCCCATGGCCAGCTCCACCGTGAGCGCGTCGGTGCCTTCCATCGGCACCGCGACCACGGCGAGGGCCGCGCTGGCGATCTCTCTGGCCCGTTCGGCGATGAGCTGGAGGACCTCGCCGCGCCCGCTGCCGGACATCAGGCTGTGGGTGATCTCCGCGCTCGCCTGCAGCCAGCGTTCGCGCAGCCGGGACTCCTCGTACAGGCGGGCGTTGTCGATCGCGACGCCGGCCGCCACCGCCAGGGTGGACAGGACCGACTCGTCCTCCTCGTCGAACTGTGCGCCACCCCGTTTCTCGGTCAGGTACAGGTTGCCGAAGACCTGGTCGCGCGCCCGGATGGGGACGCCGAGGAAGGTGTTCATCGGCGGGTGGTTCGGCGGGAAGCCGTACGAGGCAGGGTGCTCGGAGATCTTCGCCAGGCGCAGCGGCTCGGGATGGCGGATGAGCTCGCCGAGGATGCCGTGGCCCTCGGGGAAGTGGCCGATTTCGGCGATCTGTTCATCGGTGACCCCGACCGTGTGGAAGTCCGAGAGCAGCCTGCCGTCCGGACCGATCACGTCCAGGGCGGCGTACTGGGCATCCACCAGCCCCGCGGCGGCCTCGGCGATGCTCCGAAGCGCCTGCTCCAGGTCCAGCTCCCGGCCGACCGAGAGCACCGCCTCCAGCAGGCTGTGCACCCGGTCGCGGGCGGGTGCCGCGGGCCGCGTCCAGGCGGGCCTGGAGTTCCTCCAGCAACTCGTCCAGCCTCAGCTGCGGCAGCCGTACGCGGGCCTCCCGGGCGTCCTCGGAGTGTCCCACCGATGATCCTCCAGGTCCCTCACGCACCGACGGCCGACCGTCGTGGCTTGGTGCCACGGTATCGGCCGAGGGCGCGGGAGCGGGAGCGGGAGCGGGAGCGGGAGCGGGAGCGGGAGCGGCAAGGGGATCACCTGTGGAGAGCCGGCCTATGCGGTCAGCCGGGCGGCGACGTATTCGGTGAGGTCGAGCAGCCGGTTGGTGTAGCCCCACTCGTTGTCGTACCAGCCGAACACCTTGACCAGCTCGCCATGGGCCTGGGTCAGCGGCGCGTCCAGGACGCAGGAGGCCGGGTCGCCGACGATGTCGCGGGAGACGATCGGGGCGTCGGACACCCGCAGGACGCCCTTCAGCGGCCCGTCGGCGGCCTCGCGGAATGCGGCGTTGACCTCGTCCGCCGTCGCCGGCCGGTCGAGGACCACGCTCAGGTCGGTCAGCGAGCCGTCCTCCACGGGCACCCGTACGGCGATGCCATCCAGCCTCCCGGCCAGCTCCGGCAGCATCAGCCCGACAGCACGGGCGGCTCCGGTGCTGGTGGGGATGATGTTCACGGCGGCACTGCGGCCACGCCGCAGGTCCTTGTGCGGGCCGTCCAGGACGACCTGGTCGTTGGTGTAGCCGTGGATAGTGGTCATGAGGCCCTTGTCGATACCGAAGGCCTCGTCGAGCACCTTCACCATCGGGGCCACGCAGTTGGTGGTGCACGAGGCGTTCGAGATCACGTGGTCGCTGTCCGGGTCGTAGGAGGCCTCGTTCACGCCCATGACGACGGTGGCGTCGACGCCCTTGCCGGGCACGGACAGCACCACCTTGCGCGCCCCGCCCTTGAGGTGCAGCCCGGCGTCCTCGCGGCTGCGGAACCGGCCCGTGGACTCGATGACCACGTCCACGCCGAGCTCGCCCCAGGCCAGGGCAGCCAGGTCGCGTTCGGCGGTGACCGTGATGCGGTGGCCGTCCACGGTGAGCGAGGTGTCGTCGTGCTCGACCGTGCGGCCGATGATCAACACAGCGTGCGTACACAGATCCTGCCAGGACTCACCAGTGCAGCGCTGCCGGTCATTCAGCGCATTCCGCAGGGCGGGGTACAGGTAGCCATGTGAAGGTCTTTCGCGCCAGTCAGCCCCCGAACGACACGGCGTCGTCGGCTCAACTGCTGGCACGCATACCGCGTGCGCGTCGTGGCAGGTGAAGTCGCCGACGACACAGATCAACCGGGGGGCTCTCCACAGGACCTGGGACGCGGCCGAGACCCCGAGCCGGTCGCGGACCAGGTTCTGTCGCTCGCCAGGAACCGCACACCGAGCATCGTCTCCATGTGCGCCTCGACGAGGTCCTGCACATCCGCCTCGACTTCAGCAAGACGCGGCGTAACCTCGGCCACGCCGTTATCAATTGTGCGGAACAGTTTCAGGCCCGGCACCTTCCCCTCCTCGGCCGGAGATCGAAACGGGCTCATCGCAGTAGAGGGTGCAGTCGGGGTCTGTCGGTTTTCGAGGTCGCCGGCACGGATTTCAGGATCGGCTGCACTCCTGTCCGAGCGCGACGAGACGTGCGCCGCGGAACGAGCTATGCACCCTCGTTGTCATCACGCAGGGAATGGATCATCCTCTGCAGGATCCGGAACGCGTCTGACTGCTCGGTCTCGGTCAGGCCGGCCAGCATTCTGGCCTCGACGGACCGGACAGCTGCGCTCGCCTTCTCGAGGCTTCGTCGGCCGCGAGGCGTGAGCCGCGTGGGAAGCACCTTCCCGACGGGCGCCTCCGCAGGCCTGGTCACGTAGCCGTCTCGTTCCAGGGCCTGGAGTAGCACGTTCATCGTCTGCCGAGTCACGAACGCGCCGCGCGCGAGCTCGGAGTTCGACAAGCCCGGTCGTTGCGCCAGCAGCTCGAGGCAGGAGTAGTGCGTCACGCTCATCCCGAGCGGCCGCAGCACTTCCTCCATGGCCGCGCGGAGGGCGCTCGACGCTTCTTTGAGCAGGTAGCCCAGTGACGTCTCCAGGTCGACGCCGACACCTTCTTGACTCATGTCAGCATTCTGACATAGGTTTCATGCATGTCAGAAAACTGACACGCAAGGAAGGAGCGTCATCATGCCCGCCACCGGCCCCGACTTCATCTCGCTCCAAGTGCGCGACCTCGACGCTTCGCAGGCGTTCTACGAGCAGTACCTGGGCCTCGTCCGCTCGCCGGCCGGACCTCCGCACGCCGTCGTCTTCGAGACGAAGCCGATCGCGTTCGCACTCCGCGACGTCATTCCCGGCACCGACCTCGCATCCGTCCCTCAGCCCGGCATCGGTGCCGCGATCTGGCTCCACGCCACCGACGTCCAGGCCATCCACGATGCGCTCGTCGCCGACGGTCACACCATCGTCTCCGCACCGATCGAAGGCCCCTTCGGTCGGACCTTCACCTTCGCCGACCCCGACGGCTACCAGGTCACGCTCCACGACCGCGCTTGATCGACCAAACGCCACCGGACGATCATCAGCGGATGCGCCCCAGGCTCGTGCGTGACGCCACGTTCTGCCGGCTCGATGACCTCGGCTTGGAAGTGGTCGGCCAACAGTTGCATCCCGACCACGCCGTGTTGCTCTGTCGAGTGGTCGACCCTGATGACTGGTGCCATGCCTGCGGTTGTCTGGGGGTGCCGCCGACTGCTCACACAACCGCAGTCCCGTACGGACCATCGAGCCCGCATAGGCAGCGGCCCGCGCCGCCTACTGGCCCCGGAAACCCTGCCGCGGCAGCTCGGCTGTATCGAAGCCGCACAGTCCCACATTCCGCCACCGCCGATAGGAGGCCGGCGGCAGCCACCTCACGTCCCGGCGCGGCCCTGTGTGTGAGACCTCTGCCGGCACCTGCCGCACCGGAGATCGCCCGGCACCGCTGAGGTCCTGTCGATCGCCCATAGGTAGAACTGGTTGACCGTGGAGACCTCCCGGTGCCAGGAACCGTCCTCCAGCCTCGGCCCCCGCTCGTCCCGCCGACGCCACCACTCATACGCCGCCCGGTCGTCGGACGTTGCATCCCGTCGGCCGAGCCCGCCCCGGGCGAACCACAGGAAGTCGAAGAACGTCCGCAGATCCCGAGTGACCGTCTGATACACCCGAAGTCGTCCAGCCGCTCACCCAGCCCGGCAAACAGCGTGCTGAACTCTCGCATGAACGGCGTCTCTTCACGCGGCCACGTCAGCTCCCGGCGGGTGAAGTGCACCCGCCATCCGGTGATCGACATGGCGCTGGACGATAGTCCCTGGACAGCTCAACAGCGCATGACCGAAATGGGACGGTTCTCCAGACGCTCGAAGCCGTGCGGGCGGGCGATGCGTTCCTGCACATACACCGTGGTGATGCTCCAGGGAGCTGGAGCAGTACCTCTACTGCCGGGATGCGGATTCAGGAGTGGGCCACGCTGTTGCTGCCGGAGCTGGGGCTGATGGGCGGGCCGCGGCCGACGTGCGCGGACGTCGCCTTGGGGGCATGCGCGAAGTACGGCCGTCCACGCTCGGTGTACGTTCCGCGAGTTGTTCGTCGTCGAGAGGCTCGAGGCCGACGGGGCGGAGGCCCGCGGTGTTCTGTGTGTGGAGGCAGTTCGGAGCCGGCTTTGGGAGTGGCGGGCTCACATGTCGAGGTGTCGTGATCAATCCTCGTAGCACCGACGCGCAAGATGGACGGTAATGTCGGCGGCCATCTCGACCCTGTCCGGCAGAACCTGCATGATCTGGTCGAATACCTGCTCTCGTTCCGAGATCGGCAAGACGAGATAGGCCGAGATGGTGGAGAGATGACCAACGTAGTCACGAGCACTCATCGTCAAGCGCCGTTCAATCGTGGACTGTTGAACACCGGTGAACCACTCTGAGCGTTGCAGCTCCGTACCCGGCCACTGCATCTCATGGCCCGGAGGCGTCCCGTCTGGGGATGGAATCTCGTCGCTCTCCAAGAACGGTGCTCGCGCCGCGCGAACGGCTTCCTCCACAGCCGGGTCAGCCAGTCGGAATGGCCCGCCGCACGAGGCGAACACACCCCCCGGCTCCAGCAGTGCGGCCATGCGTGACCACCGCCCCTCCGGTTCCGTCCAATGCAGCGCTGCTGCCGCATAGACCAGCCCGTACCGCTCGGCCGGTCGCACGTCCTCGAACGCGGCTTGCACCGTTCTGACGTTGGCCGGTACGTGCTTGCGCAGCTCGGCAAGCATGGACCCGTCAGGCTCGGTAGCGGTAACCGTCACCCCCCGTTGAGCGAACAGCCGGGTTGCTTTGCCTGTCCCAGCGCCAATCTCGAGGGCAGTCCGGACCGGATGGTCCGCGTATGCCATCACCATGTCGAACAGTTCCTCGGGATACCCCGGCCGGAACCGTTCGTACGCTTCCGCCACCACTCCGAAGCTCAGCGCGCGACCAGACATGCCGAGCATCCTGACACGAGCCGCGCCTCTGGTGCTTGATCTTTTTGGCGCTGCTGTCCGTCAGGGTGGTGCTTGCCTGATCAGAGGTTTACGTCGACGTAGTCGCCGGTGGCCTTGACCGGGCCGGTGGTCGTGGTGCCGGTGAAGTTCCAACGCCAGTAGCCGTCCTTCACCGCCTTGACGGTGGTGCGCAGGGTGCCGGTGTTGCTTGTGTTCACCGTGGCCACCGTGGTGTAGGTGCTGCTGCCCTTCGGGCGGAACTGCAGTTTCACGGCTTGGCCGGCGTATCCCGCATACCGGTAGGTGTCCCAGTTGGCCCGTACGAGCTTGCCGGTGACGGTGATGGGAGCACCCTTGGCCACCGGTTCCGGTGCGGCATTGACGGTGAGCCGCGCGGCGCGCTTGAGGCCGAACGACCCCACGCCGGGGGCAAAGACGGAATCGCCGTCGTTGGCGTCGACCAAGGCGTCGACCGACCATGTTCCCGCGTTGGCGTTGGCCAGGTCCACCGGGTCGTCGCTGCCGGCGGCCGGGTGGGCGTTGGCGGTGAACACCGTCGTGCATGCCGTCGCGGTCTCGCAGAACGCGTCGGTGGTGTAGAAACCGCCGTGCGGCCCCTTCAGATCCACATCGGCGAAGGACAGGCCGGAGTCATCCGATCCCGTGACCGTGACCGGGAACACCACGTCGTGCGTGATACCCACGATGACGTCACGTCCGGAGTTGACGGTGGCACCGCTGACCACCGGGTCGCTGGGTCCGGTGTCGGTGGCGGCATCGGCCGAGGCGCCGACCCCGGCCAGCAGAACGGCGACGGCCCCCACCACGACACCACGGTTTGTCGCGCGACCGACGGGCTTGCGCCGTAGGGCGGCGCGTGCGGCGGCGATGGGCGGGGCGATGGCGCGCCCGCCGCTTTGTCTGTCGCCAGGTGGTGCGGTGAAGCGGCTCATGAATCCTCCCAAGGATGGCAGACCCTGCTGCCAACCACCCCACGAGCGACGACCGTTGGCGGCGGCGACCGCGGGAGACGGATGTGTGTCACTCCTACGACTGCCGAACCGGCCCGATCGTTGCCCCCGGCAGGGCGGGAAGACGACACGCCACCTGCCGCGGGAGTCGTTATGTGAATCGAGACGCCGGGAGATGTCGGCGAGTACCGAGAGCCGAGAACTGAGGGCACCATGCCAAGCGTTCCATCGTCTGGGTGTCGATGCCGGTCTTCAGCGCGCCGCAGGTCGTCGCGACGGCTGCCTGGCAGGGCTGGGGAGTGCTGGTGACACCGCCGGAACTGATGGGCCGGATGAACACAGCCGTCCGCTGGGTCGTGTGGGGCAGGTTCCCCAGCCCGCGTCCGCGTCCTCTCCCGGTCATTGCGTCACTGGTCTTGACGGTCAGCGGGGCCGTGAGCGGAAAGTGCGGCGGTACGTGTCCGGGGGCACGCCGACCGTGCGGTTGAAGTGGCGCCGCAGTGTCGTGGAGGTGCCCATGCCGGTGGCTGTTGCGATGGTGTCGATGCTGTCGTCGGTCCTTTCCAGTAGTTCCTGGGCGCGGCGGATGCGCTGGGTCAGCAGCCACTGCAGGGGGGTGGTGCCGGTCGCCGCTTTGAAGTGGCGGCCGAGGTGGCGTGAGCTCATGCGTGCCTCGCGGGCCAAGTCCTGCACCGTCAGCGGTTGGTCGAGTCGTTCGATGATCCAGGGGATCAGGGCGGCGAGGGGGTGGTCGTCCTGGGCGGGCACCGGGGCGGTGACGAACTGGGCTTGGCCGCCGGCCCGGTGGGGCGGCACGACCAGGCGGCGGGCGACGGCGTTGGCGGTCGAGGTGCCGTGGTCGAGTCGGACGAGGTGCAGGCACAGGTCCATGGCGGCGGCTTTGCCGGCGGAGGTGAGGACGGTCCCGTTGTCGACGTAGAGGACGTCCGGGTCGACCTCCACCCGGGGGTAGCGGACGGCCAGAGCCTCGGTGTGTGCCCAGTGGGTGGTGGCGCGTCTGCCGTCCAGCAGGCCGGCGGCGGCCAGCACGAACGCACCCGTGCACAGCGAGGCCACGCGTGCGCCCGCTTCGTGGGCCGCGCGCACTGCGTCGACCAGGTCGTCGGGTGGGTCCTCGTCGACGTCGGCCCAGCCCGGGACGATCACGGTGTCGGCGTGCTGGAGCCGGTCGAGCCCGTGGTCCGGCTCCAGCCGGAACCGGCCGAAGCGCACGGCGTTCGGCCCGCAGATGTCGACGTCGTACCAGGGGCCCGGCAGGGAGGCCGGGGCGCCGCCGAACACCTCGTACGCCACGGACAGTTCGAAGTGGAGCATTCCGTCGGTGACGGCCAGCGCGACGACAGTAGCCATGTCCGTAATTGTACGTGTCACGTCGTTCCAGACACTCACGGTGGAGCGTCCGCCCGCGCCAGGATGGTCGTAGTCGATCAATCGAGTACGGGGAGAGAGACATGGCAGCGGGTCACAAGGTCACGGTGTACGGGGCGTACGGGCACACGGGGCGGTTCGTGGTGGCGGAGCTGCTGGAACGCGGGTTCGTCCCCGTTCTCGCCGGTCGCGACGCCGAGAAGCTGCGGGCGCTGGCGGAGTCCCACCCCGGACTCGAGGTCAGACCGGCGTCGGTCGACGACCCCGCGTCGCTCGACCGTGCGCTCAGCGGTGCGGCGGCCGTCATCAACAGCGCCGGGCCCTTCGCCACGACCAGCGCACCCCTGATCGAGGCGGCCCTGCGGGCCGAGATCCCGTACGTGGACGTGGCGGCCGAGATCGAGGCCAACGTCGATACGTTCGAGCGATTCGCGGACCGGGCACGCGCCGCCGGAGCGGTGATCGTCCCCGCGATGGCCTTCTACGGCGGTCTCGGCGACCTGCTGGCCACGGCGGCGATGGGCGACTGGACCGAGGCGGACGAGGCGCACATCGCGTACGGGCTGAACAACTGGCACCCCACGGAGGGGACGCGGGCCGCCGGCGCGGTTTCGCGGCAACGGCGCGACGGCGCACGCGTCGTGTTCCGGAACGGGCGGCTGGACTACCGCCAGGACGACATGACGACCCTCAAGTGGCCCTTCCCCGAGCCGATGGGCACCCGGGAGGTCATCGGGGAGTTCACGATGGCCGACGTCGTCACCATCCCCAGCCACCTGCCCATTCCCGAAGTGCGCACCTACATGACGACCGAGGCGGCCAGGGATCTGTCGTCCCCGGACACTCCGGCGCCGGCCGCGGTCGACGAGAGCGGGCGGTCCACGCAGACCTTCCTGGTCGATGTCGTGGTGCGCTCGGGTGACACCGAGCGGCGTGCTGTGGCGAGCGGCCAGGACATCTATGCCGTCACCGCGCCGCTCGCGGTGGAAGCGGTGGCCCGCATCGTCACGGGACGGACCAGGACGGTCGGCGTCGCCTCCGCCGGCGAGATCTTCGACGCCGCCGACTTCCTGCGTGCGCTGTCCTCGCACATCTCCCTGGAGCTGCGTCCGTAGCAGGCCGGCCGCACCCGGCAGGACGCGCGGACGTCACGGCGCGCATCGTCGGCGCTGATACGCAAGCGCAGTTGCATCGCGCAGCAGCAAGCGAGGCTCTCCGTGAAGCACGGGTCCCAGGAGCAGACTTGGCGCTGTCACCCAGAGCTCGCGGACGGGGTGGCGGCAGCGAACTGCGGCGCTTCCTACGAGCCCGGCGCGCGCAGGACGCCCGTCTGGAGCGCGGCATCGAGAATCGCCCCGGCCCGTCCGTCGTCGACGCCCTGGCCCGCGCCCTGCTGATGGACGACCACGAGCGCGAACACCTGCGCAAGCTGGTCGCACGCGCCGCCCGGACGGACTCCGGGCCAGTGACCGCCCCCGGTCAGGCCGTATCGCCCGGTACGTTGCTGGTGCTTGAGAGCATGCGGCCCAACCCTGCGGTCGTGGTGACCTACGGCTCGACACCATCACGGCCAGTGCGGAGCCGTCGGGGATCCTCGTGGCCAAGGTGCGCTTCGCGCCCTGCTCCCCCACCGCCTGGCACCGGCACTCCTTCGGATCGTGATGCGCTCCGGCGACACCGTCTGCACGCCGCCGGGCGAGTGTCACTGGCACGGCGGCGCCCGCGAGCACTTCATGACCCACCTGGCGATGGTGTCGACCGGGGATGCGGGGGACGGCGCGACCGGCCCTGCAGGATCCCGACGACGGACGCTCGGCCCCGCGAGGAGCCTGCCGTGGGCCGGGGTCCTCGGGTTCGCTCTGTAACGCTTTTCGCGCCTCGACCCAAGAACAAGTGAAGTGCCTTTGACGAGAAGGAGACACCTGTGGATGACGCGGAACGGTTACGGAGTGGGCCCGCCGCGGCCGTACGTGACCCGCAGCTCTTCGAGGAGTTCTACCGGCGTCACGTGGACGCGGTGATGCGTTTCGTGGCCCGGCGCGTCGACGACCCGCACACGGCGGCCGACCTGACGGCCGAGATCTTCCTCGCCGTCCTCGACTCGGCCCACTCCTACCGGCCGCGCCTCGGCAGCGAGACGGCCTGGCTGTACGGCATCGCACGCAACGTCGTGTCATCGGAGCGCCGCCGGATCGCCCGGGAGACCGAACGCGATCTGCGCATCTCCGGGCGGCGGCTGCTGGAGCCCGACGACATCGCCCGCATCGAGGACAAACTCGACGCAGAGAGCCCGGGACGGCTCGTCCTGGCCGCGCTCGCGAGGCTTCCCGAGGGCGAGCGGGCCGTCATGGAACTGATCGCGGTGGACCAGCTCACGGTCACCGAGGCTGCGGCCGCGCTGGGCATCCGCCAGGTCACGGCCCGGGTCCGCCTGCACCGGGCACGCAAGGCGCTGCGGGAGGAGACGGACTGCCAGACCGCCGAGACGAATTCCACGGCCGTACAGGCATGTTCCGCGGGAACGGAGACGCCGGACACACCGCTGCTGTACGTCGCAAGGGGAGAAGCATGAGCACGAGGACGACGTTCGAGGACCGGCTGCTGGACGGGCTGAAGCGGGAGATCGAGCAGCGTGAGGCCGGGATGTGCCAGACCGGGCCGGCCGGGGCCACAACCCAGGAGGGCAAGTCGAAGGCTTCCGTGCGCCGTCTGTTCGCCCCACGCCGGATCGCCGTCGTCGCGATGGTCTGTGCGGCGGCCTGGCTCGCTACGGTGGTTGCGCCAGGCTCGCCGACCGACTCGACGGCATACGCCGTGGAGCCCCGTGACGACGGCAGTGTCACGCTCACCGTCAAGGACCAGAGCATCAGTGTCGAGGCCCAACGCGAACTCGCGAAAGCAGTTCGGCCGTGGGGCATTCACGTGACCGTTGACGTACTCGCCCCCGGCTACGTCTGCGAGCGCAGCAAGGTCACCCCGCTCGTAGGAGTTGATGAGCAGGGCAACCGTGTGCCCATCATTCCCCTCAAGGCCGGCTGGGACGTGAGCCTGCGTCGGGGCAACGTGCTGACCTTCGAGAACACCAGGGGCGATTCCCGGCCGCGCGCGGTCGAGCTCTACGAGACCAGGAGCGAGGCCGAGCCCTGCGTTCCGATGAAGGTCACCCTGTCGGAACTCAACTGACCGGGCAATTCACCGAAGAGCATACCCGCCCGCGGTGCGGAGGTTCCGCGGGGCCGCCAGGCCCCACGACAAGCCCGACCAACACCGCACCGAAGAGGACTCTGTCCGCCGGCTGGACGCGTTGCGTGGCATTGCCGCACTCGTCGTGGTGTTCGACCACTCGTCGTACACCTTCATGGCGGACTTCCGGCAGGAGTTGATGCCGCAGTTCAACACCAGCCGTTACGGCATCATGCTGTTCTTCCTGGACATTGCGCACATGCGTGACCTCGGCCGGCAGAGCGCTGCCACGGTGGCTGTCGCCCACGCCACCATGCTCCGGGAGCTACTGGGGACACCCCATCTCCTGCTCGTCCTGTGGACGCTCTCGTACGAGATGTCCTTCTATCTGCTGGTCGTCGCTCTCTTCACGACCCGCCTGCACCGGCAGTCGCCGTGTGAGCGTGACTGCAGGGATCGTGCTGCCGGCCTCTGCCCTGTCCCGGGCGGTCGGCACCGGCCCGCTGATCGCGTTTGCCTCGATCGCCATGGCGATCGCCATCTGCCGTGCCGAGAACGGTCAGAGCACCGCATTCCTGCTGGCTGTGCTCACCTTCGGCACCGCACTGGCGTCGCGCCGCCGGCGCATACCGGGGATGCTGACCACGCTGGGAACGGTCAGCTACTCGGTCTGTTTCGCAGGACAATCTCGCGCTCGAAGTGGCGTTCTTCGCCGTGCTGCTGCCCCTGTGCGTGCTGTCCCACCGTTACATCGAAGCGCCGGCCCAGACCCTGGGCCGCAGGCCGGCAGCCGGGATGCGGAAGAAACCGATCGCACTCCCGTCGATGCTCCCGTAGGGTGCGCGGGTTGTCGTGGCGGAGAGGCGGTTCGGAACGTGGCACCCAGGGCAGTGACGCGGGAGCAGTTGGCGGGTGCGGCGCGGGCCGCGCTGGGTGGCGGGCGTCGGCTGGAGGCGGTCGAGCGGGTCGCGGGTGGCAGTAAGAAGGGTGTGTACCGCCTGGTGATGGACGACGCGACGACGGTGATCGCCTACCTGTGGAACGAGGCCGAGAACTACTGGCCGGCCGCCGAGGGCGACGACGACCTCACCGACCCGTTCTCGCCCGGCCTCGGGCTCGACCTGTTCGAGGCCGCGCACGCGCGGCTGGACGCGCTCGGCGTCCGTGTCCCGGAGATCCGTCTCGTCGACCGCGACCGCGACCGCGACGGCGACCACGGCCCGGCCGACCTCGCGATCGTCGAGGACCTCCGGGGCGAGAACCTCCAGGAGCTGCTCGCGCGCGATGCGAGCGCGGCTGCCCCGGTCATGGCCCGGCTCGGGGAGGCCCTGGAGGGGATGCGGCGTCATCAGGCTTCGACGTACGGCAAGGTGGCCGTGGTCGACGCAGGAGGCACCTCGCGCGGCACCTCGTGCGAGGGAGTCGTCCTGGACCGTGCGCTGCGGGACCTCACCGAAGCGGCGGCGCGCGATCCGCGGATCGCGGGAGCCCGCGACCGGCTGGAGGAACGGCTGCTGGGTCTGGCGGCGGCGGTGAGGCCGCGCGCGGAGTACGCGGTCGTGCACGGCGAGCTGGGGCCCGACCATGTGCTGGTGGACGCCGACGGTAACCCTGTGGTGATCGACATCGAGGGCCTGATGTACTTCGACGTCGAGTGGGAGCACGTCTTTCTGCGGATCCGCCTGCACGACGCCTACCGGCCGCTGGCAGTGGACGGACTGGACGAGGACCGGCTCGCGCTCTACATGCTCGCGCAGCGTCTGTCGTTGACGGCGGGTCCGTTGCGGTTGCTCGACGGGGACTTCCCCGACCGGGCGTTCATGGCGGGCATCGCCGAGTACAACCTGAAGAAGGCGCTGGACCTGGTCCGCGCCTGAGCCTCACAGGCGGGGCTTGTGTGCCGCGGCGAAGGCGTCGGCAGCGGTCAGGTCGAAGTCTCCGTGATCACTGCCCAGCCCCTGCGCCACCAACGCCGCCGCCGCGCAGCCGAGGACCGCGGAGTCGTACGGAGTACGGCCCAAGCCCGTACCGCGCACGAAGCCCGCCGAGAACGCGTCGCCGCAGCCGGTCGTGTCCACCACCTCGACCGCGAAGGCGGGTACCCTCTCGCTGCCCTCCTCGGTCACCAGCAGCGCGCCGTCACCGCCCCTGGTCACCGCGACCAGGCCCGCACCCGCAGCGAGGAGCTTGTTCGCACCCGCCATCAGGTCCTCCTCGCCGGTGAAACCCAGGACCTGGTCCTCGTTGGGCAGCATGTGATCGACATACGGCAGCGCCGACGCTATCTGCTCGAAACTCCCCAGCATGCCTGGGGCGAGCAGGTCCAGCGAGGTGACCACGCCGTGCTCCTTGGCGTACGACAGGATGCGCTCGGCCGTCTCGACGCCGATCAGCTCCGGGCCGCCGAGGTGGAGATGAGTGGCTTCGGCGATCGCCTCCCAGGGAACGTCGTCGAGGCCGTAGGTGATGTTGGCGCCGAGCAGGTGCAGCGACGGCCGGTCGCCATTGGGGCGGATGGGCAGGACGCTCGCGGACGTGGCGGTGTCCGTACGACGGACCAGGAACCGGGTGTCGATGCCGGCCGCGCCCAGCAGTTGGACCAGCATGTCACCGGTGGGGTCGGATCCGATCGCCCCGGCGCTGCGGACGGAGGCGCCGAGCTTGGCGAGGGTCAGTGCGGTCCCGCCGGCCGTCCCGGCGGCGGTCATTCTGATGTCCTCCACCAGCGTCGCGCCTTGGCCGTCGGGTATCGCCTCCACCGGCCGCACCAGCACGTCCAGCACATGCACGCCCATCGTGATGACGTTCATCGGTTTCCCTCCTGCGCAGGCGGTACGGGGTGGGTGGTGCCGTAGTTCCGGGCGAGCGCGGCCTCGATCACCGCGAGTTGCTGGTGTTCGTCGAGGACGCGGGGCGTTCCGAGGGCGGCCGCATGCTGGTAGACGCCGCACGCCCACTCCAGCAGCAGCGCGTGCTCGACCGCCTTGGCGAGCGTCGGAGCGTGCGTGAGCGCGCCATGACTGGCCATCAGCGCGGCACTGCGGCCCTCCAGTGCCGCAAGGACGGACTCGGCGAGCGCCGGCGTGCCGAACGTGGCATACGGGGCCACACGCACCGAACCGCCCAGGGTGAGCAACTGGTAGTGGATGCAGGGCAGTTCGTCCAGCACACAGGACAGAGCCGTCGCCATCGGCGCGTGGGTGTGCACGACCGCTCCGGTGCCGTAGCGGCGGTAGACGCCCAGGTGCAGATCGAGTTCCGAGGTGGGCTCGAACCCCCCGGCCACGACCTTTCCGTCCAGGTCGACCACGCTCACCTGGTCTGCGGTCAGGCCCGCGAGCACCGCGCCGGTGGCCGTGATCGCGACACGGTCCTCCACCCGCATGCTGACGTTGCCGGCCGTGCCGATCAGCAGTCCCTGCGCCCCCAGGCTGCGGCACGCTTCGGCCACCGCGGCGCGCTCCTGACCCAGCACCGAGCTTGAGTCCGTCATGTACGCGACGGTAACGTAAACCTGAAACAAAGTCACGTTCATGTTCGGAGGCCGCACATGGGGAGCCCGGAAGCCCCGCAGCCCGGCGGCACACGGCACGTCCCCCTGCGGCGCACTCCCCAGCAGGCGCGCAGCAGAGCCCGTCTGGCCCGCGTCCTCGAGGCCGCCGAACGCGTCCTGGTCGGCGAAGGCGTCCAGGCATTGACGACGACCCGTATCGCGGCGGAGGCGAAGGTCTCGGTCGGTTCGCTGTACCAGTACCTGCCCGACCGCGACGCGATCATCGACTCCCTCGCGGCCGGCTACTTCGCCCGGCTCGAAACGGCCATGGACGAGCTCGTCCGCGCCGCGGCCGACGAGCAGTGGGACGACCCCGTCGGCGTGCTCATCGACGCCTACGCCGCCATCTACCGCAGCGAACACGGCTTCAGGGCCCTGTGGTTCGGCAGCAGCCTCACGGAGCAGACCCGCGCCGCGGACCGTGAGCACAAACAGCGGATGGCGGACGGCATCCGGCGCGTCGTCCTGGCCCTCGGCCTCGCCCCGGACGACGAGACACTCGTGCGCGCCTGCCACGCCGCGTTCCTGGCCGCCGACGCCCTCGCGCAGGAGGCGTTCCGTCGTGACCCCGCGGGTGATCCGGGCCTCCTCGACGAGGCCAAACGCATGCTGCGCGGGTACCTCACCGCAATCACCGCGCACCATGAGACGCGCTGGACCACGATGTGATGGACGAGGTCCGGCGAGGCCTCCGGCGGCAGATCAGGGCTCTGTCATCCTGGCGTCGTGCCGAAACCCAGTCCCGTCACCCCGGATGCGCCCGCCGCCATACCCACCCCACTGCTCACCCAGCAGTGGCTCGACCTCGCCTTCATCCACTGGGCCGTCGAACCGGACGCCGTGGCGGGGCTGTTGCCGAACGGAACCGTTCCCGACACGCATGACGGGGTCACGTACATCGGGCTCGTCGCCTTCCGGATGCACCGGGTCGGCTGGCTGCGGCTGCCCGGGGTGCCGTATCTCGGGACGTTTCCCGAGACCAACGTGCGCCTGTACTCCGTCGACGCACATGGACGGCGCGGTGTCGTGTTCCGGTCGATGGACGCCGCGCGGCTGATCCCGGTCGTGATGGGGCGCGTCGGCTTCCGGCTGCCGTACCTGTGGTCCCGGATGACCGTCCGCGCGGCCGGCGACACCGTCACCTACGCCGGCCCCCGCCGCTGGCCCGGCCCACGCGGCGCCTTCAGCCGCATCACCGTACGCACCGGTGAACGCATCGAACAGCCCACCGAGCTGGAGCACTTCCTCACCGCTCGCTGGGGCATGCACAACGCCTTCTTCGGCGGGTCCGGGCCGCCGGCGTACCTGCCCAACCATCACCCCCGATGGCCGCTGCACCGCGCCGAGCTGATCACCTGCGAGGAGAACCTCGTCACCGCGGCCGGGCTGCCCGCCCCCACCGCCGCCCCCGTCAGCGTCCTGTACTCCCCCGGCGTTCCCGTCCGCCTCGGCCGCCCGGCCCGCCCCGCCGGCATCCCCACCCCGTGACCGGCACCACCACCAGGTCCCAGGGGCCCGGACCCCATGACCGGTCCGAGCCCCACCGGACCGTGTCGGCGTCAAGCGCCGTCACGGTCCCTTGCCGTCATCCGGCGCGGCGCCGCGTGCGCATCAGCAGCAGGAAGCCGGCCATGAGGAGAACCGCGCCTGCCGCGGCCGGCCACAGCGTGGTGCCTGTCTCTGCGAGCCCACCCCCGACCGCCTGCGGCTCCGTTCCACCGCCGGACTCCTCGCCGACCGCGGCGGGCTGCGTCTGCGCGGGCGTGCTTCCCGCGTCGGCTGCGTCGTCCGCCGAGCCGCCCTGCGCCGGGGCGGTGGCGTCCTCCGTGGCCGACGGGGTCCCGTAGGACTTGGGCGCCACCGTGCTCGACACGGTGGGCTTGTCGTCCTTCGCGGGTTCCGTCCCGGGCGCCTCGGTGGCAGGCTCGTCAGTCGCCGGCGCCTCAGTCGTCGGCGCGTCAGTCGGCTCGTCCTCGCCGTTGCCGGGTTCCGGGTCCTCGTTCCCGCCAGGCGGAGTGTCGGGAGACTGGCTCGGCTGCGGCTCCTGCGTCGGCTCCTCCTCGCCCGGGTCGCCGCCCTGGTCGGCTCCGGCGCCGCACTTACGGCCCTCGTTGATGCAGTCGACCATCTGACCCATCAGGTCCTCGGCGAAGACGTTGATGAAGTCGCCGTGGTCGGTGACCGGCTTGTGCAGCTGCTCGGGGAAGGAGTCCACCGCGAACAGCGGGGTCGTACGGCCGCCGTCCTGAAGGCTCGGCGCGTCGACGTCGTACACGATCCGCTGCACCAGCTGCGGAATGGCCTTGAAGCCCTCCGGGCAGCCGCCGTCGGCGGTCGCGAACGCCACGTGGGTGCGGTGGTTGGCGCTGTCGATGTTCTGTCCGTCCCAGCAGCTCTGGAACTTGAACGAGCGCACCACGTCGCTGCCCTGCGGGCACAGCGGGTACTTGTCCTTCAGCTGCCGGTCCTCGAAGCCGGTGCAGCTCCAGGAGGCGTTGGCGTTGGCGGTGCCGTTGACGAAGGCCTTGGCGTCGCCGGTGATGATACGCAGCAGGCGCGGCATCTCGGTGACCTTGCTGCGCGGGTTGCCCACGAACGTCAGCGTCACTTCCTTGGGAGTGACGATCTTGCCGGCGTTGCCCTCGATGCCGCCGCCGGGGGAGTTCGCGTCCTGCTCCTGGGTTCCGTTCTGCAGCCGCAGGACGGGCCAGTAGTACGTGGACTTGTCGCCCTGGTCGACACAGGTCGTCTCGGCGTTCGCCAGGTCCTCGTCGCTCGCGAAGGCGTCGTTGGCCTGGTTGCCGATGTAGTCGTGGAAGTGGTGGGCGCCGTTGGAGACACCGGGGGCCACGATCACGTTGTCGGAGTTGAACAGGCCGTTCTCGTTCACCCCGCAACTCGTGGCGAACGTGCCGCGCGAAGCGCCCTGCTGGACGGCCGGGCTGGGCACGTTCGGCTGTACGGCGGTGATGTCGGCGAAGTCCGCGGCGACGGGGCCGTTGCCGGCCTGGCCGCCGTTGCCGGGCTGTTCGCCGGCGCCCGGCTGCTCGTTGCCCTGGTCCGCGCCTTCCTGGCCTGCCTCGTTGTCGCCGCCCTCGTCCTGGCCGTCGTTCGCCTGGTCCCCGTTGCCGCTGTCGGCGGCGCGCAGGGTGCAGGGGGCGAGGGACTCCAGGCCCCCGGGCCGTTCTCCCTCGCGGTCGACGGCGATGGCGATGCGCTCGATCGTCGCGGTGCGCTTCTCCTTCAGCGGGTTCATGATCGCGCTGTCGGCGAAGCCGGCGTCCTGCTGGATGGCCTGGGCCGACTCCTGCAACCGCTGGTAGGCCTCGGCGATCTGCTGGTCCAGGAGGGCGAGTTCCTTCGCAACGTCCTCCTTCGCCCCGTCCGGCACGGCCGTCAGTCGGCTGCCGACATCCGGGCAGTCGATGGTGCCGGCCGGGGAGGACAGCGTCCGAGCTGGATCGGCTGCGCCGTCCTCGGTGGCCGAGGCATAGACGTTGGCCGCAACCAGGCCGCCGCCGCCCAACATCAGCGCGACCGCTGCAAAGGTCGCGCGCCGTGCGCCCGTGGGGCGTCTTCGCGTGCTGCGTCCCAAGGAAGTACTCCTACGCCTCGTGGTCGGTCAGGGCATGAAAATCCCCCGGCCTTATACGGAGACGAGCCGCGTCGTGTTCAAACGCCTCACGGATTCACAGAAATTCCTTACGACCGGGGTCAGTTCATGAGGCCCGCGGCGAGTGTGGCTCCCAGTTCCCAGCACGCCTCGACGTCGGCCTTGCCGGGCTCGCCCGTCACCGTCACGGGTCGTGCCGTGGGTCGCCAGTCGAGGCCGGTCGTGATCGAGTCGATCGCCCGTACGGCGCCGGTCACGTCGCTGCCGCCGTGGACGTAGTAGCCGAAGGGGCGGCCTCGTGTCGCGTCCAGGCACGGGTAGTAGACCTGGTCGAAGAAATGCTTGAGGGCTCCTGAGATGTAGCCGAGGTTCGCCGGGGTTCCCAGGAGGTAGCCATCGGCGTCGAGGACGTCGGACGCCGTGGCCGACAGTGCCGGTCGCCGCACGACCTCGACGTTCTCGATCTCGGGCGCCGTCGCGCCGGAGATGACGGCTTCGAGCATGGCCTGGCAGTTGGGCGAAGGGGTGTGATGCACGATCAGCAAGGTAGGCACACCCCGAACCCTGCCGTTGCGCTGCCGATCGACGCAACCGCGGAGGCTCAGACGGAGGTTCGGTCGGCGGCTTGGGCGGGGTCCTCCGCCTCACCTCGCGTGACTCCCGGCAAGGAGTTGACCCTGGCGACCGCCGAGGACAGCTGTTCCTGCACGGCGTCCGGCAACGCGTCGCCCTTGACCGCGGTGACCAGGTCTCCGGCCAGGGAGTGCAGTTTGGTGTTGGTGTTCTGGGAGGCCGCGACCAGCACCGTCCAGGCCTCCTCCGAGCTCAGGCTGAACGAGGCCATCAGGATGCCCCGGGCCAGGTCGATGGTCGGCCGGGTGTGCATGGCCCGTCGCAGTTGGGCGACTTCGATCAGCAGGTCGTAGTCGGCACCCTCGGACGTCTCCGTGTCCTGGGCGTGCCGGGCCGGCGCACCCCGGCCGTCCGGGCTCGGGCGGGCGAACAGCGCTTGCGTGCCGGTCAGGGTGAACAGGCGATCCACTGCCGTACTCGCGCGGTGGATGGTGATGGTCTTGGCCTGCTCCAGGGCTCGGTGGCGCAGGGTGAGCAGGACGTTGAGGGCGCAGCAGTCGCAGAAGGTGACGCCCTCCAGATCCAGATCGATGCCGCGGACCGAGCGGTTCAGGGCTTCGCGCAGGCCGCTGCGCAGGCGCTCGCTGGTATCCAGGTCGAGTTCTCCGCTCACCTTGACGGTGAGCCGGTCCCCGTCCGGGCGGACGGTGGTCACCAGCGGGCATGCCGAGTCTGCCGGCGATGCGCCTCCGGTGTCCGCAGGGTCGGTGATGGCCCCGGTCGGGGGGTTCGCAGAGGTTTCGAGCTCTGCCATGATCGCCTCTCCCTCAGGTGCTCCCCGTCTCCGTACCAGACTGAACCCGAACCGCGGGACACGTCAACAGATACATGAAATGCAGTACGTGTTTTTGTATACGTGAAACCAGTCGTAGTCTTGGTGCATGGATGGAGTCCCTGAGCCGCACATCGGATGGACCTTTCTGACGAACCATGCCCGCGTACTGGCGGCCATCGCCGACAACCCGAACATCCGCATCCGGAGTATCGCCGCGCACTGCCGGCTCACGGAGCGCGCCGTCCAGAAGATCATTTCCGATCTGGAGCAGGAAGGCTATCTGTCGCACACCCGCGAGGGACGCACCAATACCTACCGGATCGCCCCGGCCAAGGTACTGCGCCATCCCGCCGAAGCCGGACTGACGGTGGCGGCGTTGCTCTCGCTGCTCGCCAGGGACGAGGCCGATCGCACCTCCGGCACCCAGCAGCTGAGGACGGCGCGCCAGCGGATGCCGGTGGACGGCGGCTGATCGGCAGCGGGACCCGGCCGTCGACGCAACGCCGACGGCTCCGGCCCCAGCCCCAGCCCCGCCCCCGGCTCAGCACAGTACGCGCAGTGCTCCCGGCAGAACTCTGACCGTGACCGGGAGGGTCGCCTCGACCTCGCCGTCCGCGCCGTAGGGCACCTCGCGGTCGGCCTCGATGCGGATTTCCCTGCCCCGCAGGATCCGCACCTGGGAGCGGTGGACGTGGGCGCCCGTCTTGAGGTCGTTCATCAGGGCGAAGAACAGCCGGCGCGGTGCCTCCTGGATCATGACCACGTCCAGCAGGCCGTCGTCCACGCGGGCGTCGGGGGCGATGAGGCGGCCGGAGCCGTAGTAGCCGGAGTTGGCGGCCACGACCGTGTAGCCGGTGAGGGGGTGTTCCCGGCCGTCGACGGTGACCCGGTAGCGCGCGGGGCGCCAGGTGGTGACGGCGCGCAGTCCGCCCGCGTAGTAGGAGGCGGCGCCGCGCAGGAGTGTGGCGTTGTTGGCGTGACGGTTGGCCAGGGCGTCGACGCCCGCGTACACGCTGCCCAGGACCACGGTGCGGTCGTGGACGGCCGACTCGACTTCGATGGTGTCGACCTTACGGGGCTCGCGGTGGAGAAGTACCTGTGCGAGTGCCGTGGGGTCGGTGGGGAGGTTCAGTGCCCGGGCGAAGTCGTTGCCGCGGCCGGCCGGGACGAGGCCGAGCAGGGCGTCCGTGCCGCTGAGGGCGCCGCCGATGCCGCCGGCGATTCCGTCGCCGCCGACGGCGAGCACCACCCGGCCCCGCTGCCCGGCGTCCCGGGCGAGTTCCCGGGCGTGGGGCAGGCTGCGGCTGTACGCGGTCTCCAGGTCGGCCCCGGCCTCCCGCAGCAGCCGGGCCACCTGCAGCAGGGCGGCAGCCGAGGCGGATCCGCCCGCCGTGGGGTTGACGATGGCGGTGAACTGTCGCATCGGTGAGCCTTTCGGGCCGACGGGAGGAGGCTGCCGGAGACGGCGGGGGGCGGGGGCGGGGTGGCTGAGCGGCTGGGCGTGGAGTCAGTCGGCGGGCAGGAGGACGCCGGGGTTGAGCAGGCCCGCCGGGTCCAGTCGGCGTTTCACGGCTTGCAGCGCCTCGACGCCCAGGGGGCCCGCCTCGCGGACGTACCAGTCCCGGTGATCGGTGCCCACGCCGTGGTGGTGAGTGATGGTGCCGCCCGCGGTGAGGATCGCCTCGTTGGCGGCGTGCTTGGCCCTCTGCCAGTGCGCCACCGGATCGTCGCCCTGTGCCGAGACGACGGTGAAGTACAGCGAGGCGCCGTTCTCGTAGACGTGGGAGATGTGGCACATGATCAGGGGCGGGGTGCCGGCTTCAGTGAGCGTGGTGGTGAGGGCTTCGCGGACGGAGGCGTACAGCTCGGGGACGCGCGACCAGAAGGTCGCCGTCTCCAGTGTCTCCGCGAACGCCCCCGCGTCCAGCAGGGAGTCCCGGAGGTAGGGGGCCGAGTAGCGGCCGTGCGCCCAGCGCTGTCCCGGTTCCTCGCCGAGCGGGGTTCCGCCGCACTCGCGCAGGACGGCCGCGGCCCTCTGCCTGCGGTACGAGGTGTCCTCTTCCGTGCCTTCGTAGCCGGTGATCGCCATGCATCCCGCGAGCTGGAGTCCGGCGCCGTCGGCGCCGATGGCGTCGGGCTGGGCAAGGCCGATCAGTGTCTCGGTCTCGTCGGACAGCCGCAGCACCGTCGGGCGCGGGCCGTCCTGAGCGAGGCGGCGCAGTGCGGCGGCGCCCTCCTCGAATGAGGCGAAGCGCCAGCCCTCGTACACGCGGGTCTCGGGGACGGGGCGGATCCGGACCGTGACGGATGTGATGACGCCGAAGGCACCTTCCGAGCCGAGCAGGAGCTGGCGCAGGTCGGGTCCGGCTGCCGAGCGCGGTGCGCGGCCGGTGTCGATGGTGCCCTCGGGGGTGGCAAGGGTCAGGCCCAGGACCATCTCGTCGAAGCGGCCGTAGCCGGCGGATGCCTGGCCGCTGGAGCGGGTGGCGGCGAATCCGCCGATGGTGGCCCACTCGTAGGACTGGGGGAAGTGACCGAGAGTGAAGCCGTGTTCGGCCAGCAGCGCCTCGGCCTCGGGGGCGCGGAGTCCGGGTTGCAGGGTGGCCGTGCGGGAGACGGGGTCGAGGGCGAGCAGCTGGTCCATGCGCCGCAGGTCCAGGGCGACGAAGGGGCTCCGCCGGGCGGGGGCGAGGCCGCCGACGACGGAGGTGCCACCGCCGAAGGGGACCACGGGCAGACCGTGTTCGGCGCAGGCGCGCAGCACGGCGAGCACGTCGTCGTGGTCGGCGGGCAGTACGACGGCTGCGGGGAGGTCGTCGACTTCGCCGTCGCGGATGCGGAGCAGGTCGGGGGTGGACTTGCCGCGGGTGTGCCGGATGCGGGTCTCGGCGTCGGTACGGACGTGCTCCTGGCCTTCGACGGCGGCGAACAGGGCCTGACGCGCGGCGGGGTCGAGGCTCGGCTCGGGTACGGCGATGTCCTCCAGGGCGACCGGCCCGGCGGTGCGCGGCTTGACGCCGAGCAGGTCGCGCAGCAGCCCGGTCACCGTCTCGGGCAGCGGGGCCGCCTTGGCCGGGTCGCCCCAACCGCTCCACAACATGTCCATGGCCGTCGTCCTCACCGGTCGATTCGAGCGATGCCGTGTCCCGGACGGCCTCGCAGGCGTTACACTGTGACACATGACGCCTATTCGTCACAACCACTCGGACAGCGACGCGGTGCTCGACGCGGTGCGCGACTGCGTCCTGGCCGTCGGAGTCCGCCGTACGACGCTGACCGACGTGGCCCGCCGCGCCGGTGTCTCCCGGATGACGCTGTACCGGCGGTGGCCCGATGTGCGCACCCTGGTGGGGGACTTGATGACCCGGGAGTGGGTCGCGGTGGCCACCGGGGCCATGCCCGAACGGCGCCCCGGGGCCGAGGCGCGCAGCCTGATCGTCGACGGGCTCGTGGCCGGGGTGGAGGCCTTCCGCGCCCATCCGCTGTTCCGGAAGATCATCGACGTCGATCCGGAACTGCTCCTCCCCTACGTCCTCGACCGCCGCGGCGCCAGCCAGCAGGCCCTCCTCGCACTGCTGGCCGATGCCCTGCGGGAGGGCCACGCCGACAAGTCGGTGCGTGCCGGACACGTCGAACGGCAGGCGCGGGCCCTGCTGCTGATCGTCCAGTCCTTCACGCTGTCCCTGCGGACCATGACCGACGAGGACGACGCCGACCTGAGCAGCGAGGCCTTCCTGGCGGAACTGCGCAGCATCCTCGAGAGGACCCTGACGCCATGAGCCCCACCACTGCTCCCCCGGTTCCCGGATCGTCCCTGTCGGCCGCCCGGCGCTCGCGCGAACTGGCCGAGACGGTCGGCGGTCCGGGCGTGGACGTCCTGGTCGTCGGGCTGGGCGCGACCGGGGCGGGGGCGGCTCTGGACGCCGCCGCCCGAGGACTGTCGGTCGTTGCCGTCGACGCGCACGACCTGGCCTTCGGCACCTCCCGCTTCAGCAGCAAGCTCATCCACGGTGGGCTGCGCTATCTCGCCTCGGGGCAGCTCGACGTGGCTCACGAGAGCGCGGTCGAACGCGGCGTGTTGATGGAGCGCACGGCACCGCATCTGGTGCGGGCCCAGCCCTTCGTCCTGCCCCTCACTCCCTTGGTCTCCCGCGGCCAGTCCGCCCTGGCCCGGGCCGGGTTCCGGGCCGGTGACACCCTGCGCCTGGCGGCCCGCACGGCCCGCGCCACGCTGCCCGCCCCGCGCCGGCTCTCCGCGGTGGAGACCCGGCACCTCGCGCCCGCCCTGCGCGCCCAGGGCCTGCGCGGTGGCCTGCTGTCGTGGGACGGCCGGCTCACCGACGACGCCCGCCTGGTGACCGCGATCGCCCGCACCGCCGCCGCCCACGGCGCGCGGATACTCACCCGGGTCAGGGCCCTGCAGCTCACCGCGTCCGGCGCCCGGATACGCGACGAACTCACCGGCGAGGAGGGCGAGATCAGGGCCCGCGCCGTGATCAACGCGTCCGGCGTCTGGGCGGGCGGCCTGGTGGACGGCATCCGGATCCGCCCCTCACGCGGCACCCATCTCGTCCTGCGCGCCGACCACCTCGGCCCCCTGCCCGCGGGGCTGCACGTCCCCGTCCCCGGGGAGACCAACCGCTTCGTCCTCGTCCTGCCCCAGGGCGACGGCCGGGTCTACGTCGGGCTCACCGACGAGCCCGTCGACGGCGGCATCCCCGACGTTCCCGAGGTACCCGAGACGGACGTCGGCTTCCTCCTGGACGTCCTCGGCTCCGTCCTCGACGTCCCGGTCCAACGCGACGACGTCGTGGGCGCGTTCGCCGGACTGCGCCCCCTGCTCGACACCGGCCCGGCCGAGCATTCCGGCACTGCTCCTCGGACGTCCGACATCTCCCGCCGGCATGCGGTCCTCACCTCGCCGGAGGGCGTGATCACCGTGGTCGGCGGCAAGCTCACCACCTACCGCCGCATGGCCGAGGACGCCGTCGACGCCGCCGTCACCACCCGCCGGCTCACCGCCGGCCCCTCCCCCACCGCCGCACTCCCCCTCGTCGGCGCCGCATCACCCGACACCCTCGGCTCCCTCCGCGCACCGCGCCGCCTCGTCCAGCGTTACGGCACCGAGGCACCGGCCGTCCAGGCGCTCGGCACGCGCGATCCCCGGCTGGCCGAACCTGTCCTGCCGGGGCATCCCGTCACCGCCGCCGAACTCCTGTGGGCCGTACGCCACGAGGGAGCCCTGGACGAGGCCGACCTGCTCGACCGACGCACCCGTATCGGGCTGGTGCCCGCCGACCGGGCGGCGGCGCTGGAGGCCGCACGGGAGGTGCTGGGAGAGGCGTGGGCGCAGCAGGGGTGAGTGCTGGTGGGCCCGGCAGAAGGCGGGAGCTGGGGCGTTTGCCGGAAGGCGTGAGCCGATGGGTCCGCCGGAAGGCGTGAGCCGGTGGCCTGGCGGAAGGCGCAACGCGGGTGCGAGCGCTCTCCGTCAGGCGTCGCCGCGCCGCATGCGCCACACGTTGTCGTCCCGGAAGCCCTTCCCGCCGTCCGGTGACAGGCTCGCCCTGCGCACCGTGTCCAGCGTCTCCAAGGTCCAGTCGTCCTTCGGCAGCGCGAGTTCGTCGAGGACGCTCTGCAGCGTCGGGAACTCCGCCTCGAAGGGTGGCTCGCTCTGCCAGGACGGCCAGCCGGCGTGCATGACGATCAGCAGGGTGCCGCCCGGCGCGACCGCCTCCGCGGCCTGGCGCAGGATGCGCTGCTGGTCCAGCGCGATCGGCGACTGCAGATACTGCGCGTTCACCAGGTCGAAGGAGCCCTTCGGGAACGTCTCTCCCAGCACGTGACGTTCCCAGGCCGTACGGTCGCTCAGGCCGGCCTCGGTGGCGTGCAGGGCGGCGCGCTCCAGGGCCGTGTGCGAGATGTCGACGCCGGTGACCTGCCAGCCGCGCGATGCCAGCCACACCGCGTCGGCCCCTTCACCGCAGCCCAGGTCGAGCGCGCTGCCCGGTTCGAGTCCGGAGGCCTCGCGTACGAGCAGGGAGTTGGGGCGGCCGCTCCACAGCCGCCCGCCGTCCCGGTAGCGGGCCTCCCAGAACTCGGCGGCCTTCAGGGCAGGGGTGTCGGTCATGGCGCCTCCCGGGTGCGCAGGTGTGGTGGCGGGACTCGGACGGCCACCGGGGCTGCCGGTCCACGCTGAAGAAGCCTGTGGGACGGCGCGAAGGGAAGCGAACAGTCTTGCCGATTCGGCAAAAGCCACCGGCTCGACGACAGGCCGGTGACCGCAGGACCACGACCTTGGCGTCACACCTCCAGCCAGAAGCCCGCGCGGGTCAGCCAGAGGTCGAGGAGCGCCGCGTCGCCGTGTGTCTCGATGGCAGGTGCGGGGCGGCGGTAGAAGTACAGGAGCAGGTCCATCGCCGGGCCGCGTGCGGTCGCGGTGGCGTGGTCGGCACCCGCGCGCCAGACGGGGTGCCTGCCCGTGAGATCGACGAGCCATTCTCCGGCGTCGGTCGCGTCGAAGTGGAGCGTACGGTCGGGGCCGAGCAGGTCGGGCAGGTCCGGCCGGGGCTCGAAGGCCTCGGGGAAGGTCGAGTACTCCAGCCACTCCTCCACCGCGTCGACGGCGAGATCGCGCTCCAGCGCGAACTCCGCTCGGGCCGCCAGGGCCGCGTCGGCGCGGTGCACAGCGGTCTCGTACGTCATACGCCGCGCCCAGAACGCCACCGGCGCGGACCGCTCCTCGGAGGGGTTCCATGCCCGTGCCTCGGGCCCGGCGGCGCGGAGGGCGGCGCTGAGGTTTGCGGCGCCTTCGAGGAGCCACGGGACCAGGAACGACTCGTCCTCGTGGGGGTGCGCGGTCGGGTCGTTCACCAGGTCACCGGGGATCGGGGCCGTGGCCCGGGTCCGTACGATCTCCTCCGCCCAGCGGTGGTCGCCGCCCACGTGCCGCAGCAGTTGGCCGAGGTTCCAGCCGGGGCAGGAGAGCACCGGGGCGGTCATGTCCGCGCCCCTCACGTGAGCGGTGAGCCGTTCGGTCTGGGTGACGATCTCGTCGCAGTAGCGGTCGAAGGTCAGCGAGGTCATCGCCTCATGATGCCGCAGGGCCAGGAGCCGCCTTGTCAGTGGTCTCGGATACTGTGTGCCGCCTGAGCAAGATCAGGAAGCAGGATCGGGTGGGGAGAGAGAACGATGCTGGTGGGGGCGGGACATGTACGGCGCCGGCTGGCCCAGGTGGCTTTGCTGGCCGGGGTGCTGACGGGCTGTTCGGGGGCTGCGGAGGACGCCGACACGAAGACGTCGGCGAGCGCTTCCGCCTCGGCCGACGCGGCGAGTGACAGTGATACGGCGGTGAAGAGCGGGGGCACCATCGGCGCCGCCGGATCGGCCTGTGAGCTGCCCGTCACGTTCGACATCGCCGAGGACTGGGAGGCGGAGGCCGTCGACACCGGGGCGGCCGAGAAGAAGGTGGCCGACAGCGGTGACGGGGCCGCCGAGTCCGAGAAGGACGAGCTGGCCCAGGAGATCGCCGACGCGCTCCTGTACCAGGGCCCGGTCGCCGCCGCCTGCGAGGTCGACGCCAAGCCGGCGGGGAACATCGGCTTCCTCCGCGTCTGGACGGGCAAGCCGAGTGACGTCGACGCACGCACCGTACTGGAGGCCTTCGTCGCGGCGGAGAACGGCGCGAGCAAGGAGAAGTACAGCTCCTTCAAGGCGGGCGACCTGACAGGTGTCGAGGTGAAGTACCTCTACACCAGCGAGCTCCTGGAGGAGACGAAGGAGGAGTCGGCCATGGCCGTCACCACCAAGAAGGGTCCGGTCGTCATACACCTCGGCGGACTGGACACCGACGAGCACCGGGCGATGCTGCCGGCGTACGACCTGGCCAAGCGGACCCTGCGCATCACCTGAGCAACGAGTGTGTCCGGCGCGGGCGGAAAGGGCGCCGCGCCGGACACATCGCCGTGAGTGGGTCGGGCAACACGTACCCGGGGCTCGTCGACGCTCCGGCGGCCAGGGTGCCGTTGCCGTTGGGCCTCATCGTCATGACGTTGCCGCTGCTGTCCCAGGTGGGTGTGCCGTTCCACGTCGCGGAGCTGTAGGTCTCCGTGCAGGCGGCGCCGGGGTGCCGCCGCCGGAGGAGCCGCCGAGTGCAGTCAGGACCGCGGTGTACACCGGCTTCTTGTTGTAGTTGCCGTCGAACGGCAGCGGCGTTCCGCTCGCGCGCCACGAGGCCGTTGCCGAGCTTGTCCCGGAAGGGCGAGCTGCGCAGGGCACCGCTGCTGCCGTCCTGGAAGGCCTCGTTGACGACGTCCCAGGAGTGGATCTTGCCCTTGTAGTGCTGTATGACCTGGGCGATGTGGTCGTTCATCGCCGATCTGAGATCGAAGGTGAAGTTGCCGCGGGTGCCCTCGGTGGCGTCCCGCTTCATCTCGTTCTCCGGCGTCACCGAGTTGAACTCGGTGTTGAGCGTCGAGACGTACGGGGCCTCGCCCAGGTGGTTCGCCGCGACGGCGGCGCCGAAGTACCGTCCCTTCTCGGCGGCCGCGGCGCCGAGCGTACTGGCGGCATCCGCGGTGCCCGCGAGGGCGGTGAGGCCGGCTGCAGGCCCCAGGAGCACCTGTCCCCGGCGTCAACAGACGTCACACCCCCAAAGCGGGTCCGCTTATCCGCGGTCGGTGAGGAAGCGGTCGAGTGCCACCGTCAGTTCCGCCGGCTTCTCCACCGGCAGTTCGTGGCCGGCGTCCAGGATGCGGATCACGGCGTCCGGGTAGGCCTTGGCCATCCGCAGCATCTGGGCGACGGGCAGCTGGATGTCGTGATAGCCGTGGACCATGAGGGTGGGCGTGTCTATCTCGCCGACTCTGTCCAGCACGTCGAAGGCCCGCATCGCGCCGTACAGCGTCATGACGACCTCGCGGGGCGTGTCGGCGGAGGCGCGGATGTACGCGCGGACCTCCTCGCGCGGGTAACCGGGCGCGAAGGCGCGCTGGATGTTGGCGGCGACGAACAGCTTGAAGGGGGCGAGCGTCGAGGCGGCCATCAGCAGGGCGCGGCCCCGGCTGTAGGCCATCCTGCCGATGGAGTTCACCAGCACCATGTGCTCGACCCGCTCCGGGTGGGCGAGGGCGATGGTCTGCGCGATCATGCCGCCCATGGAGTGACCGATGATCACGAACCGTTCGATCTTCAGGTGATCGAGGAGGGCGAGGACGTCCTTCGCCAGGTCGTCGATCGTGCGCGCCCCCGATCCGCTGCTCTCGCCGTGCCCGCGCAGGTCGAGGCGGACGACTCGGCGCTTCTCGGCGAAGTGGGCCACCTGGTGGTCCCAGCGGTGCCGGTTCGCCGTCCAGCCGTGGACGAACACCAGGGGCACACCGTCGCCGTCGCGGGGGCCCTCGTCGTCGTACGTCAGGGTCGCGCCGTCGACTTCGAGCTGCGGCATGGGGAGCCTCCTGGTATCCAGTTTCTCGTTACTGACCGGTACGGTAGCCGGGCCCACCGGCTGTCGTCACCGGCGTTCGCCCAGGAAATCGAGGATGTGCCCGAACACGTCGAGGGCCGCTCCCCTGCCGAGGAACGTGTCCAGGTGGCCGTAGCCCGGGATCTCCGTGTACGTGATGTCCAGTTGTGGTTGGCGGTGGGCGAGGACGTCGTGGCAGAGCTTCTGGGAGTCGAGCCACAGGCCGTTCTCGCTGCCCGCGAGAAGCAGGACCGGGGTGTCTATGCGGGCCGCCGCGTCCAGGGCATTTTGCGGGAGGGCCCGGTAGCGGTGGTCGGTGTCGTGCCAGCGGACCACGGTGCGGGCCAGTTCGATGCGGCGCAGGTGCGGCAGGATCGACAGCGGGGCGGGGCCGAGGAGTTCGGCCAGGCGGTCGTGGGTCGTGTCGGTCAGGTGCTCGTGGACGAAGAGGCAGGCGCCGGTTCCCCAGGCCGAGTTGTGCAGGATCTGGCAGGTGGGGTCCGGGCAGCTCGCCTTGCGGGAGGCCAGGGCGAACAGCGGGGTGTACTTCGACCACAGGCCGACCTTGCGGAAGTCGACGGGGATGTGGTCGATACGGGACTTCAGGAGTTCCCCGGCCAAGGTCATCCGCAGGGAGGTGCGGCCCGCGAGCTTCGGGGTGAGGAACACGCCCTGGGACACCACGCCGGCCAGCCCGGGGACCAGGCCCGCCGTCATGCTCATCGAGAGGGTGAGGGAGCCTATGCAGTGGGCGACGACGAACAGGGGGCGCTCGCCGATACGGGTGCGGATGTGGCGCACGGCGTCGGGGATGTCGTAGAGGGCGACGTCGTCGTAGGTGTAGCGGCGGCCCGTCTCGTTGTACGGCAGTCGGCAGCTGCCTCGCCAGTCGAGCAGCCAGGGCTCGTAGCCCTCGTCGAGGAGGGCGTCGACCAGGTTGCGGGTCTCGGGCAGCAGGAACATGTCGGCCGAGGCCGTGTGTCCGTGCAGGAGCAGGACGGCGGGGCGGTCATGGGCGGGGGCGCGGTCGCCTGTGTCGATGCGGGTCAGGCCGAGGCGTACGCCGTCGGTCGTGCGGAACGGGATCTCCTCGACCGTCGCCGGGTCGAGGCGGTGGTGGAGGAGGCGCAGGGTCGTGGTGGTCCTGACCCTGCGCAGGGCCGGCCTGGCGGTCCTGGGGTTCGAGGTTCTGAAGATCATCGGTGGTGCTCCGTGGGAGTCGGGGTGCGGCGCAGGTCGAGCAGGTCCGCGGCGGCCCGGGCGAAGGGGCCGAGCAGGCCACGGCCCATCTCCAGACCGAACCAGGCGAGCCAGGTGAGCTTGGCGGCGCGCTTCTCCTGACTGGTCAGGTGCGGGTCGACCTTGATGCCGTCGATCTGGTCGCGTACGTAGGAGTCGGCGGGGACGACGACCTCGCCGGCCAGGCTCGCCGGTTCGCCCTCGCGGCCGAGCTGCACGGTCAGGGCGCGGGTCTGGCGCCAGAGGTCGCGGCGGGCCCGGGCGTACTTGTGGCCCTCCAGCCACCAGCGGCCGCCGTCGGTGTCCGTCAACTCCAGGCGGTAACGCAGGAGTTGATGGCGCAGGCCGTGCCGGTGCGGGATGCCTTCCTCGGGGCGGATCCAGATGTCGCCGCGTTCCACGGTCAGCGGCTCGGGGTGCAGGGCCGGGCAGGTGACCTCGCCGCGGACGTCGACGCGGCGGTCCGTCACCAGTTGGTGCATGCTCGCGATGGAGAGGGTGAGGGACATCGAACACGAGGTGTCGGGCGTGGCTCCGATCGGGCCGACGGTGCCTTCGGTGATCTCGGTGAACCACAGGTAGGGCTGGTCGTCCTTGTGCGGGAGGTGGGCCAGACCGTCGTGGGCGAGGCGTTCGAAGGTCTTCAGCTGGGCTCGGGCGTCGTAGCGGGAGGCCGGGCGAAGGCCGAGGGCCTCGACGAGTGCGGTGGTGCGGTCGGCTGTGGCGGCCGGGCCCTTCAGGGTCGCCTCGCACAGTTTCAGGGCGGTGGGGCTCTGCAACACGCGGGTGAGGAAGGCCAGTTCGGAGATCGGGTCGGCCTGGAGGCGGGCCAGGGCGTCGGTGCGCCACTCGTCCCAGTCCTGGACGCGGACGTGCATGCCGCCGAAGGCCATGTCCCGTACGACGTCGTCGAGGGTGTTGGGGACGCCGGTGAGGTTGTAGTCGAAGCCCCAGGCGTCGGGTTCGCAGATGACGGCGACCGCGACGCGGCTGACCCAGTCGACGGGGGCGGCGTTGAGGTAGCGGAAGGCGGGGACCGTGCGGAAGCGGCCGAAGGCCGAGATGAGGCCGCTGCTGAGGTCCTGGGGGTTGTAGGCGCCGGTCTTGGTGTGGCCGCCGATGCCGCCGGGGCGCAGGGCCGTGACGACGAGGCCGTGGTCGCGGGCGCGGCGCAGGGCGACTTCCGCGGCCCACTTGGTCTGGTCGTAGCCGGCGACGAGGCGGTCGATGTGGGCGAGCGGGTCGTCCTCGCCCATGGAGGGGATGCCGACCTCGTTGAAGACGGCGATGGAGGAGATGTGGTGCAGGGGCTTGGGGCGCCCGGTCGCGGCGAGTTCGGCGAGGGTGAGGGCGCCGAGGACGTTGCTGGTGCGCAGGGACTGGTAGCCGCGCAGGAAGTCCACGGCGGCCGCCACACCGACGATGCTGTCCACTTCGTGGGCGAGGGTGTTCCAGCGTTCGTCGGTGAGGCCCAGGTGGGGGTGGCGGATGTCGCCGGGCAGCACGGTGATGCGGCGGCGGATCTCCGACGACCAGGGCAGCGCATAGCCCTTGACTGCCTCGCCGAGGCGGGCCACGGCCGCCTCCTCGTCGGCGGCCCGGACCAGGCAGTACACGTGGGCGTCGCTGTGGCGCAGCAGGTCCAGGAGCATGTGGCTGCCGAGGAAGCCGGTGGCGCCGGTGAGCAGGATGCGGCGGGGCGGGAGGGGTTCGGGCGAGGCGGTGAAGGGGAGGCGGTCGGCGAGGGCCAGGTCGGCGAGGATCTGGGTGAGGTCGTCGGGGCGGGCCGTGGAGTCGGACGGGGTGGTGAGGGACCGGGCGGCAACCGGCGGGGCCTGAACCGGCTGCATCACCGCCGGAACAGCCGCTTCCGGTACGGCCGCTACGGCCGCGGCGGATCCCGTGCTCTCCAGCGCGCGCCTGGCCAAGCTGATCGGCCTGGCGTCGGCGAACACCTCGTCCAGGTCGACCGACACACCCAACTCTTCCTCCAGCGCCGAGACGAGCTCCACCGCGTTCACGGAGGTGCCGCCGGCGTCGAAGAAGTCGGCGTCGGGCGCCAGTTGTCCTGCGGGGACGTAACGGCCCGCCACTGCTGCGACGGCGGCGGCGAGGGCGTCCACCTCGCGGGGCGGGGTGCTGTGGACGGGCACAGGGGTGCCCGGGCCGGCCCCGCGCGGCGTCGGAGGGTCCGCGTCATCCGGTCGCACGGTCGCCTCGGCCGACCCTGTGACCTTGGCCAGCAGGTCGGTCACGGTCAGGCCGACGCCGCCCCGCTCGATCGCCTCCGCGGTCGCCCGCTGGTCGGCGGCTGCCGACACGTTGTCCTTCATCTCACGCATGAGAGCCCTTCACGGTGTTGCCCTGCCCTTTCATCCCTGCCGCCCCCGTCCCCGTCATGGCCGTCGCCAGGAGCGGAACGTCCGCAGCTGCTCCGGTGTGACCACGGCCTCCAGCCGTTCGTCGTCCTGATCGCCGCCGCCCAGTGCCGACAGCAGCCGGCGGGCAGGGGCGTTGCGCGGGGTGCGTTCCGCGGTCAGGCGGACCTTGGCGCAGTCCAGTTCCTCGGCGCGGCCGGCCAGCCATTGCAGGAGGCGTTCCTCGACGCCCCGGCCGAGTGCGCGGCAGCTCATCAGCCAGGCCAGGACGTCGAGTCGGTCGCCCTCGTGGCGCAGGGCGAGGAGGCCGATCTGGCCGTAGTCGCCGAAGCGGTCGCGGGCCGCAGCCGTCCAGACTTCACCATGTTCCCGCCACCGGGCGACGTCGCCGCCGTCGGTGGAGCGGGCGCGGAGGGTGAACTGGTTGGTGCGGCGGACGAGTTGCTCGGCGCGCTGCACATCGGCGTCGGACAGGGCCCGGATGTCGACCTCCAGTTCCAGCCCGTCCAGGAACTCCTCGAAGCCGGCCTGTTCGCGGGCGGCGTCCCGCTCCCGCTCTTCCTCGTAGAACCGCGCTCGCAGCGCGTCCTCGGCCGTCGCCGCCGCCGGGACCAAGGGCCACAACCGGCCCAGGAACGCGGGCAGTTCGGTCGCCGACGGGCAGGTCACCGACAGCACCTGCGGCAACGCGGCGCGCATCTTGGCGATCTCGGCGGGGTTGTCGTCGAGGAACAGGAAGCTGTCCAGGCCGAGGTTGAGCGTGCGTGCCGCGTCGGCGAGGCGAGCCGGTTTCGGGCCCCAGGCGGCGGAGAGCACGCTGAAGTGCTCGGCCTTCAGGGGGCTGTCCGGGCGGTCCAGTACAGCGCGGACGGTGTCCTCGTCGTTGTTGCTGACCAGCACGAGCAGCGCGCCCGCGGCCCGCCACTGCAGGAGCCTGCGGCCGAGCAGGCCTCGCGGGCCGGTCGGGTCCACGGCCTCGGGGCCGATCTCCCCGGCCACGCCGCCCCACAGGGTCTCGTCGCCGTCGACCGCGATCACCTTCGGCGCGGGGCGCCGTACCGCTTGGACGACCTCGGCGAGGCGGAGGGCCACGGCCGCCTGGAAGTGCGGGGTGAACGGGAGGTGGGCCAGGCGTTCGGTCCGCTCGTCGAAGCGCTCCTCGGCGGGGTGGTGGCCGCTGAAGTCGTCGGGGCCGAGCACGGCGATGCCGGGCACGTCGGCCAGCTCGGCGGCGATCTCCTGTTCCCACCGGCTGAAACGGTCCTCGCCCTGTACGGCGGGCAGGAAGCCGACGATCAGCGGTTTACGGCTGCGCTCGGCGACCGCGCGCAGTGCGGCCCGGTAGGCGGTGCGCAGTTCGGCGAGCAGTGCGTCGTCGACCGGGCCGAAGCGTTGCAGGTCCGTCGCCCGCAGGAGGACGACGCCCGCCGTCGTGGCCGGGTCGGCGAACACGCCGGACGGGTCGCGCAGGCTCGCCAGGACGTGGTGGTACGGGGCCTCCGCGACGGTCGTCACGCTGCCGTCCCGTACCGACTCGTCGACCGCCGCCTCGCACATCAGGGGCAGGTTGCCGAGGGCGAAAGTGGCGGCGAGGGCGAGCGTGTGGGATGGCGGCGTGGTGGAGGGCCCCGCTTCCGGGATCTCGGTTGCCGTCGGCGTCGTATCCACCGGTCCTGACCGCGTCTTATCCAGCGGTCCTGTCCGCGTCGTACGGACCGGCCGCGTCGGGTCCCCGGCCGTCTCCGCGAGCAGGCCCAGCAGCTCCTCACCCAGCGCGGAGACCGTCGCCGCGTCCAGGATGTCGAGGTTGTGGTCGAGGCGGATCCGGCCCGCGTCGGGCGTCATGGTGATCATGAGGTCGAGGTCGGAGTAGCCCGTCCCGGCCGGCAGCACCTCCAGGCCGGTCAGCCCGCGTGCGGCGCGTACGTAGTTGAAGTACACCTCCACCAACGGCGCGTTGGCCCGGTACAGGCCTTCTCGGGCCAGCACCGGCAGCACGTCGGAGAACATCGCGCCCTTGGCCAGCAGCCTCTCCAGCCGCCCGTCGGTGCGGCGCAGCACCTCCTCGATCCGCTCCCCCGCCTTCGCCTCGGCGGGGAACGGCACCGGCACGCCGAAGAAGCCCACCGCGTCGTAGGCGTCGGCGTGGATGCGGGTGTCCACGGGCACGGCGAGGACGAAGCGTTCGCGCTCGCGCTTCCTGGCCAGCAGGACGGTCAGGGTGCCGAGGCAGAAGGCGGCGGGAGTCACGGCCAGGCGGCTCGCAGCGGCCGAGATCCGGTCCATGAGCCCGTCGGGGACCGACACGGTGACGCTGCCGGCACGGTACGAGCGGGTCTGCGGGCGAGGTCGGCTCAGGGCCAGGTCGAGACGGGCGCTGCCCTGGAACGCCTCGCGCCAGTCCCCCGCGCCCCCCGCGCCGGCCGACCTCGTGCCCTGCTCGCCGGTCTGTTGAGCCTCGATCAGCAGGTCGATGTCCCGGTTGGTGACGGTGTCGCCGAGCGTGTTGCCGGACAGTTCGGCGTCGATCTCGCCCGCCACCAGCAGCAGCGACTGCAGATCGCTGACGGCGTGGTGGGCGCCGTACACGAGGATCTGGCCGCGGTCACCGCCGTCGAGCAGCTCGAAACGCCACAGGGGCGGGACAGCCAGGTCGAACGGTGGCTCCAGGAGCTCGCGCAGCCGGTCGGCGGCTTCAAAGGCGATGTTTTCCGGTACGACCGTCCATCGCAGCAGCGGTTCCGGCAGTTCGCGGTCCACCCTCAGCTGCCGCCCGCCCTCGGTGGCGGTGACGATGGCGGTGCGCAGGGCCGCGTGCCGTGCGGTGAGGCGGGTGAGGATGCCGGTGAGGGTCTCGCGGGTGGTCGGCGTGGTGAGGCGTACGGCGAGGCCGACGGCGTGGGCCGCGTCCGGCATGCCGGGCTGGGCGCTGCGGAGCAGTCGTACGACGTCGCGGGTCGCGGGGTGCAGTGCGGTCGCCGGAGCCTCGGTCGCGTGCTCCGGCTCTTGCTCTGTCGTTGTCTCCTGTTCAGGAAGCGCCGTTCCCAGGGCCTGGGCGAGGCCGCGGATGTCGGCGGCCGAGAAGACGGTGGCGGTGGGGAGTTCGACGCCGAGCTCGCGGGCGAAGGCGTTGCGCAACCGCACGAGCATGAGGGAGTCGAGGCCGAGTTCCTTCAGTGCCGTGGTCGCGGAGACCTGGACCGCGCCGCCGGAGACCTCGCCGACCCGGGCGCGTACGTATGCCTCCAGGCGTACGGCCCGCTCGGTGTCGGTCGTCGCCGCGAACACCTTCTTGACGAGGTCGTCCGTGCCGGGTGTGCCCGTGGGGGCGGTGATCAGGTCGGCCAGGATCGGGCGGGTGCGGGCCGCGTCGGGGTCGAGGGCCAGCATCTCCCAGTCCAGGGCCAGGGGGGCGAGCTGGCGGCGGGCCGTGGACAGGACGCGGTCGAAGAGTTCGCCGCCGTCCTGCGCGGAGAAGGCGACCAGACCGGAGCGGGCCGTCTCGGCCTCGCGGGCGCCGGACTCCGACACCATGCCCACGCCCGACCAGGCACCCCAGTCCAGGCTCAGCGCCCGCCGGTCCGTGCGGGAGAGGTGGTGGGCCCAGGCATCGAGGAAGGCGTTGGCCGCCGAGTACGGGCTCTGTCCGGCCGAGCCGAGCAGACCGGCCGCCGAGGCGAACAGGATCAAGTCCTCGGCGTCCGGGGTCAGTTCGGTGAGCAGGGTGGTGCCGAGGACCTTGGGGGCGAGGACGCGCAGGACGCGCTCGTCGGTCAGGTTGGCGATCGTGGCGTCGTCGAGGACACCGGCCGCGTGGACGACGCCGGTGATCGGGCCGAGTTCGTGCCGCACCGCGTCCAAGGCGGCGGTGAGGCCGTCGCGGTCGGCGACGTCCGCGCGTGCCAAGTGCACGGTCACGCCGCGCTCTTCGAGAGACCGTATCCAGCTCGCCGCGTCCGCGGAGGGCGCACTGCGGCTCATCAGGGCCAGTCGGCGGGCGCCGCGGCCGATCAGCCGCTCGGCGACGACACGTCCGAGGCCGCCCAGGCCACCGGTGATCAGGTACACGCCGTCCGGGGTGATGGCGCCGTGACCGCCGTCGTCCGGGCGGGTGCGGGTCAGGCGGGGTACGAGGCGTCCGGACCCGCGCAGCGCGACGAGCCGTTCGTCGTCGGCGTGCCGCAACTGGGTCCACAGAGCGTCGGCGCCGCCCGTGGGCGGGAGGTCGACCAGGGTGGTCCTCAGTTCCGGGTGCTCCTGTGCCACTGCGAGGCCGAAGCCCCAGGCGAGCGCTTGCTGGGGGTTCGTCACCTGCATGCTGCCACCACTGTCGCCGGTGTCACTGGTGGCACTGGTGTCACCGGCAGCCTGGCTGCCCCGCGCGACGACGAAGAGGCGGGGCGCCGGGCCCGGCATCCCGTCGGCGAGCGTGCGGACCAGGTGGAGGGTGCTCAGGCAGCACAGCCGCGCCGCCTTCTCCGCCGTATGCGCGTCCTCGATCGCGGGCGCGTCGAGTGCCGACAACTGGACTATTCGCTCGGGTGGTTCGCTCGCGAAGGCCTCGTCGAGGAGGCGGGCCAGGTGCTGCGGTTCGGCCGGGTCGAGGACGTAGCGGCCGGGTCCCTCGGCGGCGAACTCCTCGCCCCTGCGGGCGATCACATACGGCACCGAGGCGCCCAGCCGCTCGACGAACTCGGCGGCCACGCCCGACTCGTCGGCCAGGATCAGCCAACTGCCCCGCGCAGGCGGCTCGTTGGCAAGCGGGCGCGGCTGCCAGCGGGTCTCGAACAGTGCCCCGTCCAGGGGTGAGAGCGCGGCGAGTTCGAACTCCTCGGCTTCCAGGAGCAGTTGGTCCTTCTCGTCGTACAGCCGAAGGTCCAGCGTCGCGGTGTCGCCGGACACGGAGCGCAGCTCGCAGGTGACCCACGCGGGGGTGGTGCGCAGTCCGGTGTGGCGGAGCCGTCGGACCCCGGCGGGGACGAACGCCCGTCCCTGGGGCGCGTTGCCGGGCAGTGCGGCCGTGTGGAAGGCGGCGTCCAGGACGGCCGGGTGGAGGAGATGGCCGGCGGCCGGCTTGTCGGCCAGTCGGGCGAGGGCGGTGGAGCGGGTGCGGTGGCCCGACTCCAGACCTCGGAAGGCGGGGCCGTAGTCGATACCGAGGGCGGCGAGGGCGCCGTAGACGGAGGGGAGGTCGACCTGCTCTGTGCAGCGCGCGCGCAGGGTGGCCAGTGGTTCGCTCGGGTCGACGGCGGGTTCGGTGGGGGTGACGTCGATGCGTCCGGCGACGTGGCGTTCCCAGCGTGTGTGCGGTCCGCCGGCGGCGGGTGCCGAGGCGATGGTGAAGTCCCTCAGGCCGTCGGCGGCGGGGCGCAGGACCAGTTGCAGTCGTGTCGGCCGTGACTCGTCGAGGCGGAGCGGCTGGACGAACCTGACGTCGGCGAGCCGTACGTCGCCGCCGTCCTGCACCGCCGAGGCGGCCTCCAGGGCCATGTCGAGGAAGGCGGCGCCGGGCAGCCACACCTCGCCGGTGACCCGGTGGTCGGTCAGATAGGCGAAGCGGCTGTCGCGCAGGTCCACCTCGCTCTGGAAGATGTGCCGGTCGGTTTCGTCGCTGGCCTCGACGTGGGTGCCGAGGAGGGGTGAGGCGCCGGTCGCGGTGGCCGGGGCGGGTGCGAGCCAGTGGCGTTCGCGGGCGAAGGCGTAGGTCGGCAGGTCGACGCGGCGTCCCGCCGGGAACAGCGTCGGCCAGTCGGGCGTGTGACCGGCCGTGTACAGCTCCCCCAGCCCGCGCAGCAGTACGTCCCGCCCGCCCTGTTGGCGGCGCAGCGAGCCGACGCTCACCCCGTCGATCCCGGCTTCGGCCGCCACCGCCTCGATGGCCGAGCCGAGCGAGGGGTGCGGGCTCAGCTCGACGAAGTAGCGGTGGCCGTCGTCCAGCATGCGCCGGATCGTGTCCGCGAAGCGGACGGGTTCGCTCAGGTTGGCGTACCAGTATGCGGAGTCCAGGCGGTCTCCGGGCACGGGCTCCGCCAGCACCGTCGAGTACAGCGGGGTGCGGGTGTGCGTGCCCCGGATGCCGGAGAAGCGGTCGAGCAGCTCCGCGCGGAGCGGTGCCATGAGCGGGGTGTGCGAGGCGAACGGCGTGGACAGCGGCCGGGCCTTGATCCCCTGCTCGTCGAGGCTTCGGCGCAGCTCGGCCAGTGCGTCGCTGTCGCCGGAGACGGCCGTGGAGTGCGGGCTGTTGACGGCGGCGACGAACAGGCGGTCGGCGTACGGCGCGAGCAGTTCCTCCACTCGGGGGCGCGGCAGGTCCAGGGACAGCATGCCGCCCTTGCCCGCGACCGGTACGACCGCCTGGGCGCGCCCGGTCACCACGGTCACGGCGTCGTCCAGAGTGAGGGCGCCCGCGCTGTACGCGGCGGCGATCTCGCCGAGGCTGTGGCCGGTCACGGCGTCGGGGGTGATGCCGAGCGAGCGCCAGGCGGCGGTCAGCGCCGCGTTCACCGCGAACAACGTCGGCTGCAGATACTCGGTCCGCTCCAGAGGGGAGAACTCCTCCGGTGCCCGCAGCGCGTTGAGCACGGACCAGCCGGCGTGCCGCTGCACGGCGTCGTCGATCCTGGTCAGCTCCTCGCGGAACGCCTCCGACTCGGCCATCAGATCCAGGCCCATGCCGGGCCATTGCCCGCCGTGTCCGGCGTAGACGAAGGCGACCTTGCCGGACTGATCCTCCCGGAGGGGAGGCAACGGAGCCCGCCCGGCCGCCAACTCGCCGAGTACGGAACGCAGTTCCTCCCCGTTCTCGGCGAGGACCGCCACCCGCCGCTCGAAGTGGGTGCGGTGGCGGGCCAAGGTGTGGGCGATGTCCGGGAGCGCGGCGTCGGCGTGCTCAGCGCTGTCGGCTTCGGCAAGGTGGCGGGACAGAGCCGCGGCCTGTCCACGCAGACCCTGTTCACTGCGGCCCGACAGGACGAACAGGCGCTTCCCTGAGGGGAGTTCGCTTGTCGGCACGGGCTCGGACTCCGGCTGCCGGGCTTCCTCGACGATCACGTGCGCGTTCGTTCCGCTGATCCCGAAGGCGCTCACACCCGCACGCCGTACCCGCTCCGCCGACGCAGGCCAGGGCACCGACTCCGTCAGCACGTACAGCCCGCTGTCCGCCCAGTCGACGTGACGGCTGGGTGTGTCGGCGTGCAGGGTGCGCGGGAGGGCCTCGTTGTGCAGTGACTGCACGACCTTGATCAGGCCGAGCACGCCCGAAGCCGCCTGTGCGTGGCCGATGTTGGACTTCAGCGAGCCGAGGTGGAGCGGGCGGCCTTCGGGGCGTGAGGCGCCGAAGACCTCCGCGAGGGCGTTCGCCTCGATCGGGTCGCCCAGGGTCGTGCCCGTGCCGTGTGCCTCCACGTGGTCGATGTCGGCGGGCCGGAGTCCGGACTGCTCCAGGGCGCGGCGGATCACTTGCTCCTGCGCGGGGCCGTTCGGCGCGGAAAGGCCCTGGCTGCGGCCGTCCTGATTGACGGCGGTGCCGCGCAGCACGGCCAGCACCCGGTCGCCGTCGCGCCGGGCGTCGCTCAGTCGTTTCAGTACGACCATGCCGGCGCCCTCCGCCCAGATGGCGCCGTCGGCGGCGTCGGAGAAGGAGCGGCAGCGGCCCGTCGGGGACAGGCCGCGCAGTCGGCTGAACTCGACGAAGGTCTGCGGCGTGACCATCAGGGTGACCCCGCCGGCGAGCGCCAGATCGCACTCGCCCGCGCGCAGCGCCTGGGCCGCCAGATGCACGGCCACCAGCGCCGACGAGCACGCGGTGTCCACCGTCAGCGCGGGGCCGTTCAGCCCCAGCGTGTACGCGAGTCGGCCCGAGGCGACGCTCAGGGCGGAGCCCGTGCCGACGTAGCCGTCCAGTTGGTCGAGCCGGGTGCCGGACAGGTAGTCGCTGCCGAACATGCCGACGTACACACCGGTGGTGCTGCCGGCCAGGGCGGCGGGCACGATTCCGGCGCGCTCCAGCGACTCCCAGGCCGTCTCCAGCAGCAGTCGCTGTTGCGGGTCCATGGCCGCGGCCTCCTTCGGGGTGATGCCGAAGAAGCCCGCGTCGAAGGACTCGATGTCGTCGAGGAAGCCGCCCTCGCGGGCGTAGGACTTGCCGAGGGCGTCCGGGTCGGGGTCGTACAGCGACTCCACGTCCCACCGCCCCGCCGGGAACGGGCCGACCGCGTCCCGGCCCTCCGCGACCAGGCGCCACAGCCCCTCCGGATCGCGCACTCCGCCGGGCAGTCGGCAGGCCATGGCGACGAGGGCCACCGGCTCGTCCGAAGGGGGCGCGGGCGCGGCCCTGTGGCTCGTGCGCCCTGTAGTCGCCAGAGCGCCGGTCAGCAGGTACTCGGCGAGGCGGGTCGGCGTGGGGTGGTCGAAGAGCAGGGTGGCGGGGAGTTTGGTGCCGAGGCGGGCGCTGATGCGGTTGCGCAGGTCGACCGCCGTCACCGAGTCCATGCCGAGGTCGCGCAGCGGCTGGTCGGGGCGGACGGAATCCGCCGAGCGCAGGCCGAGCGCGTGGGCGGCCTCCTCGCGGACGAGGGTGAGGACACGTGCGGCGCGTTCGGGTTCCGGCAGCCGGGCCAGGCGGTCCGCCACGGTGTGGTTGCCGGCCCGGTCGGGGCGGGGTGCGGGGAGCAGGGAGCGCCACAATGCGCCCGTCGGTGCGGCGGCTCGCACCCGGGGCAGGTCCAGCGCCCAGGCGACCAGGTGCGCGGCGTCACGCCGCAGGGACAGCTCGGTCAGCTCGCGGCCCTGGTCGGCGGTGAGGGCGCGGTGGCCGAGGCGTGCCATCCGCTCCAGGTCGGCGTGCTCGGCGGCGAGCCCCTCCCCCGCCCAGGCGCCGAAGGAAACAGACACGCCGGGCAGCCCCGAGGCGCGTCGGTGGTGGGCGAGTTGGTCGAGGAAGACGTTGGCGGCCGCATAGTTGGCCTGGCCCGCGTTGCCGACGACTCCCGCGGCCGAGGAGACAAGGAGGAAGAGGTCGAGCGGGTGGCCGGCGGTGAGCCGGTGCAGGTGGGCGGCGCCGTCGACCTTGGGGCGCAGCACCTGCGCGAGGGCATCGGGAGCGAGCTCGGCGACCACGCCGTCGGCGAGGACCCCGGCGCAGTGGACGATGCCGCGCAGGGGCAGGTCGTCGCCGATACGGGCCAGTACGTCCGCCACCGCCGCCGCGTCGGCGACGTCGCACGCGGCGACCTCGACCTCGACGCCCAGTGCGGTCAGCTCGGCGGTGACTTCGGCCGCGCGGGGGTCGGCGGCGCCCTGACGGGACGTCAGCAGCAGGCGCGGGACACCGTTCTCGGCGAGCAGCAGGGCGATGTGGCGGCCTACCGCACCGAGGCCGCCGGTGATCAGCACGGTGCCGTCGGTGGGGATCGGGGCGGGGCGGTCGGATGGCGCGGGACGGGCCCGTATCAGGCGCGGTGCGAGCAACTCGCCGTCTCGCAGGGCGAGTTCCGGATCATCGGGCTGTGCGAGGGCGGAGAGCAGCGGCGGCTCGTCGCCTTCGGCAGCAAGGTCGAGGCCGAGGTCGAGGTCGAGCAGGGTCAGTCCGAGGTCCGGGTGTTCGGTGCGGGCACTGCGCGCCAGACCCCACAGCACCGACTGCGCGAGCCCCGGGACGGCATCCCCGTCGGCGGCAGCGATCGCGCCGCGCGTGACCCAGATGGTGCGGGTGGGCGCCTCGTCGGGCGGGAGGGAGATCAGCGCCTGCAGATCGGCGAGGGCCGCGGTCGCCAACTCGTGGACCGTGGCGGCCGGTTCGGCGTCAGCCGTCGTCCGGGGCCAGAATCGTACGACGGTGTCGGCGCCCTCGTCGGTGACCTGGACGCCCGCCGCGCGCAGGTCGCGCTCGGCCGCCGCTACTGCGGAGTCCGCCGCGTCTCCGTGCACGGCCCACGCGGAGCCAGGTGTCGCGGCCGGCTTCTCCGGTACGGCCGTCCACGCCACCTCGTACAGGTGTCGCCCGTTCCGCGAGCCGCTGTTCAGGTCGGCCGGGTTCGCGGCTCGCAGGCGTACGCCCTCCAGGCGGCCCGCCGGGAAGCCGTCGGCGTCCCACAGGCTGACGTCCAGGGTGAGGTCCGTGTCCGAGCCACCGGTCCGGCGTACGGACGCGGTCAGGTCCGTCGTGCCGCCGGGTGGCAGGACGCAGCGGGCCACCGCGACCGGCAGCAGGACCCGCTGGTCGCCGGAGTCGAGGGCGGCAGCCACGTGGAGGGCGGCGTCCAGGAGCGCCGGGTGTACCGGGTACGGGTCGACCGCGTCGCGAGCCACGGGAGGCAGCGAGAGGCGGGCCAACAGAGTCCCGTCGCCGGCCGTGACGGCCTGTCGTACGCCCTGGAAGGCCGGGCCGTAGCCGAGGCCGAGGCCGGTCAGGCGCTCATAGGTGTCCTCGCCCCAGGCCGGATCGGCCGTCTCGGGCCACGTCGGAGGCTCATCGGCCGGCAGGGCACCCGACTCGGCGGCGGACGCGGTGGCGTGCAGGGTCCAGTCCGTGGACTCCTGGCCGCGTGGGCGGCTGTGGACCGTGATCTCCGGGACGGTCCCGGCAGTCACCACCTCCACGGACACCTCGACCGTGCCGGTGCCGGGCAGGGTGAGGGGTGACAGGAGGAGCAGGTCGGTGACGTCGGCCGCGGAGTCCGGGCGGGCCACGGCGAGCGCGGCGCGGCAGAGTTCCATCAGGGTGGTGCCCGAGACCACGGTCCGGCCGAAGACGGTGTGGTCGGGCAGCCAGTCGGCGGTCGCCGGGGACCATTCGTTGCGGAAGGTCCAGCGGGTCTCGTCCGCCGACTGGAGCTGGACGCCGAGCAAAGGGTGGGCGGCGCGGTCGAAGAGGCCGGGGGCGGTGGCGGAGGCGGCGGGCTCGATCCAGTGGCGCTGGGCGACCCAGGCGTACGTCGGCAGGTCCGCGGCGGTGGTGTGCGGGACCAGGCGGCGCCAGTCGATCTGCCTTCCGTGGACGTGGAGTTCGGCCGCCGAGTGGTCCAGGCAGGCGGGGCCGTCCTCGTCACGGCGGAGGGATCCGACCGCGACCAGGTCCTCGTCGATGGTGTGCAGGGCGGTGAGCAGGGAGGGGTGCGGGCCGAGTTCGACGAAGCAGCGGTAGCCGTCGGCGACCATACGCTCGACGGTGGGCGCGAAGCGGACGGGTTCGCGCAGGTTGGTGTACCAGTAGTCGGCTTCGTATTCCTCGGTGACCGGCTCGGCCGTGACCGTGGAGTACCAGGCGACGGAGGTGGGGTAGGTCGTGACGCCGTCGAGTTCGTCGAGGATCGCCGTGCGGACGGGTTCGACCTGGGCGCTGTGGGAGGCGTAGCCGACGTCGAGGCGGCGGGCGAAGACCTGTCGGCGGTCGAGTTCGGCGAGCAGGTCCTCCACCGCGTCCACGGCACCGGCGATCACGGTCGAACGTCCGCTGTTGACGGCGGCGACACTGATCCGGCCGTCGTGGCCGGCGAGCAGGGCCTCGACCTCGGTGTGCGGCAGGGCGACGACGGCCATCGTGCCGGAGCCGGACAGCTCGGTCAGGGCCTGGCTGCGCAGGGCGACCACCGCCGCCGCGTCGTTGAGGCTGAGCGCCCCGGCGACGCACGCGGCGGCAACCTCGCCCTGACTGTGCCCGACGACCGCGTCCGGCCGTATGCCGCGAGCCCGCCATACGGCGGCGAGCGACACCATCACGGCGAAGAGCGCCGGCTGGACGACGGCAACGCGGTCCAGGGCCGGGGCGCCCGGGTCGCCGCGCAGGACCGACGTCACGGACCAGTCGGTGAACGGGCGCAGAGCAGCGTCGCAGCGGTCGAGTTCGTCGGCGAACACCGGGTCGCGGTCGAGGAGATCGCGCGCCATGCCGGCCCACTGGGCTCCTTGCCCGGGGAAGACGAACGCCAACTTGCCTGCGGGGGCGGACTGTTGAGGGCCGACGATCAGGTCGGTGCCGCTGCCGCTGCCGCTGTCGGTGTCGGTGTCGGTGTCGGTGTCGGCGGGCTGGGGCTCGGTGAGTGTGCGCAGCGCGGTGAGCAGTTCGGCGCGGTCGCTCGCCCGGACGACCGTTCGGTGCTCGAAGTGGGTGCGGTGGTGGGCCAGGGTCGCCGCCACGTCCGGAAGCGGCAACTCGGGCCGCTGCTCGAAGGTTTCGAGGAGGCGGCCGGCCTGGGCCCGGAGCGCGGGGAGGGTGCGGGCGGAGAGCGGGAAGAGGGTCGTGGCGGGGAGGTCGCGGGGCGGCTGCGGCTGTTCCTCGGGCGCTTCCTCCAGCACGACATGGGCGTTCGTGCCGCTGATCCCGAAGGCGCTCACCCCGGCGCGCCGCACCCGCTCGGGGTCCCGCGGCCAGGCCTTGGCCTCGCGGACGACGCGCAGACCGCTGTGCGCCCAGTCGATGTGCTCGGTCGGGGTCTCGGCGTGCAGGGACGCCGGTATCCGTTCGTGGCGGAGGGCCAGTACGGTCTTGATGACGCCGGCGATGCCCGCGGCGGCTTGGGTGTGCCCGAGGTTGGACTTCAGGGAGCCCACGCAGAGGGGCCGGTCGGCGGGGCGGTCCGGTCCGAAGACGGCAGCCAGAGCCCGTCCCTCGATGGGGTCGCCCAGCCGGGTTCCCGTGCCGTGCGCCTCGATGTGGTCCACATCGTCCGGCCGGAGCCCGGCGGTGTCGAGGGCGGCGCGCAACACCCGTTCCTGAGCAGGGCCGTTGGGGGCGCTCAGGCCCTGGCTGCGGCCGTCCTGGTTGATCGCCGAACCCTTGACGACCGCGAGGATCCGGTCGCCGTCGCGGCGTGCGTCCGCGAGCCGCTTCAGCAGCACCACGCCGCAGCCCTCGGCCCACACCACGCCGTCCGCGTCGGCCGAGAACGGGCTGCACCGCCCGGACGGCGACAGTCCGCGCAGCCTGCTGAACTCGACGTGCCCACGCGGCGTCACCAGCAGCGTCGCGCCGCCCGCCAGGGCGAGGTCGCACTCGCCGCCCGCCAGCGCCCGCGCCGCCAGGTGAAGGGCGACCAGGGAGGACGAACAGGCGGTGTCGACGGTGACCGCCGGCCCCTGGAGGCCGAGGGTGTAGGCGATACGGCCGGACGCCACGCTGGACGCCGAGCCGGTGCCTACGTGCCCGTCGAGCTGGTCCAGGGCGGCCGAGGCCAGGTATCCGCTGTCGTAGAGGCCGATGTAGACACCGGTGGAGCTGCCGTTCAGTGTGTCCGGGACGATCCCGGCGCGTTCGATCACTTCCCAACTGGTCTGGAGCAGCAGCCGCTGCTGTGGGTCCATGGCCGCTGCCTCGCGCGGTGAGATCCCGAAGAAGCTCGCGTCGAAGCAGTCGATGCCGGAGAGGTAGCCGCCGCGCAGGGAGTAGGCCTTGCCGGTGGCCTCCGGGTCGGGGTCCTGCAGCCCTTGCGTGTCCCAACGGCCCGCCGGTACCTCGGTGATGGCGTCCTCGCCGGCCTCGAGCAGCCGCCACAGCGCCTCGGGGTCGTCGGCCCCGCCCGGGAGGCGGCAGGCCATGGAGATGATCGCGATGTCGTCGTCGGCCCGCGCGGGCGTGCCGTCCGGAGCCGGAACCGCTGCCGGGGTACGAGCGGGCGCGCCACCGAAGACCGCGTCACCGAAGACCGCCTCGTCGAACACCGCCTCGGCGAGCGCCGCGATGGTCGGGTGGTTGAAGACCAGGGACGGGTCCAGGGCCCGGCCGGTCAGCGCGGACAGCTCGGCGGCCAGCGTCACCAACTGCCGTGATCCCAGTCCGAGTTCGGCGATCGGCCGGTCCGGGTCGACGGCCGTCGGGGCGAGCCCGGCCGCCTCGGCGACGGCCGACTCCAGCCAGGCCCGCACGCCCTCGGAGGTCGTGAGGGACGGCTCGGGGGACTGCTTCGGGGACTCGTGCGCAGGCATGTAGACAGGTGTCCTCGTGGATTCGGGCAGGGGTGTGGCCGTACGACGGTGGACCGGGCGGTGTCAGCTCAGGGCGGGCGCGTCGATCACGGCGAGGGTGCCGCCCAGGTAGGCCGCCCGGGAGGCGTGGCGCTGGATCTTGCCGCTGGACGTCTTGGGGATGGTGCCCGGCCGGACCAGGACGACGTCACGCACCGACAGGCCGTGGGCCTCGCCGATCGCACTGCGGACGACGTCGGTGATCTTCTCCGCCTCGCCTGCCGCGTCGGGAGCGATCTCGGCGACGAGGACGGCCTGTTCGCCGATCGCGCCCGCGCCCGCATCCGACCCGGCTCCCGCGTCTGCCCCGTCGCCGCGTCCCCCGTCGCCGTCTCCCCCGTCGACGGAGAACGCGGCGGTGCAGCCGGGGCGCAGGGCCGGGTGGGACATCTCGGCGGTCAGTTCCAGGTCCTGCGGGTAGTGGTTGCGTCCGTCGATGACGATGAGGTCCTTGAGGCGGCCGGTGACGAACAGCTCGCCGTCGCGCAGGAATCCGAGGTCGCCGGTGCGCAGGAAGCGGCCTTCGTGGCCGGTCAGGATGGCGCGGAAGGTCTCTCGGGTGGCGAGGACGTTGCGCCAGTAGCCCTTGGCGACGCTCGCGCCGCGCACCCAGATCTCGCCGATCTCGCCCTCGGGCAGTTCCTCACGCTGTTCGGGGTCGGCGATGGTGACGGTGACGTCGGGGCCGGGGCGTCCGGAGCTGACGGCCGCCGCGTCGGCCTGTCCGGCGTGCGGGCCCGTTTCAGAGGCCCGGAGCAGCGTGGGCGGGGTGGTGACCGTGCTGCCGGTGACCATCAAGGTGGCCTCGGCCAGGCCGTAGCAGGGGTAGAGGGCCTCGCGGCGGAAGCCGGCCGGGGCGAAGGTCTCGGTGAAGCGTCGCAGGGTGGCGGCCCGGACCGGTTCGGCGCCGTTGAAGGCGACCTTCCAGCTGCTGAGGTCGAGGTCGTCGAGGGGTTCGGGGCCGGTGTGCTTGAGGCAGAGCTCGTAGGCGAAGTTGGGGCCGCCGCTCGTGTGCGGGCGGTAGCGGTCGATCGCGGTCAGCCAGCGTCGGGGCTGCTGGAGGAAGTGCAGCGGGGAGAAGAGGGTGGCGGTCACGCCCAGGTAGACCGTGTTGAGGACGGGACCTATGAGACCCATGTCGTGGTAGACGGGCAGCCAGCTGACGAACATCTCGTGCCCGTACTCCGCGATGGTGTCCGGCGTGTGGCCCATGCGCTCGGTGATGACCCGCTCGTTGTCCAGCAGGTTCCCGTGGGTGACCATGACGCCGCGCGGGGCGGAGGTGGAGCCGGAGGTGTACTGGAGGAAGGCGACCGAGTCGGCGGTGAGGTCCGGCTCGCGCCAGGAGGCGGCCGCCTCGTCGGGGATGTCCTCGGTGACGACGAGGGTGACGTCGGCCAGGTCGGGCAGGTGCTCCACCATGCCGGACAGGGCCGTGATCACCTCGCGGCCGCCCAGGATCACCTTGGCGTCGGCATCGGCGATGAGCCGCTTCATCCGGGTCAGGGCACGGTGGTTCTGCGCACGGCCTTGCGGTGGGACACCCGGTACGGCGACGACGCCGGCCGCGAGGCAGCCGAGGTAGCCGCAGATGAACTCCGGGCCGGGCGGGTAGAGCAGCATGGCGCGGCTGCCGGCGAGTCCGCGCTCCTGCAGCCAGGCCGCGACGGACCGGGCCCGTTCGGCGAGACGGCCGTACGAGATCTCCTGGATCTCGCCGTCGCAGTCGCCGGTGACGAGGTACCGGTAGGCAGTTCGGTCGGGATGATGCGCGGCGTGCGTGGTCAGCAGATCGACCAGGGAACGAACCATGTGGCGAGTCTCACCTGTCTGGATCGGTGGGCGAGGAACTGGAGTTCGAGGGGCGCGGGATGACAACGCGCAGACGCCTCGGTCGACCCGGCCCCCTTGCCAGGCCTTCCGTCTCGACGACCCGCCGAGGAGTTGTGGCGCTGGTCCGCCTACTCCTCGCGCCCCCGTTCAGCTTGCTACCGGCGAGTAGCACCATAGCAACTCCGTTCGGTCCGACGGGCCGAACGAAAGTAAACCCTATGTGTCCAACAGGTGGTTGAATCAGTGACGGCCGTACACCGGTCCGCCACCGCGTCCGGCGCACACGAAAGCCCGGACACCTCCACTTCCCCGGTGTCCGGGCCCTGCGGGAGGGCTTGCCCTACGCGCGGGTGGTCAGCCGCCGTTCAGCCGCCCGCGCAGCAGCGACTTGCCCAGTTCGGCGCCGGCCTCCTCCGGCGTTCTCGTTCCTGGGCTCGCCGAGTACCCGCCGTCCGAACGGGCACACACACCACCCGCCGGAGGCGGGCATCCACACCAACTCCCCCATGTTGTACGGCAATTCAGACAGTCGACGCAGAAGCGATCAGAGCTCCGGCACTTTCGAAGCGAAGTGGCAATCGACCGTGCGAGATCGATCGATGACGGTGTGTACTGTGCTCCGAGCGCCTCGCCGCAAGCCCTCGGAACCAGCCCTGCCCGACTGCCCCCGAACCGACTTCCTGGGAACCGACTCGATGATCCAAATACCGGACCTGGCGACCGGCGGTCTCGCCGTCGGCATGCTGTCCGCGCTCGCCCTGGGCGGCGGGCTGCTGCGCGCACAGCGGCAACAGGCCAAGCAGCGTGCCGAGATCGCCGCGTTACGCCGCCAACTCGACGGCGCGCTCCAGGCGTTCACGGCCGAGGTCGAGCATCTGGCGGCGCGGCGCGTGCCGGCCGCCGCCCGGCAGCTGACGCATCCCCATGTCGCCGTGCCGGGTCCGCTGCATCCGCAGACGGCAAGGGCGCCGCTGGGCCTCGCGCTGGAGCACGTCCTGGCCGGTCTGCACACCGAGCTCGCCGCGCAGCGCACCCGGATCGACGCCGCCGCACAGGCCGGGATGCGCGGGGCGACGCGCGAGATCCAGGCGGGCCTGTACCGACTGCAGGACGCGTTGCGCGGGCTTCAACAGAAGTACGACGACCCGGAGTTGACGCAGACGCTGTTCCAACTGGACCACGAGAACGAGCAGTCGCTGCGGCGTGCGCAGGTCGCCGCCGTGGTGTGCGGGGCCTGGGTCGGGCTGGCCCGCGAGGAGTCGCACCTGGTGGACGCGGTGACCGGCGGTCAGGCCCGGCTCGCGGGCTACCACCGGGTCCGGGTCCACAACCACCTGGCGGCGGGGACCGCACTCGTGTCGCACGCGGTGGAACCGGTGGCGATCATCGTCGCCGAACTCCTCGACAACGCCCTGCGGCACTCCGCGCCGGACACGGATGTCGTGGTCAACCTGGAGCATGTGCATCACGGCGCATGCGTCACGGTCGACGACGCGGGTCTGGGCATGACCCAGGACGAACGTGCCCGCGCGCAGCGGTTGGTGGCGGGTTCCGAGCCGATTCTCCTCACCGAGCTCGGCGATCCGCCGCGCATGGGGCTCGCCGCGATCGGGCAGCTCACCCGGCAGTTCGATCTGAGCGTGGACGTGTCGTCGCCGTCGCCGTACGGCGGGGTGCGGGCGGTGCTGCGGGTCGACAGCCGTCTGCTCAGCCGTATCGACCCCGACGAGCGACCGCCTGCGGCGAGCGCGCCGCGCTCCACACGCACGGCCTCCCGGGACGAGGCGTCCCTCGACTCGCGGGTCGCGGCGTCCGACGGCTCCCGGGGTGAGGCGTCCAGCCCCTCGCACGGATACGGGGCCGAGCACGACGACGACGCCTCCGGCGCCGCATCCGGGCATCACGCCCCACGAGACGCCGGAGGTCTGCCGCAGCGCCGGCGCCGCGCGAAGGTGGCCGGCGCGGCGAGTGACGTGCCCGCGCCGCGGCCTGCGGTACGCCGCCCGGAGCAGGCCGCCGCCGCGCTGGGTGCGCTGCAGGCCGGTACCGCCGCCGCGCGGTCCGCGGCCGACGAGCCCACCGGCGACGCCTCCACCGCCGTACCCGAAACAGCGGGGGCCGCGCCGCAGCGGATCGAACCCGCGGCGAACGACACCGATCAGACCGACCATGAAGGGGGAACGGCTCGATGACCAGCCGCGATACGGGAGACACGGCGTGGGTGCTCGAACCGATCCTGCAGGTGCCGCATGTGGTGGCCGCCGTGCTGCTCACACGGGACGGAATGGTGACCGGGTACACGGACGCCCTCACGCGGCCCTCGGCCGAGCGGGTGGCCGCGATCACCAGCACCGTGCAGGGAGCTTGCCGTACCGCGGCAGCCGCGTTCGCCGACCGGGATCGTGCCGAGGTGCGGCAGATCGTCATCGAGTCGGACCACGGATACGTACTGATCGTGCCGACGGACCACGGCACATGCGTGGCCGCGTACGGGGACGAGGAGGTGCGCCTGGATCTGCTCGCGCACCGGGTGCACTCGCAGGTGGCCCGGCTGGGCGAGAAGGCGATGGCCGCCGCGCCCCGAGGTGCCGACGGCGGCGCTCCGGCATGACCGGCCGCCGTGGCGGCCGCCCCCTGGTTCCCGCATATCTGTCGACCGGCGGCGTGGCCCGGCCCAGCCGCCCCCACCTGGAGCGGCTGTCGGTGCTCACCGGCGCCGGCACACCCGCCCCGGCCGACCTGCCCGCCGCCCAACTCGCCCTGCTGGACGCCCTGGACAAGGGTTCGCTGACGGTGGTGGAGGCCGCGGCGCTGCTGCGGTTGCCGGTGTCCGCGGTGCGCGTCCTGGCGGCCGAACTCATCGACCGGGACCTGGTGCTGGCCCGTGCGCCGATCCCGCCCGCCGGACGCTTCGCCCCCGACCTGCTGAAGAGAGTGGCCGATGGCCTTCGCGCCCTCAAGCACAACTAGCCGCACCGCCGAGGCAGTTGGTGTGACCCCTGATGCGGCCGACACCATCCATCTGCCCGACACCGCCCTCGACCTGGTCAAGATCCTGGTCGCCGGCCCCTTCGGCGTGGGCAAGACGACCCTGATCGACTCGGTCTCCGAGATCCGGCCCCTGCACACCGAGGAGCCGCTCAGCGAGGCGTCCGCGCAGGTGGACGATCTCGCCGGGGTCCGGGACAAGTCGACGACCACCGTCGCCGTCGACTTCGGCCGGATCAGCCTGCCGGGCGGGGTCGTGCTGTATCTGTTCGGCACGCCCGGGCAGGAGCGGTTCCGGGCGCTGTGGGACGACATCGCCTACGGCGCGCTGGGCGCCCTGGTGCTGGTCGACAGCCGTCGGATCGACGCGTCGTTCGACGTGCTGGGGCTGGTGGAGGAGTCGGGGCTGCCGTATGCCGTCGCCTTCAACGCCTTTCCGGACGCGCCGCGCCACTACACCGAGGATCAGCTGCGCGCCGCCCTGGACCTGGACGCGGGCACGCCGATGGTGACGTGTGACGCGCGCGATGCCGACTCGTCCGTCGACGCGCTGCTCGCGCTGGTCCAGCACCTGATCGACCGTCACGCTCCGGAGGACCGGTGACCACCCACTCCCCCGACCGGCAGGCCTTCTCCCGCTCGGCGCCCGTGCGCCTGTGGGAGGACGGCTTCGCGCTGGATCCGTACCGCTACTACGAGGCCCTGCGTGCCCAGGGCCCGCTCGGCTGGGCCGAGTTGGCGCCGGGCGTGCCGGCGTACGTCGTCACCGACCGGCGGGCGGCGCTGGATCTGCTGCACGACACGGACACGTTCTCGCACGACCCGCGGCCGTGGGAGTCCACGGTCGCCGACGACTCGCCGATCCTGGGCATGATGCGCTGGCGGCCCAACACGCTGTTCGCCGACGGCGCCGCCCATGTCCGGTACCGCACCTCGCTGATCGACACCTTCGACCGGATCGAGCCGCACGATCTGCGGGCGCGGGTGCACCGGGCGGTGCGGGTTCTGGTGGGCCGGATCGGGCCGAAGGGCGAGGCCGATCTGGTGGGCGAGTTCGCGCGGCCGCTGATGGCGCTGGTGTTCAACAACCTCTTCGGGCTGCCGGACAGTCAGAGCGACCGGCTCGACGGGGCGTTGGGCAAGATGATGGAGGGCGGCGCCGAAGCGGCGGAGGGCGAGGCGGAGTTCGGCGGCTACGTACTGGAGCTGATCGCGGCCAAGGCCGAGCGGCGCGGCGACGACCTGCCGAGCTGGCTGCTGGACCATCCGGCCGAGCTGACGCCCGAGGAGGTCACCTGGCAGGTGTTCCTCACGCTCGGCGCCGGGCACGAGCCGACGGCCAACCTGGTGTCGAACGCGCTGTCCCGCATCCTCGGCAACCCGCTGTACTACTCCACGCTCACCAGCGGTTCCCGCCCCGTGATGGACGCGGTGGTGGAGGTGCTCCACCACGAGACACCGCTGGCGAACTACGGCATCCACTACGCCCGCAGCCCGGTGTCCTTCCACGGCACGTGGATCAGAGCCGCGGTGCCGGTGGTCGTCTCCTACGGGGCGCTGGCGCACTTCGCGGAGCGGGAGATCACCGGCGGCCGCCACCCCAAGGACGCCTCGCACCTGTCCTGGTCGGCGGGCCCGCACGCCTGCCCGGTCCGCCAGCACACGCTGCTCATCGCCACCGAGGCGATCGAACGGCTCACCCAGTGGCTTCCCGACCTGGAACCGGCCCTGCCCCGCGAGCGCCTGACGTGGCGGCCCGGCCCCTTCCACCGCTCCCTGACCTCCCTGCCCGTCCGGTTCAGCCCCCGCTCCCCCGACCAGCCAGGAGTTCCGTCGTGACCGTGTCCGACCGCATCGACCGCATCGCCATCGACCCGTTCGGTGCCGACATCCCCGGCGAGAGCGCCCGGCTGCGCGCCCTCGGCCCGATCGTGCCCGTGGAGCTGCCCGGCGGCATCCCCGCATGGGCACCCACCGGCTACGACACCCTCAAGGAGCTCATCCTCGACCCGCAGGTCAGCAAGGATCCCCGACAACACTGGAGGCTGTGGCCCGAGATCGCCGAACACCCCTCCTGGGGCTGGATCCTGGGCTGGGTCGGCGTGGTCAACATGCTCTCCACGTACGGCGCCGACCACACGCGGCTGCGCAAGCTCGTCGCGCCGAGCTTCACGCAGCGGCGTACGGAGATGATGCGGCCGCGGGTGGAGGCGATCACCACGCAGCTGCTCGACGCGCTCGATACGCCCGTTCCGCTCGGCGAGGGCGGCGCGGTGGTGGATCTGAAGGCCGGGTTCGCCCATCCCCTCCCCATGCGGATGATCTGCGAACTGTTCGGTGTGCCCGAGGAGTTGCGGGAGGACACCGCAAAGCTGATCGCGGCCATCATGGACACCTCCGACCCCAGCCCGGAGCACGCCGCGTTCGTGCAGCAGCAGATCGGTTCGGTGCTGGGGGCGTTGATCGCCCACCGCAGCGAGTACCCCGGGGACGATCTGACGACCGAGCTGATCCGGGTGCGCGACGAGGACGGAGACCGGCTCAGCGACGAGGAGTTGCTGTACACGCTGCTGCTGGTGATCGGTGCCGGTTTCGAGACGACGGTCAATCTCATCGGCAACGCGGTGGTCGCCCTGCTGACCCACCCCGAGCAGCTGGCCGCCGTACGGTCCGGGGAGATCGGCTGGGACGCGGTGATCGACGAGACGTTGCGGGTGCACCCGTCGATCGCGTCACTCCCCCTGCGGTTCGCCGTCAGCGACATCAAGGTCGGGGACGTGACCATCGCGGCCGGGGACGCGATCATCACGACGTACGCCGCCGCGGGGCTGGATCCCGTGCGCTACGGGCCGGACGCGGACAGCTTCGACGCGGCGCGTGGGGCGGACGACCATCTGGCGTTCGGGATCGGAGTGCACCGGTGCGTCGGCGCTCCGCTCGCTCGCGTGGAGGCTCTGACGGCGTTGCCCGCCCTCTTCGACCGCTTCCCGGACCTGCAGCTGGCCGTCGGGGAGGACGAGTTGCGTCAGGTGCCGTCGTTCATCGCGTTCGGCTGGCAGGAGATTCCGGTGCGGTTGCGAGCCTGAACGGCCGGAAGCGGGGACGCGACCGGTCCCCCGTTCCGGTCGTGCCCCCGCGGTGAGTCGAACCTACGTCTACGCGGGGGGATTGGGTATCGCGTCGGTGCCCGCTGCGGCGCCTTCCGGACTCACCTGTGCACAGGTGAGTCCGGAAGGCCCGGTTTCGCCCCGTGCAGGGCGGGCTGTTCCAGGTCGCCCAGGGCGAGATGGGCCAGGACGACCTCGTACAGGTCGCTGCCGCCGGCGAGGAGTTGCCGCTCGAGGACGGGTTCCGCGCTGCGGACGTGCTCGCGGACGGTCTGGGCGTGGACGCCGAGGGTCTGTGCTGCGCGTTCGGCGTTGCCGCCTTCGGCGATCCAACTGCGCAGGGAGCGGCGCAGGTCCCGGGTGTCCTGGTCCAGGCGTGCGAGGAGTTCCTGCGCCCAGGTGCGCATGGCGGGCCCGGACAGCAGGTCGTACAGCGAGGCGCGGGCCGCCTCCGTGGTGCCGGGGTCGGCCGGTGCGTCCGCCAGGCTGACCTGGCTGTTGAGCGCCAGGTGGACCACGGCGCGGGCGGTCAGGTCGGTGAAGTCCGTGCGCAGGAGGGCTTCGACGCGTTCCATGCGGGCGCGGACGGTGTTGCGGCTGACGCCCAGGACCTTGGCCGCGTTCACGGCGGTGAACTCCAGGCCCAGCCGGGTGGTGGCAAGCAGTTCGGCGCGGGTGTGGTGCGGCAGGGTGTCGAGCGGGTGCAGCAGGCGGGCCGTCCAGCCGCGCAGTGCCGCCGGGTCGGTCAGTCGCTCGGGGTGGGTGCGTTCGGCGTAGACCGCGGCCTTGTCCGGGCGGAAGTGCGCGACGGCGAGGGCGCTGACGGCCTGCCCGTACGCGGTGGCGGTGCGGGCCAGGCTCTGCCGGGCGCTGCCACCGATGAAGGTGCGGGGGCGTGGGCCGATCAGCGCGCGCAGTTCCTGGGCCTCGGCCTCGCCGGGCGTCACGACGATCACATGCTCGTCCACCGCCGGGCAGAGCACGACCAGCGCCCGTTCGCCCGTCGCGCCGATGCACTCCTCGGCCAGCCGGTCGCGCTCCTCGGCGGTGCCCTCGACGACGTAGACGCAGGCGGTGTCGGTGTCGAGCAGGCCGGGCCACAGTCCCGCGGCCACCCGGCGTGCGGAGACGGTGTCCTCCACCATCAGCAACTGCAGGATCGCCAGGCGCAGATCGGACGTCGCCCGCTCCAGCCGGCGTCCGGCGGCCGTCATCTCGCTCGCCTTGAGCAGGAGTTCGATCACCTGGACGGTGTGGGTGACGATGTCGGAGGCACGCCGGTCGAAGGGCGTCTCGCGCGACACCGCGAGCACGCCGGCCGACGACCGGTTCGGGTGCACCACCCGGACCAGGCGCAGGTGGCGGCCCTGACCCTCCCAGGCGGCGGAGGCGATACGGCCGGCGGTGACGGCCGCGACGAGGTGCTCGTCCAGAGTCGCCCGCGTGCCGCCGAGGAGCGTTCCGGTGTCGTCCTGCAGCGAGGCGGTGCCCTGCACGGCGTCGGCGAGCCAGGCGACGACCCGTGGGACGTCCTGCCCGGTCGGCCGCAGGTGGTCCAGCAACTCCTGCGCCCACGCCGAGGCGTCGACGGCCCTCACCCCCGCCTGACGGATCCCGTCCTCTCTGCCAGCCACGTCGGCTTTCACCTCGTCTGCACTTCATTCACTACGTACCGGTCGGGACGTTACCTCACCGGCGGTACGCCGACGTTCGCATGAGGGACGGGGTTCCCAGGATCGCGACGGTCATCCCCCGAGTCAGGGCGTCGAAGCCGCGGGGCGGGCTGGTACGGCCCCGAGTTCAGCACCCCCGACGCGACCGAGCCGATCGCGGCGATCGACCTGCCGTCCGTCATCTCGTACGCCACGAGCAAGGGCATCGTCGACTTCCTCCACGTCAACCGCCTCGCGCTGACCGACGCGGACTCACTCTTCGGCCTCTACAAGAGCTGGGGCGCCGCGGGCATCAAGCTCGGCTTCATCAACGACGGCACGCAGACGATGACCGACCGGATCACCGACTGGGCCAAGGCGGCCGCCAAGTACCGGCTGCTGATCGACATGCACGACGACGTCGGCGACCGTCTACGCCGACGGCACCCCCGGCACCAACCCGTACCGGACCCCGGTCGTGGTCAGCACCCAGACCGTCACCTCTGAGACCACGCTGAGCGTGGCCATGGCCTCGGCGGGCGGCCAGGCCGTCATCCTGAAGCCGAGCTGACCCTCGCCACTCCCGCTCCGTGGGAAGAAAACGTTTACCAAGTACCTGGAGAGTACTTTTCTCCTCGGCGGACTCACAAGAGCGAGCCGTTGCAGTAACGTCGGAGCCGTGACGGACGAGAAAGAAGGGCGCCCCAACGCCCCGGGAGCGAAGAGGGCGAAGCGGAAGGCAGGACCGACCGACAGGCCGAGCACCATCCGCGACGTCGCCGCGGAGGCCGGTGTCTCCGTAGCAACCGTTTCCCGGACCCTGGCGGGCAACTACCCGGTGGCCGCGGAAACCAGGCAGCGGGTCATGGCCGCCGTCGACTCCCTCCACTACGTCGTGAACGTCCACGCCAAGGCGCTCTCCGGACGTGTCGCCGGCCCCATCGCCCTCGTCATGCACGACATCACCGGCCCGTCCCTCGCCCACGTGGCAGCGGGAGTGGAGCAGGAGGCCGGCAGCCGGGGCCGCCTCAGCCTGGTCTGCTCCACCAAGGGCGACACGGAGCGGGAGGACGACCTCGTCCAGCTCATGCGGGAACAGCACGCGGCGGCGGTCGTCCTCGTCGGCAGCACCGTGACGGACGACGCCTACCACCGCCGTATGGCCGGCTACGCCAAGGCGCTGGACTCCGCGGGCTCCCGGCTGGTGCTGTGCGGCCGGCCGCCCCTGCCCAAGGGCGTGCCGGCCACGGTCGTGGACTACGACAACCGCGGCGGCGCGTTCCAGGCCACCGCGCACCTGCTGACGGCCGGCCACCGGCGCGTCCTCTTCCTCGGCGGCGGCCGCGGCTTCAGCAGCGCGGAGGAGCGGCACCTCGGCTACCAAGACGCCCTGCGCGCCCACGGCATGCCGTACGCCGAGGAGCTGGACACCACCGGGGACTACACCCGCAAGTCGGGCTACCTGCGCACGCGGGAAGCGCTGCGCGCGGGAGTGGAGTTCACGGCGGTCTTCGCAGGGTCCGACGTGGTCGGACTGGGCGCACTGGCCGCCCTGCGCGAGGCCGGCCTGCGAGTGCCGCACGATGTCTCCCTGGTCGGCTTCGACGACGTCCCGTTCGCCGCCGACCTGACCCCGGCCCTCACCACGGTCCGCGTCCCGTACGAGGAGCTGGGCCGCACCGCCGTACGCCTCGCCCTGGACCGAGAGGTGGGTTTCGCGTCCGACAACCACGTCGTGCTGGGCACGCAGCTCGTGATCCGGGATTCGGTGCGTACGGCAAGCTAGAGCGCAGCTGCGAGGTACGTTCCGGTCGGCTGCGCTCTCCGGGCGTGACTGTCCCTGCCTGCGCTGCTGCCGGGCGTCCAGGGCATAGGCTCGGCGAATGGCGAAGTACTTCGACGTGCACCCCGACAACCCTCAGCCGCGCACCATCTCCCAGGTCGCCGACAGCGTCCGTGCCGGTGCGCTCATCGCGTATCCGACGGACTCCTGCTACGCGCTGGGCTGCCGACTGGGCAGCCGTGACGGCATCGACCGGATCCGGACCATTCGCAGGCTGGACGACCGGCACCATTTCACCCTCGTCTGCCAGGACTTCGCGCAGCTCGGCCAGTTCGTGCTGGTCGACAAGGACGTGTTCCGCGCGATCAAGGCGTCGACGCCAGGGAGCTACACCTTCATCCTGCCCGCGACGAAGGAGGTACCGCGCATGCTCCAGCATCCGAAGAAGAAGACGGTCGGTGTGCGCATCCCCGCCCACGTCGTCACCCAGGCGCTGCTCGCCGAGCTCGGGGAGCCGCTGCTGTCCAGCACGCTGCTGCTGCCCGACGAGGAAGAGCCGATGACGCAGGGCTGGGAGATCAAGGACCGGCTGGACCATGTGCTGGACGCGGTGGTCGACTCCGGGGACTGCGGCACCGAGCCGACGACGGTGATCGACTTCTCGGGCGGCGAGGCCGAGATCGTACGCAAGGGAGCGGGCGACACCTCCCGGTTCGAGTGAGATGGGCCGAGGCGAGGGGTGGTCACGACGCTCTCGGGCCTGCGTGCCACGATGACCTCGACCCGGCCCCTCCCACGGGCCGGCCCTCGCCGACGCCCCCCACGCAGAGAGGCACGTCCGAGCCATGACCGCCGTACAGGGAACCGCCGTCGACATCCCCACCGAGGACGGCACCGCCGACGCCTATCTGGCCCATCCCGCTGACGGGGAACCCCGTCCGGCGGTCCTGCTCTACATGGACGCCTTCGGTCTGCGGCCCCGGCTCAGGCAGATGGCGGACCGCCTCGCCGAGGCCGGGTACACGGTGCTGGTGCCCAACGTGTTCTACCGTCACGGGCGCGCGCCCGTGGTCGAGTTGCCGGAGTTCATCGATCCCGGGGCCCGGCCGGAGATCTTCGAGAACATCATGCCGGTCATGCGGGCGCTGACCCCCGAACGCGCGATGCGGGACGCCGACGCCTATCTGCGCCGGCTGGCCGACTCCCCCGTGGCGGCCGACGGCCCGGTGGCGCTGACCGGCTACTGCATGGGCGCGCGGCTGTCCCTGCTCACCGCAGGCACGTACCCGGACCGGGTCGCGGCGGCGGCAGGGTTCCACGGCGGACGCCTGGCGACGGACACGCCGGACAGCCCGCACCTGGTGGCCGAGCACATCACCGCCGAGCTGTACTTCGGCCATGCGGACCAGGACCCGTCCCTGCCCGTCGAGCAGATCGAGCGCCTCGAGACCGCGCTCACCGAGGCCGGGGTCCGGCACCGGTGCGAGGTCTACCCCGGTGCAGGGCACGGGTTCACGCAGGCCGACACCTCCGCGTACAACGCCGAGGCGGACGAACGGCACTGGTCGGCGCTGCTCGACCTGCTGAAGCGGACGTTCTGATCCGTTCCACGCTCAAGTGGCGCTGCAGAGAGCGCACTTGATGTCCCACGGGCGCCTGACGATGCGGCGGCAAGCCTCCTCTGTGGCCCGAGCACGGCGGGGCCACGAAGACGCGCTCAGTCGGCGGCGGCTCCGAACCACTGGGGCAGCCGGCTGAGCAGGTCCTGCTGGTTTTCACCGACCCACGCCACGTGACCGTCCGGGCGCAGCAGTACCGCGGGCAGGTCCAGTTCCTCGCTGACGTCGACGACGTGGTCGACCCGATCCGCCCAGCCCGACACAGAGAGCCGGCCGGTCTGGTCGAGCAGCAGGCCGCGTCCGCCGTGCATCAGCTCGTAGAGGCGACCGCGCTTCAGCGGGACGTCCCGCAGGCGCCGGCCCAGCAGTTCATGGCCGTCGCCGAAGTCGTAGCGGACCCCGATCGCGGTGATCTTCTCGATGAGGTAGCGGTTCACGTCCTCGAAGTCCATCAGCTGCGACAGCAGCCGACGCAGTGCCTGCGGGCCCGGCTCGGTGGACAGCAGCTCCATCTGCGCGCGGGTGTTGTCCAGCACGTCGGCGGCCACCGGGTGCCGTTCGGTGTGGTAGCTGTCCAGCAGCCCCTCCGGTGCCCAGCCGCCCACCTCGGCGGCCAGTTTCCAACCGAGGTTGAACGCGTCCTGGATGCCGAGGTTGAGCCCCTGCCCGCCCGTCGGCGGGTGGATGTGCGCCGCGTCGCCGGCCAGCAGCACCCGGCCGACCCGGTAGCGCTCGGCCAGCCGGGTGGCGTCGCCGAAGCGGGAGAGCCAGCGCGGTGAGTGCACGCCGAAGTCGGTGCCGGCGACCGCCCGGAGCTGTTTCCTGAACTCCTCTAGGGTCGGCGTGACCGAGCGGTCCTCGGTCACCCCCTCGGCGGGCACGACGACGCGGTACACCCCGTCCCCCATGGGTCCGAGGCCGAACCGCTTCTGGGTCTTGCGGACTTCGGCCACCACGGAGGTCACCGTCTCCGGCGGCACGCCCACCTCCATCGCGCCCAGCAGCGTCTCGACCTTGGTGGGTTCACCGCGGAAGCCGACACCGAGCAGCTTGCGCACCGTGCTGCGGCCGCCGTCGCAGCCGACGAGGTAGCGCGAGCGCAGCCGAGTTCCGTCGGCCAGCTCGGCGGTCACCCCGTCCTCGTCCTGGTTCAGCCCGACCAGCTCGCAGCCGCGCCGGACCTCGGCACCGAGCTCCACGGCGCGCTCGGCCAGCAGGCGATCGGTGGTGGTCTGCGGGATGCCGAGGACGTAGCCGTGTGCGGTGTCCACCCGGTCGGGCCACGGCATGTCGATGGCGGCGAAGAAACCGCCGACCCTGTACTCCTTGCCGTGCGCGAGGAAGCGCTCCAGCAGTCCGCGCTGGTCCATCACCTCGATGCTGCGCACGTGCAGGCCGAGCGCGCGGACGAACGTGGCCGGCTCCGCCTCCTTCTCCAGCACGAGCACGTGCACGCCGTGCAGCCTCAGCTCACCAGCCAGCATCAAGCCGGTCGGGCCGCCGCCGACCACGATCACGTCGATCATGTGAACCCCCATTTGACGGTGTTGAATCCCGGCCCGCCGCACAGCGAGTGCCACCGGCGGCTCGAAGTCCCCGCGTGACCCGTACGTCGGCAACAGCGCACGTACTTCGCGCATCCCTGTTTCCGCAGGTTGTGGCTGCGGCCGACGATTCTGCGGCACGACCCGGGCCTTGCCGCAAGGCCCCCGGTGCGCTATATGTTGAGAGTGGCAAGGAGTGGGTGAACTCCTTGCCTTTGTTCTTGTCGGCCTCGCCGGCCCTCACGCTCTCGCCGGTACCGGCCGCCGTACCAGGTAGACGGCCGCGGTCGAGACGAGGACGGCCATGCAGGCGACACCGAGATGCCCGCGTAGGCCACCACGAACAGCGTCGAGATCATCGCCGCGCGCCGGTCCGCCAAAGACGCCTCGGCCACCGCGGCCAGCGCCCCGCGAAACGCCGGCCCGGCGAGGAGTCCGGCGCTGCCCAGCGGCAGCGATCGCCCCATCCCGCCCCTGCCGACGGCCAGTTGCCCGGCGATCGAGGCGAAAAAGGCCGGCGCCACGACGAGCCCGCTCACGGCGTGGTTGTCCACGTCGACTCCGAACAACGCGAACCCCACGAACGAGGCGATCGCCGCGGGCCCGAACACCGCCCGCACCGGCGCCGGCAGACCGGGTCGCTGCGGCCGTACGGTGCTCAGCGGCAACCGCTCGCGTACCGTCTCCGGGAGTCGCAGCAGGACGGCGGCCGAGCCGGCCGCCAGGGCGAGGTGCACGACGAACGGCCACGTACGCCGTGGCCACCCCGGTGAACAGACCTGCGGACAGTCCCGACAACAGCCGCCCCGCATAGAGCCGCCGACGGTAACCCTGTACGCCGCCCCGCCCCGGCCCGGCACGGGGACGAACTGTGGCTCACCGGTCCGGGTCTTCCGCTCGTGCTGCCCGGTGTGCGGCCACGCCCATGACGGCCACGGAGGCCAGGACGATACCGGCACCGACGTAGAGCGGCGCCGTGTAGCCGAGGCCCGCGGTGATGGCCAGGCCCCCGAGCCAGGCGCCGAGGGCGTTGCCGAGATTGGACGCGGACACGTTGGCGCCGGCGGCGAGCGCCGCCCCGTGGGCGTAGTCGGTGACGCGAGTGATCAGGCCGGGCACGCCGGCGAATCCGAAGAGCCCCATCAGGAACACCAGGATCACCGACGCGATGGCGTTGTCGGCCAGCAGACCGAACACGGCCAGGGTGATGGTGAGTCCGAGCAGGGCGAGGACCAGGGAGCGGTCACGGTCGCGGTCGGCCGCTCGCCCGCCGATCAGGTTCCCGACGACCAGGCCGACGCCGTACACCATCAGCAACCAGGAGACATCCGCCGGCGAGAATCCGCCGACCTCGGTGAAGGTGTAGGCGATGTAGCTGAACGCGCCGAACATGCCGCCATAGCTCAACGCGGTGGCCGTCAGCGTCAGCCAGACCTGCCAGGACCGCAACGCGCGGAACTGGGCCCGCAAGTCACTGGGCGGTGGCGGGCCTGAGCGGCTCGTCGTCGCTGTCGGCGGCTGTGCTTGGCCCGCCCGGCCGGGGACGAGGGTGGCGATTGCGGCCAACGCCAGTACGCCGATCGCGGTGATCGCCCAGAAGGCCGCCCTCCAGCCCCACCGCTCACCGACCCACGCGCCGAACGGAACGCCCAGCACGTTCGCGAGCGTCAGGCCGGCGAACATGACCGCCACCGCGCGGGACTTCTTCTCCGGCGCGACCAGGCTGCGAGCGACCAGCGAACCGATACCGAAGAACGAGCCGTGGCACAACGCCGCGACGATCCGGCCGAGCAGCATCACCGGATAGCTCGGTGCGACGGCGGACAGCAGGTTGCCGATGACGAACAGCGCCACCAGGCCGACCAGGACCGGCTTGCGGGGCAGTCGCGCCGTCGCCGCGGTCAGCACGATCGCGCCGATCGCGACACTCAGCGCGTATCCGGAGATCAGCCGGCCCGCTGCCGCCTCGGACACCGCGAAACTCGACGCCACCTGCGGCAGCAGTCCGGCGATCAGGAACTCGGTCAGGCCGATGCCGAACCCGCCCAGTGCCAGCGCGAACAGCCCGCTCGGCATCCGTCGCCGTTCGACGGGGCGCTCGGGTAAGAGGAAGTCCGTCCTGCCGACCCCGAATTCACTCATGTCCCCACCCTCACCCCCGTCGGCGGATCCGCCCATGGACAAAGATCGACGACGCTTGGACGAACGTGAGGGCGACCGGGCGTAGCTCCCGCCCAGGGCCCGTCAGTCGGGCACGTGGTCGGGCCTTGCCGCCAGTCCCCGGCGCAGGCACTCGGCGAGGCGGGCGGCGATGCCGCCGTCCGGGTCGAGGCGGGGGTTGAAGATCGTGACGTCGAACCCTACGGCTCCCGGGTCACTCAGCGCCGTACGCAGCACGCCCTCCAGTTCCTCCCAGGTCAGCCCGCCCGGTTGGCGGTAGTCGACGGCCGGCATGATCGCGTCGTCCAGGACGTCGACGTCGAGGTGGACCCAGAACCCTGCCCCGGTGGCGGTGCCGGCGGTGAGTCGCTCGACCGCCTGGCGCGCTGCCGTGGTGGCGCCGGTCGCACGCACGCCGTCGAGGTCGATCGCGTACAGGTGGGGTGGGAGCGGCTGCATCCCGGCCTCGGCCGACTCGGCGGCGTCGCGAAAACCGAAGGCGACGACGTCCTCGTCCCGCAGCAGACGTCCGCGGCCTTCGAGGTCGGTGAGCAGCCGCGGGCCGCGGCCCGTGGCCAGGGCGAGTTCCATCGAGGCCGCCTCGCCCGTCGGCTCCGCCGAGGGCTGGTAGAAGTCGGTGTGGCCGTCGAGGAACAGCAGTCCATGGCGTCCGCGGCGGCGCAGGGCGAGGAGGTTGCCGAGCAGGATGCTGCAGTCTCCGCCGAGGACGACGGGAAATCGCCCGGCGTCCAGGACGCCGCCGACCACGTCGGCCAGCCGAACGGAGTACTCCGCGATGCCATGGGGGTTGAGGATCCCGGTGTCGGTGTCCCGCGTCGGGTCGTACGCCGGTGGTTCGACCCGGCCCGCCCGTACCGCACCGAGCCCGTCCAGCAGGCCGGCGTCGAGCAGAGCTTGCGGCAGGTCCTGGACGCCGGAGGGCCGCAGCCCCAGCACGGACGGTGCCTCGATGATCGCCGGTCTCCGCATGTCCCGACCCTTCGGCTACTGGACCACGCCTCACACCCACCATCTGTGCCACATTCCGAGACCCGGCACCACTGGGGACTCGGCACCCAGGCAGTGGCAGCCGTTCCCGGGCCCGGCCCTCGCCTGGCCGAATCTCGCCGCTATGTGACCGAAGTTGACTCATGGTGATGCAGAGTTCAACGGCTACCGGCGGTAAAGCCTTGCTTTGCGCACCCCTTGCCCCGTACACCTTGCCTTTCACAACCAGCCATAACTCTGGGGGGAGTTGGCGCATGCAAGGCACGGTTGACGGGTTCCGCTATGGTGCGGTGACCCCGGTGGCGGCCTATCTGATGGCCTGCCTGGGAGGGGCCTTAGGACTTCGGTGCATTGTCCGGTCCCTGCTCAACGAGCAGTCGTGGAAGCCGGGCTGGCTGGCGCTCGGCGCCGCGTCGATCGGCTGCGGCATCTGGACGATGCACTTCATCGCCATGATCGGCTTCGAGGTGGAGGAGACCCGGATCCGTTACGACGCGGGCCTCACCGTCCTCAGCCTCGCCGTGGCGATCGTCGTCGTCGGCATCGGCGTGTTCATCGTGGGCTACCTGGGTGCGGGCAGGGGGGCACTGACCGGCGCGGGCGTCATCACGGGGCTCGGCGTGGCCGCCATGCACTATCTGGGCATGGCCGCGATGCGTCTGGACGGCAGCATCCAGTACGACGCGTTCACCGTGGGGCTCTCCGTTCTGATCGCGATCGTCGCCGCGACCGCGGCGCTCTGGGCGGCCGTCACCATCCGCGGTTTCCTGACCAGCCTCGGGGCCAGCCTGGTCATGGGCGTGGCCGTCTCCGGGATGCACTACACGGGCATGGCCGCCGTCAGTGTTCATCTGCACGACACGACCGACGCGTCGTGGGCCGGTGACTCGCCCAGCTCGCTGCTGCTGCCGATGCTCCTGGGGCCGCTCATCTTCCTCGTGCTGGCCGGAGTGGTGGTGATGTTCGACCCGCTCCTGGTCCTCGGCGAGGGTGAGCGGGGCCGGACCGGCGCGGCCCGGCGAATCGGGGCGAGCAGCGCAGCCGAGCACCAGCCCGGCGCCGACGCCGCGCTCACTGCCACTGCCGCTGCTGCTGCCGACGGCCCGCAGCCCCGCGGGAGTCGGGAGCCGTACGCGCACAAATGGTGACTCGGAGGGGCAGGGGTGCGGCGACTCGCCGGGCCCCTCCTCCCCCTGCTCGGCATCTTCTCGATCATTGTTACGGTGCACCGGTGTCTGACTCCTCACGCGATACCGCCGAAGGCGCCGGCTGGGGCGGCGCCGAACCCGGTGAGTACAAGCGGCTGATGCCGCACAAGGTCGAGAAAATCTCCTGGCTCAACCCGAAAACGCTGTGGGCCGCCCGCAACGGCGTGCTCGCGTCCTGGTTCGGGGACCCCACAGGGCATACCCGCAGCCGCTGGGTGGCGCAGCGGGCCGCCGCCGGGGCACCCGCCGACAAGGTGATCCGGCGCGACGACCCGGACAGGTTCTCCTTCCTCGTCATCGGTGACACCGGCGAGGGCGACGACTCCCAGTACGCCGTCATACCAGGCCTTTTGAAGGTGGGTCAGGACACGCGGTTCGCGGTCGTCGCCAGTGATGTGATCTATCCGGTCGGCAGCGCCGACGACTACGGCACCAAGTTCTTCCGGCCGTACCAGGACTACCAGGCGCCCATGTACGCGATACCGGGCAACCACGACTGGTACGAGGACCTCGCCGCGTTCATGCGCGTCTTCTGCGACGACGCCCCGCCCCTCGAACCCGAGGCCGCGCCGCGTCCGCTCAGCAGGGCATGGCTGCGGTCACTGCTGTGGCACCGGCCGCGCAAGGGCGACGGCCAACGCCTGCCAGAGAACCGGAAGTTGAGGTCGGCGGCCGCCCAACAAGCCGTCCAGCCGGGGCCGTACTGGGCGATCGACGCCGGGCCGGTGCGGATCATCGGCATCGACACAGGGCTGTTGGGCACCATCGACGCCGAACAGGGCGCGTGGCTGCGGGAGGTGTCCCAGGATCCCCGCCCGAAGATCCTCATCACGGGCCAACCCCTGTACGTGGACGGTGAGCACCACCCCGGCGCGATCGAAGGGGGCGGCACCGTCGACGAGATCGTCCGCGACCCGGCGCACCGCTATGTCGCGGCGATCGGCGGCGACATCCACAACTACCAGCGCTACCCGGTGCAGGTGGACGGCCGCACCATCCAGTACGTCGTCTCGGGCGGCGGCGGTGCGTTCATGCACGCCACGCACACGATTCCGCGGGTCGACATCGCGAACGTCACCGAGAAGGAGTTCCGCTGCTATCCCCTGCGCGGCGACTCCCTGGCCTTCTACAGCGGGCTGTACGGACGGCGGCTGCGCATGCGCCGCTTCTTCGCTCTCACCGAGGCGGAGGCGACGGCCGTCATCGCCGAGCGGTTGGAGATCCAGCCGGGGCGCGCACCGGCCCCGGACGCCCGCGTCACATGGCGCACGCGCCTGGTCGCGGGCCTGCTGGGCACCGGACGCCGACCCGGCCGGGCCAAGCGGTTCCGCCTCCCCGTGCGCAAGATCTACACCCAGCTGTTCTCGCCGAGCTCGGCGACCTACAGCCCACCGTTCTTCAAGTGCTTCCTGCGCCTGGACGTCACCCCGGAGACCGTACGTCTGCGCTGCTACGCCGCGACCGGCAACCGCGCCCAGGAGGTCGACCCGCCGGTCGAGGACGAGGTCACCATTTCCCTGGTCTGATCCCCTGGTCTGCTCCTTGGTGCGACCTGGGAGCACGGGAACATCATCGGCCGCGGGCCGGTTGGCACTGCCGTACGACTCGATCAGTGAACGATGGAGGGGCCCGTGCCGCCGACCTCACGACCGCTCAGCAAGCTGGGTTTCCTCACCATCGGCCTGTTCGACGAGGCGGATCCGCGCCGGGGCCACGAGTCCACGCTCGAGATCATCGAGCTGGGCGAACGGCTCGGCTTCGACAGCGCGTGGGTCCGCCACCGTCATCTGCAGTACGGCATCTCCTCCCCGGTCGCGGTCCTGACGGCGGCCTCCCAGCGCACCCGCCGTATCGAACTCGGCACCGCGGTCATCCCGCTCGGCTGGGAGAACCCGCTGCGGCTGGCCGAGGACCTGGCGACGGTCGACCTCCTGTCGGGCGGACGCCTCAACCCGGGCGTCAGCGTGGGCCCGCCGATGCACTACGACCGGATCAAGGAGGCCCTCTACGCCGACACGGCGGACGTCGAGGACTTCGGCTACGAGCGGGTGCGGCGGCTGCTGGACTTCGTGCGGGGCAAGCCGGTCACCGACTTCAGCGGGGTCGAGGGCTTCGAGGTGTTCTCCGACCGGGTGCAGCCGCAGTCGCCCGGCCTGGGCAGCCGTATGTGGTACGGCGGCGGCAGCCTGCGCTCGGCGCAGTGGGCCGGTGAGCACGACATGAACTTCCTGACCAGCAGCGTCGTCAAGGCGGAAGGGCCCGAGGGCTCGGAAGACGCGGAGGGGTCACCGGACTTCGCGGAGATCCAGCTCGCGCACATCCGCGCCTTCCGCGCCCACCACCCCGACGGCGAGAACGCCCGTGTCTCCCAGGGCCTCGTCGTCATCCCCACCGACTCCGCGACGCCGCAGCAGCGCGCCAAGTACGAGGAGTACGCCGCGAAGCGCACCCCCCGGACCCTGTCACCGCAGGGTCCGGCACGGCTGTTGTTCGCGCCGGACCTCGTCGGCACCTCGGAGGAGATCGCCGAACGCCTCCAGGCCCACGTCGCGTTCCGCGAAGTGGACGAGGTGGCGTTCGCGCTGCCGTTCACCTTCGAGCACGAGGACTACGTGCAGATCCTCACCGATGTCGCGGCTCGGCTGGGTCCGTTGCTCGGGTGGCGCTCGAAGGCGTGAGGGGCAGCCCACGGCCTTCGGCGATGACGCGGTCGAGCAGATGGAGCGGGGCGGGCCGCACTCCGGCGGCCTCGGCCGCGTCCCAGTGGGCGAGGGCGCGGGGCAGGTCGACGAGGCCGTGGATCAAGGGGAGGTCGCTCGGGTCTCGGCCGGAGTCCCTGCGGTGGGCGTGGAGCAGTGACTCCAGTCGGCACGAGGCCAAGGTGCCCGGAATCCCGGGCCGCATCGCGAATCCCGCGCTCGCCGCACTGGGCAGGTCCTCGCTCAACTGCGTCTGCGTGGAGTCGAGGGCCAGCAGCCCGCCTCCGACAACCAGGACGTCCTGGTCCCGGCGCATACGGTCCAGTGCCCTCGCGGTGTCGAAGCAGTGCGGGAAGGAGTCGTCGACCACGATCGTGCCGGGGCGCAGCCGGTCGACGTCCAGGAGGGCCGTCGCGCCGCTGACGGCGGTGACGATCACGTCGGCGTCGTAGACCGCGGCGGGCAGCGTCCGCCCCGATTCGACGATCTGGACCGGCATCGCCGGACGCTCGGACGACAGGTCTGCCGCCAGCCGTTCGAGTCGCGCGGTGCTGCCCGGCAGGTCGCACAGCAGCAGCCGGGCCGGTGGGCGGGGTGCCGTCGCCAGCAGCAGGCGTAGGGAAGAGGTGCCGATCGAGCCGCATCCGACGACGGCGAGGGAGAGATCGTCGAGGCGGCGGCCGGTCGCCGCGAGTGCGGAGTGGACGGTCTTGGCCACGGCGACGGTCGTCGACGCGTGTCCGGTGGTGATCGCCGCGCTCGTCTTGGTCTCCCGCAGGACGTCGTAGCCGTAGCCGGTGAGGGACGGGATCATGCCCGCGAGTGAGACACAGCGGGCGCCGAGCGAGGCGGCGTGCTCCACGGCGCGGGCCGTGCGGGCGCCCAGATCGGCGGCCGGGGCCAGTTCGTCGGCGAAGAGCGGGAGGGCGACGAAACCGGAGTTCCCCAGCGGGGTCCTGGTCTCCTCCAGCAACCTGGCGCGACCGTCCGGGAAGAGCAGCGCCCGGATCTCCTCGCGGCCGAGGCCGGGGCTGTCGTGGGGCAGTCCGGCGAGGGCGGCGAGGTGGTCAGGGGCGGGCAGGTATCCGACGAGCGCGGCGTCAAGGCGGGGGCGCCGTCGGCTGCTGCTGCGGGCCGGGCGGGGGGCAGGGTTGGGGCCGGGTTCGCTCAGCGCGTCCTGCAGCTGTCGCCGCATCTCCTCGGTGAACCCGGCGACTTCGCGGGCTGTGAGGGCCGCCGCCGAAGCCCGTACGGTCACGCGCAGACCCTCACCGTTCGCCACCGGCCGCACGGCCAGGAACACGTCGGTGCCCAGCGGTGGCGGGGCGAGAGCGGTGTCGGATTCGTCCGCGTGCAGTGTCAGGCCGCCGGCGACCTCGGAGCCCAGGGACGTGAAGTCGAGGAAGGTGAAGAAGAACTGGGCGTGGCGCGGCAGTCCCGCCGCCGTGCGCACCTCGCTCGGGCCTTCGGCCCGGGCCAACTCGGCCTCGGCGGCGAGCTGCCTCAAGTCCTCGCCGAATAGGGGTGGTTGGTCCTGGCCGTGTCCGTCAGGCAGGGCCGGGCGCAGCGCCACCGCTTCCGCGAAGGGGCCGAACACCCGGTGTGCGTCCACCGTGGACTCCTCGCGCCCGGTGACGGCGAGCCCGAGCAGCAGGTCGCGTCGGCCGGTGAGTTCCGCGAGGGCGCGGTAGTACGCGGTGAGCAGCGGGGCGTACAGGGTGCGATGTGCGGCTCGGGCGAGCCGGCGCAACCCCTGTGTCGTGGCGGCGTCCAGGGTGAACCCCGTGGCGTGGAACGCCGGTTGCACCTCGGCGTCGTCGGCGGCCCGCCGGCGCAGCACGGGGGGCGTGTAGGGCCCGCGCAGGCGTGCGCGGTACTCCTCGGCCTCGGGTCCCTGCGCGCGCGGGCGTGCGGCGGACTGGGCGACGTGCTCCCGGAGGGTGCTCTCCAGCGGCGGCAGGCCGGGCGGCAGACCTCGGTCGAGGCGGTCGTATGCGGTGAGCAGTTCCCTGGTGAGGAGGGCGGCGCTGTAGCCGTCGCCGATGAGGTGGTGCGCGTGGACGAGGAGTACATGCTCGCCGGGCGCCACGGTGAGCAGCCGCAGGCGCAGCAGCGGCCAGGCCCAGGGTTCGAGTCGGCGCCGCGTCTCCTCGGCGATGCGCTGCTCCAGCAGGTCGGGGTGCGCGAGGGTCTCCGTCTCCACGGGCAGGCGCAACGAGTCCGGCAGCTCCTGCTGCACGGGCGGGCGGGCGCCTGCCGGGAAGACGGTGCGCAGCATCGGATGACGGGCCACCAGAACGTCCACGGCTCGCTGGAAGACGTCATGGCGCAGCGCCCCGCCCAGCCGGAACCGAGCGAGCCAGCCGGAGCCCGCCCCGGGGTTGATGGTCTCGGCGAGCAGGAATCCCCGCTGGGAGGGGGTGAGGGGGTAGGGGCCCGCGGGTTGCCCGGTGGCGGCTTCCGGGGTCGGATCGGGTGCGGGGCCTTTGGCACCGGTGTCGGCGGTGTCGAGGGCCGACGCGAGTGCGCTCAGCGTGCGGTGGGTGTAGACGGTTGTCGGCCGTGGGACGGTCGGCAGCTCCTTGCGCAGGCGGGCGAAGAGTTCGAGCACCATGATGGAGTCGCCGCCGAGTTCGAAGAAGTCGTCCTCACGGCTGACGTCCGGCACGTCCAGCAGCGTCGACCAGATGCGTGCCAGGGTGTGCTCGGTCGCGGTGGCGGGCGGGGTTCCGGGCTCGCTGGTTGCCGGCCGGCTTGCCTCGGATGCGCGCGTCAGCAGGTTGCGGTCGATCTTGCCCGTGCCGGTCAGCGGCATCGCCGGGATCGGGCGGACGCGTCCGGGCAGCATGTACGGCGGCAGAACCCCGGACAGGAAGGCGCGCACCGCGCGTGCGTCGGGCTCGTCCGAGCCGGGCCGGGGTTCGACGTACGCCACCAGACGGCCGTCGACGAGCAGTACGGCGGCGCGGGCGACGTCCGGGTGGGTGAGCAGTGCCGCCTCGACCTCGCCGAGCTCCACACGGTGGCCGCGGACCTTGACCTGGTCGTCGAGACGGCCGAGGAACTCCAGTACGCCGTCAGCGGTTCGGCGGACCCGGTCTCCGCTGCGGTACCAGCGGCGACCGTCGCGTTCGACGAATGCCTCCGCGGTGAGCTGCGGCTCGCCGAGGTAACCGGGTGTCAGGCCCGTTCCGGCGATGAGCAGTTCACCGGGCTCTTCCGCCGCGCAGGGACGTCCGTCCTCGGTGACGACGGCCAGTTCGGTCCCGGCCACCGGCCGGCCGATGGGCAACTGCCGCACGTCGTCGGCCGGCCGGGTGTCGATGATGTGGCAGGTGGCGTTGATGGTGGCCTCGGTGGGCCCGTACAGGTTGGCGACCCTGTGCTCCGGTCCCCCGCAGGTGTCGAGCAGGTCGAACCAGCGGCGCACGTGGGCAGCGGGCAGTGCCTCGCCGCCGACGTGGACCCAGCGCAGCGCCGACAGGTCAGGGGGTGTTCCGTCGTGTCGCGCCCGTGCCTCGGCGGCGGTCAGCAGTCGCTCCCACAGGGTCGGCACCGAACTCCACACCGTGATCCGGTCGTTGACGATCCGGTCCAGGAGCGCTTCGGGGTCGCGCAGGAGGTCCCTGGTGAGGGTGTGGACGGTGGCGCCGGCCAGCAGCGGTGCCAGCAGCTGGCGTACGGAGGCGTCGAAACAGGCGGACGCCGTCTGCACGAGGTGGTCCCCGGGGCGGTAACCGAAGGTGGTCAGGGACCAGTCGAGGTAGTTGAGCATGGACCGGTGGGTGATCGGGACCGCCTTGGGGCGGCCCGTGGAACCCGAAGTGAAGATCACGTAGGCGATGGCGTCCGGGTCGGCGGGCGGCGCCTCGATCGGGGGCGGGGTGGCCGGGAGCGGAGTGGCCGGGGGCGTGTCATCGGCTGTGACCGGCGTGATGCCGTCCAGTGCGGCCACGGTTTCGCGCGTCGCGGCGTGGCAGACCACCGCGCCTACCCCGGTGCGTTTCAGCTGGTCCCGCAGCCGGGCCACTGGATGGGTCGCGTCCAGGGGCACCCAGCCGGCCCCCGCTCGAAGGATGCCCACCACGCCGAGGACGGTGTCCGCGCCCGGCTCGGTGAGGAGGCCGACCAGATCGCCGGGGCGTACGCCGGTCGCTCGCAGCCGGGCCGCCAGAGCGCTGGAGGCGGCGTCGAGTTCGGCGTAGGTGAGGGTGGTGCGGCCGGTGTCCACCGCGACGGCTCGCGGCGTCGCTCGGAACCGGGCGCACAGGCGGTCGACGATCCCCGCCGCGCTGCTCTCGTGCCGCTCGGCATGGGTCAACTGTCCAGCCGTAGCGCGTAGTTCTTTCACGTACTCCGCGGCGAGCCGCTCGACGGTCTCGGGCCGGAAGAGGTGAGCGGGGTGGTTCCAGGAGAAGCGGAGGGTCGCATCCGATTCCCAGCACAGCAGTCCGAGCCGGGTCGCGGCGGAGGCGGTGGCCGCCGCGGTCGGGGTCACGGTCACCGGCCAGTCGCTGCCGTGGCTCACAGGGAAGCGGGCGAAGCTGAACCCGGCCGGGGCGACCGTGCGCGGGGCGGAGCCGGTGGCGGGCAGCAGCGCGGCGATGTCGGGGCTGCCGAGGGTGGCGTGGGACTCCGCCTCCTGCCAGATCCGCTGGAGCCGCCCGGCCAGTACGGTCACGGGTTCGGCCGGGTCGACGGTGGCGAACACCGGCAGGGTGTCGGCGAGCGGCCCCACGAGGCGGTCGATGCCGGGCAGGGGCGCCTCACGGCGGGCACGCGCCACGTTCACGGCGACGGCCCGCTGTCCGCTCCAGCGGGCGAGGCAGCGGCCGTATGCCGCGAGCAGCAGGTGGAAGAGGGTGACTTGGTGCCGGGCGGCCACCTCGCGCAGCGCCGCCGTGAGCGAGGCGTCGATGCCGGTCTGGTGGTGGGTGAGCGGCGGGGCGGGGAGCGCGTCCGGATCGCCGTCGTACGGCAGCGCCGCAGCCGTGGCCGTGGCCGCCGTGGTGTGCTCGGCGATGCGGTCGCGCCAGTACTGCTGGTCCCGGGTGAAGGCCGGTGACTGGCGGGCTGCGGCGACGAGGGCGGCGTAGTCGGTGAACTCGGCGTCCGGGGGCGGGAGTTCGAGGGGGCTGCGGTCCTCCTTTCGGCCACCACCATGCCCGGCGAGCGCGGTGTAGAGCGACCAGAGCTCCTCGCACAGGACCTTGAGGCTGAAGCCGTCCGCGGCGCTGTGGTGGACGACCAGCAGGAGGTGGGCGAGGTCTGCGTCCTGGCGGTCGCGGACCAGGATCGCGCGGGCCGGATCCTCGGTGGTCAGGTCGAACGGACGGTTGTACAGCCGCCGTTCGAGGTCCGGCAGCGGCGGCGCGGCGTCGTCCGGCTCGTGCACCTCGTACCAGCGGGGAGCGCGGTCGGTGGGGTCGGCCGGCACCGTGTACTGACGTGGCGGTGTGCCGTCCGTGGTGATGCGCAGGCGCAGCATGGGGTGGCGGTCGGCGAGGTGGGCCAGGGCGCGGCCGAGGAGGCCGGGGTCCAGGGGGCCGCGGATGGTCTGGCGTATGTAGCCGTAGGCGGTGACGCCCTCGTACAGCGCCTCGGTGGTGAGAAAGGCGAGTTGGAGCGGAGTGAGGGGGCGTGGGGTGAGTGGGCGCGGGGTGTCCTCCTGGCTGCCGGTCACGGCGGTGGGGGCATGGGGATGGCCGGTCGGCCTCTGTCCGCTGAGGTAGGTGGTCAGTTCGCCAACCGTGCGGTACTCGAAGAGCAGCGTGGCGGGCAGGGGCAGCCCGAGTTCCCTCTCCAGGCGGCGAGCGAGGTCGACGGCGGTCAGCGAGTCGAGCCCGAGGCCGAGGAACTGCTCGTCGTCGCCGATGCCCTCGGGGGCGCGGTGCAGTGACTCGGCCAGCAGTCGGCGTATCAGGGCGGTGACGCGAATCGGGTCGGTCACAACGCCGTCGTAGTCACCGTCGCCGCCCGGCAGGGTCCGGGGCGTGGGAGGCACGCTTGCGTCCGGGGCGCCCGGGACGTCCGGGCGGCCCGGACGGTCCGGAGCGGCGGCGATCTGCGCGGGTGCGGAAGTCGACGAGGACGTCACCAGCAGGTGAGTGGCGTCGGTGGCAACGGCCGTCCGCAGCGCCGCGATTGCCGTCCGCGTGGTCATGGTGCCGAGTCCGCGGGCACGCAGCCGCTGATGGTGAGCAGATGACCCGGCGGCCAGTCCCGCATCGGTGACAGGCCCGAACCCGATCGACTGCCAGGGCCGGCCCGCCGCGCGCTCGGCGGCGGCGAAGGCGTCCAGGAAGGCGTTGGCCGCCGCGTAGTCGCCGAGCGCGCCCGCCAGGCCGGGCAGCACCGAGGAGACGGAGGAGAAGGCGATGCATATGGCCGGTTGCCGGCCGTGCCGGCGCAGCGCCTCGGCGAGCAGCACCGTGCCGCGCACCTTCGCGGCGAGCACCTGCTCGATCTCCCCGTCGGTCTTGGAGCGGAGGCTGCCGAGTCGGACCGTACCGGCGGCGTGGAACAGCCCGTCCAGCGGGGGCAGTTCGGCGAACAGGGCGTGGACGGCGGCTTCGTCGGCGACGTCGGCCGCGTGGTACCGGGCCCGGGCGCCTTGGGCGCGGAGAGCGCTGAGCAGAGCATCGGGAGCGGTCTCGGAACGTCCGGTCAGGATCAGTTCACACGCGCCGCGTCCCGCCAGGTCCCGCGCGAGTGCGGAACCGAGCCCGCCGGCTCCCCCGGTGATCAGGTAGGTGCCGTCCGGCGGCAGGGCGCCGAACACCGTGGGGGCGTCCGTCACGTCGGCCGGTGCGCGGGATGGCGTACGGCTGAGTCTGCGGCCGGCGCGCCAGGCGACCGCGCCCTCCGCGCCCGGCTCGTGGGCCGAGCAGAGCTCCCGCTCCAGGGCGTCGACCCGGGCGTCGAGCGTGTCGAGGGAGGACAGGTCCACGCTGCGAGCAGCGAGCCCTGGGTGCTCCTCCGGGAGTGCGAGTGCGAAGCCGTGCAGGAGTGCCTGGGTCGGGCGCGCCTGTTCGGGTGAGGTGCCGGTGACGTACGCGTCCTCGGTGACCACCAGCAGGCGGGAACAGTCGGCGCGGAGCAGGTCGAGAACGGGGCGCAACGAGGTGATCGCGGCGCCCGTGGCCTGCCGGCCTCCGTCTCCGGCGCCCTCCTCACCTCCCAGCCACACCACGGTGTCCGCCGACGCCGCGCCCAGCCCGTGAGCCAGGTCTTCCCCGAGCACCGTCGTTCCACGGCGGCCGGCGAGCCGCTCGGCCAGGGCCCGGCCAAGCGCCTGATCACCGCCGATGAGCCGCACGACGCGGGGTCCGGCCGCAGGAGTGAGCGGTGTGTCCCTCCAGTCGAGGCGGCGCACCACGGGCGCCGCGCCGGGCTTGCGCGGCCAGTAGCGGGTGCGCTGGAACGGATACGTCGGTACCGGCACCCTCGGACGCCCGGCGGCCCGGGTCGTCCGATCCGCAGCCCTCCGATCCGCAGCCGTCCGGTCCAGGGCTGTTCCGCGTGTCCACAGTCGGCCCACCGTCTCCAGCAGCGCCCGCGCCTCCGAGGAATCCGCCTCACTGCCCGGGCCCGCGGGAAGGCCGGTCGTCAACACCGCCACGTCCACGGCGTCTTGCGTGCTCGCCACCGCGCGGACCGCCCCGCCAAGGGTGTTCCCCGGGCCGAGTTCGACGAAGGTGTCGTACCCCTCCTCCACGAGCCGTGCCACAGCCGCCCCGAACCGCACTGGCTCGACGGCATGCCCCTGCCAGTAGGCAGGCGTGAGACCGGGTCGCCACTCGCCGGTGACCGTGCTCAGCATCGGTACGGCAGCCGGTTTGACCGTCAGCGCCTTGGCGGCCTCCCGCAGCGGATCGAGGACGGGCTCCAGCAGCGGGGAGTGGAAGGCGTGGGAGACACGGAGCCTGCGCGTGGCCACGCCCCGTCCCGTCAGCTCGGCGAGGGCTCGCTCGACGGCCTCCTCGGCACCCGAAATCACCACCTGCCCGGGCCCGTTGACGGCGGCCACGCCCAGCGAGCCGCCCGATGCGGCGACGAGCCCGGCGACGGTGTCCTCGTCGCCCCTGACGGCGGCCATGGCTCCGGGGAGGGCCAGTTCGCCCACCAGGCGGCCGCGCTCCCCGGCGAACCCGACCGCCTCGGCGAGGCTCAGCGCACCGGCGACGCACGCGGCTGCGATCTCGCCCACGCTGTGTCCGGCGACCGCGTCCGCGGACAGGCCCCACTCCTCCAGTTGCCGGGCCAGACCCACACCGAACGCGACGAGCAGCGGCTGGGCCACCTCCGTCCTGGCCAACTCCTCGGGATCCGTACCGGGATCGAGGCACCACTCGGCCAGCGAGCGCCCGAGTACGGGTCCCGTCAGTGAGGAGGCCTCGTCCAGGACCTCCCGGAACACCGGGGCCGACCGGTACAGCGCACGCCCTTGGCCGGGCCGCTGTGCTCCCTGGCCCGGCAGCAGGAACACCGTCCGCGGACGCGAGGACCGGGCGACCGTGAAGTCCGCCGTGCGGGCGGCCTCGAGCCGGTCCGCGAGATCGCCGTCGGCGACCACGGCGAGGCGACAGGGACCGTCGTCGCGCGCGGTGTTGACCGTGGCGCAGATGTCGGCCTCGGGCAGGTCGGGGTGTGCCCGCACATGGGCAGCCAGGTCGGCGGCGGATGCCCGCAGGGCGTCGGCGCTGCGGGCCGACAGTGTGAGCAGGTGCGGGCCGCCCGCGACGGGACTCGCGGACGCCGTGCGTCCGGGTGCCTCCTCCAGGACGGCGTGCGCGTTGGTGCCGCCGAAGCCGAAGGCATTGACGCCCGCGATCAGGGGCCCGGGGGCCCGCCATTCCCGCTGCTCGGTGACGAGTTCGAAGCCGGGGGCGACGCGTTGCAGATACGGCGCGGGCGGGGTGGTGTTCGGGGCGGGCGGGACCTGGCGGTGCTGGAGTGCCAGGACGGTCTTGACCAGGCCTGGCATGCCGGCGGCGTTGAGGAGGTGTCCGATGTTCGCCTTGACCGAGCCGAGCAGGCGCGGGAGCCCGTCCGTGCGGGGCGGGAAGGCGTGCCCTAGCGACTGCGCCTCGACCGGGTCCCCGACCGGGGTGCCGGTCCCGTGCGCCTCCACGTACGACACCGCTTCGGGGTCGATGCCGCACGCGCCGTATGCCTGGGTGATGACCTCGCGCTGGGTGCGCGGGTTGGGGGCGAGGAGGCTGAGGGAGCGGCCGTCGTTGTTGACGGCCGTGCCGCGGACCAGGGCGAGTACCGGGTCACCGTCGCGCAGCGCGTCGTCCAGGCGTGCAAGGACTAGGGTCGCTCCGCCCTCTCCCGGCACGATTCCGTCGGCGGCGGCACCGAAGGGGCGGCTGCCGCCCGTAGGGGAGAGTGCGCCCGCGTGTGCCAGCAGCCGGTGGCCGGTCGGGGTGAGGGCGAGCTGGACGCCGCCGACCACGGCGACATCGCACTCGCCGCTGAGCAGGCTGCGCCGCGCCAAGTGGAGCGCCACGAGCGCGGAGGAGCAGGCCGTGTCCACCGCGAGGGCGGGGCCGTCGAGGTCGAGTGCCTGGGAGAGGCGGGCGGCGATCAGGTTGGGCAGGTTGCCGGTGAGCGCGCCGGGGTGGGCGGCGAGGTCGCCGTCCGTGGCGGCGGCCAGGATCTCGCGGTATCCGCTGTCGCCGACGGCGGCGAACACGCCGATCCTGCGGCCGGTCCGTCGCGGCCCCGCGTACCCGGCGCGCTCCAGGGCTTCGTGGGCCAGCTCCAGGAAGATCCGGGCCTGGGGGTCGGTCGCGCGGGCCTCGTCGTCGTCCATGCCGAAGCAGGCGGCGTCGAATTCGGCGGGGTCGGGGAGGAAGGACCCGATGAGGCCGGGGGCGCCCGGTGCGCTCATCCGGCCCACGGAGCCCTCGGAGACCTGCGAGCCCTCCGAGCCGGCCAGGCCCTCCCAGCCGTGCCCGCCTTCCCAGCCCTTCCAGCGGCCCTCGGGTACGGCTGTCACCGTGTCGCGGCCGGACACGAGCAACTCCCAGAAGGCCTCGGGCGTTTCAGCACCGGGGAACCGGCACGCCATGCCGAGCACCGCCACGGGCCCCCGCTCCCCCGCACCGTCGGCGGACGACAGCGGCACGTGTCCGGCATCCGCGCTCGGCCCGGCGTCGACAGCTGCCCCTCCGTCAATTTGCATGTCAGGGCTGGCGAGCAGGGCAAGAACATGCCCGGCCAGCGCGGCGACCGTGTCGTGGTCGCGCAGCACGCGCGGCTCCACCGTGACGGAGAAGGCGTCCTCGATCCCCGCGAGCACCGCCATCGCCTTCAGCGAGGAACCCCCGAGGGCGAAGAACCGGACGTCACGGTCGATGTGCGCCGACGGGACGTCCAGCGTCCGTGCCCAGATTCCCCGGACCACGTCCTCGACGTCCCGCCGCGAACGCGGCACGGGCCCCTGCGGACCGTGCTCTTCCTGCCGGGCGGGCGAGCCCTCGGCCCGCGCGGCCGACAACCGCTCCTCGACCGCCGTATAGGACCCTGCCTCGAACCGCGCGCGCATCAGACCGCGCCGCAGCTTGCCGCTCGTCGTGCGGGGAAACGCCCCGGGCGGCAGGGGCAGCACCCGTACGTCGTCGTGGCCCAGCGCCTCCCGGACCCGGGCCGCCGCCGCGTCGAGCACCGGAAGGGCCGCGGCCAGAGCGGGCCGCGCCCACTGCACGAACACCACCACCCGATCGGCTCCGGTGCCGGGATCGGTGGAGCCGAGCGCCGCCACCGTTCCGCCGGGCAGTCCCGGGGTCGCGGCGACCGTCTCTTCGAGGTCCGGTGCGTGGAAGGTACGGCCGCCGACGAAGACGACGTCCTTGTGCCGGCCGGTGACGCACAGCCGGCCCTCGGTCAGGAAGCCGAGGTCGCCGGTGCGCAGCCAGTCACCGCAGAACGCGGCCGTGCTCGCCTCGGGGGCGCGATGGTAGCCGCGTGCGACCTGAGGACCGCGCACCTCGATGTGACCGACGCGCCGGTCGTCGAGCGGTGTGCCGGAATCGTCGGTGACCCGGAGTTCGCAGTCCGGGACGGGACGGCCCAGGTTCATCAACTCGACGGCGTCCGGGCCGGGTTCCACGGGGACGGCCCGGCCACGGCTGAGCGCCTTCCGGTCCAGTCGCAGGGGCTCGGCGATCTCCCCGAGCGGGGGCACGGTCACGGCGAGCGTGGCCTCGGCCAGTCCGTACACGGGAAGCATCGCCCTGGCGTCCAGCCCCGCCGCACCCGCCCGGGCGGTGAACTCCCGCCACACGCGCGGTGCGATCGGCTCGGCTCCCACGAGCATCAGGCGTACGGAGCTCAGGTCCAGGCCCGTCCAGGTGCTGTCCGGCACCCGCCGCGCCGCCAGCGCGAGCGCGAAGTTCGCCGCCGACAGCAGGGTGGCCCGGTGCCGCGCCACCGCCTCCAGCCAGCGGGCCGGGCGCTTGGCGAAGGTCAGCGGTTCCAGTCGCACCTGCTTCAGGCGTGCCGCCATGGGGACGAGATGGGTGCCTATCAGGCCCATGTCGTGGAAGTACGGCATCCAGGTCGCCACCACGTCGTCCGACGTGATCGCCATGGCCGCGCGGATCTGCCGGAGGTTGGCGAGCACGGCCTGGTGGGTGAGTTCGACGCCCTTCGGGGTGCCGGTGCTGCCGGAGGAGAACTGCAGGAACGCGAGGTCCTGCAGGTCGCGGCGGGGCAGCGAGCGAGGCGGGCGGGACTCGCGCAGCGCATCCAGCCGCAGGGCGCGCACGGGGCCCGGGATCTCGGCGAGCAGGGCTTCGGTGGCGGCGTCCACCACGACGGTGGGCCTGCCGAGGAACTCCCACACCGGTCCCACCCGACGCACCTCCGGGGCGAGCGGCACAGGGACGAGCCCCGCCGCCAGCGCTCCCCAGAACATCGGCTGGAAGTCCTCGCCGAGATCCGCGACGAGCGGAACGGGGGTGCCGGGCTCCAGTCCCGCCGAGCGCAGGCCCCCGGCCACGCGCAGTGCGTCGTCGTGGAGTTCGGCGAAGGTGACGGCGCGTTCGCTGCCGTCGCCACGGACATGGACGACGACCTGACCGGGGGCCTCCTCGGCGGCGTGCCGCAGGAGGTCGAGGAGCGTGACGGCGGTGCGGCGCCCGGGAGTCGACATGCGTTTCCTTCCTCATCGCACGGGGTCAGCGCCCGCCTGCGGACGCGCCGTGCCGCGCCGTGCCGGAGTCAGGTACCGGGCTGGAGCGTTGTCGATCATTCACCTGTACGACGACGAGTTTCGTCAAACCGTTCACGTGTGCGACCAGGCGTGTCGGCCAGGTCGGCCAGGTGCGCCGAGACCGGGCCCAGTGTGAGCAGGCCGCTGCCGGCGCCGGCCAGTTCGTTCGCCGCCGGGGTCAGGGCGGTGCGGGCACGCGCCATGGTGTGCCGGTCGCCGAGGGTCAGCGCCGCTCGGGCGGTGAGGCACCACAGGGCCTCCTGGAGGAGGTCGCGGGGTGGGTCGGGCGTCGCGCGGAGGGCCTCGGCGGCCTCGGGGCGGTGGCCTTGGTCGAGGAGGAGCAGGGGGTGCGCCCAGGGGGCGTAGGGGCCCCAGTCCGTGTGTGCGTCGAAGCGGAGGGGCAGGGCGTGCCGCACGCGCAGGCACAGCAGGGCGAGCGGCAGCAGGCCGTGAGAGAGACCCGGCATGCCCGCGCCGTCCAGCAGGGTGGCCGCGTCCCGGTAGGCCGCCTCCACTTCCGTCACCGGAGCCCGGCCGGTGGCGTCCAGCCGCAGTGCGGCGTACCACCCGGTGAACACACCTACCAGCGGCGCCTGGTGACGTACCGCCAGCTCGTCCGCGGCGGCCGCGTGGCCGTCGGCCGCGGTGAAGTCCCCGAGCGCACTGCGAGCCTGCAGCCGGACGAGGTGGCCGAGGATCTCGAACGTGGCCAGGCCGTGCCGGGCGGAGAGTGCGACCAGTTGCGCACCGATCCCGTCCCGGCGCGGCGCCAGCCCGGTGCGGTCGAAACACTGCATGAAGGCCGCGTTGAGCGCGAACGCCAGCAGCGCCGGATCGTCCAGTCCGCGGGCGATCTCTTCGGCCTGGCGGGCGGCTTGGGGGCCACGGGCGAGCGGGGTGCCGCGCGACTCCAGGGCGATGGTGGCCAGCAGGCGGGCCTTGGCCGGCTCATGGCCTTCGGCAGGAAGGGCGGTGAGGGTGCGTTCGGCGGCCGCGACCACGCGTGCGGTCCGTTCCGGGTCGTCGAGGCGGGTCCAGATCGCAGGGACGTCGTAGGCGCCGATCACCCGGGCGGTCAGTTCGGGATCGCCGAGTTCCTCGGCTGCCACGATGGCCGAGAGCCGGTGCTCGCGGGCGGCCGGCAGTCCACTGCCTCCGGTCACGGCGAGGGTGCGCAGCAGGCCGGCCGTGGACTCCAGGCGGGCCCGGGCGTCGGGGGCGACGGTGCGGTCGTAGGCGGCGGTGACCTGCTCCCAGAGCCGACCGGCGGGGTGGTCGAGCGCCTGGCCGAGGTGGTCGGCCTGGTGCAGGATGTCCGCCTCCAGAGCGCGCAGGCCGGGGCCCGGGTCGATGCCCAGCTGCTCGGCCAGCAGTGCGCGGGCCCGGCGCAGCACGTCGAGTGCGTCGGCCTGCCGTCCCGTGCGGTACAGCGCCAGGGCCAGCAGACGCCAGGCGTTCTCCCGCCAGGGATGCTCGGCCGAGTGCGCCCGCAGGTCCGCGGCCGCCCAGTCGGCCAGGCCGAGTGCCAGCAAGGCCTCGGCGTGCAGTTCCACGGCGTGCAGGCGCAGCTCGGCCAGGCGGCGGCTCTCGGCCCGCGCCCACGGCTGGTCGGCGAACTCCGCGTAGGCGGGACCGCGCCACCAGCCGAGCGCCTCCTCCAGCCGTACGGCCGTGTCCTCGGCCGGCAGGGTCGTGGCGGCGGCGACCGTCTGCTCGAAGCGCCAGGCGTCCACCGTGTCCGTCGCCGCGCGCAGGGCGTAGCCCGGGCCGTCGGTGACGAGCAGCCGGGCCGGACTGCGGGGCGGGCGGTCGGGTTCGAGGGCGCGGCGCAGCGCGGCGACGAAGGTGCGTACGGCGCCCACGGCGTCGGCGGGCGGGTCGTCCGGCCAGAGGTCCTCGACCAGGCGGGAGACCGGCACGACGCGGCCGCGGGCGACGATCAGCCGGGCCAGGACCGAGCGGTGTCTCGGCCCTTTCAGGGCGATCGCGTTCCCGTTTCCGTCCCAGGCGGCCACCGGCCCGAGTACGCCGAAGGCAGGTTCCACGCCTTCCATCGATCGCCTTCCACCACCCGGGTCGTCGCCACACCACTGCTCATTCGCCGCTCATCCGCCGCCGGGAGGATCGAGGAGCCCGGTCTTCCCGAGGGGAATCCTCCCCCATCGAATCGAAAGGAGCGGCACCGTGACACCTGTCATCGCCGGCTTCGATCAGCACCGTGTCCCCGTCGCCGACGGGGTGTCCCTGCACACGGCCGTCGGCGGCTCCGGTACGCCCGTCGTCCTGCTGCACGGCTTCCCGCAGACCCACCTCATGTGGCGCCATGTGGCCCCCGACCTCGCCGCCGACCACACCGTGATCTGCCCCGACCTGCGCGGCTACGGCGCCAGCGACAAACCCGCCGAGACCGACGGCACCGGCTACGCCAAGCGCACCATGGCCGCGGACGTCGTGGCCCTGGCCCGTGAACTCGGGCACGAGCGCTTCGCATTGGCCGGGCACGACCGTGGCGCCCTGGTGGCCTTCCGAGCCGCGCTCGACCACCCCGGCACGGTCACCCACCTGGCGTGCCTCGACGTCCTGCCGACCCTGGACATGTGGGAGGTGCTGCACGGCGTCACCGCCGCCGTCGGCTTCCACCTCTATCTGATGGCCCAGCCGCCCGGCCTGCCCGAGCGCATGATCAGCTCAGCCCCGGACGCCTTCTTCGGCCACTTCCTCGACCTCTGGACGGCCGACCCGGGGGCCGTACCCGCCGAGATCCGCGCCGCCTACCTGGCGGCCTGCCGTGCGGCGGTGCCCTCGATCGTCGCCGACTACCGGGCCTCCGCCGGCATCGACATCGAGCACGACCAGGCCGACCGGGCTGCCGGAAACCGGCTGCGGATGCCGGTCGGCGTGCTCCAGCAGGACTGGGGCGCGGCCCTCGGCTTCGACGCGGCCGCGCTGTGGCGTGCCTGGGCGCCCGATCTGCGGCACACCACGGTCAGCTGCGGCCACTTCATGGCCGAGGAGGCACCCGACGACATCGCCAAAGCGCTACGGGACCTGCTCGCCCGCTGAGGGCGGTGAGCTCGCCTGCGACGGTTACCAGCGACCCGGTTCGGTCCCGGTGATCGGCTCCGAAGGTTTGCCGTCCACACCGACCGGCACGTCACCGGTGAGCATCACCCGGTGCATGGTCCGGGGGAAGTCGAGGTGGGCGTTGTCGCTGGGGGCGAGGTGGATGGTGGCCCGGTTGTCCCAGAAGGCCACGCTGCCGGGTTCCCAGCGGAAGCGGACCGTGTACTCGGGCCGTACCGCCTGCTCCAGCAGCATGTCGAGGATCGCCCGGCTCTCGGCCCGCGAGAGGTCGGCGATCTGCTCGACGTAGTAGCCGTTGACGTACAGCACCCGCTCCCCCGTCTCCGGGTGGACGCGCACCAGCGGATGCAGCGAGGCCACCTGATGGTCCAGCAGATGGCGGACGTAGGCGTCGTCGCCGGGCCGCGGCTGGTAGCCGACGCCGAGGCGGTGCTCGACGCGGAGGCCGTCCACGAACTCCCTGACCGGACCGGAGAGTCCGGCGTACGCGGCAGCCAGGTTCGACCAGGTCGTGTCGCCGCCGTACGGCGGTACGGTCTCGGCGCGCAGGATCGTCGCTGCGGGCGGGTCGATACGGGCGCCGTGATCGCAGTGCCAGCCGCGCAGCAGGGTGTGGCGGCGGCGTTGCAGCCACTCGTCGTGCTCCATGCCGAACTTCCCGCCCAGCTCCAGCCGGTCGGCGGTCGTCTCGACCTCGGGGAAGTCCGCCGGGGAGGCACTCCCCCGCTTGCGCAGGACGACCGGTTCGCCGAAGCGGCGCGCGAACGCCACATGCCCGGCGTGGTCCAGTCGCTGTCCGCGGAAGAACACCACCTTCCAGCGCAGCACCGCCGCCCGGATCGCGGCGACCACGGCGTCGTCGAGCTCTCCGGCCAGGTCGACGCCCGTGATCTCTGCCCCGATGTGCCCGGCAACCGGTTTCACCTCGATCCCGGTGGCCTGGTCCGTCCCGTCCGCTGTGGCCCTGTCCGTCGTCATGCCCGCTCCGTCGGTCGTCCGCCCGCACCGGCTCCGGTCCGAGCCGGTTCCCCGAAGATCGTGACAGTGTTTCGCGGAGCCGGCGACAGGGCCTCCTACGTGACTCGGGTGTCGGCGACCGCCAGGACCAGGACCGCCACCTCGGTCGCCGAGCGCCCTCCGGTGTCGATCCGCACCAGGCCGTGCCGGTCGACGGCTTGCGCCATCAGCTCCTGGTAGCGCTCGGTGCGGGCGAGGAACTTGTCCACCAAGTGCCGCTCCTGGTCGGCCAGTTCGTCGTAGCGGGCCGACGCCCGCATCCGCTCGCGCAGGGCCGTGTCGTCCGCCGTGAGCCATACGGCCCGTGCCCGCGGCACGGTCAACCCGGCCACGCGTGCCGGCCAGAGCGCGGAGCCCTCCAGGACCAGGCCGGGTCCGTCCCCGCTCGCGTGGTCGGTGATCAGTTCCTCGATGCGCGGCCACAGGCGTGCGTAGTGGTCGAGCACCGAGCGGATCAGCTCGTCCACGTCGAGGGTGGCGTAGTGCTCGGCGACATGCGGCGGCGGCACCCACTCCGGTGTCCGCCAGGGCCGCCCCGGATGACGGGCCAGCAGATCCGTCGAGCGGCAGTCGAACCCGAGCCGCTGCGCGACGATCCGGGCCACGGTCGACTTGCCGGTGTGGGAGGTTCCCCCGATGAGCACCACGCGCACGTCCTGCATGCCGGCGACCCTACTCAACGCACCGTGAACTCCCGTATCACCGTGTTCCGGAACACCGCCGTGCCGTCGATCGTGAACAGCGCGAGCCCGGTGTCGATCAGATACGGGAAAACCTCCGACGAGTGCGCGTACCGGCCGTCGTCCACGAACATCTCGACCGACGTACGGTCAACCAGGATCCGCAGTTTGACGGTGCGGGCGGACGGGTCGAAGGGACTGTGGCTCTCCTGCCATCTGCCGGAGGCGTCGGGGTTCATGGTGGGGCGCCGGTTGAGGAAGGCGTAGTCGCCGTAGATCCCGGCGTCGACATGGCGGCTGCCGTCGGGGGAACGGCGCAACTGGAGTCCGGCGCCGGTGAGTTGGTCCCAGGTGATCTCGCAGGTCACCTCGTAGGCGGTTCCCCGGTAGTCGAGCACGCGGGTGCCGGTGACCTCCAGGTCGCCCAGGTCCACCGTGCGCGAGACGTGGTCGTCGAGCGCGGCGACCGGTTGTGAGGCGAGGTAGTACGTGCCGGAGGAGGCCCGCTTCAGGGTGACTTCCCGGACGATCGAGTCGGTGCCGTTGAAGCCGTCGCAGTCGATGGTGGGCGTGATGTTCGCGTAGTCCCAGTTGTTCAGCCAGCCGATCGCGCAGCGGGCGGACGGGTCCGCCGAGCCGTCGCTGCGGTGCTTTTCGAAGGTGACGGCCCCATACCAGTCCCAGCCGTGGTCGAGCCACTGCGGGTCGGCGTCGTCGGCGGTGAAGGCGGTGCCGTCGAAGGAACCCGTCCAGTAGGCGTACGTGTTCGGCAGCCCCGCTCCCTTCCCGTTCGCGCTCACGCCGAGCACCCACTTCACGGTGCCGTCGCCTGCGGTGATGCGGAACAGGTCCGGGCACTCCAGCACCCCGATCCCGCCCTTGACGAAGCCGCCGACGTACGTCCACGACTTCAGGTCGGCGGAGTGGTAGAAGCCCACCTTGTCGTTCTCGGCGAGCGCCATCACCCACCGGTCGCGTTCCTCGTCGCGGATCACCTTGGGGTCGCGGAAGTCCCGGACGCCGGGGTTGTGCAGGACCGGGTCGGTGCCGTGGTGGGTGAACGTCCGGCCGCCGTCGGTCGAGTAGTACAGGTACTGCGCCTGCGTGACCTCGTCGGGCGCCATGGTGGCGATGACGATCACCGCGCCGGCACCGAAGCCCGCGGTGTTGTCGGTGTCGATCACCGCCGAGCCGGACCAGACGTCGCCGTTGGGTGTGCTGTCTTTCGGCACGGCGATCCCGCGGTCGGTGAAGGAGACCAGGTCGGTGCTGGTGGCCAGGCGCCAGGCGGTGCCGGCGGTGGTGCCGCCCGCGAAATAGTCCGGGTTGTACAGGTAGTAGTAGTGGTACTCGCCGTCGATCCAGATCGGGCGCTGGGGGTCGTTCTTCCACTGGTCGGGGACCGTGAAGTGGCACTCCGCGCGGTAACTGGCGCAGGTGGCGGCGGCTTTCGGCTTCGCGGCGGCATTCTCGGCCTTCGGCTTCGCGGCGGCCGTGGGCACGGTCGGCAACAGCGCCGCCGAGGCCCCCGCGGCCGAACCGGCAAGCAGCGCTCTCCTGGACATCCCTCGCATCACACATCGTTCCTCTCGTCAACAAGCGTCAGAACGGCGGCTCGTGGGATCAGGACTGTGGGACCTAACTCGTTAAAGGTCAAGTGGTTCACAAGTATTGACAGGGCCGTAACACGCTTTCCATCATCTTGGGCATCACTTCTCGACTAACACGAGTTAGGCCCCTGCATGACTGACTCGCACCTCAACCGCCGCACCCTGCTGCGGTACGGCGCCTACGGCGCGGGAGCCGCCGCGCTCGCCGGTACCGCCGCCAGCTGGGACCGGCTCACCGGAGCCGACATACCCGGGCGCGACGACGGCTCCCTCGTCGTCGCCACGCTCGGCCCCGCTTACGGGCCGGAGGCCATCCGCACGCTCACCGAGGGCTTCAAGCAGGTCCACCCCGACATCAAGCTCCGCATCAATGCCGTGCAGGCCGTCGACTGGTCGGACTTCTTCGCGAAGATCCTCACCCAGATCGCGGCGGGCACCGCTCCCGACCTCGTGTACGTCGCCACCGAGGGCGTGCAGCTGTTCGCGCAGCGCCTCGGGGTCCCGCTGGACGACTGGGTGAAGCGGGACGCCGAGGAGCTGCGCGAGTACTTCGCCGACGTCCATCCGTCGCTGGTGGAGTCGATGATGTACGAGGGGAGCCTCTACCAGCTGCCGGTCGAGTTCAACGCGGCCGACATGTACCTCAACAACCAGGTGCTGAAGCGGGCGGGGGCCGACTTCCCGGCGGCCGACTGGACCCGTGACGACTTCACCACGCTGCTGCGGGACATGAAGAAGTCCAGCGGTTCCCAGTTCACGCCCTATTTCTGGACCAACCGGCTGTGGGGCGGTGTGGTGCCCTGGCTGTTCGCCAACGACACCAACCTGCTCGCCGAGTCCAAGGCGCCCGGCGGAGCATGGCTGTGGGACTCCTTCTACCCGGCCGCCGAGCGGCAGGGCCGCGGGGGCGGTTTCCGCTGGACGACCCCGCAGGCGACCGACGCGCGCGTGGAGGAGGCGTACGACTATCTCGCCTCCCTCGTCCAGGAGGGCCTGTGCACCCGGCCCGAGGGCGGCAACGGCCAGAACCTCATCGGCGTGTTCTCCACCGGCCGGGTCGGCGTGACGCCCGCGGGCGGCTTCTGGGCGGGTGGTCTGCACCTGGCCGGCATGAAGGCGAACGGCTTCGACGTGCAGTACTTCCCGCGCTGGCGCACCCAGCGCATGCAGTACGGCGCCGCCGGCTACGCGCTGCTGCGCACCTCGAAGCGGCAGGAGGAAGCCTGGGAGTTCATCAAGTACGCCGCCCGCCGCGACACCCTGATGCGGCTGTTCGAGACCAACCAGACCACTCCGGCGCGCCGCTCGATGCTGACCGCCGACCGCTACCGGGAGACCGGCCCGAACCGCTGGCAGGTCTTCTACGACACCCTCGACAAGTTCCCCGACACCGGGCCGATCCCCGCGCCGCCGCAGGTCGCCGAGGTCGAGCAGGTGCTGCTCAAGCACACCGGTACTGCCCTGGCCTCGCGGCGCTCGGTGGCCCCCGCGTTGCGCCGGATGCAGAGCGACCTGGAGAAGGCCATGGAGCGTGACGTATGACGAACACCCAGATACCGGCCGTACGGGCGGAACAGCCGGCCTCACCACCGGCCGTCGCGCCCCGGTCCTCCGCCCGCGACCGTGGCACCCGGCTGCTGGCCACGCTGTTCCTGGCGCCCACGATCGTCGGCATCGTCGTCTTCACGGTCGTGCCGATCGTCGGCTCGGTGGTGCTGAGCCTCTTCCACTGGAACGTGATCGACGATCCGAGCTTCGCCGGGGCCGCCAACTACCGTGAGGTCTTCACCGATTCGACCGTGCTGGTCTCCTTCGGCAACACGCTGGTGTTCATGGTGTTCGCGGTCGCGCTGCAACTGCTGATCGCCCTGGTGCTGGCGCTGGCGGTGAACGGGCGGATGCCGGTGTGGCTGCGCTCGGTGTTCCGGTCGGCGTTCTTCTTCCCGCTGGTGCTGTCCGCCGCGTCGATCTCGGTGGTGATGAAGTACCTGTTCAACCAGGACTTCGGCGTGGTGAACTGGCTGCTCGGGCTGGTCGGCGTCGCGCCGGTGCCGTGGCTGACGTCCGAGAACGCGGCGATGGCCACGGTGATCCTGGTCTACGTGTGGCAGCAGTTCGGGTTCTCCTTCCTGCTGTTCGTCGGTGGCCTGAACAACATCCCCAAGGAGGTGCACGAGGCCGCCTCACTCGACGGCGCGACGGGGCTGCGCAAGCACCTCAACATCACCCTCCCCCTGCTGTCGCCCACGCTGCTCGTCGCGTCGGTGGTCGGCATCATCAACGCGCTCCAGGTCTTCGAGCAGCCGTACGTCCTCACCAACGGCGGGCCCGGTGACGCCACCCGGACCGTGGTGATGGTCATCTACGAGAGCGCGTTCGAGCAGCTCCGCTTCGGTGAGGCCTCGGCGGTGGGTGTGCTGCTGTTCGTGCTGATCATGGCGGTGACCGCCCTCCAGTTCCGGCTCAGCCGGCGTTTCGTCCACTACCAGTGAGCCGGGTGAGTCCCTTGAGCCAAGCAACCCTGTCCCTGAGCCGCACCCGGCACTCCCTCGCGCCGTGGGCCCGGATCGCCGTGCTGGCCGTGTGCGCGCTGCTGACCCTGGGCCCGGTCATCTGGACCGTCTCCACGTCGCTGCGCACCCCCGCCGAAGCCTTCGACCTGCCGCCGAAGCTCATCCCGACGGATCCGTCCACGGAGGCGTACAGCGGGGTCTTCGACCAGATCGACGTCTGGCTGCTCGCCCTCAACTCGACGCTGGTGACCGCGCTGATCGCGCTGGGTCAGATGATCACGGCTGGGCTCGCCGGATACGCCTTCGCGCGCCTCGAGTTCCGGTTCAAGAAGCCGCTGTTCGGGCTGGTCCTGGCGACGATGATGGTGCCGTTGCAGGTCACCATCGTGCCGGTGTTCCTGGTGCTGAAGTCGATGGGTCTGACCGACACGCTGCTCGGTCTGATCATCCCGGCCTTCCCGACCGCCTTCGGGACCTTCCTGATGCGCCAGTACTTCCTGGGCATGCCGAAGGACCTGGGCGAGGCGGCGATGCTGGACGGCTGCGGGCCCTGGCGGATCTTCCGGTCCGTGTACGCGCCGCTGGCCGCGCCCGGTCTCGCGATCGTCGGCGTGCTGGCCTTCAACTACCACTGGAACGAGTTCTTCCGCCCGCTGATCCTCGAGACCTCCGGGCAGAACTACACGCTCCCGCTGGGCCTGGTCTCCCTTCAGGGCAACCTGGGCACCGGCTCCATCTCGGTGGTGCTCGCCGGTGTCGTCCTGTCCATGATCCCCGCCGTCGCCGTGTTCATCGTCGGCCAGCGCCCTCTTCGCGAGGGCATCACGTCCGCAGGAGTCAACCGTTGAGCCTCACCGCTCAGTCCGCGGACCCCAGCGCCCCGCGCTTCCGGGTCCGTCCCCCCGCCAACTGGATCAACGACCCGAACGGGCCCTTCCGTTGGCGGGACCGGTACCACCTCTTCTACCAGCACAACCCCGACGCCCCCGTGCACGCGAACATCCACTGGGGGCACGTCTCCAGCCACGACCTCGTCCACTGGGAGCACCATCCGATCGCGCTCGCCCCCACGCCCGGCGGCCCGGACGAGGCGGGCTGCTGGTCGGGCTGCGTGGTCGACGACGACGGCGTACCGACGGCCGTGTACACGGGCGTCGACCGCCATCACACCGGTCTCGGCTCGATCTGCCTGGCGCGGGCGCTGGTGCCGGAGGACGAGACGCTGACCGACTGGCGGCCCCTGCCCACGCCCGTCGTGACCGGCCCGCCGGCCGGCCTGGACGTGGTGATGTTCCGCGACCCGTTCGTGTTCCACGCCGGTGGCCGACGGTGGGCGCTGGTCGGCGCGGGGCACGCCGACGGGACCGCGTCGGTACTGCTGTACGACTGTGACGACTTGGCCGACTGGCGGTTCGCCGGGGTGCTGCTCGACGGCAACGACCCTGTCGCGATGGACGCGTTCGGCGACAAGGCGGTCGGCTGGGAGTGCCCGCAGCTGTACGCGACGGCGGGCGGGGACTGGGTGCTGGTGGTGTCGCTGTGGGACGGCGAGCCCTGCTCCACCGGCTACCTGACGGGCCGTCTCCAGCCTTCCGGTGACGGCGAGTTGCGCTTCGAGGCCCGCACCGGCGGGCGGCTCGACCACGGACGGGACTTCTATGCACCCGCCGTGCTCCAGGAGCCGGGCCGGGCGTTGATGTGGGGCTGGTCGTGGGAGGCCCGCGAGCAGGGCGAGGTCGACCGCGCGGGCTGGGCCGGGGTCCTGACCGCGCCGCGGGTCATGGACGTCCACCCCGACGGCACCCTGCGTGTCGTACCGGCACCGGAGCTCGAACTCCTGCGTGCGCCCGAGCCGTTCGTCACCGCAACAGGACGCCGTACTCCGCTCCCGGAGGCCTACGACCTGACGGTCACCGCATCCGGCCGCACCACCGTGAGTCTGCTGCGGTCCGCCTCGGGCGCGGAGCTGACCGTGGTGCTGGACCCGGACGAGGGGACGGTGACGCTCGACCGCGAGGACTGGCCACGGCCCGGCGGATCGGCGCCGATCGTGGTGCGGGCGGCGGCCGATGAAGTGCGGATCCTCGTCGACGGCTCGCTGTTCGAGCTGTTCGTCGGCGACCGCGCCACAGTCACCGAGCGGATCTACCGACGCCCGGACGACGTGCCCGAACTCCTCGTCACCGGTCCCGCAGCCACCGTCACCGCCTGGGAGCCGACCCCACCGACGCACGGCTGACCACCGAACAGGCCAGACGCCGCACCGTCGCGGACGGCGTCCCGCCCGAGCCGACGACATGCAAGAACAGCCGGGCAACAGCCTCACCCATCCCCCGACAGGGCAGCGCGACCGCAGTGAGAAGCGGGGTAACGACCGGAACTACCCGCAACCGGACGACATACCCGAACTCCTTCTCACCGGTCCCGCAGCCACCGTCACCGCCTGGGAACCGGCCCCACCGACGCACGGCTGATCACCGGGCAGGCCAGACGCCGCACCGTCGCGGGCGGCGTCCTGCCTGTGTCGATGGCGTCGAGGAGCAGTCGGGCGGCGACCTCGCCCATCGCCCGGTGGGGCAGGGCGACGGTGGTGAGGGGTGGGGTGAGGTACTCGGCCATGTGTTCCTGGTCGTCGTAGCCGACCAGGGACAGCTCGCCGGGGACGGTGATGCCGAGCCGGGTCGCGGCGTGCAGGGCGCCCGCGGCGACCCGGTCGTTGTAGCAGAAGAGGCCGGTGGGGCGCCGGTCGGCGGGGGCGCCGTCGAGGATGCGCATCGCGCCCTCGTATCCGCCGGCGATCTCGCCGCCGGTGCGCACGACCCACTCCTTGGGGACCGTGATCCCCTCGGCGCGCAGCGCGTCGCGGAAGCCGCGCAGGCGGTCGACGGAGGCGATGTCGTCCTGGCCGCCCACCATGGCGACCCTGTGGTGCCCCTCGTCCAGCAGCAGCCGGGCCGCCATCCGGCCTCCCGCGCGCTCGGCGGGGATGACGGAGGGCAGGGAGTCGTCCTCGGGCAGGCAGTTGGCGAGGACGGAATGGGTGCGGTGCAGGCCCTCGGGGACGCGGACGCGGCGCAGCGACATGGCCGCGTAGATGATGCCGTCCACGCGTCGGTCGAGGAGCTCGGCGACGGCCGCGTCCTCCTTGGCCGGGTCGCCGCCGGAGTCGATGGTCAGGACGAGGTGCTCGCTGGCCCAGGCGGTCTCCATGGCGCCGCGCAGCAGCCGGCCGGCGAACGGCGAGGAGGCGATCTCGTCGGTGACCAGGCCGATCACGGCCGTACGGCGGCGGCGCAGGCCGCGTGCGACGGGGTCGGGGCGGTAGCCGAGCTCGGCGGCGGCCCGGCGGATGCGTTCCTGGGTGGCGGGCGAGAGGTTGCCCTCGGCGCGGCCGTTGAAGACGAAGGAGACAGCCGTGTGGGACACCCCGGCGAGCCGGGCGACGTCCCGTGACGTGGGACGCCCCGATACCGTCGGGTGCTTCTCCTCGGTGCCGCCCATGCCGTCCGCTGCCCTCATCCCCACCCGTCCGGTTGATCAATCCTCACCCTATCCGTGACGCTGGATGCACGACACAGTCAAGGGAAGGTCCGGCAGTGATCAGCATCCCGACCCACACGCTCAACGACGGCACGACCCTCCCCGCCCTCGGCCTCGGCACCTGGCCGATGGACGACGCGCAGGCCGAGCAGGCGGTTCGCGGCGCGCTGGAACTGGGGTACCGCCTCGTGGACACGGCGACGAACTACCGCAACGAGACCGGCGTCGGCCGCGGTGTCGCGGGCAGCGGCGTGCCCCGCGAGGAGATCGTCGTGACCACCAAGCTCCCCGGCCGCCACCACGGCTACGAGGAGACCCTCGCCTCCTTCGAGGTGTCGCGCGCCCGTCTCGGCCTGGACTACGTGGACCTGTACCTCATCCACTGGCCGCTCCCCCGCGTCGACAAGTACGTCGACTCCTGGAAGGCCATGATCAAGCTCCGGGAGGACGGCCTCGTCCGGTCGATCGGCGTCTCCAACTTCACCGCCGAGCACGTCGAACGGCTGGAGAAGGAGACCGGGGTCCTGCCCTCCGTCAACCAGATCGAGCTGCACCCCTTCTTCCCGCAGGCGGAGCTGCGCGCCTTCCACACCGGCAAGGGCATCGTGACCGAGAGCTGGAGCCCGCTGGGCCGTGGCACGGACCTGCTGGACGACCCCGTGATCGTCGAGATCGCCGAGGCGCACGGTGTGACACCCGGCCAGGTCGTCCTGCGCTGGCACGTCCAGCTGGGCGCCGTCCCCATTCCGAAGTCGGCCGATCCCGGGCGGCAGCGCGCGAACCTCGATGTGTTCGGTTTCGAACTGGACCCCGATCGGATGGCGGCGATCGCGGACCGCGCCCACCGGCGCATCGGCGGGGATCCCGAGGTGCACGAGGAGTTCTGAGCGGGCTGCGCGGGCTGAGCGTGCTGAGCGCGCGTTGCGCACGGAGTCGCGAGCGGGCGTCGGCGGCGCCTCGCAGGGTACTCGGGGCGCTCGGGAAGGAGGCCGCTCATGGGCGAGAAGGACCGGCTGCGGGACTACCACGGCAAGCGTGACTTCGGGCGGACCAGGGAGCCGGAGGGGCGTGCGGCGGCCTCCGGTGAGGAGCCGCGGTTCGTGGTGCAGATCCATGACGCCCGCACCCTGCACTTCGACTTCCGGCTCCAGGTGGACGACGTACTGAAGTCCTGGTCGGTGCCGAAGGGGCCCTCCGACGATCCCCACGACAAGCGGCTCGCCATGCCCACGGAGGACCATCCGCTGGAGTACGAGGAGTTCGAGGGCGTGATCCCGAAGGGCGAGTACGGCGGCGGCACGGTGATCGTCTGGGACAACGGCACGTACGAGCCGATGAGCCATGACCGCAAGGGGCGGCCCGTCGACTTCGGCGAGTCGCTCGAGCGGGGTCATGCCACGTTCCGGCTGAGCGGGGCGAAGCTGCACGGCGAGTACGCCCTCACCCGGATCCGCGACGGGAAGGACGGCGACCGGGAGGCGTGGCTGCTGGTGAAGGCCCGCAAGGGGCGGGCCCACGGGCACGGCACGCCCGACCCGTACCGGGCCCGTTCGGTGCGCAGCGGCCGTACTCTCGCCCAGGTCGCCGCGGACGGCGTCGACGGAAATTCCGGCGGATAATTCGGTTCCGGCCTCAACTGCCTTTCCCTGCCTCTATGTTCACGGCGAGATCCGCTCTCGCCGCAGGAGGCTCCTCGTATGCGCACCGCGCTCCGCACCGCCGTCACCGGCGCCGTGGCCGTCGCCACCGTTCTCGTCGCCGGGCCCGCCCAGGGGACTCCGCCCGGTCCCGGCGTCAGCGCCCGGACGATCAGTCAGAAGACCGTCGGCGACACCGACTACATACTTCGGGAGATCACCATTCCGCCCGGTCAGGCCACCGGCTGGCACTACCACGACGGCCCCCTCTACGCCTTCGCGCAGCAGGGCACGCTCAGCCACTACGACTCCACCTGCGCCTCCGACGGCGTGTACCCGCAGGGCAGTTTCATCCAGGAACCGGCCGGACCCGGCAACGTGCACATAGGCCGCAACCTGGGGGACACGGCGGTCGTCCTCGACGTGCTCTATGTGCTGCCGCACGGCGCGCCGTTCTCCCAGGACGCGCCGAACCCGGGCTGCCCGTTCCAGTGATCACGGCGTGGGGGTGATCACACCGGCGGCAGCGGCTGTTCGGCCCAGATCGTCTTGCCGCTGCCGGTCTGCCGGCTCCCCCAGCGCTGGGTGAGCTGGGCGACCAGCAGCAGTCCGCGGCCGCCCTCGTCGTAGGCGTGGGCCCGGCGCAGATGCGGGGAGGTGGAACTGCCGTCGGAGACCTCGCAGATGAGGGTGCGGTCGCGGATCAGGCGGAGCTGGATGGGGGGTGCGCCGTACCGGATGGCGTTGGTGACGAGTTCGCTGACGACGAGTTCGGTGACGAAGGCGGCCTCGTCCATTCCCCAGGCGGTCAGCTGCTCCGTGGCGGCCTGCCGGGTGGCCGCCACGTGCTCGGGGTCCGGCAGGACGTCCCAGGTGGCGATGCGGTCCGCGCCCAGGGCTCGGGTCCGGGCCAGCAGCAGGGCCACGTCGTCGCTGGGGTCCTCCGGCAGGACGGCCTTCAGCACGGTGTCGCACAGGGCGTCGAGGGTGTCGGCGGGCGCGGTCAGCGCGCGGCACAGTTCGGCGATGGAGTGGTCGATGTCGCGGTCGCGGTCCTCGATGAGGCCGTCCGTGTACAGGGCGACCAGGGAGCCCTCGGGCAGCTCCACCTCCATCGCCTCGAAGGGCAGCCCGCCGACGCCGAGCGGGGGCCCGGCGCTCATCTCGACGACCTGTGTGGTGCCGTCGGGCAGGACGAGGGCCGGGGGTGGATGGCCGGCGGCGGCCAGGGTGAGGTGGCGGGAGACGGGGTCGTAGACGGAGTAGAGGCACGTGGCGCCCAGTTCGGCGACCTCGTCGCTGTCGTCCCCGGCCAGGTGGGTGACCAGGTCGTCCAGGTGGGTGAGGAGTTCGTCGGGCGGCAGGTCCACGTCGGCGAGGGTGCGTACGGCCGTGCACAGGCGGCCCATGGTGGCCGATGACGGGATGCCGTGTCCGACGACGTCGCCGACGACGAGGGCGACGCGGCCGCCGGACAGCGGGATCACGTCGAACCAGTCGCCGCCGATGCCGGCCTGGGATCCGGACGGCCGATAGCGGTGGGCCACCTCCACGGCCGCCTGCCCGGGCAGCCCCCGGGGCAGCAGGTTGTGCTGCAGGGCCAGCGCGGTGGTGCGTTCCCGGGCGAAGCGGCGGGCGTTGTCGATGCAGATGGCCGCCCGGCTGGCGAGTTCCTCGGCGAAGACGGCGTCGTCGGCGACGTACTCGTCCGGTTGCCTGATGCGCACGGCCACCACGACGCCGAGCGTGGTGCCGCGGGCCCGCAGCGGCGCCGCCATCATGGAGTGGGCGCCGACGCGGTGGCTCCGGCCGGCCGGAGCGCGCGCGTTGCGTTCCGCCACCCAGCGCATGAAGGCCGGCTCACCTGCCTGGCTGAGGACCACCCGGCTTTCCAGGATCGCCCGGGCGGGAGGCGAGAACGGCGGGTAGAAGTCCACCTCGCCCAGGTGCACGGCCGCTTCCGGGGTGCCCTCGGTGCCGGAGCCGTGGGCGACGCGGCGCAGCGCGATCTCGGTGCCGGACAGTACCGGCGCCTCCTCCGCTCCCAGGACCCAGTCGAACAGGTCCACGCTGGCGAAGTCGGCGAACCGGGGCACCATGACCCCGATCAGTTCCTCCGCCGTGCGCGCCAGGTCCAGGGTCGTGCCGATGGTGGCCGCCGCCTCGTTCAGCAGGGCGAGCCGCTGCCGTGCCCAGTACTGCTCGGTGCTGTCGAACGCGGCCAGCGCGGTGCCGACCAGCCGGCCCGAGGAGTCCCGCACCGGCCACATGTCGGTGGTCCAGGCGTGTTCCCGGTTCAGGGCCGGGGCTCCGGTGAAGCTCTCGTAGCGCAGCGGTCTGCCCGTCTCGGCGACCTGGCGCAGATGCCACAGAAAGCCCCGGCTGTGTACCCCGTCCTCCACGGTCTCCGGGAAGTGGCGGCCGAGCAGGACCTCCTCGGGTACGCCCATGACCCGGCAGGCCGCCTCGTTGAGCCGCAGGTAGCGCTGGTCGGTGTCGAAGACGGACATGGACAGGGACGCCTGCTGGAAGGCCTGCTCCGCGAGCGTGGGCTCGGCCCTGTCGAACGGCACGGTGGTGATCACGTATCCGCCCGGCCCGCCGTCGTCGCTGAGCAGGACGCTTGCCGTCACGTTCAGGGCGACGGGTGAGCCGTCCCGGTGACGTACCACTGCGGTGCCGGCCAGCGCGGCCACTGCCGCGGGCGACGGCTGCTCGGCGAGCAGCTCCCGCACCGGCCGCCCCAGGGCCTCCTCGGCCGTCAGGCCCGTCAGCCGCCGGGCACCCTCGCTCCACCCGGTGACGACACCTTGGGCATCGATGATCGCCGCAGCGGAGACGTGCTCCATGTCGTCCAGGATGAGTCCTGAGCCGCACGGCATCAACCGCGATGCCCGGGCGGTTACGCCCGCGATGCCACGGCGCTCGGGTCCGCCGCCGCCCCGCGCGATGGCGCGCTCACTTGCGCAGCGCGGCCAGGGCCCGGTCGGCGTGGGTGTTCATCCGCAGTTCGCTGCGGACGATCTCCAGGACCGTGCGGTCCTGTCCTATGACGAAGGTGACCCGTTTGGTGGGGGCCAGCGAGAAGCCGCGCGTCACGCCGAACCGGTCCCGGACCGTCCCGTCCGCGTCGGAGAGCAGGGGGATGCCGAGCGTGTGCCGGTCGGCGAACTCCTGCTGCCGTTCGACCGCGTCACCGCTGATGCCGACGGGCCGGGCGCCGACGGCGGCGAACTCGGTGGCGAGATCACGGAAGTGGCAGGCCTCCGCGGTGCAGCCGGGGGTGAGGGCGGCGGGGTAGAAGAAGAGCACGACCGGCCCTTCGGCGAGCAGATCGGTGAGGCTGCGGGTGGTGCCGGTCTCGTCCGGCAGCGAGAAGTCCTCGACCTTGTCGCCGACCTTCAGCTGTGCGCTCATGCCCGGCCCTCCGCGTTCTTCGCGACCCCGCGGGCCCACAGCACGAGGGGGATCTGCAACGGCAGCCGGCCGATGGCGGCGGCCTTCTGCGGGGCGGGGCGGTGCCGCCAGTCGACGGCCATCTTCACGTTCGCGGGGAACACACCGACGAAGAAGGCCGCCGTGGCGAGCGCGGCGGCCTTGCGGGTACGCGGCAGCGCCAGCCCGGCCGCCAGCGCGAGCTCGGCGACGCCACTGGCGTACGTCCAGGTCCGGGGTGTCCCCGGCAGGGAGCGCGGCACGGTCTCGTCGAACTGCCGTGGTGCGGCGAAGTGGGCGACGCCCGCGGTGGCCAGCAGGCCGGCGAGCAGCAGGGGCGAACGTTCGGACCGGGGCACGGATCCTCCTAGGGTGACCTGCCGCCGGATGCTACCGGAGCGTAGAACACGGCCCGGCACCCGCCCCTGTCTGTTCATCGACCCTGTCGCGTGCGGCCGTTGTGGGTTCCCGGCGTGTACCCGAAGGACCGGCGGAAGACGGCGATGAAGGCGCTGGCGGAGGACCAGCCGCAGCGGTGGGCGACGGTCGTGACGGGCGTGTCCTCGGCGAGCAGACGCAGCGCGTGATAGAGGCGCGACTGGGTGCGCCACTGCGGGAAGGTCATGCCGAACTCGTGGCGGAAGAGCCGGCTGAGGGTGCGCTCGCCCGCTCCGGTGGCGGCGCCGAGGTCGGCGAGGGTGCGCGGGTCGGCGGGGTCGGCGTGGACGAGCGCGCACACCGCGGCCAGGCGGGGGTCGGTGGGGGTGGGCAGGCGCAGGGGCTGCTGGAGCGAGGCGCGCAGCTGGTCGCGCAGGACGGCCAGCAGGCGGCGGCGCTCGGGGCTGTCGTCGGCGGGGTCGCGCGTGTAGGCGAGGATCAGCTCGCGCAGGAGGGGGCTGACGGCGAGGACGGTGGGGGCGTCCAGGCCGAGGGGGTTGTCGGCGGCGGGCAGGCCGACCAGGTGCAGGTCGAGGTGGCCGTGGGCGCGGTGCGCGTGGACGGTGCCCGCGGGGACCCAGATGGCGCGGTTGCCGGGCGCGAACCAGGTGCCGGCGTCGGTGGTGACGGCGAGGACGCCGGAGCCCGCGTAGACGATCTGGTGGTCGTCGTGCCGGTGCGCGTCGATGCGTTCCCCGGCGGCGAGGGCCTGGGCGCGGGTCGGCGCGGTCGGGTCGTGGCGGATGTTCGACACAACAAGGCAGATTATCGAAAGCGGGCCATGAACCTCCCCCGCGACGATCGCAGGGTGTCCACGCAACGCAACCGAACCATCACCCTGCTGTCCCTGGGCCACGCCTGTGTCGACGTGTACCAAGGCGCAGTGGCGGCCCTCGTCCCCTTCTTCGTCGCCGAGCGCGCCTACAGCTACGCCGCGGCCTCGGGCGTCGTACTCGCCGCGTCCTTGCTGTCGTCGGTGGTGCAGCCGCTGTTCGGGGCGCTCACCGACCGGTGGGCGATGCCGTGGCTGCTGCCGCTGAGCGCGCTGACGGGCGGTGCCGGGGTGGCGCTGAGCGGGGTCATGGGTTCCTACGCGCTCACGCTGGCGGCGGTGGCCGTGTCGGGCGTCGGGGTGGCCGCCTACCACCCGGAGGCCGCCCGCGCGGCCCGCGATGCCGCACACGGCAGCCATACGGCGATGGGGTGGTTCTCCCTCGGCGGGAACGTCGGTTTCGCACTCGCCCCGCTGCTGGTGGCGGCGGTGGTCGGCACCGGCGGCCTGGGCGCCACTCCCCTGCTGGTCGCGCCGGCCGTCGTGGGAGCGGCCCTGTGCGCGGCGGCGGTGCGCTCGGCCGGCACCCATGGGGTCCCCGCCGGCAAGGACGAGGGCGCCGGCTCCGACGACTGGGGGTCGTTCCTGCGGCTGTCCGGCGCCGTCGTGTGCCGGTCGATCGTGTTCGTCGGGCTGAGCGCGTTCGTCTCGCTCTACGTCCGGCAGCGGACCGGTGGCGGTGCCGTGGCGGGTACGGCCGCGCTGTGTGTGCTCTACGTGGGCGGCGCGGTGGGCACCGTGGCCGGGGGGCGGCTCGCGGACCGGTACGGGCGTCTCGCGGTCGTACGCCAGGCGTATGTGCTGACGGTGCTCGCGGTGGCCGGAGTGGTCCTCGTTCCCGGGCCGCCGGTGTATCTGTTCGTCGCCCTGACGTCGGCCGGCCTGTACGTTCCGTTCTCGTTGCACGTCACGCTCGGTCAGGACTACCTGCCCCGGCGGGTGGGCACCGCGAGCGGTGTGACGCTGGGGCTGACCGTGAGTGTGGGCGGTCTCTTCGCCCCGGCCGTCGGTGCGCTGGCCGATGCCACGTCGCTGCGGACCGCGCTTGCCGCGCTCGTCGTCCTTCCCGCGCTGGGGCGGCTGCTGCTGTGCGGGCTGCGGGAGCCGGCATCAATCGGACCGGCCGTCTCCCCGCCACCCGGGTCGTCCGGTCACAGCCCGCACAGGGCGTCGGCGTGACCGGTGGCCCGAGCGGTCGGGTCAGGCGGTGCCGGCCGGTGCCGCCGTCTGCGGTTCGGTGTCCTCGTCGATGGCGTGGGCGAGGAAGTCGTCGACCATGCGGTGGAAGAGGGTGGCCAACGTGCGCAGTTCCTCGGGGGTCCAGTCGGCCAGGGCGAGCTGCATGCCGCGGGCGCCGGCCTCGCGGACCCGGGCGATGGCCTGCCGGCCGGCCTCGGTGAGTTCGATGCGCTGGGCGCGGCGGTCCTGGGGGTCGGGGACGCGGGTGACGTAGCCGGACTTCTGCAGCTGCTGCACCGTACGCGTGACGTGCGAGGCCTCCACACCGAGCCGGGCGGCCAGCTCACCGGGGCGCAGCGACTCCGAGTCGGCGACCTGGCGCAGCAGCGCCACGGCGGCCCGGTCCAGCGGCACACCGGCCAGGGCCATGAGCCGCTCGTGCTGCCGGGCGCGCGTGCTCAGGTAGGTGATGCGGGTGAGCGCTCGCTCTATCTCGATCACTTCCGGGGACGCGGGCGTGTCGGGGAGTTCGGGGAGCGGTGGTGTGGACATGGGGACCACTTTACCATCTCATTGCGTAACTCAACTAATTTGCGGTGGATCTTGCGGGGCCAGGCGGACTCGGACGGTCCGGCCGGCCCCGGCTTACCGGCACGTCAGGCGGTTGCCCCGCCCGGCGCGGCCTCGACACGCGACCGGGAGGGCACGGCCGCCTCCCAGTCCGCGCCCGTCGCGATCGCCTGCCGCCACCGCCGGATCGCCTTCGGCGGCATCCCCACGGTCAGCGCCCCGGTCACCTTCTCGCCCCTGCGGTAGACGGCCAAGAACCGGCCCTCCGCCAGTTCCCCCTCCACGACGGCGACTTCGTCGTGCCCGCGGAGATAGCCGTACGCCTGGATCTTCATGTCGTACTGGTCGGACCAGAAGTACGGCACCGGCGCGAACGGCTTGCGGGCGTCCGGGTGCAGCAGGTTGCGGGCCGCGGCCATCCCCTGCTCGGCGGCGTGGGTGCGGTGTTCGACGCGCATGGGCAGCCCGAACAGCGGGTTGTACCAGCCGGCCACGTCCCCGGCGGCGTACACGTTCCGCGCGGCCTCGCAGTACTCGTCGCACACCACGCCATCGCCGACGGCGAGCCCGCTGCCGGCCAGCCAGTCGGTGTTGGGCACGGAACCGATGGCGATCAACACCTCGTCGGCGTCGACCAGTTCGCCGTCGGCGAGCCGCACTCCGTCCCCGGTCACCTCGGTCACGGTGGCCCCGCACCGCAGGTCCACGCCCCGGTCCAGATGGGCGCGCGTCAGCACTTCGCCGACCTCCGTGCCGACGGCGTGGGCCAGCGGCACCGGGGCGGGTTCCAGGAGCGTCACCTCGCAGCCCAGCCGCCAGGCGACCGCGGCGGCCTCGGCCCCGAGGAACCCGGCGCCGACCACGACCAGCCGCTTGCCCGGCGTCAGCCGGTCCCGCAGCCGCACCGCGTCGTCCAGGGTGCGCAGCACATGCCCACCCGCACCGGGCAGCCGGCGCGGCCGCACTCCGGTCGCCAGGATCAGCCCGTCGTACGGCACTGTGGAGCCGTCGGCCAACTCCACTGTCCTGTCGGCGAGTTGCAGGCCCGACGCCGCCACGCCGAGGCGCAGGTCCAGGTCGAGCCCGGCCACGTCGTCGTGGGCGCGCAGGGCCAGCCGCTCGGGTTCCCACTCGCCGGCCAGCAGCTGCTTGGACAGGGGCGGGCGGTCGTACGGGGCGAGGGGTTCGTCGCCCACGAGGGTGAGCGAGCCGTCGTAGCCCTCGCGGCGGAGCGTCTCGGCCGCCGCGAGCCCGGCGGCCGAGGCGCCGACGACGACGATGCGCCTCACTGGTCCACCAGCCGGATCGCGGCGGCCGGGCAGATCGCCACGGCCTCGCGTACGCCGTCGAGGTGTTCGGCGGCAGGCTGCTCGTCGAGCAGGATCGCGATCCCGTCGTCGTCCTGGTCGAACACGTCCATGGCGGCGAGCACGCACTGTCCGGACGCGACGCACTTGTCGGCTTCCAGCTCCACCTTCATGGTCAGTTTCCCTTCTGCACAGGTGGTTGTTGTTCGTTCGGCGGGTGCTGCGGAGCCGTCACCAGGAGACGGGCAGTTCGTGGACGCCGTAGATGAACGCGTCCGTCTTGAACCGGATGTCCTCCAGCGCGCACGCGAGCTTCAGCGTCGGAATGCGCTTGTAGAGGGTGCCGTAGACGACCTGGAGTTCCATGCGGGCCAGCGGCTGGCCCAGACACTGGTGGACACCGAAGCCGAAGGCGACGTGGCGGCGGGCGTCGCGGGTGAGGTCGAGGCGGTCGGGGTCGGCGAACACCTCGGGGTCGCGGTTGCCGATCTCGTTGACCATGATGACGCCCTCGCCGGCCTTGATCACCTGGCCGCCGATCTCGATGTCCTCGGTCACCGCCCGGCGCCGGCCCAGGTGGGTGATGTGCAGATAGCGCAGGAGTTCCTCGACCGCGGAGGCGACGAGCTTCGGGTCGTCGGTCTCGCGCAGCAGGGCGAGCTGGTCGGGGTGCCGGAGCAGGGCGAGGGTGCCGAGCGCGATCATGTTCGCGGTGGTCTCGTGGCCGGCGATCAGCAGGAGCAGGGCCATCTCGGTCGCCTGCTGGTGGGTGAGTTCACCGGCGGTGATGCGGGCGGCGATGCTCGACAGCAAGTCGTCCTTGGGCTCGGCGATCCGCTTGCCCAGGAGTCCGGCCAGGTAGCCCGCGACCTCACGGCTCGCCGCGCCCCGCTCCTCGGGCGTGGCGGTCGTGCGGACCATGGTCTTGGTGTTCTCCTGGAAGAACTCGTGCTCTTCGTACGGCACGCCCAGCAGCTCGCAGATGACCAGCGAGGGGATCGGCAGGGCGAACACGTCCACCAGGTCGACCGGGGCGGGACCGGCCAGCATGTCGTCGATCAGGCCGTCCACGATGCGCTGTACGGCGGGCCGCAGCGCCTCGACCTTCTTCACGGCGAACGGCGCCGTCACCATCCGGCGCAGCCGGGCGTGTTCGGGGTCGTCCATCATGATGAAGCTGAGCTTGCCCTCACCGGCCTCGGGGCTGGCCTTGGTCGGATAGCCCGGCTGGTCGGTGTCGGCGCTGACGCGCTCGTCGCCCAGCAGGGCCCGCTGCTCGGCGTACCGGGTCACGAGCCAGGGCTCGCTGCCGTCCCACAGCCGCACCCGGGTCAGCGGCGCCTGCTCCTGCAGCTCCTTGAGCGCGGGCGGCGGGTCGAAGGGGCAGCGGGACTCCCGCGGCATCGGGAACTGGGGGACGGCGTCCGGCGCTTCGCGCGCGGGACCGGTCAGGGTGGTGTCGGCCATGGTTCTCCTCGGACGTGGGGGGCTCCGGGCGGGGTGGAGCGCTGGGGCGAAGGGGGTCGAGGCCTCGATGAGCACAGGCAAACAGAGGGGTCTGACGCCTTCCGGTCAGTTTCCTGACAGGAGACTGACGTGGCTCAGATCACACCAGGTTCCTCAACTGGGCCTGACTGCAAGGACATTGGGTCTGTCAGGTCAGGCATTGCCGTCGGCCCGGCCCAGCCAGTACCCGAAGCCGCGGCGCGTGTGGATCAACGCCGGGCCGTCGCCCCGGTCCACCTTGCGGCGCAGACGGGAGACGAGTTGCTCGATCGCGTTGTCGCCGCGGTGGTCCCCCCAGACGTAGCGGCCGATCTGCTCCTTGGACAGCACCCGGTGCGCGTTGACCAGGAGATGGCGCAGCAGCCGGTACTCCGCGGGCGTGAGGTCGAGCGCCCGCGTCCCGCGCCGGGCCCGGCACACGGTGTCGTCCAGCACGAGGTCGCCGTACTCCAGCGGGTTGCCCCTGAGCGGGCCGGGGCAGGGGCCGCGCAGCAGCATCTGGATCCTGGCGAGGACTTCGGCCACCCGGAAGGGCTTGGTGACGTAGTCCCGCTCGCCCAGGCCGAGTTCGGGGGCGAGCCGGTGCAGGCGGTCGTACTCGGTGAGCAGGAGGACGGGCGGGCGGTGCGGGAGGGCGGGCCGGCGCTCCCGGCTGAAGTTCACCATGTCCGGCAGGCCGGTGTCGAAGACCACCAGGTCGAAGCGGTACTGCGCGACGCGGGTCAGCGCCTCGGCGCCGGTGCAGCTGAGGCTGATCCGGTAGCCGGCCAACTCCAGGGTGGTCGAGAGCAGTTCGGCGAGGTCGGGATCGCCGGCGACGACGAGGACGTGCCGGCCGGCGCCGCGCGCGAGGGCGGGTTTCTCGCCGGTGGCGCCGTCCAGGGGCGAGGCCGTCTGCCGAGGGCTCATAACCCGCCCCGTCCGGCGCCGCGGCGGCGGCCTTGGCCGAGTGTCGATTTCACGGTCGTCCTCCTTGTGCGGCGGCAGTCAGCGGCCGGGTGTGACGGGTGCCAGCCACATGCCGACGACGGCGTCGGCGAGGCCTGTGGCGGCGTCGTCCCAGGTGGACCGAGGGGTGGGGGTGTTCTCGGCGAGGGCGCGCTCCCGCTCGGCGGCCACGTGGACGATCAGGTGGCGGACCATCTCGCCGCGTTCGGCGCGGACCTCGGCGGGGAGGTCGGGCAGGCATCGGTTCAGGCCCTCGATGATCTTCTGGAGGGCCGGGGAGGTGAGGGCCTCCTCGACCATGATCCGGTGCAGGGCAGGATCGGAGACGACCTGGGCGCAGAAGCGTGCGTACCAGGTGGGGCTGCCGAGTGCGGCGAGGTGTTCGAGCGCCGGGCGGACGAGGCAGTCGACCCAGCCGCGCAGGTCGTCCTGGTCGGCGAGGTCGGCGATCAGCCGGGCGCGGATGTCCTCGATGCGCGTGGCGTGCCTTTGGACGATGGCGCGGACCAGGTCGGTCTTGGTGCCGAAGTGATAGCCGACCGCGGTGTTGTTGCCCTGTCCCGCGGCCTCGCTGACCTGGCGGTTGGACACCGCGTACACGCCGTGTTCGGCGAAGAGCCGCTCGGCCGTGGTCAGGAGCAGCTCCCGGGTCGCGTTGACCTGCTCCGCCCGCAGGGTCCTGCCTGCCATGATCACCATCGCACCGGGACTTCGCCGATCACCGCGACGGCCAGTCCCTCGAGCCGCCGCTGGTTTGCGCACCTACAATCTAAGTCACTTGATTGAAAGAAGCGGTGAACATGGTGGAGCGGGCTACACCTGCACCCCGGGTGCCCGCACCCCCGCGCGCGGAGGTCGGGTCACCTAGCGTGATGGGCATGCGGACGACGGTGCGGCAGGCCGGGCGTGCGACGGTCCATCTGACCGTGGCCGCCGCGATGGCCTTCGGGATGTACCTCTTCATCACCGTGCTGCTGATCACCGCCGTCGGGACGGTCGCGGTGATCGGTGCCTGGCTGCTGCCCGAGACGGTGCTGCTCGTCCGGCGGATCGCCGGGGCCAAGCGACGGCTGACCGCCGCCGGGACGGGGCGGGAGATCCCCGAGGCGTACCAGGCCATCGAGGGGCCACTGCAGGACCGGCTGCGCACGGCCGTACGCGATCCCGGCACGCTCACCGATCTGCGCTGGATGGCCGCCTACTACCTCTACGGCGCGCTGCTCTTCCTCGCCCTGCCGCTGTGGCCGGTCGGGCTCGTCGTCGACGGCGTGGGGTGCGGGCTGCTGCGCCGGCGGGCCGTCGTCCTGCCGTGGATCGTGCGCCTGGCGGACCTGGAGGCCGGCTGGTCGACCGCGCTGCTCAGGCCGTCCCCGAAGGCGCTGCTGGCCGCGCGGGTCGAGCAGCTGAGCACGTCCCGGGCCGACGCGATCGCCGCGCACGGCGCCGAACTGCGCCGTATCGAGCGGGACCTGCACGACGGCGCGCAGGCCCGGCTGGTGGCGCTGTCCATGCGGATCGGGCTCGCCAAGCGGGCCTACGACCGTGATCCGGACGCCGCGCGCAAGCTGCTGGACGACGCCCAGGACCAGGCCGAGGAGGCGCTGGCGGAACTGCGGCACGTGGTGCGCGGCATCCATCCGCCGATCCTGACCGACCGCGGACTGGTCGGTGCGGTGCGGGCGCTGGCCGCGAGTAGCGGTCTGCAGGTCACCGTGGACGCGGAGGGGCTGGAGGACGACGGCCCCAGGGCACCCGCCGCGGTGGAGGCGGCCGCCTACTTCGTGGTGGCCGAGGCGCTCACCAACGTCGCCAAGCACAGTGGCTCGTCCGAGGCCTCGGTCCGGATCGCCCGCGTGCGGCGCGGGCTCAGGGTCGAGGTGGCCGACAAGGGCCACGGCGGGGCGGAGGAGTCCGGTGGTTCGGGGCTGCTGGGGGTGCGGCGCCGGGTCGCGGCGCTCGACGGCACGGTGCGGATGTCGAGCCCGGTCGGAGGGCCGACGGTGATCGAGGTGGAGCTGCCGTGCGTGTGGTGAGGGCAGGTCCCGATCCCCCTCGGGGATGACCTTGCCCGTGGCGCGTACTGCGATCCGAGTACCGGCGATTGTCGGCAGACGCACGACGACGTACCGGGCTGTTCCCTGCAGGCTGTACCCCACCGCTCCAGAACCGGAAGACCCCCGCCCATGACCATCCGCGTCCTGCTCGCCGACGACCAGGCCCTGCTGCGGGCCACCTTCCGGATCCTGATCGACTCCTGCCCGGACATGGAGGTGGTCGGCGAGGCCACCGACGGTGCCGAGGCCGTCGATCTCGCCCGGGCCCACCGCCCCGATCTGGTCCTGATGGACATCCGCATGCCCGGCACCGACGGTCTGGCCGCCACGTCCGCGCTCTGCGCCGATCCGGACCTCGCGGCGGTGCGGGTGCTGATCCTCACCACGTTCGAGATCGACGAGTACGTCGCGCAGGCGCTGCGGGCCGGGGCCAGCGGCTTCCTCGGCAAGGACGTCACGGCGGACGTGCTGCTCGACGGCATCCGGACCGTGGCCGCCGGCGAGTCCCTGCTCTCCCCCGCCGCGACCCGCACACTGATCACACGGTTCCTGGCCTCCCCCGCCGAGAGCTCCCAGTCGGCCGCGCCCGAGGACCTCGCCACCCTCACCGCCCGCGAGCGGGAGGTCATGGCCTGGGTGGCCGAGGGGCACTCCAACGAGGAGATCGCCGAGAAGCTCTTCGTCAGCCCGCTGACCGTGCGCACCCACGTGCACCGTGCCATGACGAAGCTGGGCGCCCGCGACCGTGCTCAACTCGTCGTCATGGCCTACCAGTCGGGTCTGGTGCGGGCCGTGCCGCCGAACGGGGACGGCTGAGGGCCCGGCCCGCCGTTCAGGGGAAAACGGCGGCAAGGGTGCGTGGCGGCGGGCGGGACCGTCGAGAACTGACCCGTGAGTCTGCCGCTGATCCCTCCCATGCTCGCCACGCCGGGCACCCTGCCGCCCGCCGCGCAGGACGCGCGCTGGGCGTACGAGACCAAGCAGGACGGCCAGCGCGCGGTGGTCTATCTGGAAGGGGACGGCAGTCTGCTGCTGCGCGCCCGTTCCGGCGAGGACATCACGGCCGCCTATCCCGAACTGCGGCCGCTCGGCGGCGCGCTCGGCACCACACGCGCCGTGCTGGACGGGGAGATCCTGGCGCTGGACGAACAGGGCCGCGCCGACTTCCAGTTGCTGCAGTCCCGTATGGGCCTGGCACACGCGCCCACGCGGGCCGCGCGGATGGCGGCTCAGACCCCCGTCCATCTGGTGCTGTTCGACGTGATGCACCTGGCGGACCGCTCGCTCGTCACGCTGCCCTACACCCGGCGGCGCGGGCGGCTGGAGGAGCTGGGTCTGAGCGGGCCGTTCTGGTCGACGCCGGGTGCGCTGGTCGGGCACGGGGCCCAGGCGCTGCGCGCGACGCGCGAGCACGGTCTGGAGGGGCTCGTCTGCAAGCGGCTGGACTCGGTGTACGAGCCCGGGGTGCGTTCCCGCGCCTGGATCAAGATCCGCAACATGCGCACGGAGGACGTCATCGTCGGGGGCTGGCTGCCCGGCAAGGGACGGCTCACGGGGCTGCCGGGCGCGCTGCTGGTCGGACAGCGCGCGGCCGGAAAGCTGCGGTACGTCGGCGGCGTGGGCACGGGCTGGAGCGAGGCCGAACGGACGCAGCTGGCCGGGCTGTTGCGGGCCTGCGCGAGTGACGTGTGCCCCTTCGATCCCGTACCTCAGGTGGCGGGCGCGCACTGGGTGCTGCCCCGGCTGGTCGGCGAGGTCCGCTTCAGCGTCCGCACCCGGTCCGGGATGCTGCGCCAGCCGTCCTGGGTGCGACTCAGGCCCGACCTCGCACCCGAGGACGCGGCGGCCGACCTGCCGGACGACGGGGTGTGACGCGCCTTCATCCCCGATGGCTCCCGACAGGCCCGTGGGCGGGCCTTCTTGAGAGCTCGACAACTGGGTGGAAAGGTGCACCTTCTCGGCGGACGGGCTCCAACTGTTGCACTGATCGTTACCGGCGGTACGCACGCGCCTCTTGGCACGGAAGTGAAAAGACAGGATTCTGAACTCTCCTTCCCCCCATAGCCGTTGGGCTGCGCCCGGATCCCCGAGGAGACGCAGTGTCGTCACAGACGTTCCGCACACACCGCAAGCGATGGCTCACCGGTCTGGCCGGTGCCGCCGCGCTCGTCGTCGCTTTCCCCGGCGTCGCCTTCGCCGCTCCGCCCGCGGCGCTCCCCGCCAACGCCGAGGCGGCCGAGCAGACGTACCAGCCCGCCTACGACTACGACACCGACGGCTGCTACTCCACCCCCGCCATCGGCGCAAACGGAACCGTCAACGGCGGCCTCAGCCCGACCGGTTCGCTCAGCGGCGACTGCCGTGACGCCTCGGACCTCGACAACACCAACGGCTACTCGCGCTACAAGTGCAACAACGGCTGGTGCGCCTACATGTACGGCCTGTACTTCGAGAAGGACCAGGCCGTGGCGGGCAGCAGCATCGGCGGGCACCGGCACGACTGGGAGCATGTTGTGGTCTGGGTGCAGAACAACGCGGTGCAGTACGTCTCGACGTCCAACCACGGCTCGTTCACGATCAGCCCCGCGTCCTCCGTGCGCTTCGACGGCACGCACGCCAAGATCGTGTACCACAAGGACGGCATCAGCACGCACTGCTTCCGCCTCGCGGGCTCAGGCGACGAGCCGCCGGAGAACCACAAGGGCACCTGGCAGTACCCGCCCCTGGTGGGCTGGAACGGCTACCCGTCGGGCGTGCGCGACAAGCTGGTCGCGTACGACTTCGGCAGCGCCAACTTCGGCCTGAAGGACGCCAACTTCGCGAACCATCTGGCGTCGGCGAAGCCGTCCGGCATCGCGTTCGACCCGTACGCCTGATCCGCCCCCTCGGGCTCGGGGTGTAGGACCGTGGACGTTCCCGGTTCCGCCCCGAGCCCGATCCGGTTCCCTGCGCCGCTGCATAGCGTCGTCGGCATGGACACCCACGACACGAGCGGGCAGCTCGAAGAAGCCCTGGAACGGCTCCACATGTCCGGCCCGGAGCACCACGGCCGGCTCTCGAACCACGCCCCCATGGTCGTCGAGTCGCTCGCCGCGAACGGGCAGGCGGGCGCGGTGCATCGGTGGCTGGATCGGTACGAGAGCAAGCTCGAGGACTTCCCCGACCGCGTGGCTCCCGTCACCGACGACAACTGGCCCTCCGCCTTGGGCGACGTGCGCCGGGCCGCGGACTGGATCGACCACTTCTCCCGCGCCCTCACCGGCCGTCCCTGGAAGACCGTCCTCGCCGAATGGTGGCCGCGTCTGCTCCCCGGGCTGTACGGCGCCGCGACGCATCCGGTGATCCGGGTCGGCCACGCCGTACGCGCCCTGGAATCCGGTGCGAGCGAGCCGCGTCTCGCCGAACTCGCGCACGCCCTCGGCTACTGGGCCGCCCGGCACCGCACGGTCTCCGGTGTCACCGCGCTGCCCGGAGCGGCGAGCGCCGCGCAGTCGCTGGACGCCGTACCCGCGATCCGGGAGCCGCAGGGCACATTCCCGGCCCGCCTCGCCGCCGTACGGCAACTGCCCGTCTGGGCGGGCGACGTGGGCGACCCCGGCACCGCCCGCGAGCGCCTCACCGAACTCGTCCGTGCCGCGACCCACCGCTACGCCACCCACGGCCACGGCGAGGAGACCATGCTCGTGCACGCGGCCACCGCACCCAACGCCGTGCTGCGCACCCTCGATTCGCTGCCGCGCGAGCTGTGGGCGCCCAGCCTGCACGCCGCGTGGACGGCGTCCGCGGCGGTCACCGCGATGTACGCCCCGGCGGAGCCGGTCGCCTACACGCCGCCCGCCCGGCTCACGCCGGAAGAGGTCCTTCAGCGTGCTCTCGCCCACGGCGACGAGCACGTCATCAAGCTCACCGACACGGCCCTGGACGTCGGTGACGAACCCGCCCTCGCGGCCGCGCTGCGGGCGGTCGAGATCAGCCGGCCGCCGGCCTGACGTCCCCGTCGACGAGGGCGTCACCCAGGGCCGTTCGCCCGTACAGCACGTAGTGGCCCTGACGGCGGGACTCCAGCAGGCCGGCCTGCCGCAGGACCGAGAGGTGGGCCGACACGGTCGACGGGGCCAGGCCGTGACGGCGGGCCAGGTCCGTCGTCGAGGACGGGGTGGCGAGGCCGGCCAGGACCGCGGCGCGCTGGTGGCCGAGCAGCCGGGCGAGCGCCTGCGCCGGGCGCGGTGCCGGGGCGATGTGCAGGCGGCCCATGCCCCGGGCGGGGTAGATGACCGTAGGCTGCCAGGGCCGGGCGAAGCCGCTCACCACGTCCGGCCATACGAACACGCTCGGCATGAGCAACACGCCTCGGCCGTCGGCGGGTTGGGCGTCCGGCACATCACGGTACTCGCGCAGTGTGAGGGTGTGGCCGGCCCAGTCGACGGCTGGATGCAGTCCGGTGAGCAGCACGTCGAGCCCGCCGCCCGCCGCACTGCGCGAGCGGTGCGCGATGTCGGCCTCGAGGACGGCGCGATGGCGCGGCCAGTCGGGCGCGAGCAGGGCGCGCCAGGCCCGTTCGGTGAGGTCGGCGAGGCGCTGGACGGTGGCGGCCGGGTCGTCGAGCGCGGCGCGCCCCTGGGGTGACTCGGCGAGGCCGGGGGTGCAGTGGAGCGAGCGGGCCATCTCCGCGTGCGCCAGGTCGGGGTCGGTGGCGCGCATCCGCGCCAACTCGTCCTCGATCGAGGGATACGGCTCCTCGGGCGGCGGGCCCAGGAAGTCCGGGGTGTAGCCGCCGGGGGGCGGGATGAACAGCCACAGCGGTGCCAGGTCGAGGCCGGCGACCGTACGGCGCATGCGGCGCAGCCAGCCCTGGTGGTAGCCGTGCCGGGCGGGCCGGCGGAGCATGCGCAGCGCCTCGTGGGTCTGGCACAGCGGCGAGATCGCGAACCGGCAGCGCGTGAGGTCGTCGGTGCCGAGGTGCAGGGCGAGCGGCATGGCGACCCCCGTCGTGAGCAGCTATTCGTCCTGGACCGAAAGAGTAGAGGGACCTGCCGCGGACCGGCACGCTTGCCCCGACTTCCCCCGTTGGAAAGGCGGATGGATGGGCAGCGTACGTCCGGCACCCTGGCGGCGTGCCGCAGTCGTCGCGGCGCTGATGCTGGCGGCGTTCACCTTCAACACCACCGAGAACCTGCCGGTCGGGCTGCTCGCGCTCATGGCGGACGACCTGCGGGTTTCACTGACGGCCGTGGGCGCGCTGGTGACCGGGTACGGCCTGACCGTGGCCGTCGTGTCGTTGCCACTCGCCCATGTCACCCGGTCCCTGCCACGCCGGTATCTGCTCGCGGGGCTGCTGGGGCTGCTCGCCGTGGCCAGTTGGGTGTCGGCGCTGGGCGGCCTGTCGTACGGGCTGCTGCTCGCGGCTCGGGTGGCGACGGCGATGGCACAGGCGTTGTTCTGGTCGGTGATGGGGCCGGTCGCGGTCGGGCTGTTTCCGCCCGAGCGCCGGGGGCGGATCATCGGGCTGCTGTCCGTCGGCGGTTCCCTGGCCACGGTGGCCGGGGTGCCGGCCGGGACCTGGCTGGGCGGGCACACCGGCTGGCGGACGCCCTTCGCGCTGCTCGGCCTGCTCGCGCTCGTCTCCCTCGTGACCATCGGCTTCCTCCTGCCGTCGTCCCGCCCGCAGGACGGCCACTCCGCGTACGGTGCCACCCCCGACCGGCGCGGGTTCTACGCCGTGCTGACCGTCACCGCCCTGTCGGTGACCGGCTTCTTCGCCGGGTTCACCTATGTCGTCGCCTTCCTCGACGAGGTGAGCGGAGTGGGCGAGGACGCGGTGAGCGGCGTGCTGTTCGCGTTCGGCGGCGCGGCGCTGGCCGGGGTCGCCGTGACCGGGCCGCTCCTCGACCGCTTTCCACGGGCCACGCTGGGCGTGCCGGTGGCGGTCCAGGCGGTGGCGCTGCTCGGCCTCTACGCCATCGGGCACGTCCCGGCGGTGAGTGTCGTGCTGATCATGCTGCTCGGTGCCTCGGTCGCGACCACCTTCATGGCGTCGCAGAGCCGGGTTCTCCAGGTGGCGCCGGGTCGCACGGAGACCGCCCTCGCGGCCAACTCGGCCTCCTACAACGTGGGCATCGCCGCTGGTGCGCTGCTCGGGGGCGTACTGCTGCCCGTGGTCGGGGTGCGCGGCACGTTCCTGGCCGGAGGGCTGCTGACGGTGGGGGCGCTGGCGGTGCTGGTCCGGCCCGTGCGGGCGGGCGGCAAGGACGGGACGGGCGGCAAGGGCCGGGCGCGAATGGGGCGGTACCGTACGGACGCGGGGTTGTGACGGTCTATCGTGTCCGCATGTCCGTCCCTGAACTCATCCGTATCGTCTCCCGTGACTCACCCATGGCGCTCGCCCAAGTGGAGCGTGTCCGCGCCGAGTTGACAGTCCTCCACCCCGGTGTACGCACCGAGGTCGTGCCCGTGAAGACGACCGGCGACAAGTGGATGGGCGATCTGTCCCAGGTCGAGGGCAAGGGGGCCTTCACCAAGGAGGTGGACGCGGCGCTGCTGGCGGGCGAGGCCGATCTCGCCGTGCACTGCGTCAAGGACATCCCCGCCGACCGGCCGCTGCCCGCGGGGACGACGTTCGCCGCGTTCCTGAAGCGGGACGACATCCGCGACGCCCTCATCCATCCCGACGGACTCACGCTGGACGAGCTGCCGGCGGGCACCCGGATCGGCACCTCCTCGGTGCGCCGCGTCGCCCAGCTGGCCGCCACCCACCCCCGCCTTCAGTGCGTGCCGTTCCGCGGCAACGCCAACCGGCGGCTGGAGAAGCTGGCCGCCGGCGAGGCCGACGCGCTGCTGCTGGCGGTGTCCGGCCTCGAGCGCATCGGCCGCCGTGACGTGATCAGCGAGGTCCTCTCCCCCGAGACGATGATGCCGCCGATCGGCGCGGGCATCCTCGCCCTGCAGTGCCGGGAGGGCGACACCGAGCTCATCGACGCGGTCAGCGGCCTCGGTGACCCGGACACCTATCGGGAGGCCACCGCCGAGCGCATGTTCCTGCACGTCCTGCAGGGGCACTGCAACAGCCCGATCGCCGGGTACGCGCGCGTGGACCGGGGCGGCGAACTGTCCCTGCGGGCCTGCGTGTTCACCCCGGACGGCAAGACGCGGCTCAACGCCCACGAATGGGCCGGCCGTCTCGACCCGGCCACGCTCGGCACGTCAGTCGCCGTCGCGCTGCTGCGCCAGGGGGCTCGCGAGATCATCGACGGCATCCCTCACTGAGCCGCCCGGCCCCGAGGCCGCTCCCGCGTCGGTCGGCGCCCCGTACCGAGACGCTCCGCGTCAGGCGGTGCCCTCTTCGGCCTGGTCCCGCAGGAAGTTGCTCACCTGGAGCGCGAGGCCGTCACGGAGGGTGGCGGCGTGGGCGCCGACGGAGTTCTCCTGCAGCCCGAGGCCGCCGGTCCACAGCCGGCGGTCGGCCCACTCCTCCTCGACGCGCAGCTGGATCTGGACGTCGACCTGGCTCAGGCTCGCCTCCGGGCCCGCCGCGTACAGCACGGCGGTGGCCCGGCGCAGCGGGTAGACGTCGAAGCCCTCGATGAACTGCGAGTTGCGCCAGTCGATGAACGCGGCCTCGCCGTCGCGGCCGATCCGCACGTCGATCTGACCGTCCTCGAGGTGGATGCCGAAGTGCCTCTCGCCGCGGTTCTCGACGGTGACGCGGACCCTGAAGTACGTCAGCCCCTCGGCGGCGTCGTCCCGTCCACGCGGCGGCTCGGCGGCTTCCAGGCGGTGGACGCGGACACGCAGACCGGCATGCTCGTCGTACTCGTGCCAGTCCCCGACCACGTTCGGCTCGTACACAGTCCACCTCTCGACCTCAGAGAGCTGCTTCCTATCTTTGCGCCGAGTGCACTGTCAAATGAGCAGAATGCGCTGTGGCCAGCCCATTCGCCCCCTTGATCACCGATCAAGCCGTGGGCAGGAAGAATCCGCTTTCCGACCTGACGACCGCATTCGGCTACGTGCCGCACATCACGTTCCAACCCAAGATCAGCGACAGGTGGGCGGGGGTGCCGAGGAGGGAGCCGCGCGGGGCGTCGAGCGGCTTCAGCGGGTTCCAGGTCAGCGCAACGCCGAGCAGCGCGGCGACGAGGATCACGACGACGGCCTGGACCAGGGACTTCACAGCTCGACGGCGCACATCGCCAGGACACGCGGGCGGGCAGCAGGCGCGCAGCTCGGGCGGCCGTAACAGCAGGTAGATGCCCTCAACGCGGTCCCGGTCAGCCGACGCGGCGTGCGGTGCGGCGGGCACTTCGGACATCGCGGAAGCCGTCCGCCGGCGTGGGCAGCGGGTCGGGGTCGGCCGCCCCTGTGAGTGCGAGGCGGAGGAGGCGCCGGGGAGCCGGTCGGCGGCGCCGTTGGGACCGAGCAGGCCGAAGGCCCCCTCCCGCACCGTGAGGTCGAGTCCGAATTCCGGCCAGGTACAGCTCCGTCGCCACGTCCGAGATCCCGATTCCGGGCCGCGCTCCACGAACAGCCCGCTTCTGTGCGAACGCACAGTCATCCCGCGGCAACACGAAGTAGCATTCACGAAATTCGTTTCGGAAACCCTTTTGGAGGGAATGCACCGGTATGTGCTTCGGACAGGAGGCACGTCCGTGGGAGCCGGCCCACCGGGCCCCGAGGTGTCCTCCTGAGGTCCGAGTCCGCGCCTCCCACGGTGTCTGTCCAGCCAGCACCTGCTGAGGGAGGTGCGCACGGATGAGTGCCACCACCAGAACGAAGCAGCATCCGCACGACGACGCCCCTGACACTGCGGAAGCGTTCGACCGGCTCGTGGGACTGCCCGACGGGCCGGAACGAAAGGCGCTCAGGGACGATCTGGTTCAGGCGTGGTTGCCCATGGCCGAGCGGATCGCCGTCCGGTTCAAGGGGCGCGGCGAGTCCCTCGAGGACCTGTACCAGGTGGCCGCCCTGGGACTGGTGAAGGCCGTCGACCACTACGACCCGGCCCGCGGCCACGCCTTCGAGGCGTATGCGGTGCCCACCATCACCGGCGAGATCAAGCGGCACTTCCGCGACCACATGTGGACGCTGCACGTGCCGCGCCGGGTCCAGGACCTGCGCAACCGGGTGCGGACCTCCGCGAAGGAGTTGTCGCAGCAGACCCCCGGGCGCGCACCCACCGTTCCCGAGATCGCCGAGCACGCGCATCTGAGCGAGAGCGAGGTGCGCACGGGGATGGAAGCCCTGGAGTGCTTCTCCGCGCTGTCGCTGGAGGCGGAGATGCCCGGCACGGACGGTTATGCGCTGGGCGACGCGCTCGGCTGTCCGGATCCGGCGTACGACGTGGTCGTCGACCGTGTGACCGTCAAGCCGTGCCTGCAGCGGCTTCCGGAGCGTGAGCGGACCATCCTCTACCTCCGCTTCTTCGGCGGGATGACCCAGAGCCGCATCGCGCAGCAGCTCGGCATCTCGCAGATGCACGTCTCCCGGTTGCTCAGCGCCTGCTTCGCCCATTTGCGCGACGAAATGCTCGCGGAAGCCCGTTGAACCCGAAGGGGTGAGTCACTCCTGGGCCGATCCCGGAATCTGCGTCGGGCCGTACCGCTCGAGGGCCTCTTCGAGCTCGACGCTGATTTCGGGCGGCATCTCCCCGTTCCGGCCCCAGAGGAGGATCAGTTCCGCGACCTGGCGGAGCTTGATGTTCGTGTGCTGGGACACGTCCTTCAGTACCGCCCACCCCTGGTCCGGCGACACGCGGCCGAGCGCGACGACCATGCCGATCGCCTGGTCGATTACGGCGTGCGAAACGACCGCTTCCTTGAGCTGGTCGACTTCCTCTTGCAGCTCGAGGATCCGGTCGGTCTCGTCTGCGGGCTCGTGCGATGCCACGCCTCCATCCTCGCCGCTTCGCCGTTCGTGTGCCAGTGAAGCGGAGGGTCGGCCTCAGCCGTTTCGGCGCCACGCCGGGGGTAACTCGACAGGCCCCGGAACGGATCCGGCTGGACACTGGGAGGAGACCGGTGGCCGCCGGTCGCGCGAGACCAGGACGCGACTGCCATGAACGACGATGCGAGAAACGCCAGGGGCACGACTGACGTCGTCTCCACACACTCCGTGTTCGGGGCACCCTGTTGGGTGAGCCTGACCAGCCGCGATCTCGAGGTCACCCACGACTTCTACTCGGCCGTACTGGGCTGGCGCTGGCGGCCCGCCGAGCTGGGCGACCGCTTCTGGGTCGCGCTGGCGGACGGGATCCCGGTGGCCGGGGTCGCGGCGGTCGCCACGATGTGGCAGATGGCCGTGGCCTGGACGCCCTACTTCGCCGTGCCGAGCGCGGACGAGGCCGTGGCACGTGTGCAGGAGCGCGGCGGCACATCCGCCGTCGGACCGCTCTCACTGCCGCCCGGGCGGGCGGCGCTGCTGGCCGACCGGGACGGCGCGACCTTCGGTGTGTGGGAGGGCGAGCTCCACTCCAGCTGGGAGACCTGGCGGCGCGCGGCGCCCACCTTCATCCGCCTGCACACCCGCGACGCCTTCGACGCCGCGATGTTCTACGGCGAGGTACTCGACTGGGCGACGGAGCGGCCCGGCTGCTGCGAGGTCCGCTACGAGGGCGGGGAGGTCGTGCTGCGCAGCGGCGGCGATGTGGTGGCACGGATCGAGTCCGGTGCGCTGGAGGCGGCGCCGGATCCGACGATCCGACCGCACTGGCAGGTTCACTTCGCGGTCGCCGACGTGGCGGGGTGTGTGCGGGCGGCTGAGCTGCATGGTGGCAGCGTGCTGTCGAAGGGGAGCGAGGAGGCTGTGCTGCGCGATCCCGATGGCGCGCAGTTCACGGTGACGTCGCGTCGCGAACGGTAGCGGTCGCACCCCTTCAGGGATCCCCTCAGGGACGTTGCCGCGAGGGTCTGGACAAGAGAACCAGGCTGCGGCGTTCGATGAGCAGGGCGGTGCCCGCCTTGTGCTCCGACTCGTCCGGGGGGCCCTGTGGTTCGGCCGTGTCGATCAGGGTCGTCCAGCGGTCGCCGTAGGTGGCGTCCGGCAGTTGGAACTCCACGGGCTCCCAGTAGCTGTTGAGCAGCAGCAGGAAGGAGTCGTCGACCACGGGGCGGCCGCACCAGTCGGGTTCGGCGATGGCGTCGCCGTTGAGGAAGACGGCGACCGAGTGGGCGTCGGAGCGCTGCCAGTCCTCGTCGGTCATCTCGCGTCCGTCCGGGAGCAGCCACACCAGGTCGGGCAGCGGCTGCTCGGGGTGGGTCGCCGTCTCGCCCTGGAAGAAGCGGCGGCGGCGCAGGACGGGGTGGGCGGCGCGCAGGGCGATGACGTAGCGGGTGAAGTCGGCGAGGTCACGCTGGTCGTCGGTGAGCCGCCAGTCGATCCAGGAGACTTCGTTGTCCTGGCAGTAGACGTTGTTGTTGCCGCGCTGGGTGCGGCCGAGTTCGTCGCCGTGGCCGAGCATGGGGATGCCCTGCGAGAGCAGCAGCGTGGCCAGGAAGTTGCGCTGCTGACGGGCGCGCAGTCGCAGGACGGCCGGGTCGCCGGTCTCGCCCTCGGTGCCGCAGTTCCAGGAGCGGTTGTGGCTCTCGCCGTCCCGGTTGCCCTCGCCGTTGGCCTCGTTGTGCTTGTCGTTGTACGAGACGAGGTCGCGCAGGGTGAACCCGTCGTGCGCGGTGACGAAGTTGACGCTGGCGCGCGGGCGGCGCCTGCTGTGCGCGTACAGGTCGGAGGAGCCGGTCAGCCGGGAGGCGAACTCGCCGAGCGAACCGGGCTCGCCGCGCCAGAAGTCCCGTACGGCATCGCGGTACTTGCCGTTCCACTCCGACCACAGCGGCGGGAAGTTGCCCACCTGGTAGCCGCCCTCCCCCACGTCCCACGGCTCGGCGATCAGCTTGACCCTGCTGATCACCGGGTCCTGCTGGATCAGGTCGAAGAACGCCGAGAGGCGGTCCACCTCGTGGAACTGTCGGGCGAGCGTGGCCGCAAGGTCGAAGCGGAAGCCGTCGACGTGCATCTCCGTGACCCAGTAGCGCAGCGAGTCCATGATCAGCTGGAGCACGTACGGGTGGCGCATGAGCAGGCTGTTGCCGGTGCCGGTGGTGTCGTAGTAGTGCGCCCAGTCGCCGTCCACCAGGCGGTAGTACGAGGCGTTGTCGATACCGCGGAAGGAGAGGGTCGGGCCGCGCTCGTTGCCCTCGGCGGTGTGGTTGTAGACCACGTCGAGGATCACTTCGAGGCCGGCCGCGTGCAGCGCCTTCACCATCGACTTGAACTCGGTGACCTGCTGGCCGCGGGTGCCGTGGGCGGCGTAGGCGTTGTGCGGCGCGAAGAAGCCGATCGTGTTGTAGCCCCAGTAGTTGGACAGGCCCCGGTCGAGCAGCACGCCGTCCTGGACGTACTGGTGCACCGGCATCAGTTCGACAGCGGTCGCCCCGAGAGACGTCAGGTGCTCGACGACCGCGGGGTGCGCGAGTCCGGCGTAGGTGCCGCGCAGCTCCGGGGGGACGTCGGGGTGGGTGCGCGTGAGGCCCCGTACGTGCGCCTCGTAGATGACGGTGTCGGCGTACGGCCGCCCCAGCGGGCGGTCGTCGCCCCAGTCGAAGTACGGGTCGGTCACCACGCCGAGCATGGTGTGCCCGGCGCTGTCGGCCGGGGACGGGGCGCCCGGGGTGCGCTCGAAGAGGGAGGCGTGGTTGTCCACCCGGCCGTCCACCGCCCGGCTGTACGGGTCGAGCAGCAGCTTCGCCGGATTGCACCGGTGGCCGAGGCCCGGGTCCCAGGGGCCGTGCACCCGGTAGCCGTAGCGCTGTCCCGGTCCGACGCCGGGCAGATATCCGTGCCACACGAAGCCGTCGACCTCGGTCAGCTCGACGACGCTGTGCCGTTCCTTGTGGTCGACGAGGACGAGCTGGACGCGTTCGGCGACCTCGCTGAACAGGGCGAAGTTCGTACCCTGTCCGTCGAAGACCCCTCCCAGCGGGTAGGGGTGCCCACTCCAGGCCGGCACCCCTTTGCCGCGTCGTCGCACCGTCACCGGGCCTCCTCCAGGACGACGTCCCGGGTGCCCGCCGCGTCGGCCACGGCGGTGACAGGCACCTCGCGCGGCACCTGAAGGGCCTCGCGCAGGTGGGGGGCGGGCGCCGTGGGCACGAGCGGGGCCCGTTCGCCGGCGCGGGCGCGCTGCGAGAACCAGATGATCTTGCTGCCGGTCTCGGTGGCGCAGCAGCCCCAGCCGTCGCTCATGGCGGCGAGGTGCTGCAGGCAGGCGCGCAGTTCGTGGTCGGGGCGCAGGGCACGGTCGTTGTCGCCGATGGCGGTGATGAGGTGCTGGCCGTTCCACCACATCTCGATCGATGTGTTCTTGTCCCTCGCGTGCTCGTCGATGACCCGCAGCAGCATCTCCGTGCCGTGGCGGACGGGCTCGACAAGTGTCTCCAGGTCCCAGTACCGGAGGTGAGCGGCCAGAATTCGGCTGACCTGTCCCACCCGTTCGGGGCTGACTTCCACGTCGAGGTGGTAGTAGCAGGGCACTGCGGTCTTCACCGTCGTTACCTCCTCACCGCGAAAGCTCCCGCTCTCCTCGCCCCTGCGGGACGGGCCCCGAGCACGGAGCGTGAGCACTGATCGCTTCTGAGTCACTCCAGGGTGGGGGCGGTACGCCATTCGTGCAACAGGAGCGCGCATCCGAGGTAGTTGAAGCCCCAACAAGACGCTGAGTGGTCAACCATGCACCATGTGTGAAGACCTCGATGCCCGTAACGGAACCCGTGTGTGCGCGCACGGGTGCCGCCCGACGGTCGGGAGACGCGTCATCGAGCAGCCCGGAAGGTGAACGGCGCCATGCTGCTACCGGCCAAAGCCGAAGTCGCTCGGCAACTGCGGCGATATCGGGCCTGGGAACGCGCCATGCTCGCGGCCCCGGCCGACCACACGGTGCGCGCCACCTTCGAGGACGCCGGGTACACCCTGTGCGTACTGATGGGAAAACGCTGTGCACGCGAGGCCGCGGACGCGGCCGAACGCTATCTACGCATCCCTCTGGCGGCCTACCTCCGGGAGCAGGACGAGCGGCCCCACCTGACCGCCACCGGGCGGCGGGGGCCACCGAGATCACGGCGGTGGCGTTTCCTTGCGGGGAGGTAGGACCCCTCCGGCGCAGCTTCGACCCCCGGCCGGGCCTGGTGCCCGGCCTCAAGCACGGCGGAGGTGAACCATGGGCAGGACCAAGACGAAGACCGGGACCACGACCGGAACGATCGGCCGCATCCCGGTACGGGACGTACAGCCGGCCGTGGAGTGCGGCAGACATCCGGCAAAGGCGGTCGCGGGAGAGACCTTCGAGGTCACCGCCACCGTGTTCCGTGAGGGCCACGACGCCGTGGCCGCCAATGTCGTGCTGACCGATCCCGACGGCCGTCCCGGCCCGTGGACGCCGATGCACGAGCTGTCCCCGGGCAGCGACCGCTGGGGCGCCAAGGTGACCCCGTCCTCGGTGGGCCACTGGACCTTCCAGGTGGAGGCCTGGAGCGATCCGGTGGCCACGTGGCGCCACACCGCCCGGATCAAGGTCCCGGCCGGGATCGACGTCGGGCTCGTCCTGGAGGAGGGCGGCGAGCTGTACGAGCGTGCGGCGGCCGCAGTGCCCGACAAGGCGGGGCGGTCGACCGTGCTGGCCGCCGCGGAGGCGTTGCGCGACGACTCGCTGCCGCCCGTGTCACGGCTGGAGGCGGCCTTCGCGGCGAACGTGGATGCGGTGCTGGGGCGGTATCCGTTGCGGGATCTGGTGACGGCGTCGGATCCGTTGCCGCTGCTGGTGGAGCGGGAGCGGGCCCTGTACGGCTCCTGGTACGAGTTCT
>NZ_LLZG01000376.1 GCF_001509475.1 Streptomyces regalis
GCCCCCGCCCCCGCCTCCTTCGTCCACAGCCTGTGGACGAGGCCGGCTAAGTCAGCAGGTCGTCCACCTGCGCCTCGCCCTCCCGATAGCGGCGCGTGATCTCCGCGCTGCAGTCGTCGGCCGTCCGCTGCAACCGCTGGCGGCGCCCCGACACCTGCTGCTCGTACTGCACGAGCCGCCCCATCGCGGTGGTCAGCTCGACGTCCGTACGCGCCTCGAGGTCCGACAGCTCGACCTCGGCCAGCATCTCCGCCGCCAGCCGCCGGTACTCCTCGCTCTGCGGGGTGCCCAGCGTCACATGGCGGGCCGAGGAGCGGTGGCGCGCCGGAGCGTCGGTCAGGATCTCCGACAGACGCTCCACGACGGACGCCGCGCCCGCCGGAGAGCGCCGGGCCAGCTCCGCCCGCAGGATGTCGATGCGCCCCTGCAGCAGTCGTCGTACATAACTCAGGTCCGCCTCGTCGCGCTGGGCGTCCCGACGCAGGGTGCGCAGCTCTGGCAGGCTGAGCACGGTCAGATCGTGCTCGGGCGGTTCCACGGGCAGCCTCGGACCCGGACCCGGACCCGGACCCGGACCCGGGCCCGGATCGTCGGCGGTGCGCTGCGTGGGCGGCCTGAGGCCGTCCAGTTGGCCCGCGTGGGTCCACAGGACAGCCCCGGGTGGTTGCCCGGTACTCGGTGTGCTCATGTGCCTCTACCGTCCCCTCGACCGGCGTGTGGGAAGCATCGTGCCATCACAACCGGCCGCTATGTGACCGAGTGCCCATGAACAGCCCCAGATGGGGGCTTAAGGATCAAAAAAGAAGCCCCTTACGAGGCACTTTCCTGCACACGGCATGATGGCGGCATGCGAGCTGTGGTGCAGAGGGTGGACGGCGCGAGTGTCGTCGTGGACGGTGAGACGGTCGGGGAGATCGCGGGCGAGGGGCTGTGTGTCCTCGTCGGTGTCACGCACGAGGACACCAAGGAGAAGGCGGCCGGGCTCGCCCGCAAACTCTGGTCGATCCGCATGCTGCATGACGAGAAGTCCTGCAGCGACATCGACGCCCCGCTCCTCGTCATCAGCCAGTTCACCCTCTACGGCGACGCCCGCAAGGGCCGCCGCCCCACCTGGAACGCCGCCGCCCCCGGCGACGTGGCCGAGCCGCTCGTCGACGAGGTGGTCGCCCAGCTCCGCGCCCTCGGCGCCACGGTGGCGACGGGCCGCTTCGGCGCGCAGATGCGGGTGTCCCTGGCGAACGACGGCCCGTTCACGGTGCTGCTGGAGATCTGAGGCCCAGGACCTCAGGGCTCTACGACGACCTCCTGCGCCGCAGCCGTGTCCCCCGCCACCAGCGGAGCATCCAGCGGCACGTTCCGCTTGACCAGCGCGAGCGCGACCGGGCCCAGCTCGTGGTGCCGTACCGACGTCGTGATGAAGCCGATCTTGCGGCCGTCGGGGCCCTCGTCCGCGAGGCGGAGCTCGGTGCCATGGGCCGGCAGATGGACCTCGCTGCCGTCGAGGTGCAGGAAGACGAGCCGGCGCGGCGGCTTGCCGAGGTTCTGCACCCGGGCCACCGTCTCCTGGCCCCGGTAACAGCCCTTCTGCAGATGCACCGCGGTGCCGATCCAGCCCAGCTCGTGCGGGATGGTGCGGTGGTCGGTCTCGAAGCCGAGGCGGGGGCGGTGGTGCTCCACCCGCAGCGCCTCATGCGCGAGGATCCCGACCGCCGGACCCGCCTTCGCGGCGTACGACTCCAGGTCGGCGCGCGGCAGGAACAGATCACGGCCGTACGCCGTCTCGCGTACGGCGGCGCCCTCGGGCACCTCGGCGATGGAGCCGGCGGGCAGGTGCACGACCGCGAACTCGGCGGTCCGGTCGGCGACTTCGACCTTGTAGAAGAACTTCATCGACTCCAGGTACGCGATCAGCGCGTCCTGGGTGCCGGGCTCGACATGGGCCCAGACCGTCGCACCGTCGTCGACGAGATACAGCGCGTGCTCGATGTGGCCGTTCGCGGAGAGGATCAGCGCCTCGGTGGCCTCGCCGACCGGGAGGTCGCTGACGTGCTGGGTGAGCAGCAGATGCAGCCAGCTCAGCCGGTCCTCGCCGGAGACCGTGACGACTCCGCGGTGCGAGAGGTCGACGAAACCGGTGCCGTCGGCGAGGGCGCGCTGCTCGCGAAAGAGGTCGCCGTAGTGGGCGGCGACGCCTTCGTCCACGCCCTCGGCGGGGACGGCGCCGGGCAGGGTCAGCAGGGGGCTCTTCATATGCCTAAGCCTACGACTCGGTAGTTGAACTCTTCAGAGAGCAGTCCTTGCAGCGGCCGAAGATCGCGAAGTGCTTCATGTCGGTCTCGAAGCCGAAGGTCCGGCTCAGCTTGGCCGTGAACTCGGCGGCCACCTGGACGTCCGCCTCGATGACGTTCTCGCAGTCCCGGCAGACCAGGTGGATGTGGTGATGGCGATCGGCCAGGTGATACGTCGGCGCACCGTGCCCGAGATGGGCGTGGCTGACCAGCCCGAGCTCCTCCAGGAGCTCCAGGGTCCGGTACACGGTGGAAATGTTGACCCCCGACGCCGTCTTCCTCACTTCCACGAGGATGTCGTCGGGGGTCGCATGCTCAAGGGTGTCCACGGCTTCGAGCACGAGTTGCCGCTGCGGCGTCAGCCGGTAGCCGCGCTGCCTGAGGTCGCTCTTCCAGTCGGTGCTCACCACACCAGAAGTCTAGAGCTACTCGAACGGCTGCTTACTTGAAGAAGGCGATGCCGTCGTCCGGCAGGTCGTCCGGGAGGGCCTTGGCCCAGCGCTCGACCTCCTCCGGGGTGACGACCTTCTTCAGGTGGGCCGACATGTAGGGGCGCAGCTCGACCTCGGGGGTCTGCTTCTCGCCGACCCACATCAGGTCGCTCTTGACGTAGCCGTAGAGCCGCTTGCCCCCGGTGTAGGGGCCGGAGGCGGCGGTCCGCGCCACGGCGTCCGTCACCAGGTCGATCTGCGGCTTCTTGTCGGCGAGCTCGCCGTACCAGACCTCGACGACCCCGTCGTGGCGGACCATCGTGACCTCGACCTTGCGGTCGGCGTCGATCCGCCAGAAGCCGTGCTCGGACTCCAGCGGCCTGACCTTGTTGCCGTCGTTGTCCAGCACCCAGGTGTGCGACCGGTACTCCAGGAAGTCCCGGCCGTCGTGCGAGAAGGTGACCTCCTGCCCGAAGTTGCACTTCTCGGAGCCGGGGAAGTCGTGCACGCCCGCGCCCGCCCAGTTGCCGAGCAGGAAGGCGAGGGGGACGAGGTCCTTGTGGAGGTCGGACGGGATCTCGATCATGAGCAGCTCAGAAGCCTCGTACGTCGGTGATGGCGGTCAGCGCTGGCCCTGGTACAGCTTCTTCACGGTCAGACCGGCGAAGGCGAGAACGCCGACGGCGACCAGGACCAGCAGGACTTCGAAGAAGATCTCCACGGGGTGCTCCTCGATTGAGCGCGGGGAATGCTTTGCGTACACAGGGCCGGGCCCCAGCTTACGCGGCCGTGCCCCGGCCCTCTGTGTGAGGTACACCCTCACGGGTAGGCCGAGCAGCCGACTCTGCGAAGGCTCATGATCGACACCCGCCTCGCAGGGGCCTTGACTACGATTCGGTCATGGCGAAGAAGCTCGTGATCAAGGTGACGGCGGGGGCCGATGCCCCCGAACGCTGCTCGCAGGCGTTCACGGTGGCGGCGGTGGCCGTGGCCAGCGGCGTCGACGTCTCCGTATGGCTGACCGGCGAGTCCGCCTGGTTCGCCCTCCCGGGCCGTGCCGCCGAGTTCGAGCTCCCGCACGCGGCCCCGCTCCCCGACCTCATCGACTCGATCCTGGCGACCGGCCGCCTCACCCTGTGCACCCAGTGCGCGGCCCGCCGGGACATCACGGAGAAGGACGTCATCGAAGGTGTCCGCATCGCGGGCGCGCAGGTGTTCGTACAGGAGGCACTCGGGGACAAGACGCAGGCGCTCGTCTACTGACCCCCTACTGAACCCCGCTGCTGGGACCGCCCGGACGCTTCTTGCCGTCCAGCTCGTCCCACCACTCGTCGGACTTGGGGTCACCGGACGGGTCGTCCCACCAGCGGTCCTCCGGCCCCCGCCGGTTGGCGACCATCGCGGCGAGCGGCGGGATGACCATGGCGACCACACACATGCCCACGGCCACCGGAACCGACCAGAGGCGTACGACGCCCCAGGCCAGGACGAAGAGCGTGATGCAGGTCCCCATCATGGCGAAGTACAGGTGACGTCGCCGTGCGTACATGGTTCCAGGGTAGGCCGGACACGCGATTCAGCGTGAGATGACCAGCAGGCACAAGACACAGCGGACCAGACGCCACGCGGAGCCGGCGGACGGAGTCCGACGCAGCGCACCGCAGCCTGCGAAGCAGCGCAAGGAGCGCGTCAGGCAGGGGGGCAGGCGGTCATGCCGAAGGGCCGCACCCCAGGCGTCCAACCCGCGGGGTGCGGCCCCTCTTCGGCAGCTGTTCGGCTGCTGAGTTCGCTCAGACCGCGATCGCGACCTCGGCGAGCGCGCCCTTCTCGGCGACGACGACCGTACGGTCGGCGGTGCCGCCGGGGACGAGTGCACGGACGGTCCAGGTGCCCTCGGCCGCGTAGAAGCGGAACTGGCCCGTGGCGGAGGTGGGGACCTCCGCGGTGAACTCGCCGGTCGAGTCCAGCAGACGGACGTAGCCCGTCACCGGCTCGCCGTCGCGGGTCACCTGACCCTGGATCGTGGTCTCACCGGGCTTGATCGTCGAGGCGTCGGGGCCGCCGGCCTTCGCTCCACACATGTCTTTCTCCAAGAGGGGTCTGACCGGAAGGAAGGCCGGTCGGGGGTTACACGCGGGTTGGGTCTTACTTGTTGGCGCCGAGCTCGATCGGCACGCCGACGAGGGAGCCGTACTCGGTCCAGGAGCCGTCGTAGTTCTTGACGTTCTCCACGCCGAGCAGCTCGTGCAGGACGAACCAGGTCAGCGCGGAGCGCTCACCGATACGGCAGTAGGCGATGGTGTCCTTCGCCAGGTCGACCTGCTCCTCGGCGTAGAGCTCCTTGAGCTCGTCGTCCGACTTGAAGGTGCCGTCGTCGTTGGCGTTCTTCGACCACGGGATGTTGCGCGCGGTCGGGACGTGACCCGGACGCTGCGACTGCTCCTGCGGCAGGTGGGCCGGGGCGAGCAGCTTGCCGGAGAACTCGTCGGGCGAACGCACGTCGACCAGGTTCTGCGAGCCGATCGAGGCGACGACGTCGTCACGGAAGGCGCGGATGGACTTGTCCTGCGGCTTGGCCTTGTAGTCGGTCGCCGGACGCGCCGGGACCTCCTCGACCAGCTCGCGGGCGTCCAGCTCCCACTTCTTGCGGCCGCCGTCGAGGAGCTTGACGTTCTCGTGGCCGTAGAGCTTGAAGTACCAGTAGGCGTACGACGCGAACCAGTTGTTGTTGCCGCCGTAGAGGATCACCAGGGTGTCGTTGCCGATGCCCTTCGCCGAGAGGAGCTTCTCGAAGCCCTCCTGGTCGATGAAGTCACGGCGGACCGGGTCCTGCAGGTCCTTGGTCCAGTCGATGCGGATCGCGTTCTTGATGTGGTTCTTCTCGTAGGCGGACGTGTCTTCGTCCACCTCCACGATCGCGATGCTGGGGTTGTCCAGGTTCTCCTGGACCCAGTCGGCGTCGACGAGGACGTCGCTGCGGCTCATGCTCTTCTCTCCTCCGGGGCAGTTGCGGCGGGGCGTGCGAGTGCGAGGGGTGCGCGCGCTCGTGCCGAGACGGCGCACCTGTGCCCTGGTCAGGGCGCGGGGAAACGCAGAAGTCGGAGCTTCCGCTCAGAAGGGGCGACAGAGCATGGCGGCGACGCGGCACAGGTCGACTGCCCGCCGCTTCGTGAGATCCGCCTGTCCCCGCGACCGGAGGACGCTTGTCTGACACTGCATGGCCACGATCGTAGGGACGGACAGGCGGGCGTGTCACCGGCGTGTCGCATGCTGAGACGGGATCGTCCAGGATGCGGGATTGACTCATTGCCGAGGGCGCCGCCGCACGCCTCTCGGGCCGATGTATCGGCAGTCACATCTACGGTACGGACGACACCGTCTCGCCAATCGGACACAGGGGTGTGGGACCAGGTTCGGTGGCCGTACTACCCGGCGAGGCGGACGTTCGAACCCTTCACCGTGATCTCGACGCCGTTCTTCGCCGCCTGCACCTTGTCGAGCTGGATGCCGCCGGGGAGGCCGTCGATCTGCTGCTCGAAGTCGGTGATCGCGCGGGCCCGGTTCTCGGCGATGTCGGCGCCGCCGAAGTTGGGCAGGGTGTCGGCGTGCACCTTCACGGTGTCGCCCTGGGTGGTGACGGAGCTCAGGACGTAGACCGGGTTCGGCAGCTTGGTGCCGAGGACGGTGGCCTCGACGGCGACCTTGATCTTGCCGTTGCCGCCGTCGGAGAGGCCGACGATGCCGGCGGTGACGCCGGGGGCGACCTGGGTGGGCTCGGACTTGGCCGTCTTCAGCAGCTCGGCGTAGGTGATGGACGCGGTGCCGGTGGCGGTGGCCGCGGTGGCCGAGCTGTAGTCGCCGGAGAAGTCGACGCCCTTCATGTTCGCCGTGAGGTCGTCGATGCGGATCGTCTTGCCGTCGGTGCCGGTGGCGGCCTCGTAGTCCTTGATGCCGACCTCGACGTCGTCCAGCGTGCCGCTCGCGACCTGGGTCAGGAAGGGGAAGCCCTTGATGGACACGTCCGGGGCCGCGTCGAGGTTCTCGGTGGTCTGGAGCTTGCCGGCGGCCTCGTCCTCGGCGAACCCGACGGCGAGCCGGTCGGCCAGCACGAAGAGGCCGCCGAGTATCACGACGACGATCAGGAGTATCCGAAGGGCGCGCATGCTGTGGTGTTCCCCCACCTCAAAGGTCATCAACGATGACGGTCACCGACGACCGGGTGGCCGTCAGCGCGAGCGTAACTCCGCGGAAGGCCTGACTCGGCGAATTGTCGATCATCTGTGACAGGGGAGACGGACCGAGTTGGCGCAAGACGGATCCTCACGGTTGGCGCAACACCGACCCCTAAAGCCATGACCACGGCCTCACTTGATTCGTACCCTCCAACTGTCCAGCCGTCGAGGAGGAATGAGTTTCCCATGGGCGTTTCGTCGGATTACCCCGATGTCCCCGATTGGGTTGCGAAACCCGAGGGATATCAGGCAGGAGCCGTCACCAAGTACAAGGGCAACATCTTCCGTGCCGCCTTCTGGGCTTCGGAGCCGGGGGTCGGCGATGCCAACACGAATGGCTGGCGGTTCTTCGACGAGTTGTACGACCAGACCGCCCATACTCCGGTCCAGCAGTCGAAAATCATCGCCTACATACCTACCTGGCGAAAGGCGGAGGGATTCGACTACGGCAATGGCGAGATGTATCAGTACATCACGCACGGGATCATCGCGTTCCTGACGTTCAGCCAGAGCAGCCTCGGCGAGTTCGACCCCGCATCGATGGCGGAGATCAAGACGATTCTCCCGGATGTCGTCATCGCCGGGAATCTGTCCAACACCAAGATCATGGTTGCACTGGGCGGCGCGAACGACTACGCCTTCCTGGACCTGATGACGGCGGTGGGAAACAATCCGGCTGCCCCCCAGCTCGACCAGGCCGTGCGCAATGTGGCCGACTTCGTCACCGCCAACGGCCTGGACGGTGTCGACCTCGATCTGGAGTGCTGGTGGGGCAAACCCGGTGAGCCGGACCAGGGCGGCCGGCTGAAGAGCGACGGGCCGCATCCCGCAGGGCGGGGCCTGACGCTGTTCGCTCAGAAACTGAAGCAGGCCATGCCCGGCAAAATCGTGTCAGCGGCCATTTTCGGCACCTCGTGGTACGGGAACAACTACGACCCGGCGGTCGCGGACCACGTCGACTGGCTCGGGGTCATGACCTATGACCTCACCGGGTCCTGGGACCGGTCTCCGGTGGGCCCGCACACCGCCCTGCTCAAGATCCGCGGCAAGGACACCGCGGAGATACGCGAGGCGGACGTCTACCAGGAGTCGTACCTTCCCGAACAGCAGGGCGCCTGGCCAGGGCCCCGAACGGGCGGTTCGGCCTCCCCGGGCGCGGACAACATGGAGAACAACCCGATCGGGTCGGTGGAGGACTCTCTCTGGTACTGGACGAACCCGCTCTTCGTGAACTGGCAGGGGACAGGGCACGGGGTGGCCCGCGACAAGATAGCGGCCGGGGTGCCGATCTACGGCTATGACTTCACCGCCGCCAAGGAGCCGGACGACCTGACCGGGGAGGTGCCCCCGGGATACAAGGTTCTGCGGTACAAGGAAATCCTGGACGCGTTCCCGGACGCGCATAAAGCCGCGAACGCGAACATCAAGACTCCCGGAACCACACCCCGACCCGCCCTCGGCGAACCCCTGCCTCCGGGCGACTACCCGTACGCCCACAACATCTATTTCGAAACCCCGGACACCGCCGTCACCAAACTGAACTTCCTCAAGGAAGCGGGAGCCCAGGGCGTCATCATCTGGGAACTCTCCAATGACGTCTGGGAAGACGGCAAGAGCATCATCAAGGCCCTCTACCGCGCCTCCGGCAACCCCGAGCCCGAGCCCGTCACGAACCCGCCGGTCCCGGTGGCCAGCCACTGCCTGTGGGACTCCGTCGGATTCCTGGGCCATGCGAGTGACTTCCTTCAGTTCAAGGACGACGGAGAGATCCGGCCCGGTGTGCGGCAGTTCTCGGCCCGGCTGTGGAACATCCCCGACGGTGAGGACTGGGTAACCGTCGCCAAACGCTCTCCGGCGGTGATCAGGAGGCAGTACTTCAACCGGCCGACCCGCATCGTGGACAAGGGGGCGCTGGGGCTCTGGGGCGAGTTCGACGTCGTCGAATCGGACGATGTTCCGGCCTGGTACTGGGGTCACATGGAAGCGGAGGACGGGGCGCCGTCCGGGTTCACGCGGTACAGCTCGCGCCTCATGGGCCTCTCGCTCAGTGATGACTGGAAGGCCGCCGCGCGGCAGACCCCGGCGCTCGTCGCAGGTCAGTACTTCGACCAGCCGACGGAAATCGATGACAAGGGAGTCGGCGGCCTCTGGGGCCTTTTCGACGTCAGCGACGAGCCGGCCACCATGCCTTCGCTCGTGACGCGGGCCGCCGGGCCCAACGACTGCTCCTACTGCCTGATCGACGACTTCCCCACCGAGCCCAACGTGACGCAGGTGAACCTGACGACCACGATGACCGTCGGGGAGGGAACGCCCTACCTCTACTCGGTGATCACTCGGAACGGCGAATCGACCGAGTTCCCCGAGGGCGTCGTGATGACCCTCCAGGACCCTGACGGGAACACCTACGACCGCGCCGTCGAGGACGCCAACCAGTTCGTCCTGATGTCCGGTTCCTCGGTGCGGTGCCTGATCGTCAAGGACCCCAAACCGGGCGACTGGACCATGCACATGAACGTGCCGAGCGGCGTCGATTTCCGCTGCGAGTGCGACACCGTACCGAATGCGGACGTCTTCGACTCCATGGTGGAAACCTGGAAGAAACTCGCCAAATGGAGCGACATCGAGTCCCGGGACATCAGCGCGGGCCAGGTCGCGGCGTTCCTGGGCGTGTCGGCGATCACGCTCCTGGTCCCCTTCCCGCTGGGCATCGCCACCCGGGCCCTGATCCTGGCTGTCACCGGAGTCGGCTGGCTGGGATTCTCCAACTCGGGCTCCATGGATTCCGTGTCACGGAACATGGCGGAAGCCGCGGGAATCCTGTCGAAGGTGATGAAGGATCTGCAGGCAGAAGGATTCTCCGCCCTTCAAAAGTACGTCTACCTGGTCGGGAAGAACATTTCCTACGAGGAGTACCAGGTAATTCTCAAGTACCCCGCCAATCTCTTCCACTGGCTCGGGATTCACCGCAGGGTGTTCCAGGTCGTCGAGCACATGACGGACGCCGAGGAGCAGAACGCCGTGCGCCATGTGTACTGGCAGTGTCTGCTCAAGAAGAGGCTGGGCGAAAAGTTCGCCGTGGCGATGGGCGAGGCACACGAGCTCGGCCGCCCGGGGTCCGATGCGGACAACAGGGCGGACGAGATCAACAACCGGATCGGTCTGCAGCTGGCGGACGACGTGGAGTCCGAGGAGGACTGTCTGAAGCGCGCCCGCGAGATGTGGGCGGCGGGCGAGCTGGCCACGCGAATCGACTTGGAGACCGACCCCACCTGATTCCGGCGTCACCGGTCAGGTCGTAGCGCGGGGGCGCCGCCCGTTCGTTGGGCAGCGCCCCCGCTCAGACCAGCGCCCGGCCCAGCAGGTACACCGCCGGTGCCGCAGCCGCCAGCGGCAGGGCGACGCCCGCCGTGAAGTGCACGAACCGGGACGGGTAGTCGTAGCTGGCCACCCGGTGGCCGATCAGCGCGCACACCGCCGCACCCGCACCGAGCAGCGCCCCGCTTCCGCCCACCCCCGTCATCGCACCGACCACAGCTCCCGCCCCAGCCGCCGCAAGCAGCGAGACGACCACGGACACCGGCGTCGGCAACGGCAGCCCCCGCGCCAGGACCGCGACGGCGACCGCCACCGCGCCCACCGTCACCGCGTCCGCCTCCGCCGCGAGGTACCCGGCCGCGACGATCGACAGCGCCGCGGAAGCGACGGTCGCCATCAGCCCGTACATCCGCTCGTCCGGGTCGGCATGCGAACGGAGCTGCAGCACGAGCGCCAGCAGCACCCAGACCCCCAGCGTGCCGAGAATCGCCGCCGGCGCCCGGTCGGCCGCCAGCAGCGCCACGTCCGCCGTCACCGCGCCCGCGAAGGCCAGCGCGATGCCCTGCCGGGCCGGCCACATGCCGTTCAGCCGGAACCAGCCCGCCGCCGTCACCGCCTGAAGGACGACGAGCGGTACGAGCAGGGCGTACGACCCGATCGCCGCCGTGCCCGAGAGCAGCAGCCCCAGCAGCGCCGTGAGCGCGGCCGGCTGAACCCCCGGCTCGATGACCGGGGAGCGTCCCTCCAGCCGGGCCCGCTGGGCGTCGGTGATACGGGCGTTGCCGGAGACGGTCGCGGGGCCGTAGTCGGGGCCGTCGCCGTCGCCCGCCTGTGCATCCGTGTCGGGCTCGGGGGCCTGGGTCCGCGTCCAGTTCTGCTGAGCGTGGGTCTGGCCCTGGCCCTGGCCCTGGCCGTGGCCTTGGCTCTGCGGCTGTGGCCGCGTCTGCCCCTGAGCATGGGCCTGCTGAGCATGGGCCTGCTGAGCATGGGCCTGCTGCTGCGCCGGCGCCTGCGGCACGCCGCCGTCCCAGCCCCCGCCCTGATACCCGGACGGGCTCCCGCCCCGGTACTCGGAAGCAGGCACCCCCGCTCCCTGCGACGGCAGATACGACGTCTCCGCCGCCGAGGCCGGCGCGACCGGCGGCTGCATCTGGGTCTCCCAGGTCTGCCCCTGCCACTGCTGCGTGTACTGCTGGGCCGCCTGCGGATCGTCGTACGCCTGCTGCCCGGGCCATCCCTGCGGCGCGGGCTGCTGAGCAGGCGGCTGGGCCTGCTGCTGATACGGGTCGTACCCGTCGTACCCCTGATACGGCTGGTCGGTCATCGTCACCCTCCTGCGAACGGCGGAAGCACCTCGACCGTGCCGCCGTCGGCCAGCCGTACCGTCTCATGTTCGCGGGTGCCCACGGGGTCACCGTCGACGAGGAACGAGCATCGCTGCAGGACGCGCACGAGTTCACCGGGGTGTCGCTCGCGGGCGGCGTCGAGCGCCTCGGCGAGCGTGGCCGCGTCGAACGGCTCCTCGGCGATCCCGGCCGCGGCCTTCGCGGCGGCCCAGTAGCGCACCGTGACCTTTGGCATCCGGTTCCTCAATCAATCGGCTGTGTACCCCGTCAGGCTAGCCCGCCCGACCGACAGCCCAGTCCCCGATCCGGCCCAGCAGCTCGTCGGCGGCCGCGTGCTCGGCGTGCCCCATGCCCGGCTCCAGCCAGAGTTCGCCATGGTCAGCGGCGGCCGCGGCCAGCATGCGGGGGTGGTCGAGGGGGAAGTAACCGTCCCGGTCGCCGTGCACGATCAGCAACGGCGTGGGCGCGATCCGCGCCGCCGCCTCGACCGGTGGCATCGGCACCGGGTCCCACTCGCGATGGTGGATACGGGTGCGGAATCCGTAGCGGCCCACCAGGCGCCCCTCGGGTCGCGTCACCAGCCAGTGGAGCTTCCGCATGGGAGCCGTACCCCGGTAGTACCAGCGCGCGGGCGCACTCACCGACACGACCGCGTCCACACCCATGCGCTCCCCCGTCTCCCCCGTCTCCTCGCCCTGCTCGCCGTACAGCGCCGCATGCCGCAACACCACCGAGCCCCCCATCGAGAAGCCCACGGTCGCCACACGCGCGTGTCCGAGTTCGCGGGCCCACCGCACCGCGGCCGCCAGGTCGAGCACCTCGCGGTCGCCGACCGTCGAACGGCCGCCCGACGCGCCATGGCCCCGGAAGGAGAAGGTGACGACGGCCCCGTACCGGGTGAAGGCCTCCGCCACCCGGCGCACATGCGGCTTGTCCACGTCGCCGGTGAACCCGTGGGCCACGACGAACGCCAGGTCACCGGCAGATGGACGGGAGGCGTCGTATACGACCGCACCCGGGTCGTATACGGAATCGATCGTCACCCCGTCGTCGGTGTGCAGAAACGTCCGCATAGGTGTACGTCTGGTTGTCTCAGAGTTCGGACGAACCGTCGATCGTGCCACATGACCTGCCGGACCGTTGCTCATGTGGGCTATTCTGCTGGGCAGAGGACTCGGGCAGCGTAGCCCCCGGGTCCTTTTGTGCTTTCGGAAGCGTTGTATACGAAGCGGGAAACCTCAGGTGACCGCAGGTGTACGGGGCCTTCGGGATCGCAGAGCAGTTCCGTACCGCACACGTCCTCGCAGGGACCGAGGAGGAACCAGACGTATGAGTTCTCTGCTGCTCCTGACCAATGCCCTCCAGCCGTCGACGGAGGTGCTCCCCGCCCTCGGCCTGCTGCTGCACAACGTGCGCGTGGCTCCGGCGGAAGGCCCCGCCCTCGTCGACACCCCGGGTGCCGACGCCATCCTCATCGACGGCCGGCGCGACCTGCCGCAGGTCCGCAGCCTCTGCCAGCTGCTGCGCTCGACCGGCCCCGGCTGTCCGCTCATCCTCGTCGTGACCGAGGGCGGCCTCGCCGCCGTCACCGCCGACTGGGGCATCGACGACGTACTGCTCGACACCGCCGGTCCGGCGGAGGTGGAGGCGCGGCTGCGGCTCGCCATGGGCCGGCAGCAGATCGTCAACGACGACTCCCCGATGGAGATCCGCAACGGCGATCTGTCCGTCGACGAGGCGACCTACTCCGCCAAGCTCAAGGGCCGGGTCCTCGACCTCACCTTCAAGGAGTTCGAGCTCCTGAAGTACCTCGCCCAGCACCCCGGCCGGGTCTTCACGCGCGCGCAGCTGCTCCAGGAGGTCTGGGGCTACGACTACTTCGGTGGCACCCGGACCGTCGACGTCCATGTACGACGACTGCGCGCCAAGCTCGGCCCCGAGCACGAGTCACTCATCGGGACCGTCCGGAACGTCGGTTATCGATTCGTTACTCCCGAGAAGATCGACCGCGTCGCCGAGGAGGCCAAGGCCAAGGCCGACCGGTCAAAGTCGGAGGATGCGGACGAGACGGCCGCCCTGGACGACGTCGAAGTGCGGGCCGAGGCATAGAAAGGCACAGCGGACGCTCGGGCGGGGCGTCGACGGCGTTGCTTTCGCACAACCCGGTGGCAGCCGGGCGACAGGGAAGCTCCTTCACGCCCTGCCCAGAGCAGGTCCATCCGCGTAGACTCCGCGCGTGGCCAAGGTGACTCGCGATGACGTGGCTCGACTGGCAGGGACCTCCACTGCCGTCGTCAGCTACGTCATCAACAACGGACCCCGGCCGGTTGCCCCGGCCACGCGCGAGCGTGTACTCGCCGCGATCAAGGAGCTGGGCTATCGGCCCGACCGGGTCGCCCAGGCGATGGCCTCGCGGCGCACCGATCTCATAGGCCTGATCGTCCCGGACGCGCGCCAGCCCTTCTTCGGGGAGATGGCGCACGCGGTCGAGTGGGCCGCCGCCGAGCGCGGGAAGATGGTCCTCGTCGGCAACTCCGACTACGTCGGCGAGCGCGAGGTCCACTATCTGCGGGCGTTCCTCGGGATGCGCGTCTCGGGGCTGATCCTCGTCTCCCACGCTCTGAACGACCTGGCGGCCGCCGAGATCGAGGCCTGGGACGCCCGCGTCGTCCTCCTCCACGAGCGGCCGGAGGCCATAGACGACGTCGCCGTCGTCACCGACGACCTGGGCGGCGCCCAGCTCGCCGTACGCCACCTTCTGGAGCACGGCTACGAGTACGTCGCCTGTATGGGCGGCACCGCCGAGACCCCGGCGGTCGGCGACCCGGTCTCCGACCACGTCGAGGGCTGGCGGCGCGCGATGGCCGAGGCCCAGATCCCGACCGAGGGCCGGCTGTTCGAGGCGCCGTACAACCGCTACGACGCGTATCGCATAGCCCTCGACATTCTCTCCGGCCCCAGGCGCCCGCCGGCGATCTTCTGCTCCACCGACGACCAGGCCATCGGCGTACTGCGCGCGGCGCGCGAGCTGCGACTCGATGTGCCGGGGCAGTTGGCGGTCGCCGGGTTCGACGACATCAAGGAAGCGGCGTTGGCGGATCCTCCGCTGACGACGATCGCGTCGGACCGGTCGGCGATGGCGCGGGCCGCGGTCGATCTGGTCCTGGACGACGGTCTGCGGGTGGCGGGTTCGCGGCGGGAGCGGCTGAAGGTGTTCCCTTCCCGCTTGGTGCCACGGCGGTCCTGCGGCTGCAAGTGAGGGCCAGTGAAGGTCGGCGGGCTTTTATGAAGCCCGCCTGAGAGGCCTCGGCGCGCCGCGAGAACGGTCTTTACATCGGGCATACGAGCTTCTGCCGGGCTTCTCAGGGAGCACTCAGGAAGCTCTCATGGTCGGGCGACAAGCTCATGTCCATGACCGAGAGCTTCCGCCGCGACGGCGAGTACGAGCAGTACACGAACCCCTCCCAGGGCGCCCAGCAGCACGCCTCCTCCCCCGTGAACCCGGAGTGGCCGCCCCCGCCGGCGTACAACCCTGCGGTCCAGGCGGGCGGCGGAGCCCCCACCGCTCTCCTCACCGAGCCCGTCGCCCAGCCGCCGAAGGCACGGCGCCGCACCCGCGGCCCCGTCGCCCTCCTCGCCGCCGTGGCGATCGTCGCCGCGGCGATCGGCGGCGGCACGGCGTACGGCATACAGGAGCTGACCGGCAACGACACCGTCGCCGCTGCCTCCAGCTCCACCAGCACCAACGTCGTCCCCTCCAGCCAGAGGGGCACGGTCTCCGGGGTCGCCAAGGCGGTCAGCCCGAGCATCGTCGAGATCAACGCGACCTCGAACGCCGGGTCCTCCACCGGCTCGGGCGTGATCATCTCCAGTGACGGCGAGATCGTCACCAACAACCACGTCGTCTCCGGCGCCTCGTCGATCAAGGTGACGACCAGCGACGGCAAGGAGTACACCGCCGAGGTCGTCGGCACCGACAGCAGCAAGGACCTCGCGCTGATCAAGCTGCGGGACGCCTCCGGGCTGACGGTGGCCACCCTCGGCGACTCCGACGGCGTCCAGGTCGGCGACGAGGTGGTGGCGATCGGTTCCCCCGAGGGCCTGACCGGCACGGTGACCAGCGGCATCGTGTCCGCGCTCAACCGTGACGTGACCGTCTCGACGGATGAGGGCCAGCAGCAGGGTGGTGGCGGCAACGGGCAGTGGCCGTTCGAGTTCGGCGGTCAGCAGTTCAACGGCGACACCGGTTCGTCGACGACGACGTACAAGGCGCTCCAGACGGACGCGTCCCTGAACCCCGGCAACTCCGGCGGCGCGTTGATCGACATGAACGGCAACATCATCGGCATCAACTCCGCGATGTACTCGGCCGCCGGCTCGAGTTCGTCCGACGCGGGCAGCGTGGGCCTCGGCTTCGCCATCCCGATCAACACCGTCAAGTCCGACCTGGCGAAGCTGCGGTCGGGTTCGCAGAGCTAGCAGAACTGGCTGACGCGCAGAGCTGGCAGAGCTGAAGGAGTACGTCATGATCCAGCAGGTTGAACACGGCACGACCGGCGTCGGCGCGGCCGACATCGCCCTCGCCCTGGAGATCGCCGGCGCCCTGCACGCGCCCACGGCCCCGTCCCGGGCGCCGGAGCTGGCGACCACCGGCCTGAACGCCGGTCGCCGGGCGGCCGCCGCCCGCGGCCGCCGTCGTACCGTACGAGGCTGAGTAACCCAGGAATCATGTAAGGCTGAAGGCGTTCAGCCGCTCAGCCCCCTGTCCCACCGCACCCGAGGATCCCGAGCCCATGAGCCCCGCCGATGGCGACCGTGACCCCCAGCGCATCCTGATCGTCGACGACGAGCCGGCGGTGCGCGAAGCACTCCAGCGCAGCCTCGCCTTCGAGGGGTACGACACCGAGGTCGCGGTCGACGGCGCCGACGCCCTGGAGAAGGCGACGGCCTACCGGCCCGACCTGGTGATCCTCGACATCCAGATGCCCCGCATGGACGGCCTCACCGCAGCCCGCCGCATCCGCGGCGCCGGCGACACGACACCGATCCTCATGCTGACGGCCCGCGACACGGTCGGCGACCGCGTGACGGGTCTGGACGCGGGTGCGGATGACTACCTGGTCAAGCCCTTCGAACTGGACGAACTCTTCGCCCGGGTCCGCGCGCTGCTGCGGCGCAGCTCGTACGCGGCGGCGGCCGGTGCGGACGCCGGGGAGGAGGACGAGGCGCTGACCTTCGCCGACCTGCGCATGAATCTCGCCACGCGTGAGGTGACGCGGGGTGGGCGGCCGGTGGAGCTGACCCGTACGGAGTTCACGCTGCTGGAGATGTTCATGGCGCATCCGCGCCAGGTGCTGACGCGTGAGCAGATCCTGAAGGCCGTGTGGGGCTTCGACTTCGAGCCGTCGTCGAACTCGCTGGACGTGTACGTCATGTATCTGCGCCGCAAGACCGAGGCGGGAGGCGAGCCGCGGCTCGTGCACACGGTTCGGGGTGTGGGGTATGTGCTGCGGCAGGGTGGGGCGGAGTGAACAGGGTTCTACGCCGGTACCGGTCGCTGCCGATTCGGTCGCGGCTGGCGTTGCTGGTGGCGGCGGCGGTGGCGTTTGCGGTGGCTGCGGTTTCGGTGACGTGCTGGTTCATCGTGCAGGGGAAGTTGTACGACCAGCTGAACGGCGACCTGAAGGACATGGCGCGGAGGCCTGGCACGGTCGCCTCGCTCCTGCAGAGCTGCACACAAAGCCCCCAGGGGAACACTCAGGTGTTCCCGGGCCGGAACGACTACGTCCAGGCGATCAAGGAGGAGGGCGACCCCTGCGTCGACCCGAACTCCCCGGGCACCATCAAGGTCAACGGCTCCGACGCGGACGTGATCAAGGGTGCGGAGGGCGACAAGGTCTTCTTTCGCAACGGCACCGACGAGGACGGCAACGCCGTACGCGTGCTGACCCGGTACCTGGGCGTGGACCAGAACGACTCGAAGGGGGTCGCCCTGCAGCTGGCGGTACCCCTCAAGGGCACCCAGTCCACGCTCAACGAGCTGGCCCTGATCCTCCTCCTCGTCTCCGGTGTCGGAGTGATCGGCGCCGGAGCCGCCGGCCTCGCAGTGGCCCGCGCAGGCCTCCGCCCCGTCGACAAACTCACCGAGGCCGTCGAACACGTCGCGCGCACCGAGGACTTGAGCATCCGCATCCCGGTCGAGGAAGACTCCGAGGACGAGGTGGCCCGCCTCTCCCGCTCCTTCAACTCCATGACCTCCGCCCTGGCCAGCTCCCGCGAACTCCAGCAGCAACTGATCGCCGACGCCGGCCACGAACTCCGCACCCCCCTCACCTCCCTCCGCACCAACATCGAACTCCTCACCCGCAGCGAGGAGACGGGCCGCCCGATCCCCGAGGCGGACCGCAAGGCGCTGCTCGCCTCCGTCAAGGCGCAGATGACCGAACTGGCCGCCCTGATCGGCGACTTGCAGGAGCTGTCCCGCTCGGAGAGCCAGCGCGGCGAACGCGTCCAGGTGATCTCGCTCGAGGAAACGGTCGAGTCGGCCCTGCGCCGGGCACGGCTGCGTGGCCCGGAGCTGACGATCACGGCCGACCTTCAGCCCTGGTACGTACGGGCGGAACCGGCGGCGCTGGAGCGCGCGGTGGTCAACGTCCTCGACAACGCGGTGAAGTTCAGCCCCGAGGGCAGCACGATCGAGGTCCAGCTCGCCGACGGCGTCCTCACCGTCCGCGACCACGGCCCCGGCATCCCCGCCGACGAACTCCCCCACGTCTTCGACCGCTTCTGGCGTTCGCCGAGTGCGCGGGCGTTGCCGGGGTCGGGGCTGGGCTTGTCGATCGTGGCGCGGACGGTTGAGCAGGCGGGCGGTCAGGTCATGCTGGCCGGCGCGGAGGGCGGGGGGACGGTGGCGACGGTGCGGTTGCCGGGGGCGGCTACTCCTCCGCCGGAGGCAGTGTAGACAGGTCCGTTTCCTGCCAGAAGATCTCTTCCACGACGATCTGGGGATCTTCGGTTCGACGTACGAAGCTGTACTTCAGCCAGCCGTTTCCGTTGTCGAAGAAGAGGGCACGTGCCCCTTTCGGCTCGCTGGACAGGATTGGCCTGACCTGCATGCCATCAGGGAGGTGGGCATCCGTCTCGATGCCACGGAAATAGGGATCCTTCGCCGTGACCAGTTCGGCGCGAGCGGCGTCGACCATCTCCCGCACCTGCTCAGGCAGCGCTTCGCGGGTGGCGAGAGCACTGAGCCGCCAGTCCATCTGCCAAGGCGGCCCCATAAACCCGTCATTCACTCGCCGGGCTCCAGTTCTCGCACCCGGTAGCGGATCTTCGACACCTCTTCAAGAAGAGCTTTGGCCTCCTCGATGTCGGTGCACTCGTACGCGGCACGGTGCTCAAGATCGTGCACGTGAGCATCGAGCTTGCGATCGCGGGCGATGGCGTACTCGCCCCACCAGAAGGCCACGAACGCGGCCGCAGGGCCGACGTTGTATGCGTCGGCGATCGCCCATCGCCAGTGTTCGTCGAAGTCGCGAAGGAGCTTGGGGGTGTGCTGGGCGATGGCCTCGCGCAGCGCCTTTGGGGTGCGCTCGGGCATGGGAGGGACGATCGGATCGCGTTCCGCAGCATGAGCAGACATGATCGGTGTCCTCCTTCGACGCGCCGTGTCTACGACCATAACCGCGCTCACCGGCCCCGCGCGGATTGTTCGTGCACCGGCTCCGACGGAGACAGCGGGCTGGTCAGCGCATCCAGCCCTTGATCGAGCTCTTCGCCGGTGATCGTGTTCTCTGCCATGAGGTCACAGTGGCCGGACCGAACCCATGTCCGTCCCGGTTTCCCGCCCGCTTCACCCGACGGTGTGCATGCCCGCCTGCGCCTTGACGCCGTCGGTGAAGGCGGACCAGGACGACGCCGAGAAGATCAGGGGGCGGGTCGTCGGGGTTTTGCTGTCGCGGACGGGGACGACGCCGGGGTGGCCGTCGGCGACCTCGACGCAGTCGTTGTCTCCCCCTCCGCTGTACGACGACTTGCGCCACACGGCGGTGGTGAGGTCAGGGGTCACGCGGTCTCCTTCACGCCGTGCACGAACGCGGACCACGACGACGCCCCGAAGAGCAGCACGCGGCCTGCGGGGACCTTGCTGTCGCGGACGGGGACGATGCCGGGGTGGCCGTCGGCGACCTCGACGCAGTTCGATGCTCCCCCGTCGCTGTAGGACGACTTGCGCCACACGGCGGTGGTCAGGTCGGGGGTTCGGTTCATGATCTGCACTCCTCCAGAAGGCGCTTGATGAACGCCGTCGACTCCACCGGAGTCAAAGCCGCGTCCCTGACCAGATCGTAGGACAAGCGAAAGGGCAGAACCCTGTCCGGATCCTCGAACAGCTCCCCGAAGCCGTTGCCCTCCACATAGGCAACGGGATCTCCGGCTCGCTGCCACAACAGGATGAGGTCGCTGCTCATGAGGTCGTGCACTCCGGCGGTGAACGGCAGCACCTGTAGTGCGACCGAGGGCAGCTCCGCGGCCTCCAACAGGTGGGACAACTGGTCCGTCCACACCTTCGCGTCGGGAACCGGGCGCCGTAACGCCCCCTCGTCCAGGATCACGCGGACACTCGGCGCCGGATCGCGGTACAGCAACTCCTGCCGTCCCATGCGCAACGCCACCTGCTCTTCGACTTCTTCACCGTTGCCAGCCGTTGTCTGAGCTCCAGACAACCCTGACAACACCGTTCGTGCATAGTCCTCGGTCTGCAACAGGCCCGGCACGCGCAGCTGGAACATCCACATGAGCCGTGCCGTCGCCTCCAGTTCCATGAACCGCTTGTACTTGTCCTTGACGACCTCCTTGCGCGCATCCCGCCACAGGCGAACCAGCAGGTCACCCGAGCTGTGATAGCTGTCCAGGTCCTCCATGACCGTCACCTTGGACAGCCGCGCACCCGACTCCAGCCGACTCAGGTAGCTCTTGTCGTACCCGGTGTCCTCGGCCAGCTGCCCCAGTGACTTACCCGCCTTCTCCCGGAGAAGTTTCAGCGTCCGCCCCAGCACAGCCCGCCCCGACTCCCGCTCCCCGTCAACGACTTCGCCCACGTCACCCCTCCCCGTTGCCTGGCGCCCCAGACAACACCGAACCTCTTCCGCAGCGTACGCCGCACCTGTGACGATCAGGGCACGAACGGTAATCACCGCTCGTCAGACCCCTGCCATGCCAAAACCCCCGCGACCGATGCAGCTCGGCCCGGGGGCATGGCCGACGCTTACAAGGAGCGCCGACATGCGCGAACGTACCGCCCAACTCATCGAATCGCTACTGATCGCACTCGTACGAGTACTGCTCCCGACCCGGGGACGCCACCGAGCCGCCCCGCCCCAACCTCCGCTCACCACAAGGCCGTTGCCCACCGCGCCCCGCCACCCCGTCCACGTATGCCGGTGCGAGCGCGAACGGATCCTGCAACGCCGCCGCGCCCACTGGATCGCCACCTACGGCATCGACGCCGAGCTGCGCCGCAGGGCCGGACAGGAGGTCTCCGCATGAGTGCCCCCGACGAACTCCGCCTCCTCCCCTGGACCGCCCCCGACGGCAAACCCTGCTACCTCAGCACCGACAGCGACCGCAGCAGGCTCTCTCTGCTCGCCGACGACATCGAGGCGGCCCAGCTCGACTCGGGCGAGCAGGTGCTCCACGGAGCCAGAGCCGTTCTGGCAGACGCCAAGGCCGGTGAACGCGCCGTGCGCTTCGCGCTCACCAGGACCGTCGAGTCGCTGACGGACGTCCTCCGCATCGCGGCCAGTCGAGGCCAACGGCTTCCGTAAAGTGCCCGAATGACCGCCGTACCGGAGGCATTCGCGCGCGGCACCGTCGAACGCGAGGGAGAGTCCGGAGCGGGCTGGATCGCCGAACTGCCCGCCATCGTCGGCGAGTTGCTGGCCCGCTGGGGCTGCGTTCCGGACGGGGACGTGAGGCACGGCGGTGTCGGAATCATCGTCCCGGTACGGCACGAGGACCATGCCGCCGCCGTACTGAAGGTGTCGTTCCCCCACCCCGGCAACGTCCATGAGCCGGACGCGTTCGCGGTGTGGGGCGGGCGCGGGGCCGTGCTGCTGCACAAGCGCGACGACGAGCGGTTCGCGATGCTGCTCGAACGGGCATACGCGTCGACCCTGGCCGAGGTCGAGGACAACGACGAGGTCGTGGCGGTCGCCGGTCGGCTCAATCACCGGCTGGCCATCCCCGCACCGCCCACACCGCCCGGACTACCCCCACTGCCCCGGCTGCGCGAGCGGGCCGGCGTCTGGGAGGAGGAGTTGCGCAGAGACGCCGGGGAGCTGGAGCACCCGCTGCCGCGCCGGGTGCTGGACGCGGCTCTGGCAACCGTGCGTGAGCTGGGCGGCGATCGGCACAACCACACAGTCCGGGCAGCGCGGAGAAGCACCCGATGGCCTGCGCCGGGCGACAGGCCGCCAGCTGTTCTACCAGTTGGTCAAGTCGGCGAGGAGGTCACAATGGGGATCGTCGGGGGCTGGCTGCTGGTACTGCTCTTCGTGGATGAGCGTGGGCAGGGAGGCGATCAGCGCGGTGGACGTACCAGTCAGACGGATGTCCGCGCCGATGATGCCGGGCTGGTCGGGTCGCTGCACGTAAAGGCGCATCAGATTGTGGCCCAGCATCAGGAAGCCGATCAGAAAGGGGTACTCGTTGTCGCCTGGGTCGGACAGGGCCCGCAGGACGGTGAGCGCCTGGCCCTGTTCGGGCTCCGGGGCAGGGGTGATCTGCTCCGGGTGGAGACGGATGAGGGTCATTCCCATGGCTTCGCTGATGTCACTACTGCCGTAGAGCTGGGTTCCGGCCAGGACAGTGCGCAGGATGCCGGGGATGTAGTACGGGGCGACGGTGTCGTGGGGGATCTCGTAGAGGAAGGTGGCGCCTTCCTCGTCGTCTCCGGCGTGGATGGCGATCCGCACGGCGCCGGGAGTGGGCAGGACTCCGCGCAGGCGGCAGCCTTCGACGATGGGCGCGTTGAGGTAGTACAGCAGCAGGCGGCTGACGGCCGCCTGCTGCTGTCGGTCTTCGGGGTCCGTCACTGGTTCATCCATGCGGGGCACTTGTTGTTCGGCTGGTTACGGCAGAAGGCGTTGATGACGCCGATCTTCTGCCCCCGGCCGGCGTCGTACTTCCCGTCCTTGGTCTTTCGCGTGTACTGGACGATCACGACGAAGTTGACCTGCACAGGCCTGCCGCCGGTCCTGATGGCGACGCCGTCGTACTCAAGGCGCCCGTGACCGTCGTCACGATCGACTTTATCCTTGAGAGCGGCGTTAAGGATGGAACACTTCTTGATGTTGTGGCGGTGAGTGAAGTGGTTCCAGCCGAAATCAGAGTTGCCGAACCTGGTGACGATCTTGCGCCCGTCGTCATCGGTCGACGTGCATTTGACTCTCCTGTCCCAGGGGTTCGGCTGGGCCGGGTGCAGGGCCTGCGCGGGAGCCGCCGTACCGGACAGAAGTACCGCGGCGGACAGGACAGTTGTCGCTAATGCAATGATCTTCCTCATGGCGCGATCATGACATATCCGTCAGTGGACGCGCACCACACTTTTGGGACATGCCCGCCGCCGCACCAGACCCCCAGCCGAGGCATCGGACACTCGCCGCCCGGCGTGTCACGGATGGTGAGGCCGTCGTGCAGCGTCTTCGTGTTGGCACGCGCCTGGGACACCCTCATACTCGGAACACCGCCGCGGACACGGTGCCCTCTACGGCGGCCTCAATCAGGGACGGATCGACGTTGCCCGGTTGCGTCGCGCACTGGCCTCTCTGTCGTTGCCAAGGGCGGCGGACGGGTCGGATCGTGCTGGCCGCGGACGTCTCTCCGTGGCTGAGGCCGGACGCCCATACGTGCCCTGACCAGGCCTTCTGCCACCCCTTCGGTCGGGTGAGGGCAAGCACCAGATGGTGCTGCCCGGCTGGCCGTACTCGATCGTGGCCGCGCTGGAGACCGGCCGTACAACGTGGACGGCGGTGCTGGACGCGGTCCGCCTGGAGCCCGGCGCGAACGTCGCCGCAGTGACCACCGTCCAGATCCGCGAGGTCGTCGAGCAGCTCGTCGCCGCCGGGCAGTGGAAGCGTCATCCACGGCGATCTGCACGCCCGGAACATCCTGCGCGGCGACCGCGAGCCCTGGCTCGCTGTCGACCCCAAGGGGCTGGTGGGCGATCCCGCCTACGACGGCGGCACACTGCTGAAGTCCCGTGCCCTGCATCTCCTCGCGGCGGACGACCTGGACAAGGCCGTTCACCGGGTCCTGGACATCTTTGCCGAGTTCGCCGTACTTGATCGCGAACGCGTACGGCGCTGGGCACAGTTCCATGCTCTGCAGGCCGCGTTCCACGGCCGCCGCCACGGTTTCCGTATCTCCCGCGAAGGAGCACGGCGGGACCGGCTCGTCGAATTCGCCGACAGGTCGGCGGAGTTGCTCACCTAAGCTCATCCGGGCAGAGGCGGCCAAAGCGCGACAGACAGGCCCCGCCGAGCTGTCGATGTCCTGTCATCCTCACCTGATTCTGACCCTACCCGTGAGTTCTCTGGAATCTTCCTGGCTGTCAGACAGGGGCCGACCGGACCCGTCGGCCCCTGTGCACAGCACACAGGAGTGAGCCAACCCCCATGCGACTCATTCGCAAATCGGCAACATCGAAACTCAAGAAGAGCGCCCTGAGCATCGCCTCCGCCGCCCTCGCCATATCCGGCGTGCTGGCGGGGGCCGGTTCCGCCCAGGCGGCGGGCAACGGGCCCGGCGGCGCGACGAACATCCGGGGTACGGACCCCGGCAACACCGACCTGATGATCGAGCGGCTCTGCAACCAGGAGGGGAGCCTGACCGGCGTCTACGGCGCCTACAACGTCGACACCGGCGAGTTCAAGACGCAGGACGAGTACCTGCGGGACGTCTTCGGGCTGTGGGTGCCCGCCGGGCCGTGGGAGCTGTTCCGCGGCTGGTGCGGTTACGCCGAGGCGTCCACCTGGTCCACCAAGGGCGCGACGGTCCGTACCTCGCCGTGGATCGGCAACCGCGGTTCGAAGGACGACAAGGAGACCTTCGTCAGCAGCTACAGCACCAAGACATTCGCCAAGAAGAGCGTCGGCGGCACCATCGGTCTCTCCCTCGCCAAGAGCATCTTCTCGGGCAGCGTGGGCGGCAGCGCCGGCTACGAGTGGGGCTGGGAGAAGGAGTCCAAGTTCGAGCGCCGCAGCGAGAAGACCATCCCGCCGTGCACCCAGGTCGCCGTGACCTGGACGCCGTACCAGCGCGTGGTGCGCGTGAACCCGGTCTTCTACGTCGAGGACTACCAGTGGAACAAGGGTGACGGCGAGGTCACCACGCACACCTGGCGTGGCCGGGACGCAAGCTGGAAGACGATCTACTCCTACGGCTACTACATCGACGGCGTCTCCGACAAGCTCCTGCCCAACGGACAGCCCGACGGCCGCGAGGACAAGGTGGAGGAGAAGCTGAACCCGGGCACCTGCTCCAAGTAGGCGGGCTCCAGGCGCCACTTGGCGCACTTTCTCGCCGAAGGCGGCCGGGAAAGTGATCCACTTCCCGGCCGTTTCTCCTTACGCTTGAGGTGAGGGGGAGCCATGTTGAAGAACTCGTCACCGAAGATCGCCCTGTGGATCACCTTGGGTCTCTTGTTCACCGCCGGAGCCGTCTCGCTTCTCGTCGTGGCGGCGCCATCGAGGTCGGATGACTCTCCTAACTCCGGGGGCGGGGCGACCAGTTGGTACACCACGCAGCCGCCGTATACGGGTGACACCGAGGAGCCGACCGAGGAACCCACCGACCCGGGCGAGCCGGGCGACCCCCAGACCCCCGTCACCGTCGTGACCCAGACCGTCGTCGCGGTGAACCCGGGCGGCGGCGGAGGCGACGGCTCCGGCTCACTGATCGCGGCCTTCGGCTCCCTGCTGAGCGGCGCCGCAGCGGTCGGCACCCTGCTCCACGCCGTCCACCTGAGCCGGCAGAACCGCACCGCCACGGCAAGGGACGACGACGCGAGCCCGGCACCGTCCCCGCAGACACCGTCCCCGTAAGCGCCCCCAGAAAGCGCGTCCGAGCACGGCAACCTTTTCCGCGACTGCTCCGACAGGCAAGTGACGTGAACCCCCCACCACTTGACCTGATCGGAAGCAGCCGTGACTGAAACCCGCAACCGGCCCCGGCACCGCAGAAGCAGGACCGCGCTGGCGGTCGGTGTCCCCCTCGCTCTGACCGCCGCCGGCACCCTCGCCTACGGCACGGACCTCGGCCTCTTCGGCGCGGACGCCCAGCAGAAGGCGTCCGCCGCGACCGCCGCCGCCCCCGCCTGGGCCACCGCCGCCGCAGACGGCTTCGCGTCTCTCAACTCCCGTGGGCAGAACGGCACTTATGGTGGCCGCGACGGGCAGATCGTCACCGTCAAGACGCAGGCCGACCTGGAGAAGTACGCCACGGCCGCGGAGCCCTACGTGATCGTCGTCGCCGGGACCATCAACATGAACCCGGTCGGCAAGGAGATCAAGGTCCAGTCGGACAAGACCATCGTCGGGTCCGGGACGTCCGGGCACATCGTCGGTGGCGGCTTCTTCCTCGGCTCCGGCGTGCACAACGTGATCATCCGGAACCTGACCATCCGGGACGCGTACCAGGGCGTCTGGAACGACAAGGACCACGACTTCGACGCCGTCCAGATGGACGGCGCGCACCATGTGTGGATCGACCACAACGATCTGCGGCACATGGCCGACGGGCTCATCGACGTGCGCAAGGACAGCACGAACGTGACCGTGTCCTGGAACAGGCTGAGCAACGACAACAAGGCATTCGGGATCGGCTGGACGGACAACGTCGTCACCGACATCACCATCCACCACAACTGGATCCGCGAGACCGAGCAGCGCAATCCCTCCACCGACAACGCCGCCCACGCGCACCTCTACAACAACTTCCTGGAGGACGTGGCGGGGACGGACATCAAGTCGTCGTACGGCAACTACTCGCGCGGCAAGACCAAGATGGTGCTCGAGAACTCGTACTTCCAGGGCATCAACAACCCCGTCATCAAGGACGGCACCGCGACCCTCGTCCAGCGCGGCAGCGTCTTCTCCGGTACCAGCGGGCGGAACGAGAGCGGCGGTACGGCGTTCGACCCGAAGGCGTACTACTCGTACACGCTCGATGCGGCGGCGAACGTACCGTCGCTCCTCAAGTCGGGCGCCGGGCCCCGCAGTTCCATCGGCACGACGACTGCGGCGGCGGTCGGCACCAAGGCCGCGACGACCCTCACCGTCGCCAAGGACGGCAACGGGCAGTACACGTCCGTGCAGGCCGCCGTGAACGCCGTCCCCGCGAACAACGCCTCCCGGGTCGTGATCGCGGTCAAGCCGGGCACGTATCGCGAGGTCGTCAAGGTTCCCGCCAACAAGCCGCACGTCACCATCCAGGGCACGGGCGGCAGCCGTAAGGACACGGTGATCGTCTACAACAACGCGTCCGGCACGCCCAAGCCGGGCGGCGGTACCTACGGCACGGGCGGCAGCGCCACCGTCGCCGTCGAGGCGGACGACTTCCAGGCCCGCAACCTGACGATCAACAACGACTTCGACGAGAAGGCCAACCAGAACCTGAGCGGCCACCAGGCCGTCGCCCTGCGCACCGCCGCCGACAAGGTGTTCCTCGACGGCGTCATCGTCGGCGGCGACCAGGACACCCTGCTCGTGGACACCGCGTCCAAGGACAAGCTGGGCCGCGTCTACATGAAGAACTCCTACGTCATCGGCAACGTCGACTTCATCTTCGGCCGCGCGACCGCGGTGATCGACAGGTCCGTCATCACGCTGAAGAAGCGCTGGGACGGCACGTCGGCCGGGTACGTCACCGCGCCCAGCACGGCAGCGAACCGCAAGGGCATCCTCATCGCCAACTCCACGGTCAACGGCGACGTGTCCGACCGTTCCTTCTTCCTCGGCCGCAACTGGCACGCCGGCGGCGACGCGACCCTCGACCCGCAGACCACGGTCCGCAACACCACGCTGAGCGCCGCGATCAAGACCACCCCGTGGTCCGACATGGGCGGCTTCTCCTGGAAGGACGACCGCTTCGCCGAGTACAAGAACACCGGCGCGGGTGCCGGCAGCGCGAGCAGCGACCGGCCGCAGCTGACCGACGCCCAGGCCGGCGGGCAGGAGGTCGCCGACTGGTTGGGGGACTGGACGCCTACGGCGTCCTGACGCCGGGCAGGTCGCGCCGGTCGCGCTGGTCGCGCTGGTCAAGGAAGGCGCTCGGGAATCCCAAGAGCAGACCAACGTTCGATCACGGATCTCCCGCGCTTGCCCATGATTCAGCAACCTGAACGCTCAAAGGGATATTCGGGCATACGTTCCTCTCCGTGAACTCTGACAGAGCCGCCGGCTTCAAGCCGGCCATATCCACCCTGGCCCGGCGCGCACTCCTTCGCGCCGGGCTGACCGGAGCCGCAGCGCTGGGGACCACCGCCGCCCTGGGCACGGCCTCCGCCTCCGCGGCCCCCGCCGCCGGCTCCGGGCACCGCCCCGGCACCCCGGCGGAAGCCCTGCGTGAGCTCGCCGCGGGCAACCATCGCTGGCGCACCTTCTGCGAGCGGCACCCCGACGAGTCGCCCGCCGTGCGGCAGAGCCTGACGTCGGGTCAGCACCCCTTCGCCGTCGTCCTCGGCTGCATCGACTCCCGGGTTCCGCCGGAGCTCGTCTTCGACCAGGGCCTCGGTGACCTGATGACCGTGCGCTCCGCCGGCGAGGTCCTGGACGAGGCCGTGCTCGGCAGCGTCGCCTACGGCGTGCTCGAACTGGACATCCCGCTGGTCCTGGTGCTCGGGCACCAGTCGTGCGGCGCCGTGAAGGCCGCCGTCGCGGCGGACGAGTCGGGTGAGCGGCTGCCGGCCCACATCCAGTACATCGCCGACCAGATAGCCCCGAACATCGACCACACCAAGGACGGGGACGCCCGCGTCGACTCCACCATCGACGCCAACGTACGGGCCGTCCGCGCCCGCCTCGCCGCGGAGCCCGACCTCGCCGCCAAGGTGGCCGAGGGCAAGCTGGCCATCGTCGGCGCCCGCTACGAACTGACGACGCAGCGCGTCCACCGGGTCTGACGGTCCCGCCCGCCCGGCATGCTCGGCGTCAGTGGAAGCCGAGCATGCCGGGGAGTCGATGTCGACGGTGAGGACGCCGGGTGGGTAGTCGCCCTCCTGGCCCGTCACGGTGATCGACATGCAGCCGGTCCCCATCTGCGGGGTGGCGACGTACACGGCGTGACAGAGGTCGGGACCGCCCCAGCCTTCTGCGTGCAGGGAACCGACCCCTGCCGCCGCGATCCGGTCGAGCGGGGCGACCATGAGGCCGGGGAGCGCGAGCATGGACCTATTTCCTGCCGACCGCCAGCCCCGCCCCCTCCAGCCGCACCCTGATCCCGTCCTTCTCCACCCGCACATCCCGCAACCGCAGCTGCCCGCTCGGCGGCTCCGGCAGCCGGAAGCCCAGGGAGAGCTGGTCGGCGAGGACCGGGCGGGTGAGGCGGGGCAGGGCGTCGAGGAGGGCGGGGTCGAAGCCGAGGCGCTTGAGGAGGGCGGGGTGGTCGAGGGCCAGGTCGATGAGGTTGAGCTGCATCGCGCGGTGGGCGAAGCGCGGGGTGCCGGTCAGGTCGGTGAGCTTGTCCTCGTTGCGCAGGGCCGCGCGGACGACGGAGTCGGGGACCCCGAGGCGTCGTACGACAGCCGGGACCGACAGCAGCGCCTTCGCCTTGCGCGTCTCGTGGGCGATGCGGGCCACCGACGCGCGGCTGAGGTGCAGGCCCTCCGAGGCGCGGGCGCCGGGGCGGTAGGTCGCCAAGTCCCCGATGTCCGGGCGCATTCCGCCGATGTGCGTCGCGATGCCGCGGTCCCCCTCGCGCACGATCCGGGCCTCGGCACGCAGACGGAGGTCGTGCCCGGCGACCGGCAGCGTGCCGCGCGCCCGGACCCGGTCACGGCCCTCTCCGGTGAACGTGACCTGGGAGGCGCGGAGTTCGCGGTTGAGGTCCGCGAAGGAGAGGAGGACATCGCCCTCCAGCTTCGGAACGTCGGCGCCGCGCACCGACGCAGGGCCGTCGGTGTCCAGTCGTACGTCCCGTGCCGTCGCCGTCACCTGCGCCAGCGAGACCCGGTCGGCGGCCACGTCGGGGACGGTCACCTTGACCGAGTCCAGCCGCTCGTCGGCGGGCTGGGTGAGGAAGGTGTTGAAGGCTGCTGCCGGGAGTTTCGGCGTTCGTCAGCGGCTGTCAGTGGGCGTTGGTAGGTTCAGTGTTGGCCGGGTGGCGAAAGCCAAGCCATCCAGCCACAGTACACGCGCCCGTGGGCCACGGGCCCACCGTCGCCGGGAGTGGCTCGGAGACGTGAAACACTGCGTGGAGACCGTGTAAGACCCGGGACTTGTCCGGGCGGTGGTCGCTGAAGCGCGGACCGTAAGCCGCCCAGCTGGGCGGTACGGACCTTCCAGGCGGAGACGCCAGGATTGCCGAGAGCCACTGAGGCTCTTGGTAACGGGAACGCATCGGCCCATCCGGCCATGCGCACGCCCACCACCCGCAACCTCTACCGGAGGTTGCGGGTGGGGTCACGCCACTTCACGAACTGTTGAACCAGTGGACTACTGCACGACCGTGATCCGGTTCGCCGCCGGCGGCGCAATCGGGTTCGTGGCCGAGGAGTTGGCCGTGAGGTACTTCTCCAGCGCCGCCAGATCGTCGCCGCCGACCAGGTCGTTCGTGCCCTGGCCCAGCGTGGTGATGCCGTCGCCGCCGCCCGCGAGGAAGCTGTTGGTCGCGACACGGTAGGTGGCCGCCGGGTCGATGGCCGCCCCGTTCAGCTTGACGGAGTCGACGACGATCCGGTCCGCGCCGGTCTTGGTCAGGTCCAGCGTGTACGTCAGGCCCGACGACAGCTGCAGGATCTTCGGCGCACTCGCGTTCACGCCGCTCACCTGGTCCTTGAGGACCTGGATGAGCTGGGCACCGGTGAAGTCCTGCAGGTTCACGGTGTTGGAGAAGGGCTGCACGGTGAAGCCCTCGGCGTACGTCACCACACCGTCGCCCTCGCTGCCCTTGGCCGCGTAGGTCAGCGGTGCCCGGACGCCGCCCGGGTTCATCAGCGCCAGGTCCGTCTCCGGGTCCAGCTCCTTGCCGTACGCCAGCTGCGCGTCCGCGATGAGGTCACCCATCGGGGACTCGGTGCCGGTGCTGGGGATGTCGGCGGATATGTAACCGATGGCACGGTTGCCGATGGGCGCCGCAAGGGTGTTCCACTTGCTGATCAGCTCGGTCATGTCGGGCGCCTTGGCGACGTCCCGGGTGACCACGTGGTTCGCCGACTTCACGGCCGTACGGGCGATGTCGCCGGTGAAGCGGTCGTACGTCAGCGTCGTGTCCGTGTAGAGGCGGCCGAAGGACGCGGCCGAGGTGACCATGCGGGGCTTGCCCGACGGGTCGGGGATCGTGCACACGTACGCGGCGTGCGTGTGGCCGGTGACCAGCGCGTCCACCTGCGGCGTGATGTTCTTGGCGATGTCGACGATCGGGCCGGAGACGCCGTCGCCGGCGCCCGGGGAGTCGCAGTTGTAGTTGTACGAGCCGGAGGCGGGCATGCCGCCCTCGTGGATCAGCGCCACGATCGACTTCACGCCCTGTGCCTGGAGCACGCGCGCGTACTTGTTGATCGTCTCTACCTCGTCCTTGAACTTCAGGCCCTTGACGCCCTCGGCGGAGACGACGCCCGGGGTGTCCTCCAGGGTGACGCCGATGAAGCCGACCTTGATGCCGTTCTTCTTCCACACCCAGTAGGGCTTGAGGATCGGCTTGTTCGTCTTCTCGTCGAGGACGTTCGCGGCGAGGTACGGGAAGTCGGCGCCCTCGAACTCCTCGCCCTCGACGTAGCAGCCGGCCGTCGGGTGGCAGCCGCCCTTCTGCAGGCGGCCCAGTTCCCTGGCGCCCTCGTCGAACTCGTGGTTGCCGACCGAGGTGACGTCCAGGTCGAGCTTGTTCAGCGCCTCGATGGTGGGCTCGTCGTGGAAGAGGCCCGAGATCAGCGGGGAGGCGCCGACCATGTCACCGCCGGCCGCGGTGATGGAGTACTTCTTGCCCTCGCGGGCCTGGCGCAGGTGGGTGGCGAGGTACTCGACGCCGCCCGTCCCCTCGATGGTCTTCGTCGAGCCGTCCGGCTGGACCTCGGTGAGCCGGCCGGAGGAACCGGTCGGCGGCTCCAGGTTGCCGTGCAGGTCGTTGAAGGACAGCAGCTGGACGTCCTGGTAGCGGCTGTACGTGGATCCGCCGCCGTGCTTGGCGGAGCTCTCCTCCGCCGTCGCGGGGAGCGCCGCGGCCAGCGCGCCCGCGGTGGCGAGACCGGCGGCTCCGGCGAGGAGAAGGTGAGTACGGCGTCTGCGGCGCTGGTGCGCCTGTGACTCGGCTGGCATACGCCCCCCTGTGGGTCGAAAGTGACATGTCCCCGTCGCGCGCAGCCTAGAGTCAACGCGCGTAGCGCGACAGAGGGTTCATGGTTACTTTCTGGTTTCCCTTTGCCCGCCTCTTTGCCGCCACATTGCCGGGCGCTCCCTTTACCCTCGTACGCATGACCAGCGACGACACCGCATCCCCTCTCCCCTCCCGTTCCATCGAGACCCACTCCGCGCTCTCCCCGGAGCAGACCGAGGCCGTACTCGAACTGCTGGCGGAGGCCGCCCGGAACGACGGGCAGCAGGCGGTGTCCGAGCAGGGCCGGCTTCAGCTGCGCGGCGGCAAGCGCGAGGGCGTCTCGCATCTGCTGCTGAACGTCGCCGGCGAACTCGTCGGTTACGCCCAGCTGGAGGACACCGACCCGGTGGAGGCCCCGGCCGCCGAGCTGGTCGTCCACCCCTCGCACCGCGGCCACGGCCACGGCCGCGCGCTGGGCGCCGCCCTCCTCGCCGCGTCCGGCAAGCGGCTGCGGGTGTGGGCCCACGGGGGCCACGCCGCCGCCCGCCATCTCTCCCAGGTGCTCGGCCTCACGCTCTTCCGCGAACTGCGTCAGATGCGCCGCTCCCTGGCGGACCTTCAGCTGGCGGACCCGGTGCTCCCCGAGGGCGTGACGGTCCGCACCTTCGTGCCCGGCCAGGACGACGAGGCCTGGCTCGCCGTGAACGCCGCCGCCTTCGCCCACCACCCCGAGCAGGGCTCCCTCACCCAGCGCGACCTCGACGACCGCAAGGCCGAGCCGTGGTTCGACCCGGCCGGGTTCTTCCTGGCGGAACGCGAGGGCGAACTCATCGGCTTCCACTGGACGAAGGTCCACGCGCAGGAAGGGCTCGGCGAGGTGTACGTCCTCGGCGTCCGCCCGGGCGCGCAGGGCGGCGGCCTGGGCAAGGCCCTGACGACGATCGGGCTGCGCCATCTGGCCGCCCAGGGCCTGCCCACGGCGATGCTCTACGTCGACGCCGACAACAAGGCGGCGGTGTCGGTGTACGAGCGGCTGGGGTTCGTGACGTACGAGACGGACCTTATGTACCGGGCGGAGACGTGACACCGAACCGCACATAACTCTTGTAAGGGGCGGCACCCTTGACGTCGCCCCTTCTTTTCCACCACCCTTTCACTACTCAATTAGTGAAAGGGTGGTGGAACGGGATGGTCGAATACCGCATCGACCGGCGCTCCGGCGTCGCCACCTACGTGCAGATCGTCCAGCAGACCAAACAGGCGCTGCGCCTGGGCCTGTTGGAGCCGGGGGACAAGCTGCCGACGGCCCGTGAGGTCGTCGAGGCCACCGCCATCAACCCCAACACCGTCCTCAAGGCCTATCGCGAACTGGAACGCGAGGGCCTGGTCGAGGCGCGTCGGGGACTCGGCACGTTCGTACGGCGCGCACTGAGCACCGCGCCGGCCGACTCGCCCCTGCGCACCGAACTGGACGCGTGGGCCGTACGGGCCCGCGAGGCCGGGCTGGACCGCGACGACGTGGACGCTCTCTTCACCTCCGTACTCGAAACGCACTTCGAGCCGGACACGCACATCAGGCCGGACACGCACATGCAGCCGGACACGCACATCAAGGGGGACGAGTCATGACCGAGACCGCCATCGAGGCGGCCGCGCTGGGCAGGAAGTTCGGGCGGCACCGCAAGGTCGCCCTGGACGACTGCTCCTTCCGGCTCCCCGCAGGCCGCGTCTGCGCCGTCGTCGGGCCGAACGGCGCGGGCAAGTCGACCCTGCTCTCCCTCGCCGCCGGCCTGCTGCGCCCCACCGACGGCACGATCACCATCCTCGGCACGACCCCGGCGGCGGCCCGCGAGCGACTCGCGTACGTCGCCCAGGACAAGCCCCTGCACCCGCAGCTCACCGTCGCCGACACCCTGCGGCTGGGCCGCGAGCTGAACCCCCGCCGCTGGGACGCCCGGGTCGCCGAGCGCATCGTCGCCGAGGGCGACCTCACCGCGGACGCGAAGATCCGCACGCTCTCCGGCGGCCAGCGCACCCGCGTCGCACTCGCCCTGGCCCTCGGCAAGCGCCCCGAACTGCTGCTCCTGGACGAGCCGATGGCCGACCTCGACCCGCTGGCCCGGCACCAGCTGATGGCGGCGCTCATGGCCGACGCGGCCGAACACGGCACCACGGTTGTCATGTCCTCGCACGTCGTCGCCGAGCTGGACGGCGCCTGCGACCACCTCCTGCTGCTCGGCGCCGGCCGCATCCGCCTCGCCGGCCCGCTGGACGACCTGCTCGCCGCGCACCGGCTCGTCACCGGCCGGGCCGACGACTCCCTGGACCCGCACACCGTGGTCGAGTCCCGCACCACGGGACGCCAGCTCACCGCACTCGTACGCCCCGACGGCCCCCTCGGCGACGGCTGGCAGACCACCGCCCCCACCCTGGAGGAGCTGGTCCTGGCCCACCTGCGCGCCCCGGAGGCGCCGGCCCTGCGGCTCGACTCCGCGCGGGAGGCCGCCGTATGACCGCCGCCATGACCGTCGAGGCGCCCGTCGCCGTGACGCGTTCCCGTGGGCCGCGCGGCCTGCTCTGGGCGATGCTGCGGCTGCACCGCTCGGCGCTGTGGTTCTGGGTGATGCTGGTTGCCCTGACCGTCGGGGCCCTGCTCTGGGCGTACGGTCCCGGCGGGGACGCCGCGTGGGCCGAGTACCGGGCGGAGGGCTGTGCCGACCCGAACCCCGGCTTGGCCTGCGACTACAGCAGCCCCGCCTACCAGCGGTACAGCACCACGCTCTCCGTAGGCGCGAGCCTGCTGAACCTCGTACCGCTCCTCACCGCCGCCTGGGCCGGCGGCGCGCTCATCGGACGCGAACTGGAGGACGGCACCGCCCAGCTGGCCTGGACCCAGTCCGTCACCCCGGCCCGCTGGCTGGCCGCCAAGCTCGCCGTGCCCGCCGCCCTGCTCGTGCCGGGCACCCTGGCGTTCACACTGCTGCACCGCCTGGTGTGGTCGTCGGACGAAGAGCTACGGCGCACGTTCGCCTGGTACGAGTGGCACAACGACTCCGTGTTCCCGCTCAACGGCACCGTCGCCACCGCCTACCCCCTCCTCGGCCTCGCGGTCGGCGCCCTCGCGGCCCTGCTCGTGCGCCGCGCCCTGCCCGCCCTCGGCGCCGCGGTCCTGGGCCTGGCCATGCTCATGTACCCGCTCATCTCACTGCGCCCACGTCTGTGGCCGGTCGAGACCGTGACCACCAAGGGTGACTCCCCCGAGGCCGTCGGCATGATCGTCGACGAGGGCTCCCTCACCTCCACCGGCGCCCGTGTCCCGATCCCCGACTGCACCGGCGAGCCCGGCTGCTTCGCCACCCACGACATCGTCGGCTTCTACCGCGACTACCACCCGTCCTCCCACTTCTGGCCCCTCCAGCTCATGGAGACCGGCATCGTCCTCGCCGTCGCGGCCCTGGCGGTCCTGATCGCCTTCCGGCTGCTGAACCGCCGTACCGGAGCCGCCGTATGACCACCGCAATCCCCACTACGGCGACCCCGGCCACCGGCCGGCCGCCCCGCGGCCCCCGCGGCCTGACCTGGACCGTCCTGCGGCTGCACCGCTCGGCGCTGATCGTGTGGGCGGCCGTCGTCCTCGGCGGAGCGGCGGTACTGCTGTGGGCGTACGGCCCGGGTGCCGACGCGGCCCAGGCAGAGTGGGACCGGGTGTGCGCCGGCCGCGAGGCCTGCGTGTGGGGCGACCCGGTCTACGACTACGACCGCGTCTTCAGGGCCGCCGGGTTCGGCATCAACTGGCTCCCCGCGCTCGTCGCCGCCTGGGCGGGCGCCGCCCTCGTCGCCCGCGAGATGGAGAACGGCACCGCACGCCTCGCCTGGACCCAGGGCATCACCCCCACCCGCTGGCTGGCCGCCAAGCTCACCGTCCCGGCGGTCCTGGTCACGGCCGGCACGACTGTCCTCGTCCTCCTGCACCGCCTGGTGTCCGACGCGCACCCCCTCCCGCTGGGGCAGTGGTCCTGGTACACCGCCGACAACTTCCAGTCCAACGGCACCATCGCCATCGCCGCACCCCTGCTCGCCCTCGCCATCGGCGCCCTCGCGGGCCTGCTCCTGCGCCGCGCGCTCCCGGCACTCGCCGTCACCCTGGTCGCCACCGGCGCACTGGAGTCCCTCGCCACCGTCGCGAGCCGCAACCTGGTGCCCTGGGAGACCGCGCTCGGCACCCTGAAGACCGGCTACCAGTCACCGATGCACATCCTCTACGGCGACCAGGGCGCCCTGACCTCCACGGGCGCCCGCGTCCCCGACCCCCTGTGCACCGACGACGCCAAGTGCCTCGCGGCCCACGACATCGTCGGCTACTACACCGACTACCACCCCGCCTCGCACTTCTGGCCGCTCCACCTCGTCGAGACCGGCCTCCTGCTGGGCACCGCCGCACTGGCCACCGCCGCCGCCTTCTGGCTCCTGCGCCGCCGCATCGCCTGACGGCACACCGGACCGTCGGCCCCGCACGCCCCTCCACGGGGGGAGGGGCGTGCCTACCACTGGGCGCCGCCGCGCCGCCGCGCCGACCACCGCCGCCGCCTTCTGGCTCCTGCGCCGCCGCACCGCCTGACGGCACACCGGACCGTCGGCCCCACACGCCCCTCCACGGGGGGAGGGGCGTGCCTACCACTGGGCGCCGCCGCGCCGACCACCGCCGCCGCCATCTGGCTCCTGCACCGCCGCACCGCCTGACGGCACACCGGACCGTCGGCCCCGCACGCCCCTCCACGGAGGAAGGACGTGCCCACCACTGGGCGCCACCGCCCCGGCCAGCGGTCAGCGCCATCTGACTCCTGCACCGCCGCACCCCGTAGATTCCCGCCGCACGTCCCTCCACGGGGGGGAGGGACGTGCGGCAGGGCTGCCGACAGTGCGGACTGGCCAAGCCCAGCCCGAAGCCCACCAGGTGCTGCCCTCGGCAGGCCGGTCAGTCGCTCAGGGGCACGGCCGCCGCCGAGGCGCCCGCTCAGGACGACGCGGATGCGGACCGCGCTTCGACCGACGGCGGCCGCGAAGCCACCCCGGCAACTGCAGCAGCCGTAAAGGCACCCCCCCCTCCGGGGGCCGAGTGCCGCAAGGCGTGCGCAGGCGCGCAGGCGGACGTTCCGGTATGTAGACGCCCGCGAGCCGCCCCCCGCTATCCCACACGCCATGTCTCCGTAACCATTGGTTCAGACGGGCTTGCGACGCTCAGCCAATGACGCCCGCCGCGCCAGAGCCTGCGCCGCCCACGGGAGGGAACGCGAGGAACGGGGACGCACGACACCTCCCCACCACGCTCCCGCCCGCGCTTTCCGACGCGCCCATAAGCCTCGCCGCGCGGAACAATGGGCATATGAGCCAGTCCACGAACGCCCAGGCACAGGTCCAGCACGCCCAGCCCTCCGTCGGCTCCATAGCGGCCCACCGCCCGCACACGGTCACTTCGGCGGCGGTCGTCTCCGAACTGGAGCCCGACATCGATGCCGACCTCGACGCGTACGAGGCCTCCGAGATCGACGGTGTCCAACTGCCCCAGGGCCGTTTCCTGGACCGTGAGCGCAGCTGGCTCGCGTTCAACGAGCGCGTCCTCGAACTCGCCGAGGACCCGAACACCCCGCTTCTCGAACGGGCGAACTTCCTGGCGATCTTCGCCAGCAACCTGGACGAGTTCTTCATGGTCCGCGTGGCCGGTCTGAAGCGCCGTATCGCCACCGGGGTGGCGACGCGTTCCGCCTCCGGTCTCCAGCCCCGCGAGGTCCTGGAGATGATCTGGGCCCGCTCCCGCGAGCTGATGGCCCGGCACGCCGCCTGCTACCACGAGGACGTCGCCCCCGCGCTCGCGGAGGAGGGCATCCACCTGGTCCGCTGGAACGAGCTGCAGGAGAAGGAGCAGGCCCGCCTCTTCACGCTCTTCCGGCACCAGATCTTCCCGGTCCTGACCCCGCTGGCGGTCGACCCGGCGCACCCGTTCCCGTACATCTCCGGCCTGTCCCTGAACCTGGCCGTGCGCGTACGGAACCCCGTCACCGGCACCCCGCACTTCGCCCGCGTCAAGGTGCCCCCGCTGCTCTCCCGCTTCCTGGAGGCCTCCCCCGGCCGGTTCGTCCCGCTGGAGGACGTCATCGCCGCGCACCTGGAGGAGCTGTTCCCGGGCATGGAGGTCCTGGAGCACCACGCCTTCCGGGTCACCCGCAACGAGGACCTGGAGGTCGAGGAGGACGACGCCGAGAACCTGCTCCAGGCCCTGGAGAAGGAGCTCATGCGGCGCCGCTTCGGGCCGCCGGTGCGCCTGGAGGTCGAGGAGAACATCAACCAGGAGGTCCTGGACCTGCTGGTACGCGAGCTGAAGATCAGCGAGGCCGAGGTCTACCCGCTGACCGGCCCCCTGGACCTCACCGGCCTCTTCCGCATCGCCTCCATCGACCGTCCCGAGCTGAAGTACGCGAAGTTCGTCGCGGGCACCCATCGCGATCTCGCCGAGGTCGAGTCGGCGTCCGCGCCGGACATCTTCGCCGCCCTGCGCAACCGGGACGTGCTGCTGCACCACCCGTACGACTCCTTCTCCACCTCCGTGCAGGCGTTCCTGGAGCAGGCGGCCGACGACCCGGACGTCCTGGCGATCAAGCAGACCCTGTACCGCACCTCCGGCGACTCCCCCATAGTCAACGCGCTCATCGACGCCGCCGAGGCCGGCAAGCAGGTCCTCGTCCTGGTCGAGATCAAGGCCCGCTTCGACGAGCACGCCAACATCAAATGGGCGCGCAAGCTGGAGGAGGCCGGCTGCCATGTCGTGTACGGCCTCGTCGGCCTGAAGACCCACTGCAAGCTGTCGCTGGTGGTCCGCCAGGAGGGCGAGACGCTACGGCGCTACAGCCACGTCGGCACCGGCAACTACCACCCGAAGACGGCGCGGCTGTACGAGGACCTCGGCCTGCTGACCGCGGACCCGCAGGTGGGCGCGGACCTGTCCGACCTGTTCAACCGTCTGTCCGGCTACTCGCGCCGGGAGACGTACCGCCGTCTGCTCGTGGCCCCCAAGTCCCTGCGCGACGGCCTGATCTCGCGGATCAACAAGGAGGCGCAGCACCACCGTGCCGGGCGTCCCGCCTACGTCCGCATCAAGGTCAACTCGATCGTCGACGAGGCGCTCATCGACGCCTGCTACAGCGCGTCCCAGGCGGGCGTGCCGGTCGACATCTGGGTCCGCGGCATCTGCGCGATCCGGCCGGGCGTGACGGGACTGTCGGACAACATCCGCGTCCGCTCGGTCCTCGGCCGCTTCCTCGAGCACTCCCGGGTCTTCGCCTTCGGCAACGGCGGCGAACCCGAGGTGTGGATCGGCAGCGCCGACATGATGCACCGCAATCTCGACCGTCGTATAGAAGCCCTGGTCAGGGTCACCGACCCGGCCCACCGCGCCGCGCTCAACCGGCTCCTGGAGACCGGTATGTCCGACACCACCGCGTCCTGGCACCTCGGTCAGGACGGCGAGTGGACCCGGCACGCGATGGACGCGGACGGCCAGCCCCTGCGCAACGTCCAGGAGATGCTCATAGACGCCCGGAGGCGCCGGCGTGGTACAGCAACACCTTGATCCGACGGACCCCACGGCCGGGGCGGTGACGGGGGACGCCCTCGCGGGCTACCTGCGCGCCCAGGCCACGGAGTTCCTCCGAGCCCTGCGCCTGCACCGGGAGACCGGCGGCGACGGGGGTTCCCCCGCTCGAGCGAAGGCGAGAGTGGGGGAGTCCAACGGCTTGGAGGAGTCCGTCGACGCGGCCCGGGCCCTGCGCCGCTCGGCCCGCCGCATCAGCGCCAGCCTGCACACGTTCCGCCCCTTGCTGGACGCCGACTGGTCGGAGGCCATCCGCCCCGAGCTGGCCTGGCTCTCGGGAACGCTGGCGATGGAACACGCCTACGCGGCCCGCCTGGAACGCCTGCTGCTGGCGCTGCACCGCCTGTCGGGGGCGACGGTACTGCCGACGCAGACGGGGGCGGGCGGCGTGTCCGGTGCCGGCGCGGGCAACGGCGCGGCCGAGACAGCCGCGGGCAGTCGTGCCGCTGGGTCGGCGCCCGTCCCGCAGAAAGCGGAACCCGGCAACGCCGGCCACCCCACCCACCCGGCGGCCACCCCGGAGCGCGGCAACCTCACAGTTGGCGCGGCCAAAGCAGGCGCCCTGCTCGAACGCCAGCTCACCCTCGCCCGGACCCGAGCCCACAGCACCGCCCTCCAGGCCCTCGGAAGCAGCCGCTTTCACGCCGTGGCCGACAACATCGCCGTACTGGCCAGCGAGGTCCCCCTGACCGCCGCCGCGGCCACCGCCGACCTGTGCCCCCTCGCGGGCGCCGCCGAGGAGCGGCTCACCGACGCGGTCGCTGCGCTGCCCTTAATGACCGCCGGCCACCCCTACAACGCCGAGGCCCTGATCCACGGTCTGTCCCCGGACCCGGCCCCGCATCCGCAGGACGCGCCCTGGCACCAGGTCCGCCTGCTGCTGCGCCTGCACCGCTACGCCCGTGAGGTCCTGCGCGGCGCGGGCGGTCCGGTGGACGTACGGCTGCTGACCGCCGGCCAGGCCCTCAACCGGCACCGTGACGCCTCCGAGGCGGCCGCGGCCGCGGCCCAGGCCGCCCGCACCCCGCGTATCGCCCCGGCGACGGCCTACGCCCTCGGCGTGCTCCACGCCGACCAGCGGCACGAGGTGGAGGCAGCGCGGTTCGCGTTCCAGCAGTCCTGGCAGATCCAGACGGTGGGCAGGCCCTGAAGGAGGCATACCCCGGTGACTCACGCGAATGACCTGACCACCGTCCACGCGGCGGGCTGCGTCCTGTGGCGCCGATCGCCGGTAGACGGTCAGCTGGAGATATGCCTGATCCACCGGCCGAAGTACGACGACTGGTCCCACCCCAAGGGCAAGCTCAAGCGCGGCGAGGCCCCCCTCGCCGGTGCCCTGCGCGAGGTCGCGGAGGAAACGGGCCACTCGGCCCGGCCGGGCGCCGCGCTGCCGACGCTGCGGTACCAGGCGAACGGCCGCCCCAAGGAGGTCCGCTACTGGGCGGCCGAGGCCGGCCCCGGCACGTTCGCCCCGACCGACGAGGTGGACCGCCTGCTGTGGCTCTCCCCCACGGCCGCGCGGGGCCGCCTGACCCAGCCGAGGGACCGCGACCTCGTGGACGCCCTGCTGCAGTCGCTGCGCCCGGCATAGCCCGACGCACCCCCACAAAGCCTCGGAATACACCCGTGTCCTCAACGTGAGCGTTCCGTGACCTCACCGCACCGTCCCCAGGGGTTCACCCCTCGTTCATTTACGCCCTTCGGCGCCTTCACCTGTCCTGCCTAATTTCGGCCTTGCACGATGACGGACCGCGCCCCGGGGGGACGTGTCCGCATCAACCATTCTTCGCACGCCGCCGAATTTCAGGACGGCGGCTCCTGGAAGGAACTCCCTCAAGTGAAGCTTCAGCGCAAGAACCGGCGCGTCCTCGCTCTCGGCGCTCTCGCCGTCTCCGGCGCCCTGGCCCTCACGGCGTGCGGCTCCGACGACACCAGCAACGGCGGCGACGCTTCCGCCCCCGCCCAGGCCGGCAACATCAAGTGCGACGACGCCAAGGGCCAGCTGCTCGCCGACGGCTCCTCCGCGCAGAAGAACGCGATCGACGCCTGGGTCGCGCAGTTCACCGCCGCCTGCAAGGACATCCAGATCAACTACAAGGGTGGCGGCTCCGGCGCCGGTGTCACCGCGTTCACCCAGGGTCAGGTCGCCTTCGCCGGCTCCGACTCCGCGCTGAAGCCCGAAGAGGTCACCGCCTCCAAGGAGATCTGCAAGGGCGGCCAGGGCATCAACCTCCCGATGGTCGGCGGCCCGGTCGCGGTCGGTTACAACGTCTCGGGCGTCGACGACCTGGTCCTGGACCCCTCGACGATCGCCAAGATCTTCGACAGCAAGATCACCAACTGGAACGACCCGGCGATCGCGAAGCTGAACCCCGGCGTGAAGCTTCCCGACCTCAAGATCCAGGCGTTCCACCGCTCGGACGAGTCCGGTACCACGGACAACTTCACCAAGTACCTGATCGCCACGGCCGAGAAGGACTTCCCGTACGAGGGCGGCAAGGCCTGGCAGGCCAAGGGCGGCCAGTCCGCTCCGCAGTCCTCCGGTGTGGCCCAGCAGGTGAAGCAGACCAACGGCGCCATCGGCTACTTCGAGCTGTCGTACGTCAAGGAGAACATCAAGGCGGTCAAGCTCGACACCGGCGCCGCCGAGCCGGTCGAGGCCAACATCGAGAACGCCACCAAGGCCATCGCCGCCGCCAAGCGCGTCGGCACCGGCGCGGACTACGCGCTCGAGCTGGACTACAACACCAAGGCCGACGGTGCCTACCCGATGGTCCTGGTGACGTACGAGATCGTCTGCGACAAGGGCAACAAGGCGGAGACCCTGCCCGCCACCAAGGCCTTCCTCAACTACATCGCCTCCGAGGACGGCCAGAAGATCCTCACGGAGAACGACTACGCCCCGATGCCGACCGAGATCATCACCGAGGTCCGCAAGACCATCGAGGGCCTGAGCTGACCTGAGTGCGGTCCGGTCCGGGGCCCGAAACCCCGGACCGGACCGCATCGTCCGGTGCACCGCCGCCCGGAGCCGTCGCCGATCACGTACGGCTCCACCGAGCCGCCGCAGACCGTGTGCGGCTCCGCAGACCGGAGAACCCGATGGATATATCGACGAAGAACACCGAAGCACCTCCCCCCATCCCACAGCCGACGGCGACCGAGCAGAAGCGCGCGGCCCACGGCGCCACCCGACCCGGCGACCGGATCTTCCTCGGTCTCTCCCGCGGGTCGGGCATCCTGCTGCTGGTGATCATGGCCGCCATCGCGGTCTTCCTCACCTACCGCGCCACCCTCGCGATCAGCAAGGACGAGGGCAACTTCCTCACCACCTCCGACTGGAACACCGGCGCGACCCCGCCGGTCTTCGGTATCGCCGTCCTGGCCTTCGGCACGATCATCTCCTCGATCATCGCCATGGTCATCGCGGTCCCGATCGCCGTCGCCATCGCGCTGTTCCTCACGCACTACGCCCCGCGCAAACTCAGCGGCCCCATCGCGTATGTGATCGACCTGCTCGCCGCCGTGCCGTCCATCGTGTACGGCCTGTGGGGCGCCATGATCCTCGTACCGAACCTGACCGGCCTGTTCGGCTGGCTGGACGCGTACCTCGGCTGGACCGGCATCTTCTCCTGGGACGGCGGCGCCCCCCGCGCGATGTTCACGGTCGGCATCCTGCTCGCGATCATGATCCTGCCGATCATCACCAACGTCAGCCGCGAGGTCTTCCGCCAGGTCCCGCAGATGCACCAGGAGGCGGCCCTTGCGCTCGGCGCCACCCGCTGGGAAGTGATCCGCATGGCGGTCCTCCCCTTCGGCCGCTCCGGCGTGATCTCCGCCTCGATGCTCGGCCTCGGCCGCGCGCTCGGCGAGACGATGGCCGTGGCCACCGTGCTCTCCCCGGACTTCATCATCCACGGCAGCGTGCTCAACCCGGGCGGTGGAACCTTCGCCCAGAACATCGCCAGCAAGTTCAGCGAGGCCACCGAATTCGGCCGGGACGCGCTGATCGCCTCCGGTCTGGTCCTGTTCGTCATCACCCTGCTGGTCAACGGCGCGGCCCGCGCGATCATCGCCCGCCGCAAGGAGTACTCGGGGGCCAACGCATGAGCAACGCAGCCGTCACCGAAAAGCGCGCCAGCACCCTGCGCGGTGCCCGCCTGCCCAAGTGGTCCCCGTACGCCATCGCGGCCGGCTCGGTCGCCGTCGCGGTCGGCATCGGCCTGGCCGCCGGCCTCGACAGCCGCGTCCAGTTGGGCCTGATCGCCGGTCTCCTCTTCATCCTCGGTTCGTACGTCATCGCCGCCCGGGTCGAGGGCCGGCGCCAGGCCAAGGACCGCGTCGCGACCTCTCTCGTCTGGGTCGCCTTCCTGCTGGCGGTCGTCCCGCTGGTCTCCCTGGTCTGGACGACCATCGCTCGCGGTGTGAAGGTCCTGGACGTCTACTTCCTGACCCACTCCATGGGCGTGGTCGCCGACTCCCAGCCGGGCGGCGGCATCTACCACGCCATCCTCGGCAGCCTGGAGCAGGTCGGCCTCGCCACGCTGATCGCCGCGCCGATCGGCGTGCTCACCGCGATCTACCTGGTGGAGTACGGGCGTGGCAACCTCGCCCGGTCCGTCACCTTCTTCGTCGACGTCATGACCGGTATCCCGTCGATCGTCGCCGGCCTGTTCATCCTCAGCCTCATGCTGATGTTCGACATGCAGCCCTTCGGCTTCGCCGGCTCACTGGCCCTGGCGATCCTGATGATGCCGGTCGTCGTCCGCTCCACGGAGGAGATGCTCAAGCTCGTCCCGAACGAGCTGCGCGAGGCCTCCCTGGCGCTGGGCGTGCCCAAGTGGCGCACCATTCTGAAGGTGGTCCTGCCGACCTCCCTCGGCGGCATCACCACCGGCATCATGCTGGCCATCGCGCGTATCGCCGGTGAGACCGCGCCCGTGCTGCTGCTGGTGTTCGGCAGCAAGTTCATCAACGCCAACCCCTTCGAGGGTGCGCAGGCGTCGCTGCCGCTGTACATCTACCAGCAGTACGGTTCCGGAGAGACCCCGGCGTACGACCGCGCCTGGGCGGCATCGCTCACGCTGATCGCATTCGTGATGATCCTCAACATGGTGGCCCGCGGGATCGCCCGCTGGAAGGCCCCGAAGACCGGTCGCTGACGCGGCCATACAGCGACCGAAAACTCTGGAAGTGACGTAAAAATGGCCAAGCGAATCGACGTAAGCGGTCTGACCGCCTACTACGGCTCCCACAAGGCGATCGAAGACATCTCGATGACGGTCGAGCCCCGCTCGGTGACGGCCTTCATCGGCCCCTCCGGCTGCGGCAAGTCGACGTTCCTGCGCACGCTGAACCGCATGCACGAGGTCACCCCCGGCGGCCGCGTCGAGGGCAAAGTGCTGCTGGACGACGAGGACCTGTACGGCACGGGCATCGACCCGGTGTCCGTCCGCCGCGAGGTCGGCATGGTGTTCCAGCGCCCGAACCCCTTCCCCACGATGTCGATCTTCGACAACGTGGCGGCGGGGCTGAAGCTGAACGGCAGCTACAAGAAGAGCGAGCTGCAGGACATCGTCGAGAAGTCCCTCAAGGGCGCCAACCTCTGGAACGAGGTGAAGGACCGCCTGAACAAGCCCGGTTCCGGCCTCTCCGGCGGCCAGCAGCAGCGCCTGTGCATCGCGCGGGCGATAGCGGTGGAGCCCAAGGTCCTGCTGATGGACGAGCCCTGCTCGGCCCTGGACCCGATCTCCACGCTCGCCATCGAGGACCTGATCGGCGAACTGAAGGAACGCTTCACGATCGTCATCGTGACGCACAACATGCAGCAGGCGGCGCGCGTCTCGGACCGCACGGCCTTCTTCAACCTCGCCGCCGTCGGCCAGCCCGGCAAGCTGATCGAGATCGACGACACGGAGCGCATCTTCTCCAACCCGTCGGTCCAGGCCACGGAGGACTACATCTCCGGCCGCTTCGGCTGATCCGCCACCAGGCGACACGAACCCCTCGCGGTGCTGCATGGCGGTGCCACCGCGAGGCAGATAAAGGGCCCGCCCCCTGGCTCCCAGGGGGCGGGCCCGTCTGTATGGGTGGGAGGCGTTTCGGCAGGCTGGGTGGGAGGCGTCTTGGCAGGCACTGCCTTCTCACCGCTTCCTTACCGCCGCCTCAACCCCTCACATGCCCTGCCGCGTCCGTCCGCGCCAGACTCCGCGCGCGTCTCGCCGGCCCCCGCCAGCCGCAGCTGCACTGGGCTGTGCAGAAGGGGCCCTTCTCCACCATCGTCATGCGGTGGTCCAAGGGGTCGCCGTGATTTCGGGAAGAGCTCGGTCCGTCCTTCTGCGCCACACCGACAACGTTACCCAGGGCAAGTAAGCGCAACGCCCCGCCGTGCGTGACGGGGGCACCTACCCGTCGTTAACCGGAACGACAGGGGGCCCGTGACGGACGTACCGGCTGGGGGTAGGCAGGCGATGACGGAGCGGCAGCAGCACAAGCGGAGGCGCGGGGCGGGCGTTGCGGCCGGGGTCCTGTGTGTCTGCCTGGCGGGCAGCGGGTGCGCGCAGAGCGGCGCCGCCGCCGAGGACGCGCGCGAGGGCGAGGCCGTGCAAGCCGTGCGGAGCGCAGCCGATGCGCTCGTCGGCGCCCGGAGCTCCAAGGCCCGTACCTCCATGGAGATGGCCACCGGCGGCACCCGCGTCACCATCCGCGGCGAGGGCGTGTACGACTTCCGCAGGCAGATCGGGCAGCTGAAGGTCCAACTGCCGCAGGATCCCGCCGGCACCCCCGACCAACGGCCGATCATGGAACTCCTCGCTCCCGGGGCCCTGTTCATGAAGAACCGAGGCGCCGGTGTGCCCGCCGACAAGTGGGTGCGCGTCGAGACCCGGTCCCTCTCGGACGGCAACCTCGTCACCGGCGGCGCCACCGATCCGTTCGCCGCCGCCGAGGTGCTGCGCGGGGCGCGGACGGCGACGTATGTCGGTGAGGACGAGATCGCCGGTACGCCGGTGCGGCACTACCGGGGGACGGCTGACCTGGGGATTGCCGCTCAGGACGCGTCCGACGGGAACAAGGAGTCCCTGGCGGCGGCGGCGAAAGGGTTCGCCACGGACAAGGTCCCCTTCGACGTCTACCTCGACGAGGCCGGCCGGATCCGAAAGGTCCGGCACCGGTTCAGTTTCGTCAACGGACAGATGAACAACGCCGTCGCCGTGGCCTCCACGACCTTGCTGTACGACTTCGGGGCCCCCGTCGACGTACGGCTGCCGGACGGCGACGACATCTACGCGGGCAAGATTGCCGAGGAGTGAGGGCCGGGGTGAGGGTCGGCGTATGCGTGCGTGACGGGCGTCAAGAACTAGCCCGTCCGTGCCATGCGCGGCGTGTAGGCCGCTCCCTACTCTAGGAAGTCGGTAACGGCAGAGAAGAGGTGATGCACGTGGCTCCGGTCGGCGGTACGGCAGTTCAGGACCACGTCGCCCTCGCCGAGATCGAGCTGTGCGGAGAGCTGATCATCGCGGCGTCGACCGCCCGCGAGGACCGGCTCAGCCTGGAGAGCATCGACGAGGTGCTGAGAGTCGCTGAGGAACGGGACACGTCGGACAAGTGAGCGACCTCATCAGGTCCGCAGCAGTCGCCCGATCGCCTTCGTCGCCTCTTCCACCTTGGCGTCGATCTCCGTACCGCCCTTGAGGGCCGCGTCGGCGACGCAGTGGCGGAGGTGCTCCTCCAGCAGTTGCAGGGCGAAGGACTGCAGGGCCTTGGTGGAGGCGGACACCTGCGTGAGTATGTCGATGCAGTAGACGTCCTCGTCGACCATGCGCTGCAGGCCACGGATCTGGCCCTCGATCCGGCGCAGGCGCTTGAGGTGCTCGTCCTTCTGCTTGTGGTACCCGTGGATGCCCCGGTCGTGGTCGGTCACGACCTCCGGGACGGCTGCTTCCGCGGCCTGGTCAGTGGCGGAGGGCACACCCGCGCCGGCCTCGGTGGTCGTCATCGCGTCCTCCAGTCAGAAACCGCTTCATATACCCCTACTGGGTATATCGTACCGAACTTTGCTAGGTATAGGGCCTGTGGCCGACACCGCGAACGACCGCTGGACTGGACCACTGGGCAGCCCCCGTGCCGACCACTGTGCCTGATGGGCGACACTGGGGGACGGCCCATTAGCCCTGGCCGGATGATGCGCCTAGCATCAGCCTGACCGAACCGACGCTTCTTGAGGACCCTCACGTGCGCTTTCGTCTGACCCCCCGGGAGACGAGCTTCTACGACATGTTCGCCGCATCCGCGGACAACATCGTCACGGGCTCGAAACTCCTGATGGAACTGCTCGGGGCGGACACCGCCGGCCGGGCCGAGATCGCAGAGCGTATGAGGGCCGCGGAACACGCAGGTGACGACGCCACACACGCGATCTTCCACCAGCTGAACTCCTCGTTCATCACGCCGTTCGACCGCGAGGACATCTACGCCCTCGCATCCTCCCTCGACGACATCATGGACTTCATGGAGGAGGCCGTCGACCTGGTCGTCCTCTACAACGTCGAGGAACTGCCCAAGGGCGTCGAGCAGCAGATCGAGGTGCTGGCACGCGCGGCCGAGCTGACGGCCGAGGCGATGCCGAACCTGCGCACGATGGACAACCTCACCGAGTACTGGATCGAGGTCAACCGCCTCGAGAACCAGGCCGACCAGATACACCGCAAGCTCCTGGCCCACCTCTTCAACGGCAAGTACGACGCGATCGAGGTCCTCAAGCTCAAGCAGATCGTGGATGTGCTGGAGGAGGCGGCGGACGCCTTCGAGCACGTGGCGAACACGGTGGAGACCATCGCCGTCAAGGAGTCCTGAAGCCCACCCATGGACACCTTTGCGCTGGTCGCGACCATCGGAGTCGCGCTCTTCTTCACGTACACCAACGGCTTCCACGACTCCGCGAACGCGATCGCCACGTCCGTGTCGACGCGCGCGCTGACACCGCGGGCCGCGCTGCTGATGGCCGCGGTGATGAATCTCGGCGGCGCCTTCCTGGGTTCGGGCGTGGCCAAGACGGTCAGTGAGGGACTGATCCAGACACCCGAGGGCTCGAAGGGAATGGGGATCCTCTTCGCGGCCTTGGTGGGCGCGATCACCTGGAACCTGATCACCTGGTACTTCGGCCTACCGTCGTCCTCCTCCCACGCCCTGTTCGGAGGCATGGTGGGAGCGGCACTTGCAGGCGGAACCACCGTGTACTGGCACGGCGTCCTGGAGAAGGTCGTCATCCCGATGTTCGTGTCGCCGATCGTCGGCCTGTGCGCGGGCTACCTGGTGATGACGGCGATCATGTGGATCTTCCGCCGCGCGAACCCGCACAAGGCCAAGCGGGGCTTCCGTATCGCACAGACGGTCTCGGCCGCCGGCATGGCCCTCGGCCACGGCCTCCAGGACGCCCAGAAGACCATGGGCATCGTGGTGATGGCGCTGGTCATCGCCGACGTCGAGGACTACGGCGACCCGATCCCGGTATGGGTCAAGATCGCGTGCGCCGTGATGCTGTCACTCGGCACGTACGCCGGCGGCTGGCGCATCATGCGCACCCTCGGCCGCAAGATCATCGAACTGGACCCGCCCCAGGGCTTCGCCGCGGAAACAACGGGCGCGTCGATCATGTTCACCACAGCCTTCCTCTTCAAGGCCCCGATCTCCACGACCCACGTCATCACGTCCGCGATCATGGGCGTGGGCGCAACGAAGCGGGTGAACGCCGTGCGCTGGGGCGTGGCCAAGAACATCGTCCTGGGTTGGTTCATCACGATGCCGGCAGCGGCCGCGGTGGCTGCGGCGGCCTTCGGGGTCGTACATCTGGCGTTCTTGTAGGCGTCGGGCGGGGGCGAGGACTCGGTCCACGGTCTGAGAGCTGCGGCGCTGACGCGGCGACGGGGGACGAGGACTCCGTCGGCGTTCTGAGAACTGCGGCACTGGCGCCGGGAGGTGACGGAGCTCTGGCATTCGATCTCGGCCATCCCGAGCCCCCACCCGCACGGGGCTTCGCCTCACGGTGCTGACGGTCACCTCCCAACACCGGTCCGCGCATTTCAGCCCGTCCGGCGTTTGAGGACGAGGCCCGTTCAGGGCCGAAGCGGGGGTCCAGGGGGCGGCAGCCCCCTGGCGGGGCCGAAGGGGCGGAGCCCCTTCAGGATGGGACGGGTAGGGGCGGCGGGGGCGAGAAACGCACCACGGCAACCGCACCGCACCATGGAACCCCGCCCCCCACCACCCCGTCTCGTTCCACGTAACCCCCAGGAGGCGACATGGAACGGCGTACCTTCATCGGCGGCGGCGCAGCAGCCCTCACCGCCCTGGCAGCAACCGCCTGTAAGGCCAACTCGGACACAGGCACGGCCGCCGACACAGCCACCCGCACCGAGACCACCACCACCCGAACCACAACCGCCTCCGCCCCCGCCAACTGGACCGCCCTCGCCCAAGACCTCGACGGCCCCCTCATCCGCCCGGGCGACGCCGACTGGAAATCAGCCCACCAGCTCTACAACACCCGCTTCGACTCCCTGAAGCCCGCCGCAGTCGCCTACGTCGCCCACCCCGACGACATCCGCACCACCCTCGCGTACGCCCGAGCCCACAACCTCCACGTCGCCATCCGCAACGGCGGCCACTCCTACGCCGGCTGGTCCTCCGGCAACAACCGCCTGATCATCGACGTCTCCAAGCTCAACCGCATCCGAGCCTCCGGCAACACCGCGGTCATAGGCGCCGGCTCCAAGCTCATCGACGTCTACCGAGCCCTCGCCGCAAAGGGCACCACCATCCCCGCCGGCTCCTGCCCCACCGTCGGCGTCTCCGGCCTCACCCTCGGCGGCGGCCACGGCGTCACCTCCCGCGCCTACGGCCTGACCTGCGACAGCCTCACCCAGGCCACCCTGATAACCGCCGACGGCAAGCAGCTCACCGCCAACGCCACCACCAACAAGGACCTGTTCTGGGCCCTGCGCGGCGCCGGCAACGGCAACTTCGGCGTCGTGACGGAACTGCACTTCAAGACCCACCCGGCCCCCCAGGCCGTAACGGCATACATGACCTGGCCCTGGTCGAAGGCCGCCGCGCTGATCAAGGCCTGGCAGGAGTGGGGCCCGACCCAGCCCGACGAGATCTGGTCGTCCCTGCACGTGGCCAACTACGCCGGCGGCACCCCCACCATCTCCGTCGCCGCGTTCTCCCTGGGCACCTACGGCGAGCTCCAGAACGCCGTTGACCGCCTGGCCGACCGCCCCGGCGGCCCCGGCCCCGCGACCAACGTCGCCCTCAAGCGCCGCTCGTACGAGCAGTCGATGGAGCTCTACGCCGGCTGCTCGTCGTTCACCACGGACGCGCAGTGCCACCTCCCCGGCTCCACCCCGGGCCGCTCCCCGCAGGGCGCGCTGGGCCGCGAGACGTACGCGGCGAAGTCGGACTTCTTCGACCGTTCGCTCTCCTCGGCCGGCATCCAGACCCTGCTGAAGCAGATGCAGGCGGTCCGCGGCGGCTCCGGCAGCATCGCACTCACGGCCCTCGGCGGAGCCGTCAACCGCGTCTCCCCCACGGCAACCGCCTTCGTGCACCGCCGCTCCCGCATCCTGGCCCAGTACATCGGCTCCTGGCGCGCCGGTACGACGGGCTCCGCGTCCCAGGCCTGGCTGAAGTCGGCCCACGACGCGATGCGGCCGTACGCCTCGGGCGCCGCGTACCAGAACTACGCCGACCCGACCCTGAGGGACTGGCGCAAGGCGTACTACGGGGATGCGGCGACGCGCCTGACGAAGTTGAAGAAGCAGTACGACCCGCAGGGCTTTTTCACGTACCCGCAGGCGCTGTAGCGGTCACAGTCATCAACACAACACGACGCAAGCCAAGAAAGGCACGTCAACGGCGGCGCCAAACGCCCTAAGCCGCGAGATCCCGCTCCTCAGCCCCCGCCCCCGCCGACTCCTTCCGAGCCCCCGGAATCAACGCGTCCTGCCCACCCGCCCGGGACAACCTCCGCGACCGGATCAGCCACCCACCCCTGGGCGACCGCTCGATCGCGGACATCACAGGTGTCAACAGCGCCATGGCCAACGGCGACAGCAACAGCGCAACAGCCGTACCGAGCGCGAACCCACCCACCACATCGGTCGGATAGTGCACGCCCATATAGACCCGGCAGAACCCTTCGAGAAGAGCGAGCCCGATCCCGACCAGCCCGAACTTCCGGTTCGCGACGAACAACCCGACCCCCAGGGCCATGGCGATCGTCGCGTGATCACTCACGAACGAGAAGTCGGTCTTGCCGGACACGAGGACTTCGAGCCCTTGGTGATCGTTGAACGGCCGAGGCCGCTCGACGAACCCCCGTATGGGCACATTCACGACCACCGCGAGCGCGGCGGCGAGCGGCGCCCACACGAGCGCGGCCACCGACGAGGCGGCATCCTCCGCGCCCCGACGCCGCACGGACCACCAGCACCACACCACGAGCAGCACCATGGCGAGCACCAGCCCGTACTCACCGACGTACTCCATGACCCGGTCGAACCAGCGCGGCGCGTCCTTGGCCAGGCCATTGATGTCGTAGAGCAGCTCGACGTCGGGGTTCGACCCGGATTCTGCGAGTCCAGCCATGATGCTGCGGCCCCTTCGTCGTCTCTCCGGCGCATCTTGCGTACGCCGCTCCGCCCACCCCCGTGGTTGTAGATCCGGCTACGAAACCAGGAACGCACGGTCCCTGTTGATACGTTCCACACTCCACTGAATGATCACTCAGACGTTATCGAAGAGATATCCATCCCTGCAGCTCAGGGGGTGGGTTCACGCTCCGTCTACACCGCCGTAGGCAGCGCTTTCGCGCCATCCTCGGTCACTCGCGTGGCCCCGAAGTAATCGGGGGTGTCGATCGGGTCGAACCGGATCACAGCACCCGTTCTCGGCGCGTCGATCATGTACCCGCCGCCGACATAAATCCCGACATGCCGGATGGCCCGGGAGTTGGTGAGGTCGTCCGAGAAGAACACCAGATCCCCGGGCAACAACTCGCCCCGCTCCGGATGCGGCCCCGCGTTGTACTGATCGTTCGCCACGCGCGGCAGCGTGATCCCGACCGTCTCATATGCGGCCTGCGTCAGCCCCGAACAGTCGAACCGCCCACCGTCCTCGGCAGTGCCCTCCCCACCCCAGAGATAGGGCGTGCCCAGCTTCTTCTGCGCGTAGTAGATGGCGCCGGCGGCCTGCTTGCTGGGATCGACACGGTTGACGGGCGCGGCGAAGCTCTCCTCCAGAGTCGTGATCGTCTTCACGTAGTTCTGGGTCTCCTTGTACGGCGGCACGCCCCCGTACTTGATGACCGCGTACGCCCCCGCGTTGTAGGACGCGAGCATGTTCTTCGTCGGGTCGCCGGGGACGTCCTTCACGTACGAGGCGAGCTTGCAGTCGTACGACGCGGCCGACGGAATCGCGTCATTCGGATCCCATACGTCACGGTCGCCGTCACCGTCGCCGTCGACGCCGTGCGTGGCCCAGGTGCCCGGGATGAACTGCGCGATGCCCTGCGCGGCCGCCGGGCTCTGGGCCTTCGGGTTGAACCCGCTCTCCTGGTACAGCTGGGCGGCGAGCAACGCGGGATTGATGGCAGGGCACATATTGCCCCACTTCTGCACGAGCGTCTGATACGCGGCCGGCACAGCCCCCTTGGCGAGGGTCTTGGCCCCGCCGCCCACCCCGTTGGCCAGGTTCCCGGCGACGATGTAGACCCCGACGACGAGCAGCATCACGAAGCTGAGCCCCGCCGCGACAGCGGCACCCGCCACGATCCATGCCTTACGCACCGTCAACCGCCCCTCGCCCGCCGGGAGTCCGCCCGCGCCAGTTTAGGAGCTTCCCACGCGGAACCCGTGGCAACCGATGCTCTCGCAATCGCCACTGAAAGTCGTCAGGGCCGGCTCAATGAAGCTCCCGTCCGATACTCCGATACAGCTCCGCCGCCTCCGCCCCGAACACCACGCTGTACGACACGTCCGCCGTGGCCCCGCCCCCGTCGTGCCCGCCCAGCACCCCGACAACGGCCCCGTCCCCGTTCACCCAAGGACTTCCGCTGGTCCCCCCGCGGAAGCCGGGACAGGCGATGCGCTGCTGCGTACGGGTCTGAAGGCCCGGCTTGTTGGTGCAACTGATCGGCGCTTCCCGGGAGTTGAGGTACCCCGTGACCGTCACCGCCGTAGCCCCGGTGGCCCTGCCCGTGGCGAACCGATTGCCACCGACCGCCTCCTCGACGCCTTCCCCGCCACTCCGCTCCTCCACGACCCCGAACGCCACGTCACTGTCCTCGTCCCGCCCCTTCACCCACCCCTTCGCCATGAACCACTTCGCGACCTTCCACACCCCGTATGGCGCGTCGCCGTCCCGGTACCCGGGCACGAACCAGAGCTCGTCGACCCTCCGGTCCAGACAGTGGGCGGCGGTGACGATGAGGTTCCGGTGGGGACTGTGCACGACGGACGCGGTACAGAAGTGACCGCCGCGCAGGCGGTCGCGACGGTCCGCCGCGAACAGCGCACCGACCCGCGCGCTGCGCGCCTGCGCCGCGGTGAAGGCGGTCACGCCGAAGGGACCTGCACCAGCGCCGGCAGCCGCGGAGGCCGAGGTGAAGGCGAGGAGGAGGCTGGCGGCGTACAGAGGAAGGCGGGTGGTGCGGGAGGATCGGGAAGTGGGCTTCATCGAGGGCCACTGTGGCCGACGAAGGTGAGAGAAGAGTCAGACTCCCTGCGGCGAAGCGCCGTACCCAGGGAAATCGTCTGTGCCGAGTTCGATGGCCAGCGGCTCGGGCAACCGCACGGATTCCCCGAACTTGCCCGGGAGTACGTCCCGATAGGCCCCATTGTCCGGACGGGTGTGCAGGGTCCAGGTGCCCTTGCGTGGGTCAATGACAAGAAGGACGGGGACACGGGCTACGGCGTACCAGTCGGCCTTGTCTCTGATCTCGCGGGACTTCTCGGACGGGGAGATGACCTCGACGGCCAGCGCGGCGTCCTCGGGGGCGGCCAGCCAGTTCTCGTCCTCCTCCCATTCCAGAGGCAGGACGATCAGGTCTGGCGTGACGTAGTCGTCCGGGTCTTCGGGCAGGCCGATGGAAGACACTTCATATACGTCCAGCCCTTCAGGCAGAGCCGCACTCTCAAGTTGGCGCCGCACCCGCTTCACCACGCCCGCGTGTTTCCCGCGCGGAGTAGGGGACGTCACGAGCTTTCCTCCCACGATCTGCACCCGCAGACCCGTCTCTGCCTCGATCTTCTCGGCGATGCGTCGCAGATACCCCGGACGTGGACGCGGTTCGGGCTGGGCGCCCGGTGACACGGACATCGCTCGCCACCTCCGTCCTTCCGCCTCATCGGCGTCTTCGACTGCGCGCGCGGGCTCGGTGGGAGGTCCGACATCCCGCTCGGCGTCGAATCCACCGTACTGTGCGCCCTCCCCCTCTCCACCTTTCACGTTCCGCATACGACTCATCACAGTAGGCCACCCCACTGACACTCCGCCCACAGCAACTTCCCGCCCCCCCGAAGCCCCCAGCTCCCGCAGCACCGAGACGCCGGTCGCATCCGCGCAGGCCCGCACCAGATGCAGACCGCGACCGTGCTCCGCGTCGTACGTCGGCACCCCCTCGGGCGCACCCTCGACAGCGAACCCGGGCGGGACCCTCGGGTCCGTGTCCCATACGGCGACCCGCAGGCGACCGGGTTCCATCGGACGGACACGGAGGGCGTAGGGGCCAGCGGTGTGGCGGTGGGCGTTGGCGAGGAGTTCGGCGGCCAGGAGTTCGGCGGTGGGGGTGACGTCGGTGAGGCCGTGGGCGGCGAGGACGGTGCGGAGGGTTGCGCGGGCGATCCCCGGTGCGCGTGGATCGCGCGGGAGTTGGAGGGTGTAGGCCCAGGACGGGGATACGGTGGCCATGGAAGTCTCCGATCACAGTGGGGAGTTGGGTGGTGACCCAGTGGCGGTGCCGCCCGTCGGGCGGTGCACTTCTGGGCCCAGTTGTAAGGTAGCGGCAGCCGTGTAATGCATTACACAGATTCACTAAAATCCATTCCACTCCACCCGTGTGGGTGACAGGTAGTGGCAAGGAGGAGGACAAGCCCGTGAGGACCAACCCAACGGGTCGCCAACTCCGCTTGGGCACTGAGCTGCGCAAGCTTCGGGAACGCGCAGGCCTGACTGCCACCGAGGCCGGTCAACTGCTGGGCTCCAAGCAGACGCTGATCAGCAACATCGAGGCCGGCCGCGCGGGGGTGAGCGCCGAGCGGGTGCGCACGCTCGCCTGCCACTACGACTGCCCGGACAAGGCCCTCATCGGGGCCATTGCCGACATGACCGGCCACCGGGAGCGCGGCTGGTGGGAGCAGTACCGCGACCAGCTCTCCCCACCACTGCTCGACCTCGCCGAACTGGAACACCACGCCCGGTCGTTGCGGGACTCCACCACAGCCCGCATCCCCGGCCTGCTCCAAACGCGCGAGTACGCACTCGAGATCTTCCGTCAGGCGGTCACCGAACTCTCACCACCCGACATCGAGCACCGCCTGACGTTCCGCATCAAGCGGCAGGCGATCCTCTTCCGCGAGGACCACCCGACCCCGTACGAGGCGATCATCCACGAGGCCGCCCTGCGCATGAAGGTCGGCGGTGCCACGGTCGCTCGACAGCAGTTGCAGCACCTGATCGACATGAGCGACCGAGGCCACATCACCGTGCGTGCCGTCCCCTTCGACGCCGGCGCCTACCCGGGATCCGGACAGTCGATCCACTACGCGCACGGACCGGTACCGCAACTGGACACGGTCTATCTCGACCAGGCCCACGGCCTCCTGTTCCTCGACGCCGAGGCACAGTTGCACAAGTACCGAACACTGTTCGACCGGATCGACGCTGTCGCGCTCGCCCCCGAGAAGTCCCGAGACCTTATCCACAACGTGATGCGAGAGCTGTGAAGGGAACACCCCATGGACTCACGCTGGCAAAAGTCGTCGTACTGCTCCGAGGGCGCCTCCTGCGTCCACGTCGCCACCACCACCGAAACGATCCATCTCACCGAAAGCAGCGACCCCAGCGAATCCATACTCACGGCCACCCCGGCCGCCTTCCACGCCCTCCTGACCACCCTCAAGAAGGAAACCCATGCCTGACATCCCCCCGAACCTCACCTGGGAACGCGCCGCCCCGCCGGAGGCGACCGGCCCGGGCCCCTGGATCGAGATCGCCTTCGGCGAGGGGGACGACGGCGAGGCGCCCGTCTACATCCGCGAGACCAGCGACCCGGACAACGTGGTCACCACCAACCGCCGCAAGTGGGACGCCTTCGTACTCGGCGTCCAGGCAGGCGAGTTCGACCACTTCGTGGAGTAACGATGCCGTCGGCCCCGTTTACCCGGCAGGTAATCGATCCCGGCGAGCCCGCGTGCCACGCTCGTGAGCAGAACGCGAGAACACGGAGCCCGACCGACCGGAAGGACACCATGCCCGCCTACGCCATAGCCCACCTCCGCAACGCCACTCCCCACCCGGAGATCGCCGAGTACATCGAGCGCATCACCGCCACCTTCGAGCCGTACGGCGGCCGCTTCCTCGTGCACGCCACGCCGCACGAGACGAAGGAGGGCAGTTGGCCCGGGGGCGTCGTGGTGATCGGCTTCCCCGGGATCGCGGAGGCGCGGGCGTGGTGGGACTCGCCCGCCTACCAGGAGATCGCGCCCCTGCGCTCCCGGCACATCGAGGGCGACATCATCCTGGTCGAAGGCGTCGCAGAGGACTACGACCCGGCCACGACGGCGAAGGCCATGCGGGAAGCGCTGGCCGAGTAGCCCTCAGCGCTGTTCGGCATCGTCCCCTACCCCTGAGTACGCATACTCAGGCACTAGGTCATCCGCCACGGCAGACTGTGGGCGATCTGCGGACCGGCAGATCCAATCGACCAGCAGGGGGACCAACTGTGAGACGGACGAGTCGAGCCCTGACCATGACCGCGCTGGCGGCATGCGCGCTGACCGGCCTCGGGGCCGCGCCCGCCGCCGCGTCGGGCGATGTCCTGTTGCCCCATCCCGGACCGGAGGGTCTGGTGTGGGTGCAGGAGTGGAAGGGGGACGGCGGTGTCGTGTCGGCGGGCACTTGGGAGAGCCTGCCGACCGTGCTCACCGTGGCGTGCGAGGGGGGCGGCGATGTGCAGGTGACCATGCGGTCGCAGGACGCCGAGGTCGCCGCGTTCTCAGTCGACTGTCCGGCCGGGGAGGCCGGGGTGGGCTCGGTGACCATGGACCCCGGCGTGGTGCGCGCCGGTTCCTTCGAGGTGGCCGTCGACGCTTCGGCGGACGACATCCGATGGGCGCTGACCGTGACCCAGCCGGAGTCGTGACCCGGCGAAGTAAGCGGAGTAACAAGTAGCGAAGTAACCGTGGCGCCGAGCGCCGCACTACCGCTCGGCCGCCACCCGGCCCACCTGCTGCACCTGCTCCGCCGGCCAGCTCACCCCCGTCAGCTCCTCCGACACCGTCCACAACCGCCGCGCCACCCCCGCATCACTCGCCGCGGCCGACCGCCCCACCAGCGTCGGCGCACCCCGCATCTCACCGAGCCCGTCCGGGCCGACGTAGCTCGCGCCGGGCAGATCCTGAGTCGCCGCGTACAACGTCGGCAGCGCCCCTGCCCTGTCGTCCTGGGCGAAGAACCTGTTGCCGATCTTCATGAACCCACGCATCACCGGGTTCCCCGCATGGCTCTGGAGGTTGGTGGCCGCATAGCCGGGGTGCGCCGCCAGGGCCCGCACCGAAGAACCGGCCTCCGCCAGACGGCGCTGGAGTTCCAGCGTGAACAGCAGGTTCGCCAGCTTCGACTGGGCGTACGCCCGCTGCGGGTTGTAGTCGGACGCGAAGTCGAGGTCCTCGAAACGGATGCGCGCATCGCCCCAGCGGTGGGCGCCGGACGACACCGTCACCACGCGGTCGGCGACATATGGCACCAGCAGGTTCGTCAGCGCGAAGTGCCCCAGATGGTTCGTGCCGAACTGCATCTCGAAGCCGTCCGCCGTCCGCTGCTGCGGCAGCATCATCACGCCCGCGTTGTTGATCAGCAGGTCCAGGGGCCGCCCCTGCCAGGCGTCCGCGAACTCCCGCACGGACGACAGATCCGCCAGATCCAGGCGCCGCACCTCCGTACTACCGTTCACCGTCGCGGCGGCCGCCCGCCCCCGCTCCAGATCCCGTACGGCGAACACGACATGCGCGCCCGCGCGGCCCAGCGCGTCGGCCGCGGTGAGGCCGATACCGCTGTTGGCGCCGGTGACGACGGCGGTGCGGCCGGCGAGGTCGGGGAGGCGGGTTGCGTCCCACGCCGTCTTGGTCGTCTGCCCCGTCTGCTTCATCTGCTTCTCAGCCATGCAATCGAATGTAGGCGCCGCCAACAATGCCGTCAATGACAACAATGCTGACGTCGCCAACAAAGATGGCACCGCCAACATCAAGCTACGATGGTCCACATGCCCGAGAGCCGCCCCTACCACCACGGAGACCTGCGCGCCGCCCTGCTCGCCGCAGCGGAACGCACCCTGCGGGAGAAGGGCGTCGGCTCCCTCTCACTGCGCGAACTGGCCCGCGAGGTCGGCGTCAGCCACGCCGCACCCGGCCGGCACTTCAAGGACAAGCAGACCCTGCTCAACGCCCTGGCCCTGGCCGGATACGAGCGGCTCGCCCAGGCACTGAACGCGGCCGACGACCCGGCACTCCCACTGGAGCCGCGCCTCACCGCCCTCGCCCGGGCCTACCTAGGCTTCGCCATCGACAACGCCGAGCTCCTGGAGCTCATGTACGCCCGCAAGCACGAACCGGACGCCTCCGAGCAGATGGCCGACGCCGTCGAGCAGACAGTCGGCGGCCTCGCACGAGTCCTCGCGGACGCCCAGAAACGCGGCGAGATCATCGAGGGCGACCCCGAGGAACTCAACCTCGTCACAGGCGCCGCCCTCCACGGCGTGGCCGGCTTCATCGCCGCCGGCTGGCTGCCCCCGGAGGTGGCCCTGGCCGGTGTGGAAGACCTGGTCCATCACCTGCTGCACGGCCTGAAGCCCCGCTAACGGTCGGATTCCACGCCGGGCACGGCAACGCCCCCAGGGGCGCGGGACCGTATCGACATGCGGCACCGCCGCGTGGGCGCGACCAGCCACAACGAACCCGCAGCCCCCACACAACCGCACCCCTACGGCGATCAGACCTCACACCCCAAACGCCCCCCGCAGAACACTGACCGCCTGCCCAATAGCAGCCCCCGCCGCCCGCGTCTCCCGCAGCGCGTTCAGCATCACGAAGTCGTGAATGACCCCCTGATACCGCACCGCGGTAACCGGCACGCCCGCCTCCCGCAGCTTGTTCGCATACGCCTCCCCCTCATCCCGCAGCACATCGGCCTCGGCCGTAATCACCAGCGCCGACGGCAATCCCTCAAGCTGCTCCACACCAGCCCGCAGCGGACTCGCAGTCACCTGCGCCCGCTCCGCCTCGTCCGTCGTGTACTGATCCCAGAACCACTGCATCGCATCCCGCCGCAGGAAGTACCCCTCGGCGAACTGCCGGTACGACCCCGTCTCGAACGCGGCATCGGTGACCGGATAGAACAACACCTGCTGAACCAGCGGCACATCCCCCCGCTGCTTCGCCATCAGCGTCAGCGCCGCCGCCATGTTGCCGCCCACCGAGTCACCGGCCACCGCGATCCGACTCGCGTCCAGGTTGTTGCCCGCCCCCTCGCCGACGACCCACCGCGCGACGGCGTAGTTCTGCTCGATGGCGACGGGATAGCGAGCCTCGGGCGAGAGGTCGTACTCGGGAAAGACAACCGCCGCCCCGGTACCCACCGCCAGCTCACGCACCAGACGGTCATGGGTGTGGGCGTTGCCGAAGACCCAGCCCGCCCCGTGGATGTAGATGATCACCGGCAGCACCCCGGTGGCACCCGCAGGCCGGACGATCCGCGCCCGCACCTCACCCGTGGGCCCACCGGCCACGGTGACCCACTCCTCCTCGACCTCGGGCTTCACGATGTCGCCGGACTGCACCTCGTCGACGACCTTCCGCCCCTCCGCCGGCCCGAGGTCGAACAGATACGGCGGATTCGCGGTGGCCTCGGCGAAGGCCTGGGCGGCGGGTTCCAGGACGGGGCGGTTGGGCTCGGTCATGGCGATCTCCTCAGATCGGGGCGCCGCACGCCCCACACACACGGGCAGGCTCGCTCGGCTGGATTCGCCGGGTTCGGCGGCACACCACGAAAGTAGCGCCCGATTAAGTAGCGCGCAACTTATTAGTACAAGATTAATTCGTTGGCGATACAATCGAGAGGACTCGAACGCTACGCTGCACCCTCCACAACCGGCCCGGGAGCCCCGATGACCAGCACCGACATAAAGGACCAGGAGCCGGAAGGCTCCCTCCTCCTGGACGACCAGCTCTGCTTCGCCCTGTACGCCGCCTCCCGCGCCGTCACCGCGCGCTACCGCCCCCTCCTCGACGAACTCGGCCTGACCTACCCGCAGTACCTGGTCATGCTCGTCCTCTGGGAACAGGACTCGATCTCCGTACGCGACCTGGGCGCGGCCCTCCAGCTGGAGTCCAGCACCCTCTCCCCGCTGCTCAAGCGCCTCGAAGCGGGCGGCCTGCTGCGCCGCGAGCGCCGCCCCGACGACGAGCGCTCGGTCGCCATCCGCCTCACCGAGACCGGCGCCCGACTCCGCGACCGCGCGGCCACGGTCCCGCTCGCCATCGGCGACGCCATGGGCCTGACCCCCGAACAGGACGCACTGGCCAAGCAACTGCTCCGCCTGATCACCACGAACGTCGCGGAGAACTGAGCCCCACCGAGCCGCACCCCCCAGGTCAAGCCGAGGCCATCCCCCGCCCATCCCCGCGCCATTGATCAGCAATCCCCAACGCCCCTGAGCAATACGGAAGTCAGGATTCCGAAACTCGTCTTGTTGTCACGTACTCAACAAGCGACAGTCGTCGGCGGGCCGCCGCCCCCACCGGGAACCGCACCGGTGGACCCCCACCCGCAGGCCTCTTCACCCACGCTCAGGAGGCTGTACGTTGCGTACGACGACCCCCAACTCCCCCACACACCGCGGCAGATGGCGCCGCCTCACCTCCACGGCCGCCACCGCGGCCGCAACCGCCGCACTCGTCCTCACCGGACTCGGAAGCGCCGGCACCGCGACCGCCGCGCCCGCCACCCCGCAGAAGACCCCCGCCACCACGAAGGTCACCTGGACCGCCACCCCCTGCGCCACGCCCAAGCACAAGGGCGACCTGGCCTGCAACTCGGTCCGCGTGACCGGCGGCACCACCGCCTTCGAGAAGCAGCGGGCGGCCAAGGCCGGCATCACCCCCAAGGCCGGTGACGCCACCACCCCCTCCGGCTACGGCCCGTCCGACCTCCAGAACGCCTACGGCCTGACGTCCGCCGCCGCCTCCAACGGCTCCGGCGAGACCATCGCGATCGTCGACGCGTACGACGACCCGAACGCCGAGGCCGACCTCGCCAAGTACCGCTCGCACTACGGCCTCTCCGCCTGCACGACCGCCAACGGCTGCTTCAAGAAGGTCGGCCAGACCGGCTCCACCACCTCCCTCCCCTCCGCCGACAGCGGCTGGGCCCAGGAGATCTCCCTCGACGTCGACATGGCGAGCGCCACCTGCCCGAACTGCAACATCCTGCTGGTCGAGGCATCCTCCGCATCCATGGAGAACCTGGGCACGGCAGTGAATGAGGCGGTCAAGCTGGGCGCCAAGTACGTCTCCAACAGCTACGGCGGCTCGGAGTCCTCGTCGGACGCGTCGTACGACTCCTCCTACTTCAACCACCCGGGCGTAGCCATCACCGTCAGCGCCGGCGATTCCGCCTACGGCGCCGAGTACCCGGCCGCGTCCCGCTACGTCACCGCCGTAGGCGGCACGAAGCTCTCCAGCAGTTCCTCCGCCTCCCGCGGCTGGACGGAGAGCGTATGGAAGACGAGCAGCACCGAAGGCACCGGCTCCGGCTGTTCCTCGTACGACGCGAAGCCGAGCTGGCAGACCGACAGCGGCTGCGGCAAGCGCATGATCGCGGACGTCTCGGCCGTCGCGGACCCGGCGACCGGCGTCTCGGTCTACGACTCCTACGGCGTCACGGCCGGCTGGTACACCTTCGGCGGAACGAGCGCCTCCGCACCGATCATCGCGGGCGTCTACGCCCTCGCGGGCACGCCGTCCAGCGGCTCGTACCCGGCCCAGTACCCCTACAACGCGGCCGGGTCGTCCGCCCTCAACGACGTGACCTCCGGCAACAACGGCACCTGCTCCACGTCGTACTTCTGCACCGCCGGTTCCGGCTACGACGGCCCCACCGGCTGGGGCACCCCACAGGGCCTGGCCGCCTTCACCGGCTGACCCTCCGTCACCGCCCCTGACCACAACGGGCCACGGCACCCAGCCGCGGCCCGTTCGCACTTTCGTCCCGATCGCTTGGTGGACCTGGACTACTCGTCCGCGAAGATCTCCTCGGCGGACGGTGCGGTGACGGCTCGGTCGAACCATCGGCCCAGGGTATCGAGATCATCGCAGGACGTGATGCGCTCGCGGTCGGCGTCCGAGACGTCGATGCCACGGCGGTCCAGAAGCCGCAGGATGTCCTCGGCACGGCCCTGGGCACGGCCTTCATCCCGGATTTCTTCGGAGAGCCAGGACTTGTAGAAGGAGAGGTCCACAGCCACCAGGTTCCTCCAGATTTCTGCGGCCCGGCGGTTGCCGCCGATGCCTTGTGCGGTGAATTCGATGATGGGGTCGACGACGGCTTCGGGCACGCCCCGCAGAGCGGCGGACAGTGCCTTCAGTATCCCATCGACGGCCGGATCCTTCGCGTGGGTGATGGCGGACAGCGTGGTCAGCGCCAGGTCGGAGCGGGCCTCGTCCGGATCGGTGATCACGGGCATGTTGTGCGGGCCCGCCACGAGCGGACGGAGGGTGAGCGGGGGCCACTGAGCGGGCCCGATGGGCACGGTTCGGGCAGCCCACTCGGCCGTGGCCCGGTCCTGGCAGATGACCAGCAGCAGAGGCGGGATCTTGTACTTGGTGTACAGGTAGCTGAGGTAGTAGGCCCAGCTTGCCGGCTTGTCCGGGTCTTTCGCTCCCTGGGACTCGACGAGGAGCAGGAGCGGGTCCTCGCCGTCGCAGTCGAAACGCAGCAGCGTGTCGACTCGGCGTTCGACCGGCCGGACCTCGGTGAGGTCGGTCGGCAGGACCGTGACCGAGGTGGGTAAGGCGAAGCTGAGACCAAGGGCCCGGGAGACGCCGGTGAACAGTCCCGGGTACTCCTGGAAGATGCGGTGCATCGCCTCGTGGGGTGAGTTGACCATGCGGTTCCTTGCACTGGGGAGATCAGTCGGAAGATGTGACGATGAGAGGGCCCGGCAGTTACGGCAGCGGCCGGATCCGGGCACGTGAGGCTCCGCACATCTCACTCGGGGGCACACCGCCGCGCTACCGGCACTCGGCCCACAGCAGCTTCCCGCCCTTCGAGGCACCCGGGCCCCGGAGCACAGAGACGCCGTAATCGTCCGCACAGGCCCGCACGAGGTGCAGGCCGCGCCCGGTTTCGGCGTCATGCGGCGGTACGGCGACGAGGGCAGCGTCGGCCCCGTCGCACCCGAACCCGGGAGGGATCCATGGGTCCGCGTCCCATATCGGCGGCCCAACGGTCGCGCGGGCGCAGCTGCAGCACCTGCTGAGCATGAGCGAGCGGGACCACATCACCATCAAGGTGCTCCCGTTCGCCGCAGGAGGCTTCCCCGGCTCAGGGCAGTCGATCTTCTACTCCACCGGCCCAGTGCCTCAGCTCGACACCGTCCACCTCGACCAGTCCCACGGTCCCGCCTTCCTCGACGCCGAGGCCCAACTCGCCAAGTACCGCGTACTTCTCGACCGCATGGAAGCAAAAGCCCTCCCACCCGAGAAGTCACGAGACCTCATCCGGTCCATCGTCCAGGACCTGTGAAGGGAATCGAGATGCACGAGCGCACCTGGCAGAAGTCGTCGTTCTGCGGCGAGGGCGATTCCTGCGTCCACGTCGCCACTGCCACCGAAACGATCCATCTCGCCGAAAGCAGCGACCCCACCGGCGCGATACTCACGGCCACCCCGGCCGCCTTCGAAGCACTCCTCAGCACCCTCAAGAAGGAAACCCGTGCCTGACCTCCCCCCGAACCTCACCTGGGAACGAGCCGTCCCACCCGACGCCACCGGCCCTGGCCCCTGGATCGAGATCGCCTTCGGCGAGGGCGACGACGGCGACGCGCCCGTGTACATCCGCGAGACCAGCGACCCCGACAACGTGGTCACCACCAACCGCCGCAAGTGGGACGCCTTTGTCCTCGGCGTACAGGCAGGCGAGTTCGACCACTTCGTGGAGGGCATGGACCACTGAAATCTCCCCAACCCGGTTCACTCTCCGCAGGAGATTGAACCGCCCGCCCTTCGCGGTGAGTCACGGAACCTCGACCCCGCCCACCCGCTTCACCACGTCGTCCACCAAGGCCTCGTCGCACAGGGCCACCGACCAGTTGGAGCCGGCAACCAGGCCCTTGGGAGTCCGACTATCGGTGATCTTCGACCAGAGCCCCTCATCGCGCGACCGCGCATCGTCGTAGATAGCGAGGTCGGCGCAGTGCTCTTGGCGCTGCTGTCCTCCCCTGCCCGTGGTGCAGTTCAGAAACTGCCAGCTCAGTGCCGGGTCGTTGTCGTCATCGTCCCGGTCCGCGCATCCCACGGCCGCGTCCACCTTGTCAGCCAACGCGTCGAGGTTCTTGTAGGCGGGTTTGTCCGGGATCTCGGGAAGCTGGTCCTTGTACGGAGGCTGGTCGGGAGAACTGGTCTCGCCAAGGGGCTTGAGGACGACGGCGTGCAGGGCCTTGGCCACACGGGGGGCGAAGTCGGGGTCCATGACGCGGATGTACCAGTTGCCGGCGGCTACCAGGGTGTGTTGGTAAGGCGGATTGCGGCGCAAGGCGAGGGCGGTACCCATGTTGCTGGGGGTGTCCAGATGGAGTTCGAGTTCGACAGGCTCTCCTGCCCCCACCCGAGCACCGCATCTTGACGCCTGCCCATCGGGCCCCCTCCCCAGAACGGTGCACTTGATTCCCGCCTCTTCCAGGGCGAAGACCAGGTCGTCGGTTCGCTCGTACGCAGGCTTCTTCGGAACACTGGCCGGGATCGGTTTGCGTGGTGCATCGCCTGTCCTCTCGTCCGAGTCAGTGCAGCCGGCCAGGAGGACAGCGCAAAGACATATCAGGGCGACAGGTCGCGTTGTGCGCTTCAACTGACTACTCCTTGGGCGGAGTCGGCGGCGGATTGGGGCTCGGTGACGGTGTGCCGGGTTCCGGCCGGCCCGTACCGGTGCCTCCGCCTGAGCCGTCCGTATCGTAGATCGGGTCAAGACCCACGTGGTGCCCCGCTGGGGTCTGGCTCTCGATCTGATCGATGGCCCGGGCGCGTTCCGTGTCGCTCAGCGCGTCCCACGCCAGTGCGTCGTCGATGTGCGGTTCGATACGGTCCCAGTTCTCGCCCCGGGTCTTGATGTCGCCGCCACGGTGCGCGGAGTCGTCCCCGTAGGTCTCGTTCTTCTCCCGTACGTCCTGTGTGTCGGCCGCGTACAGCGTGAACAACTGCTTGTCCGTGCCGGCTCCGTACTCGTCCTTGTCGCGTAGACCCTTGACGTGAAACGCGCTCAAGCGGATGGCTTCGTTCGGGTTCTGCTCGATGTACTTCGTGAGCTGGCTGTCACTCAGCTCAGAGACAAATCCACCGTCGGCCGTCCTGAACGACATGTTGTTAGATCTAAGGGTCTCCCGCACCGTCTCCAGCTTCATATGCGTGATCCCCAGCGACTTGTCCGGCTTCAGCGTCTCCCTGAGCGACCAGTCGAAGAATCCCCCGAACCACGGCAATGGGCCCTCCAGATCCCGGTCGTGGTTCTGCCACCACTGCTGTTCCTGCCACAGGATGGCGAGCAGTAGCTTCTTGCTCATACCCGTCTCCGCCGACGCCCGGTCCACCGCGTCGAGCTGGGTGCGCGAGACGTTGATGTGGTGCACCCCGTCGAGGTACTGCAGACGCAGCGCGATGGCCAGCGGGCTGTTCTCGTCGAGGGCCTGCGACACCAGCTTGGGGTCCTCGATCTCGATCAGGGCTCGAATGGTGCGCAGTTCCGTCGCGGCCTCGGCGTCTGCCTCTTCGGCTTTGCGGAGGGCGTCGCCGATCACGTCCGCCGCGTGCTGCAGTGAGCCGCCCTCACTCTCGTCACGGCCTTCCTTCCAGGTGGCCCGGCCGCTCGGGTCGATCTGGATGCCGTACCGGTTGGCGTAGTCGAGCGCACTCTCCAGGTCCCGCTTGGCGCCCTCGATCACATCGGCGAGGGTGTCGTACGTCCGCATCAGGCCCTTGAGTGCCGTCGCGGCTGCCTCGAAGTCCTCGGCGTGCTTGACGAAACGTCTGCGTGCGGCTTCTCCGCTGTCGCTGACCCAGCACTTCTGCAGGGTCGAGGCGACCTCATCACGTGCGTACGAGGCCATGTCCTGGCACTCCTTCGACGACCGGAGCGCGTCATCGGCAGCGTCCCGCCACTGCTGGGGGCGGGCGGCCTCGAGCTCATCGACCGTGATGGCCATCAGGCGCCACCCTCCATCCGGCTGGCAGCCTTGCGCATCTCGTCGGCGATGGAGTGGTCCGTACTGATCTCGCGGTCCATGGCCTTGTTCAGTCCCTCGGCCGCGTCCTCGACGAGATCTCCGAGTTCACGCAGGCGCATCTGCCACGCGCGTACACAGTCGTCGCTGGCTGGTCCCGACTGCCACCCGCTGTGCGCCTTGCCGACGGCGGCCGCGTCGGTCAGCTCCCGTTTGGCGCGGCCCGAGCTGTTGGCTTTGCGTATGTCCTCGGACTTGCGCCGTATCGGGCCGTCTTCGAGAAGCATTTTTCCCCCTGCCCTGGAATCCGAATCGATGCGAATGGATGCTGCATGTATTGATCACGAGCAGTCTACGAACGCCCTTCCCACTCGGGGCAGTTCGCCGGGAGGACGACTCAAAGGTTCCGGAAAGCCTACGGATGAACGCGCGAACGATACGGCGGCCAACGCCACTCCCGCGCGGCCCAGCAGAATCTGGGCGGCCTGGACCGTCAGGTCTCCCGCCTCGGCTTGCGCCGCGATCAGTCCGAAGGCCCTGCCGTGTGCCTGCGTCGTCCACCGTGGCCAAAGCGGCAGCCTCGTTCTGATGTTGCGTCACACCACCAGAGGGGAGGGGACAGGACGAGGATCCTGGCCGTCCCGAAGGCGTCGATCCCGTCCTGGTGCCGCTCGTCGCGGCGGTCGGGCGGACGTGAAGGGGGACGAGGGAAAGAACGGCTCTCATACCATTGATCGTCACGTCGACCAGACAATCGCCGGTATGAGGAGACGTCTTCGGGAGAATCCGAACATGGATGAGGTCTCACGCTTCGTTGATGAAAGCGCAGCACAACGCTTCACGGACGGGACGCTTATTCAACCACGGAATCAGCAGAGGATCTCTGACTGGATATCCAGGGGTCCAAGGGGAAAATTGGAACTGGAGAATGAGTTCCATGAACCTACGGGACTACATCTGACGCGCCACAACTTCACACATGGAGAACCGACCACCTGGGTCAACAATGTACGGGTCATTCTTAAAGCCGATCCGTCAGCTCCGTCCGGGTACCGAGTCCTTACCGCATACCCAGTGCCCTGATTTTTCGCTTCAAGGAGTCCCACATGACTGAGTCCAGCCCGCCGGGACAGCGCTTCTATGAAATCGACCATCTTCTGACGGCGTACGCACGTAGCGGCTTCACGTTCTCCGACACCGCCGAGGTTCCCAGCCCCGGTTTGACTTCCTACCTCAGGGTCGTGGCCCGCGACCCCGCACGTGGCGCTACGGCCGTGCAGCAGATCGATGACCTGCTCGCCGTTGGACTGTTCGCGGAGGAGATCGCCGACGAAGTCGATCCGCTACCGCGCATCCAACCGCCCGTGGGAATGAGTGTCGAGGACTGCCTGCGCATTGCGAGGGACCACATCCATCGGGTTCTACAGGACCCATCTCAAGTGCAGCACGTAAATCCACAGAACCGCTGGGAGTGGAAAGAGACGTTTCCGCTCTTGAGTCAGTTGTTGGGAGCATATTTCTGCCAGGACTTCCCTGACTGGTATGCCACTTGGGAGGAGGCCATCGATGACTACCTCGGCGACATGGGCGGAGAGGAGGCTAGGCGCGCTGCCGAAGAAATCACTGAAATCCTCGCCATCGTCGACTCGGACCAGGAACTCAAGCAGGCGACACACATACTAGGGCTCGAACTCCTTCCCCCCAGAGGCATGACACTGCGACGGTGGCTCGAGAACATGCGCTACCGGATCACATCCACGACATAGACGCTATACAGAGAGGTCACTTGATCAAGGCCGGAAGATCCAGCGTCGGGGCACGACGGCCCGTCCGGCCGGGGCACCGGCAGACCCTTGCCGCCTCCCCCGGCTGACCCTCCGTCACCAGCCCCACCCCCACGGCCCGTGAGACCCACGGGCGACGCCGGGTAGCCTTCACCCGGAGAACAACGGCGCGAACCGCCACCCGCCCAGTCACCCGACCAGCCGTCAGAAACGGCCCCCGGCGTGAAGATGACTAACGACGGAACCACACGACAGGTTCCGCTCAGGCCTCATTGCCCAGGGTGACCTGCCGTGATACACAGAGTGACCATACGAGGTATTCGTACGAATCCCGCCCATCAATGACGCCAAGTCGACATACGACGGCGCCATTGTCGGCGAGAATGAGGCCTGACCTCTGCGCACCGCAGGGGACTGCGGAACTACCCAACAGGGGCGGTGACTTACATGCTGTTTGCGGCCGACAAGGGCGACATCAACACCATCATCGGCGGGATCGCTCCGGACTGGGGCCCCTTCGGCAGCCTGGGTAACGAGGCGAAGGTGATGATCGAGGTCGTGATGGCGGTGGCCATCCTGCTCTGCCTCGGCATCGCCATCTGGGGTGCGGCCAAACAGCGCATCGGCGCCACGGCGCTGCGCGACACGTTCAGCGCCGAGCAGGGCAAGGGCCTGATCATCGCCGGCCTGACGGGCGTCTTCATCATCGGCTCACTGGGCACACTGTTCACCATCGTGTACGGCATGGCCGTCTAGGCGGCTCCGTCCCCTCCGTCCACTCCGGGCACGCCCGGTCCCCCTAGTCCCCCACCCACCCGTCGTGCCCACCGGCTGAGGTTGCGTTTCCCTGATGTCGAGTCACCACACCGCGCCCACGCGGGAACCAGCACGGCTACCGTCGTACTCCTACGTGTATTCGTCCGACGTCGAGGGGGCGTACGCGGCATGACTCTCGGAGACGAACCGGAGACCTCCGGCGGTTACGCAGGCACCGGTCAGACCCGGACCCGGCTGCCCGAGAGCGGTGGTGACCTGTACGGGGGCGCGCGGCGAGGCGGCCGCTCGTCGTCCCGGAGCCTGGTCACCGTGGTCGGCGTGGTCGTCCTCCTCATCGCGGCGATCGCCTTCGCGAACCGTGGAGGCGACGACTCCGATTCGGCGGGCGGGGACGAAAACCAGCCGAAATCTTCGGCTACGGCAGCGAGCGGGTCGCGTCCGGTGGAGGGGAAGGCCGGGGGGATTCCGGCGGGGTTCGCGCAGGATGAGCAGGGGGCGCAGAGTGCGGCGGCCAACTATGCGGTGACGCTGGTCTCGGCCGACATCCTCATGCCGGCCCGGCGGGCCGAGATCGTCCAACAGGTCTTCGTCGTCGACAAGCAGGCCGAACTCGCGGCCAAGTTCGACAAGGCGTACTCCAAGGCGTTCCTGAGCAGCATCGGCCTGGACGAGAACGGCAACGCCACGGCGGGCAACACCTACGTCTCGCGCACCGTGCCGATCGGCACCAAGGTCACGAGCTACTCGGACTCCGCCGCGACCGTCGAGGTGTGGTGCACCGGCGTGTTCGGCATGGCCGGGGAGAGTTCGACCAATCCGGCCGGCAGCGACTGGTTCACCATGACGCTCCAGCTTCGCTGGGCAAACAGTGACTGGAAGGTCGAGAGCTTCTCCCAGAAGGACGGCCCCGCACCCGTCCCTGGGGACAACAGGGCGTCCAGCGCCGATCAGATGGCCAAGGCCGTCGAGGAGTACGGAGGGTTCACGTATGCCCGATAACCCGCGCCGCGTACTCAAGGTCGCCGCCGCCCTCACCGCCGTACAGACCACAGTCGTACTGCTGGCCACGCGGGCCGTCGCCGCACCCACGCCGTCACCGACCCCGTCGGGCGACAACTGCGACCTCATCGTCGGCCCCGCCAAGGACTACTGCGAAAAGGACACCGGCAGCACCGGCGGATCCACCGTCGACGACCCCACCGCCACCCTCGACCCCCTCTCCTCCCTCGCCAAGGGCTGCGCAGAAGCCGCCGCCTGGACCGTGAAAAAGCTCAGCGAGGCCGTAAAAGAGACCGCGAACGTCGACTTCACGAACCCCAAGTTCCTCCAGCAGTACGCGGTCGTCTTCGCGGCGTCGACGATCCTCACGCTCCTCCTGTGGCTCCTGGCAGTCGCCAAGCGAGCCGTCCGAGGCGTGCCCCTCTCCACCGCCATCTCGGAGGCGATCGGCTTCCTGTGGCTGACGGTGCTGGCATCGGCCTTCACGCCGCTGATCCTCTACACGGTCGTATCGGCCACGGACGGCGTCACAGACGTCCTCGCGAAGACGACAGGCGACCAGACGGACACCTTCTTCGGCACGTTCTCCGGCGCTCTGGAGAAGGGCGAGGACATCGGCGGCGGCCCGATCATGCTGATCGTGGTGTCCCTCGTCTCCATCCTCGCCGCCGGCATCCTCTGGCTGGAGCTCGTCATCCGCGCCGCCCTGCTCTACGTCGGCGCCCTCCTCGGCACCGTCGTCTACGCGGGTCTGGTCGACAAGAACCTGTGGGGCCACGTCCGCCGCTGGGCGGGCATCATGATCGCCGTGATCCTCGTCAAGCCGGTCATCGTCATAGTGCTCGGCCTGGCCGGAGCGCTGTCCGCCGACGACGGCCCGGACGCCTTCTCGGCCGTCGTCTCCGGCCTGGCCATCATCCTGCTCGCCATCTTCGCGAGCGCGATGATCTACCGCTTCGTCCCGGGCTTCGGCGACGAGATCGCCGGCTCCCGCAACAACCGCATCATGAGCGGCGCCGAGGGCAAGGCCGCCGCGGTCATAAGCTCCCCGGCGACCCTGGTCGCCCAGGGCATCAAGACGCACAGCTCCCGCGCGGACAACAACGGCGGCTCAGGCCAGTCCGCTTCGGGCGCCCGCCCCTCGAACCCCGCCTCCGGCGGCGTCGCCGCGCACAGCTCGCGCTCCTCGAACGGAGGCGGCGGATCTGTCCCCTCCGCCGCACCCGCACCCCGTTCGGGCAGCTCGGTGAACACCCCCCACGCCAGCAACACCCGTAACAGCAGCAGCAACCGTTCAGGAGGTGACGGGCGTTGACGACCGAGTCCCACGTGTCCCACGCGGTCACGCCCCGCCGTACATATCTGATCGGCCGCGCCCGGCCGAACGCCGTCGTCGGCCGCAACCGCGAGACCGGCGAGATCGCGCTGATCATCGGGGGCGCGTTCCTCGGCATGATGTGCGGACTCCTCGTCCCCGTCCTGTCCCTGCGCATCGTGCTGCTGATGGGCTTCCCCCTGCTCGCGCTGGCCGCGGTCTACGTGCCGTACAAGCACCGGACCTTCTACAAGTGGTTCGAGATCAACCGCAGCTACAAGCGCACCCTCCGCCAGGGCACGGCCTACCGCTCCGGCGCCGTCGAGGCCGGCACCCACCTCGACGGGCGGGAGGTCGAGGTCGGCCCGCCCCCCGGCATCGGCCGCATCACCTGGCTGGCCGCCCCCTTCGGGCCCGACGAGATCGCCGTGCTCCTGCACGCCGACCGCCGCACGGTCACGGCCGCGATCGAGATCGAGGGGCCCGGCGTGGGCCTGCGCGACTCCGAGGACCAGGAAGCCCTCGTAGACCGCTTCGGCACCCTGCTCAAGCACGTGGCCAACGGCGACGGCTTCGTGACGCGGCTGCAGATGCTCGCCCGCACCCTCCCCGCCGACCCCGACGCCCACGCCAAGGACGTCGCCGTACGCGGTGACGAGCGGGCCCTGGGCTGGCTGCAGCAGTCGTACGACCAACTCCAGTCGATGGTCTCGACGAGCAGCGAGCAGCACCGCGCCTACCTCGTCGCCTGCATGCACTACACCCGCGAACTGGCCGCCGAGGCCCAGGCGATGGCCCGCGCAGCCCGCCCGCACGGCGGCAAGGTCGACCGGGACTCGGGGCTCGCGGTCGTCATGGCCCGCGAGCTGACCGACATCTGCTCGCGCCTGCAGGAGGCGGACATCCGCGTCCGCCAGCCCCTCGGCCAGGGCCGTCTGGCCTCCCTCATCCACTCCATGTACGACCCGGACCACCCGATCGACCACATCCAGGCGATGACGAAGCGCAATGCCTGGCCGGCCGAGCTGGACGCCATGGAGCCCACGTTCCTGCAGGCCAAGACCCGGGAGTCCTCCACGCGCGCGCCCTGGTGCCATGCCACCGCCTGGGTGAAGGAGTGGCCGATGACCCCCGTCGGCGTCAACTTCCTGGCGCCGCTCCTGGTCCACACCCCGGACGTCATCCGAACGGTCGCCGTGACGATGGATCTCGAGCCCACCGAGGTGGCCATCGAACGCATGCTGACCGAGAAGACCAACGACGAGGCGGAGGCCAGCCGCGCCGCCAAGATGAACCGGACCGTCGACCCCCGTGACATCGCCGCCCACAACCGCCTCGACCAGCGAGGAGAAGACCTCGCGAGCGGTGCCGCCGGCGTCAACCTGGTCGGCTACATCACCGTCTCCTCCCGCTCCCCCGAGGCCCTGGCCCGCGACAAGCGGACCATCCGGGCGTCGGCCGGAAAGTCGTATCTGAAGCTGGAGTGGTGCGATCGCGAGCATCACCGGGCATTCGTCAACACGCTCCCCTTCGCCACCGGCATTCGGAGGTAGGACCTGATGCGGGACCCGCTGTCCGTCCTCACCGACGCCTTCACGTCCTTCCTCTTCGGGAAGGTCGAGACGACCCGGCTGCCGGTGCGCACGTCGACGGGCCAGGCCCAGGCCGTCTACCTCCCCACCGCCGCGCCGGGTCTCGGTGACTCGGGGGTGATCATCGGCCGCGAGGTGTACTCCGGCAAGGGCTACATCTACGACCCCTTCCAGCTGTACGGCCAGCAGCTCCCCGCCCCGCACTGGCTGGTCCTCGGCGAGTCCGGCAACGGCAAGTCGGCCCTGGAGAAGACGTACGTCCTACGACAGCTGCGCTTCCGCGACCGCCAGGTCGTCGTCCTCGACGCCCAGGGCGAGGACGGCGTCGGCGAGTGGAACCTCATCGCGCAGGAGCTGGGGATAACTCCCATCCGCCTGGACCCGACGGCGGCCCTGGACATGGGGATCCGCCTCAACCCGCTCGACCCCGCGATCACGACGACGGGCCAGCTGGCCCTGCTCCGCACGATCATCGAGGTCGCGATGGGCCACGGCCTCGACGAGCGCTCCGGCTTCGCCCTGAAGGTCGCGCACGCCTACGTCAACGAGACCATCGTCGAGCGTCAGCCGGTGCTGATGGACATCGTCGAGCAGCTACGGCACCCCGAGCCGGAGTCGGCCGAGGCGATGAACGTCGCCATAGACGACGTACGGGCATGGGGCCTGGACGTGGCGCTGGTGCTGGACCGTCTGGTCGACGGTGACCTGCGCGGCATGTTCGACGGCCCCACGACGGTCGGCATCGACCTCGACGCGCCCCTCATTGTGTTCGATTTGTCCCACATCGACCGCAACTCCATCGCCATGCCGATCCTGATGGCGATCGTCGGCGTTTGGCTGGAGCACACCTGGATCCGCCCCGACCGGAAGAAGCGCATCTTCCTGGTCGAGGAGGCCTGGCACATCATCAACAGCCCGTTCGTGGCCCAGCTGTTCCAGCGGCTGCTGAAGTTCGGCCGACGGCTGGGCCTCTCCTTCGTCGCTGTCGTCCACCACCTGTCCGACGTCGTCGACGGCGCGGCGGCGAAGGAGGCGGCCGCGATCCTGAAGATGGCGTCGACCAGGACGATCTACGCCCAGAAGGCCGACGAGGCGAGGGCGACGGGCCGCGTGCTGGGCCTGCCGCGCTGGGCCGTGGAGATCATCCCGAGCCTCACCCCCGGCATCGCGGTGTGGGACGTCAACGGCAACGTCCAGGTCGTCAAGCACCTGATCACGGAAACGGAACGCCCCCTGGTCTTCACCGACCGCGCGATGACCGAGTCGTCCGCCGACCGCGACCTGGCCGACGACGCCCTGCGCGCCGCCGAGCTGGAAGCGGAGGAACGGGCGGCGGCCTTCGTGGAGCAACACCTGGGCGACTCCGAATCGACGGTGGCGTAGGGCGAGGAGGAGAGCGTGAGACCGGAGGACCGCTGGGAACGCCGGGGACACCGGGAACACCGGGACGGCCAGGGAGGCATCCCCGACGGCCTGCTCATCGGCATACTCGCCTTCCTCCTCGGCATGACCCTTCTGGTCTGGACGGCGACGGGCCTAGCAGCCCTGTTCGCCCACGGTTCCTGGCCCTCCGGCGTCACCTTCACCCGCACGCCCCTGGCCATGCGCTCCCTGATCGCCCAGCCCCACGACATCCCGGGCGCATGGCCGGAGACACCGAGCGGTCAGCTCTCCGGGTACGGCCTGTTCTGGGGGCTGTTCATCGGCCAGCTGATGGTCCTGATCGTGCTGACCGTGTTCGTGCTGGGGACAGTGGCACGGTGGCGGGCAGTCAGGACGGAGCGGCGCGTGGGGAAGGCGAGGGGCGCGGAAGCATCAGCGCCGATACCGCACGATGTACCCGCACCCCACGCCCACGCCCACGTGGTACCGGCGCCCAGAACGGAAACGGAGCCGGAGCCGCTTCCGCAGCCGCAGCCGCAGCCGCAGCCGCAGCCGACGGGACATTCCGATGCCGACCGGCCGACGACGGTCACCGCACCCCAGGGACTCAGCGAACCGGCGTGGGACAGACTTGTCGTAGCCACGAGGGAAAGCCGCCGGTCAACCGCGACCCAGGCAGTGCTCGACGCGGAAGGCCCCACCCTCGTAGTCACCTCGAACGAGGCCCTCTGGCAGGACACGAAGGACGCCCGCGCAAAGCTCGGCCCGGTCCTCCTCTACGACCCCACCCACCTGTGCGACACCCCCGCCCGCATCCACTGGTCCCCCACCACGGGCTGCGAGGACAAGCAGACAGCGGCTTCGAGAGCCGCCGCACTCCTGACCCCGGTCCGCCCCACGTCCCGGCTGGACCAAGCGGTCAGCGACACCGCCGAAACGCTCCTGCGCAGCTACCTGCACGCCGCGGCCATCGACGGCCGCACCATCCGCCACGTCCACCGCTGGTCCCAGGGCACCCAGATCCAGGACGCCGTACGAACCCTCCGTACGAACCCGAAGGCGGCCCCGGGCGCCGCAGGCGAACTCGAAGCCGCCCTCACCGCCCACCCCGAACGCCGGGACATGGCCCAGGAGTTGACCACCCGCGCCCTCTCCGCCCTCTCCACGGTCAACATCCGAGAGTCCTGCACTCCAAACCGAACTGATGCCCTCACCTTGGATTCCTTCGTCCATGAAGCGGGCACGCTTTATGTGGTGGGTGAATCCATCGAGGACACCCGTGCCAATCCGGGCGCCATGCCACTCCTGACGGCCCTCGCCGCAAGCGTGGTCGAGCGCGGCCGGCGCATGGCCGAACGGTCATCCTCCGGTCGCCTCGACCCACCACTGACGCTCGTCCTGGACGACGTCGCCGCCGTGGCTCCGCTTCCCCAGCTGCCGGAGCTGCTGGCCACCGGAGCGGACCGGGGCATGCCGACCCTGGCCCTGCTCCGGTCCCGCGAACAGGCCCGCTCCCGCTGGCCGCACGACGAACTCCCCGTCTAGGCCGACCAACTGCCGGCTCAACCCATCACGTCAGCCCGTCACGGCCGCTCGAGGACGAACTCCAACTCGGAGTCCCCCGGCTGCCCGGCGAGCGGCACCGTGAGCCCGCTCGGCACGAACCCGACCTTCCGGTAGAACCGCTGCGCCCGCCCGTTCTCCTCGTGCACGATCAGCCGCACCCGCTCCACCCCACGCGCCCACGACCACTGCAGGGCAGCATCGAACAGCACCTCGGTCAGCCCGATCCCGCGCTCCTCGGGCCGTACGAACACGGCGACGACATGCCCCTGCTTCCGCTCCACCGGAAGCCCCGCCCAGTCGGTCGTCCCCGGCTCCTCGACCAGCACGGTCAGCGTCCCGACCCACCGCCCGTCCGGCCCCTCGGCGATGATGGTCTGCGCCTTCTCGGCCCCCTCGCAGGCCCCGGCGGCCCGCTCCCGCCAGAAGGAGTCGGGCTGGGCCACAGCCTCCTCATAGGTCGTCAGATAGGCGATCGGCGCGACCGGGTCCCGCAGCGCGGCAAGCCGCAACTCCTTCGTGGCGGGCCACTCGTCGGCACGTATGGACCGGATGACGTAGGCCCCGGGGTTCGTGGTGCTCATGACGGCCACCGTAGTACCCGGGTACGACATCGCTCACCGGAATACTGCCCACGGTCCTGTTCCGACCGACGGCGGAACCCGCACGATGGTCCATGTGGATCACGTGGACCAGGTGGAACCCCTCACCCAGCACATCCAGCGCATCAGCCGCCGCGTGCGCGCCTTCGACCGCCGTCACCCGCTCCTCTGGGACCTGCACCTCACCGGCTTCTGGGTGACGGCGGCTTTGATCGACTACTACGGCGGCGGCTGGCTCAACGTGGCCCGCGACCGCGACAACCCCGGTTGGCTGATCCTCACCCTGAGCCTCGGCCTCTCCGTCCCCCTCCTGCGGCGCCGCACCCACCCCCGCGCCGTACTCCTCGCCATCGCCCCCTTCGCCCTCGTCAGCGCCTGGACCGGCGCCGCCCTCCAAGCAGTCCTGCTCCAGCTGCTCGTCGTCTTCCACATCGCCCTGCGTCGCCCTTCGCGCAATCTGTGGTGGGCGACGGCCCTGATCACCACGCCCATCGCCGTGCTGGCCGCGCGCCACCCGCAGGGAACCCCGGACCGCGACATCGTGCCCGTGCTGATGTCCATCGCCGTGGCGGCAGCCATCGGCATCACCGTCCGCACCCGCCGCGACCACACCGAGGCCCTCGAGGACCGCGCCCGCCGCCTGGAGATCGAACGCGACCAGCAGGCCCAACTCGCAGCCGCGGCCGAACGCGCCCGCATCGCCCGCGAGATGCACGACATCATCGGCCACAACCTCTCCGTCATCACCGGCTTGGCCGACGGCGGCCAGTACGCGGCCGCCAAGTCCCCGGAACGCGCCGCCCAGGCCCTGCAAGCCATAGGCACCACCAGCCGCCAGGCCCTCGGCGAACTACGCCGCCTGCTCGACGTCCTTCGCGAGGAGGACCACCCCCACGATCCCCACCCCGAGCTGACCCCCCAACCCACCCTCACCGACCTCGACCAGCTCATCAACGGCGTACGCGCCGCAGGCCTCCCCGTCACCACCACCATCCACGGCACCCCGAGCCTCCCCCCGGGCCGCCAGCTCACGGTCTACCGCGTCATCCAGGAGGCCCTCACCAACACCCTCAAACACGCCGGCCCCGGCACGACGGCAGCCATCGAGCTCTCGTACGAGGCCAAGGGCGCCGTCACCGCGACAGTGACCGACACCGGCAATGGCGGCCCCGGCCCCACTCACTCGACGGGCGGCCGCGGCCTGCCCGGAATGCGCGAGCGAACAGCCCTGTACGGCGGCACACTTGAGGCCGGCCCACGCCCCCACCCCGATCAGGGGTGGCGAGTCCACCTGCACCTCCCGGAGGAACCCCAGCAGTGATCAACGTCCTCATCGCCGACGACCAGCCCCTCCAGCGCTTCGGCTTCCGGATGCTCCTGGAGAGCCAGGACGACATGACGGTGCTGAGCGAAGCGGCCAACGGCAGCGAGGCGGTCCGCATGACCGCGCAACTGACCCCCGACGTGGTCCTGATGGACGTCCGCATGCCCGGCCTGGACGGCATCGAGGCCACCCGCCGCATCACGGCCGCCGGAAACCGCACCCGGGTCCTGATCCTCACCACCTTCGACCTCGACGAGTACGCCTACGCAGGCCTCCGCGCAGGCGCCTCCGGTTTCCTCGTCAAGGACGCCCAGCCGGAGGAGCTCCTCTCCGGCATCCGCGCAGTGGCCACGGGCGACGCGGTGGTCGCCCCCAGCCTGACCCGCCGCCTCCTGGACGCATACGCCCACCACCTGCCGGCGCAAAGCCCGTCCGATGGCCCGGAACCAACGGCCCTGGACCCACGCCTCACCGCCCTCACCGACCGCGAACGCGAGATCCTCACGGTGATCGGCCAGGGCTGGACGAACACGGAGATAGCCACACGCCTTCACCTGGCCGAGTCGACGGTGAAAACCCACGTGGGCCGCATCCTCGCAAAGACTGACTCACGGGATCGCATTCAGGCGGTGATTCTGGCCTACGACACAGGACTGGTGAAGCCGTCCTGAAACGCGAAAAGGCCCACACCGTAAGGTGTGGGCCTTTTCTAAAATTTGTTCGGCGGCGTCCTACTCTCCCACAGGGTCCCCCCTGCAGTACCATCGGCGCTGTAAGGCTTAGCTTCCGGGTTCGGAATGTAACCGGGCG
>NZ_LLZG01000377.1 GCF_001509475.1 Streptomyces regalis
AGCCGAAGCCCAGGCCGGCACACTCGACTTCCGTTCGGCCGACGGACAGCCACAGTCGGCATCCGAAGTGGCCGAACAGTTCCTCGGCATGATCTGCAGTCAGTTCCTGTGGCCTCAACTCGTACGGACCGACTTCGTCCCGCCCAACCCCACCGACGCCGCGATCGTGGACGAAGCCGTCGCCCTCATGCTCAGCCGCTACAGCACCGGCTCCTGAACCCCGGACTACCAGTTCACGCTGCCAGGACCCCCCGGTGCGAGCGCCACCTTGGAGAAGCCGCGCAGTTCCCGTGCCGGGCTGCTGACCGGGCGCCGGGGTTCGGCCACGTAGATCTGCACCACGTTGCCGAACCGGTCACCGGTGTTGCTGACCGTGGCGGTATCCGGTCCGTCGGCGATGACGCGGAAGTCGGTCCGGTCGAAGGTGGTGTAGCTCAGTCCGTGGCCGAACGGGTAGCGGACGGCGACATCGGCGGTCTCGTGGTACCGATGGCCGACCATGACGCCCTCGCCGTACCGGACATGGCCCTGCTCGCCAGGGAAGTTCAGGAAGGAAGGGGTCTCCACCAGCCTGCGCGGGACGGTCTCGGCCAGGTGGCCGGAAGGGTTGGCGCGGCCGGTGAGTACGTCGGCGATGGCGCCGCCGCCCTGGCCGGGCAGCCACGCCTCGACCACCGCGTCCACCTCGTCATGCCGGCCCTCCATGGTGACCACTCCGCCGTTGAGCAGGACGACGGCGGTGCGGCGGGCGGCCCGTGCCACGGCGCGGACCAGCTCCACCTGGTCCCGCGGCAGCAGGAGGTGCTCCCTGTCGTAGCCCTCGGACTCGTCGGCCTCGCGCAACCCGACCACGCGTACGGCCGTGTCGGCCTGCGCGGCCGGCGCGACGGCTTCCTCGTGCAGCTGCGCGGCATCGGAGCGGCCGGTGGTGTCGTAGCCCTGGGCGAAGTCGACCTGGGCGTCGGGCAGCAGAGCGCGCAGTTCGTCCACCGGGCTGTCGACACGAGTGGCGTTGACGTGGGAGCTCCCGCCACCCTGGAAGCGCAGGGCGGCGGCGAACTCGCCGATGACGGCGACCCGGCCGGCCGGAGCCAGCGGCAGGGAATCGAAAGGACCATCCCCGCACTCGCGGGGATGGTCCCCACACCGCCGTCGAGGCGCATGCCGCCGAGCCTGGCTTCTGTCGTCACCCACAAGTTGGCCTGTCAGATGCCGTCCAGGCACCGACCGGGTTGTCGGCGACAGATGCCGACCGCGATCGGTGTGGGTCGCTTCAGCGCTGTGAACTACCAGCGCCTCCCCTCTGCGATGGGCGATATCCGTCCGCCGAACTTGAAGCCGACTACTACGTCCAGCAGTCCAACTATTGGGGGTCAGTTGGGGGCCCGCGTCCTGCGCGCCGGCAGCTACCCGAGGCTTTCGGCGTCAGCGATCGCCGCCTCGTCGCTGACCGTGCTGCCGCCGCTCGCGAGGGAGGCGGCGACCTTGAACCAGCGCCTGCCGGACCGCAGGTCGTTCTCCGTCCAGCTGCGGAGCCGGGTGTCGGTGAGGACCTTCTCCCAACCCGCCCCGTCCTCCAGCGGATTGGTGGCGGCCGTGTCGGCGTCCGCCGTCCGGTAGAGGGTGAAACCGGTGGCGTCCTCGGGCTTGTTCCAGGCGATGACGGCCGTGTCCGCGGCCCGCTCGGCCACGTGGAGCAGCAGCGCGCCGTCCGCCGTGTCGCGCACCCTCACCGTGGCCAGGACCGCGTCACCGGAGGCGGCGACACCCGCGTGCACGGCGTAGGGCAGCGGGGTGAGCATCGAGCCGGCGTACGTCCAGGACGTGCCGTCGGGCGAGGCGAAGGCCAGGACCTGATGGGTCTCGTAGTCGCGGACCAGCCGCAGGTAGGGATGGTCGGCGGCGGTGAAGCCGGAGATCTCGGCTCTGCGCGGGGAACGCACGTCGTCCTGCCAGTCGTGGCGGCTGTCGCGGTCGCGGTTGGCGAGGACGAGGGTGCCGTCGGAGTCGGCCCCGAAGTAGAGGTACCGGGTGTTGGCGTCGATCTTGTCGCGCAGCATCAGGCCGGTCAGCGCGCCGTTGTGGTCGTCGATGCGTGCGGTGACCGTGCCGGTGCCGGCCAGGACGCGGCTGCAGAAGAGGAGAGAGTCCTCGATGTCCCGGGTGGCGATCATGTAGTCGTCGCCCTTGCCCAGTCCCGTGCCGTCGCCGCCCGCGATGCTGAGGCGTGCGCCGCTGACGGAGGTCCTGCCGGTCCGCTGCGAGCCGAGCCGGTCGTCGCGCCAGCCGAAGCCGGTCAGGTCCCGCGACACGGGCGCGGCGAGCGTGGCCTCGGCGCGCCAGGACGACCAGCCGTGGCCGGCACTGTTCACGGCGGTGACCGTGTAGAAGTAGCGGCCGCCCTGCTTGACCTGCTCGTCGCGCCAGTACAGGCCCTTGATGCCTTCGGCGACGGTCTCGTAGTCGCCGTCCTCGCGGGTGGCTCGCTCGATGGTGTACGAGGTGGCGCCCGCGGTCGGGGTCCAGGTGACGCCGATGTACGTGTCGCCGGGCAGGGCGGCGGCGTACCGCACGACGGAGGGCAGCAGGGTCTCGGTCGCGTCCTCGGACAGCTTGAGCACCACGGCGGTGAACGGCGGGACCGTCACATGACCGCCGTTGACCGGCAGTTCCTTCCCGGAGACGAGGTCGAGCACGGTGGCGCGGCGGTGACCGGCGGGCACGGCGAGGAGGTGCGTCCGCTTGTTGCCGTAGACCTCGCGCGTGGTGTTGATCCCGAAGAGGTAGCGGCCGTAGCGGGCGGTGAGGAAGTCCACGTACCCGGAGTAGGGGTGGTCGGGCTCGAAGTTCTCGCGGCTGATCGTGCCGACGCCCGGCTGGTAGGCGATTGGGCAGATCTCGCCGGCCAGCGCCTGCGGGGCCCAGTTGTCGCCGGTGTTGATGTCCTCCATGAAGTCGGCGTCGATGTTGTCGGTGCGGGCCCAGTAGTCGCGGAACTGGAAGCGGCCATTGGTGCGAAGCTGCACAGTGTGCTCGTAGGCCGGGGCCATGACGTGCAGCCGCCCGCTGCCCGCGACGCCTCGGTTCTGGACGTAGAGCGAGCCGAAGATGCGGGTGCCGCCGTCGCGCATCGACACGAACATGTTGTCGATGTCGACCCAGGCGAACTGCTCGTAGTCGGCCGGGTCCACGCCCAGTTCGGCTATCTCCGCGGCGCTGTAGGAGCGGAAGTCGGTCTGCGGCAGGACCCTCTTGGCCTTGACGGTGCCGAAGCGGTCGTACGTCGCGCGTCCGCCGGTGAGATACGCCCAGGTCTCGGCGAGCCGTAGATCGACCTTGAGCCACTGGGTGACGGCGTTGAACTGGTTGAAGTACTGGCGGTCGGCGAGCTGCTGCTGGGCGACGCCGACGGCCTCGCGGGCGTACTCCCAGTACCTGTCCCAGCCGCTGTCGGTGTAGCGGTGGGCGTGCGCCGCCATGTGTGCTTCGACGGCGGCGAGGAAGAGCGACTGGCCCCGGTTGATGCGGATGCAGTAGCCCGGGATGCCGGGGTCGTAGACGTTGCGCTCGTCGACGACGCCCTCGGTGCGCATCAGGCGGTTCGTGCCGCTGTCGTCCGCCGCGGGGTAGCGGGTGTGGGCGCGGGCGTGCAGATTGCGCAACGTGATCTTGAGGATCTCGTCGTTCAGCTCCTCGTCGCCCTCGTGGCCCCAGGTCTTGAAGAAGTACTCGCCCAGGTACTGGGAGGCCTCCTCGCCGTAGTTGCCGACGTAGGTGTTCTCGCGGGTGAGGCCCGCCTCGGTGATGCCGGTGTAGTGCCTGCCGTAGGGCAGCCGCCGCACGATCTCGCCGTCCGCGTCGAGCTTGCTCTTCGCCAGACCCTTGCCCACGATCTGCACGTAGTCGTCGGTGAAGCGCGCCGTCTGGTCGTGGTAGAAGAGCGAGTGGTACAGGTCGAGTTCCTCGCCGTCGGGGCCGACCAGGATCTCCTCGCCGAGGAACGGCACGATCCCGAGGGCCTCGCCCAGGATCGCGTGGCTGCGCTTCTTGCCCTCGTAGAACTTCGAGCCGATCACCCGCAGGCCCTCGTGGGCCTCCCAGGCGCCCTCGTAGGTGAAGAACATCTGGTTGTAGATGTACGAAAGCCGCGACCGCGCGAAATCGAAGTTGGCCTTGAGGCAGCGGCCCCAGGCGGCGCGGCGGGTGAGCGGGGAGCCGTCGAAGTCGACGTCCTTGAGGGAGGTCGCGCCCTCCTGGGTGCCGGTGGTGAATGTCTCGTCGAGGAAGGCCCTGAAGGCGTCGGCTCCGTAGGTGTCGTCGTCCTTGATGATGTCCTCGGCGATGTACAGGGCCTCGCCGAGGGCGCCGTAGTAGCCGCCCCAGTCGCCCTGGTGGCCGCCGCGGAGCAGGAGCCTGGTGTTGCCGTAGTAGTCCTTGACGTGGTTGTCGATGCACTTGAACAGGCGCAGCAGGGCGGTCTTCTTCGCGGCGGGTGTCGCGGCCGGGCACCAGTCGGTGGTCAGGACTCCCGCGTAGAAGCGCAGGTCGTCCACGTACCGGACGATCGAGAGCTTGCCGGAGGCCGAGGCGTCGATCTGGGCGGAGAGCTTGTTGAAGAGGGCGACCTGCGCGGCGCGCAGGCTGTTGAACAGTTCCTGCTTCCTCGCGTCGGTGAGATCGTCCGGGGTGCCGGTGGGCGGCTGGTAGCCGGGGAGGTCCTCGCCGAACGCGTCGAGGTGCGCGGCGGTGTGGGTGTACACGCTGTAGTAAGTGCGGGAATCAGCGGTGACGGTGCCCTTGTAACTGCTCTGGTAGGTACGGAGGGTGATCTCCACCTGCTCCCGGCCCGTGGTCATCTCCAGCGGCAGCATTGTGGTCTGGTAGGTGAAACGGCCGGGCGCGGGCTTGGAGAAGCCGAAGCTGAGCGGCTCGTAGTCGGAGTTGCGGCGGAAGCCGATCTGCTCGCCGTTGAGGTAGGCGAGCGTGCTGTACGGCGAGGAGTCGCCGCCCCAGAGCTTGAGCGTGAGGTAGTTCTGGGCCGCAGGGTCGGTCCTCATCGTGAACCGGAGTTCGCCTCCTCTGACGTCGACCGGGGTGAGGGGAGCGGCGACCCTGCCTCTGACATCGTTGTCGTCGGTGACGGTTCTGCTGCCGTCGGAGGTGAAGCCGTGAGCGGACTCGGACTCCTCGTCACCGAGGGCGAGCTGGTCGACCAGACCGGCCTGCCTGTCCGCCCGCGCGTCCTGCGCGGACTCCGCCGCGTACGCGGCCGGCGCGGACTGCCAGAGCCGGCTGCTCGTAGCGGCCGCGGTCGTACCGGCGCCGGCCAACTGGACGAAGTGACGGCGGCTCAAGGGTGCTGCGGGCATAACGGATCTCCTTCTTGGCGGCCAAGCGGCGGCAGGCAAGGGCGGCACGCGGCACGCGTTGGACGACCGTGGCAGGCGCATCTGCGGCTCAGTTTCAGAAATCGGTTACTAAAGCTAGGGTCGCCGAGGATCAGCGTCAATGGTGTGACATGACCAAGAGCCGCTCGAAAGCGAACAGGCCCTGCCGCATGATGAACGCGTCCTGGCGGCCGTCGACAGTTCGGGCTCCTGTCCTGCACGTTTAGTCGATGTGCTCGAGATCGTCCGTCCGAAGGTGGAGTCTCCTCTCTTGCGAAGGCGCACGGCGTCGACCTAGCGTAGTGGTAATCGTTTTCTGCCCCTCTCGCGCTTCGGAGGCTGCCGCGGTGCACCGCCCCGCTTCTGGGCGAGGCGTCGCCGGACCAGAGGAATCCGGAACCTCGCCAACCTGCGAGCGGCCGCGGACGCGGGTACGAAACCCGCGTTCTCTGGGGACCTCCAGTTACAGGACTCCGACGTCTACAAGTGGCTGGAGGCGGCCTACCGGCAGCTGGCCGATATACCGGAGTCCGACCTCGCCGACGCAGTCGCGCGGATCGTCCGGCTCAGCGATGGGCTGGTCGGCTTCCAGCCCGCCCGCGCCAGTTGTTGGATGGCCTTGTGGCTCTCCTGCAACCGTCCGGCCAGGCGCCAGCAGGCGGATCGGCCCGTCCCCGGGCAGTTGGGAAGCCGGAGACGGGCTTCTGTCCGATCGAGGGGGCAGCCAAGCCGGCTGGAGTCGATGCCGTACAGCAGTCCGACGGTGCGGTGGATGAGGGCGGGACAACCACGGTCGTAGCGGGCGTCAAGTCGCTCGGGTATCCCCGTAGTGCGTCCGCAGGCGTGGTCGGCTGTATGTCGTGGCGCCCTCCTGCTGCTGGAAGCTATTCAGCCGTTACGACGCTCGCTATGAGGGAGGCCCGCGTCCCGCCCGCGTCTACCTGGTCGAGGTACTGGGTGCACTCGTTGTCAACGTAGAGTCCGACGGGGTAGTTGCTGTTGTTGATTATCGATCGCGCCGGAATCGTGGCCTGGCATCCAGGTGTCGCAGTGAAGTCGATTACCTGCACGGTTCCCTGATAGTTGGCCTGCGGGTAGAAGCAGACCACACCTTGGGGACACGCCTCTGCCGGTGCTGCGGCGTTGGCCGACCCAGCCGTGAGGATGCCTAAAGAGGCGAGGGACAGCGCCGTGGCGCCGGCAAGAGCGAAGGCTCGGACAGTCCTGCTCGACATGTGTCACTCCATCAGTCATCGGTGTCGGCGGGTGCCGACCTGGTGTGGGCTGTCGTTCGTACACGTCGACTTCGGTGTTCGAGATCATCCTTGGTCATGGTCAGGTGATTCGAAACTCTGTACGCCGGAGAAGTTGGCCACTCGCTACAGCCCTATGGGCAGGCATGCACCAAGGGGGGGCGGCGCCGGTGTGATCGCGGAGCTGCTCCGCACTGCGGGCGTTGAACAGGTCTTCCTCGGCGCTGGGTTGGTCGATCAGCTGCAGCAGAGGCCTACCCGCTGTACGCCGGCACCGCCCAACGCGATCTGAGTCAGAAGAGCCCGGCCGTCGACACCGAACGCGGGTCCGAGGCGGGGATGAGGATCTCCGGGCCTTGCCAGGACCGCGTGCACCTGGGCCTTCAGCCCGCTGCGCAGCAGATATGCCAGGTCTGACAGGTCTGCGGCATCACGGAAGTCGTGGACCTCCACGTCGGCGGACTGCGATATGTCGACTGCCCAGTACCAGCCGCAGGTGGCCTCCAGGGCCATGTCCGAGTGACGTCCGGCCTCCTCGATCTGCAGGCCGAGGGCCACCGGATCGTTGAGGATGCGTACCGTGCAGCTAGGTGCCGTCCGCGCTCTGCCGCACCATCACGGACCGCCTGCGGTGCAGGTCGATGCCGACGTACTGGTGCCCGTCATACTCGCTCACCAGCGGGCTCCCCCCACGGGGGCGGAGGGCCCCGCCCCTCCATCGCATCAAGACCTGTGGAGGGGAGCCGCACCGACCCAGCGGTGATAGGCGGCTACGTCGACGTTGCTGCCGCACACAATGGTGACTACGTGTCGGCCGGCGAAGCGGTCACGGTCTTCGAGGATCGCCGCGACGCCGAGCGCGGCCGACGGTTCGACGACGAGGCCGGCGTGTTCGAGGAGCATCCGCATACCGGTGATGATCGACGCCTCCTGGACCAGGACGGCGTCGTCAGCGACCAGGAGGAGGTCGTCCAGGACGGCCGGGATGGGACGCCGTCCGGCGACGCCGTCGGCGATGGTGTTGGTCGAGTCGGTGGTGACGACGCGGCGCCTGCGCCACGAGTGTGTCATCGCCGGTGCGCCCAGCGGCTGGATGCAGATCACCTCGACTTCGGGCGCCATGGCCTTCACCACATGACCCACGCCGGTGGCCAGCGCCCCGCCGCCGAGAGCGATCAGGACGGTGTCGAACGACGGCACGGTGCCCACCAGTTCCAGGCCGATGGTCGCCGCGCCCTCGCAGGTCTCGATGTCCAGGCTGTCTTCGACCAGCCGGATGCCGTCGTGCTGCGCGATGGCCGCCGCCCGCTCGCGAGCCAACTCATGGTCGCCGTCCACCAGTTCCAACCTGGCGTCCAGCGCGCGGATGCGATCAAGCTTGGCCGCAGTCGCGAAGCGGGATGCCACGACGGTGACGTCGAGCCCCCGGCCGCGACCGGACCAGGCGAGGGCCTGGCCAAGGTTGCCCGCGCTGGCGCACACTGCGGCTCGCGAGCCATTGTCGGCGAGCAGGCTCGCGACCAGCTCGGTGCCGCGGGCCTTGAAGCTGCGGACCGGGTTCGCCGTTTCGAGTTTGATGCTCACCATGCACCCGAGGTCGGGCTCCAGCGCCTCGCAGCGGTACAGCGGAGTGTCGAGAAAGATCGGGTCGATTACCCGGCGAGCCGCCCGGATCCGAGCAGTGTCGAGGCGTGTCTTCTGCACGACGTAGCAGGATAACTGTCAAATCCTGTTGGATCAGTTGAGGTGGCTCCTATCGGTCGGCTACGCCGCCAGGGCTGCGCTTCCCCCGTCAAGATGTGGATCCCTACCAAGAGATGAGCAACAGAGCCCCCTTGCTATGGTGCGCCGATGTCATCGATCAAGCAGTTCCAAGTCACCTTCGACTGCGCAGAACCTGAGCGCGTCGCTCGCTTTTGGTGCGAGGTGTTGGGGTACGTCGTATCGCCGCCGCCGCGGGGGTTTGCCACTTGGGACGATTTTGATCGCTCGCGGCCGCCTGAGGATCGGGGTTCATGGTTCGCATGCACTGATCCCTCAGGTGTGGGTCCGCGACTGTTCTTTCAGCGCGTTCCCGAAGGCAAGGTCGTCAAGAATCGAGTGCATCTTGACGTGCGGGTCGGCACCGGGCTCGTGGGTGAAGAGCGCTTGGCCGCACTTGAGGCCGAATGTGCACGACTGGTCCCGCTCGGCGCGGTACGCGTGCGACTGCTGTATGACGGCAACGATTCGTGCATCGTGATGCAGGACATCGAAGGCAACGAGTTCTGTCTCGACTGAGCATCCTCGGCGAAGGAACCAGTAGTAAGGAACCAGCAGTAATGCCCGAACTTCTCCGCACGGCCATCGCCGTCGACAAGTCGCTCGACGCGGGAGCGGTCGCCAACGCCTCCGCGATCGTCATGGGTCAGCTGGCCCGCCTCGACGACCGGATCTATGCGGACGACGTGCGCGACGGAGAGGGCGCGCTGCACGCCGGAATCCGTTTCAACACCCTGGTGCTCTCCGGCCGGAGCAGCCACCTGGCAGCTCTCGCGCAGGCCGCCCGGGCCGAGGGACTGGCCACCGTGCTGTTCACCACCGAGGGGCAGTCGCTCAGCAACTCCTTCGAGGCCTACCGGGACATGGTCGCCGAAGCCCCGTCGGGGGAACTGGGTGTCTGCGCCGTCGGTGTCGTCGGGGAACATGAGCTGGTCCGCTCCCTGACCAAGCGCTTCAGCGTCTACCGCGGCTGAGGCTGCGCCGAACGAATCGATCCGTGCTTTCCCCGACGGCGGTGCGCGACGCCGTGGTGTGCCTCCAGCCCGTGTCAGGGGCCCGTCGGCGTGTCTTCCTGTTCCACCACGCGGGCGGCTCCCATCTGTTCGTCCGCAGCTGGGCGCCGCCCGCCGTCGGCGGCGGTGGCCCGGGGCGTGGCCGGTTCGACCAGCTCGCCCAGTACGCCTCCAACTTCACCAGCTCGCCGCTGTTCTTCCTGGTCTGCCTGATCCTCGTTGGCTTCTTCATCGCCTCCAGCGCGGCGCACATGACAGCTCGACGCGATCGCCGAAGCCCTGGTGGACGTGTACAAGGGCGAACACAGTGAGGCCGTCGACAGGCTGAGGGGCGCGATCCGGATGGAGGAAGAGACCTGACCGAGGCGGGCGAAACGCCGCCGTGATCCTTTCCGGACCCCCGGAAACCGGCGAGCATGCCATGTCATGAACATTTTGCTCGTCGCCAGCGCGTTCAATAGCCTGTCCCAGCGTGTGTACGCCGAACTGGCGGACCTCGGGCACCGGGTGGACGTCGTTCTCGCCTCACACGGTCCCGACGCGGTCCGCGCCGCCGTACACGAGACGCGGCCGGAGCTGATCCTCGCTCCGATGCTGAAGACGGCGCTCCCCGAGGACGTATGGCGGGAGCACACCTGTCTGGTCGTGCATCCGGGACCGCCCGGTGATCGCGGTCCCTCCTCCCTGGACTGGGCGATCGCCGAGGCGGTGCCGCGCTGGGGAGTGACGGTGCTCCAGGCGGAGGCGTCGATGGACGCGGGCGACATCTGGGCGTCCGAGTCGTTCCCGGTACCGCCGGTGGGCAAGAGCGACCTGTACCGCAACGAGGTCTCCGACGCCGCCACGGCCGCCGTCCTGCTGGCCGTACAGCGGTATGCCGACGGTTCGTTCAAGCCGCGCCCGCAGAACGATCCCGAGGTCGCGGTGGTGTGGCGCGACTTCTTCCGGCAGGAGCAGCGGAGGATCGACTGGGGGAGGGACAGTACCGAGGTGGTGCTGCGCAAGCTGGGCGGGGGTGACTCGCAGCCCGGCGTCCTGGACGAGATTCTCGGCCGGGAGGTGTTCCTGCACGGCGGGCATCCCGAGGACCGGCTGCGCGGACGGCCCGGTGAGCTGCTCGCCACGAGGGCGGGGGCGGTCTGCCGGGCCACCCGGGACGGCGCGGTGTGGATCCCGGAACTGCGCCCTCGTAAGAGCTCCGGCGACCCCGCGCCGTTCCGCCGCCCGGCGGTCTCCGTGCTCGCGTCCCTCGCGGCCGACGGCGCCCGCGGCAGTGGCGGCCCGCACCGGCTGCCGGAGGACACCGCTCCGCTCGAACTGCCCGCCGACCGGCGCACCTGGACCGACATCCGCTACCGGCAGCAGGGCGACATCGGCTTCCTGACGTTCTCCTTCCCCGGCGGGGCGATGAGCACCGGCCAGTGCCGCAGGCTGCTCGCCGCCTACCGGTACGCCCTCGCCCGCCCCACCTCGGTGCTGGTCCTCGGCGGAGTGCGGGACTTCTTCTCCAACGGCATCCATCTGAACGTCATCGAGGCGGCCGCCGACCCGGCCGGTGAGTCCTGGGCGAATCTCAACGCCATGGACGACCTGGTCGACGCGGTCCTGCGCACCACCGACCGGCTGGTGGTGGCGGCGCTGGGCGGCAACGCGGCGGCCGGCGGCCTGATGCTCGCCCTGGCCGCCGACGAGGTGTGGTGCCGCGCCGGAGTCGTCCTCAACCCGCACTACCGGCGGATGGGCCTGTACGGCTCGGAGTACTGGACGTACACGCTGCCGCGCCGCGTCGGAGTGGAGACGGCCCGGCGGCTGACGAGCGAGGCGCTGCCCGTGAGCGCCGCCACGGCCGCGCGGATCGGACTGGTGGACGGGCTGGTGCCGGTCGCGGCACAGGAGTTCGCCGCCGAGACCGAGCACCGGGCGGCCGCCCTCGCCGCCGACCCGGACCTCGCGCGGCGGATCGCCGCGAAGGCGTCGGCACGGCAGGCGGACGAGGAGCGGCGACCGCTCGCGGACCACCGGCGGGCCGAACTCGCCCGGATGCGCGCCATCTTCTTCGACTCGCAGACCCCCTACCATGCCCTGCGGTCGGCCTTCGTCCGCAAGCAGCCGGGCGGCTCCGACCGGCCGCTGAGCGGGGGCGCGCGATGACCCGCCGCGGTGCACGTCTGCTGGTGGCGGGCGTCGGCAACATCTTCCTCGCGGACGACGCCTTCGGCCCCGAGGTCGTCCGCGGCCTGGACCTCGCGTACGAACTGCTGGACGGCTACGTCACCGCCGTCCTGGTCGACGCGGCCGAACGGGGCCACCCACCCGGCACGCTGTCCCTGATCGAGCCGGAACTCCCCGACCGTGCCCGGGCCGCGGCCGCGCCCGAGGCGCACGGCATGGACCCGGCGAAGGTCCTCGCCCTGGCCGCCCACCTGGGCGACGGGCCGCTGCCACGTGTCCTCGTGCTCGCCTGCGAACCCCAGGTACGGCCGCGCGCCGACGAGGACATCGCCCCGGGCCTGAGCGCACCGGTCGGGGACGCGGTCGACCGTGCCGTCGAGGCCCTGCACGCCATGGTCCCCGTACTGCTCGCGGATCCCGCAGCCACACCCCCGTTGAGCCGCCCGGAGGAATCCGCGGACCCGTCCGCGGCCGGGCTTGCCTCCCCGGTGACACGCGGCGTCGAGGGTCGATAGCCGCGGGCCGGTTTGCGCGGTTTGCTGTCGATTCAGAGTCGAGTGAGCCGCGAGGAGCAGCGCCCATGTGCGAGTCCGTGGACGTCACCGAGGCTGTCCTGGCGAAGAACGACGGCCTGGCCGCGAGTCTGCGTACGAACTGGCCCGGCGCAACATCAGCGTGGTCAATGTGCTGTCCAGCCCGGGCAGCGGCAAGACAGAGCTGCTGGGGCGGGTGCTGGCCCGTGCCGTAGAGCGCGGCGTCCCGGTGGCCCCGCTCACCGCCGACCTGGCGACGGAGAACGACGCCCGCCGGCTCGCCCGTTCCGGAGCACCGGTGAAACAGCTGCTGACCGACGGGCTGTGCCATCTGGAGGCCCGGCAGCTGCGCGGCCACGTGGAGAACCGGCTGCCCGAGGACACCGCGCTGCTCTTCGTGGAGAACGTCGGCAACCTCGTCTGCCCGGCCTCCTACGACCTCGGCGAGAGCCTGCGGATCGTGCTCATGGCGGTGACCGAGGGCGAGGACAAGCCGCTGAAGTACCCCACCGCCTTCGGCTCCGCCCATCTGGTGGTGCTCACCAAGACCGATCTGGCCGCCCCCCGCCGGATTCGACGAGGCGGCCTTCGACGCGCAGGTGCAGCGGGTCAACCCCGGGGTGGAGATCGTACGGTCGTGTGCCCGCACCGGCGACGGCGTGGACACCGTCCTGGGGCGGGTGCTCGCCGCGCGGGACGGAGCCCCCGTCCACCGGCCGCCCCTCGCACCGCGCCCCCACGGCCACGTCCATGAACACGCGCAAGCGGACTCCGACCTCGCGGCCGGCCGCGTCTCGTGACAGCGCCCACCACCACGCAGGCGGTGCGCCGACGCGTCACGGTGCGCGGCACGGTGCGCGGCACGGTGCAGGGCGTGGGCTTCCGCCCGTATGTGCACCGACTGACGGACTGGCCGCGTGCACCTGGACGTTCGAGTCGTTCGGCACGGTGAAGAAGGGCGTGGCGACCCGCGCCGGCGCAGGTGGTGGACAAGGCCGACATCGAGGACTGAAGGATGGTAGAAGCGGGCCATGACCAACTCGCTCATCCATCCGGCCGGTGCCCGATGACCGCCGGCATCGACACCCCCGACCGCCGCGGCCGCACCGGACTCGACCAGGCCGGCCGGGACCTGACCGGCAATCCCCGCGTCAAGGTGCGGGACGTGAAGCTCCTCTCCAGCCACTGGTACGTCGAGCGCGACACCACCTTCGACTTCCAGCACGCCGACGGCACCTGGAGCACCCAGCAGCGCGAAACGCACGACCGCGGCAACGGGGCCACCATGCTGCTGTACGACGCCGAACGCGAAACCGTCCTGCTCACCCGCCAGTTCCGCTTCCCGGTGTACGTCAACGGTCACCCCGACGGCATGCTGATCGAGACGCCGGGCGGGCTGCTCGACGACGATGACGAGCACCCGGAGATCGCCGTGCGGCGCGAGGTGGTGGAGGAGACCGGGCACACCATCGGCGAGGTCCGGCACGTCTTCGACGTCTATATGAGCCCGGGGTCCGTGACCGAGCGCGTGAGCTTCTACGCCGCCGCCTACGGCCCGTCGACCCATACCCACGAGGGCGGCGGCCTGGACGAGGAGGGCGAGGACATCGAGATCGTCGAACTGCCCTTCCGCCGGGCCCTCGAGATGATCCGTACGGGGGAGATCGCCGACGCGAAGACGATCATGTTGCTGCAATGGGCCGCGCTGGAGGGCCCGTTCGCGAACTGAGCGGGTGAATCGGCTGCGAAGTCCCTTGACTTGAAGTGCGCTTCAGGATGAAGACTCCCGTTCGTGCCCCCAAAGCGGGTGCACGAACGGGAGGGGACACCCATGAAGTACCGCACCATCGGCACTGACCCGAAGAACCGCCGCGAGGTCAGCGTCCTCGCGCTCGGCGCGATGCTGTTCGGCTCACGGACCGACGAGGAGACCTCCTTCGCCGTGCTCGACCGCTATGTCGAGGCCGGCGGGACCTTCATCGACACGTCCGACAACTACGCCTTCTGGATCGACGGCGGCCAGGGCGGACAGAGCGAGGAACTGCTCGGCCGGTGGCGCCGCAGCCGCGGCATCGGCGACGAGATCGTCATCGCCACCAAGCTCGGTGCCCGCCCGCTCGCCCCCGGCACCAGCTACGTCGACAACGCGGAGGGCCTGTCGGCGAAGGTGATCCGCGAGTCCGCCGAGCGCAGTCGCGACCGGCTCGGCGTGGCGAAGCTGGACCTGCTCTACGCGCACATCGAGGACCAGAGGGTCCCGCTGCAGGAGACCGTGGAGGGGTTCGCCGAGCTGGTCGGCGAGGGGACCGTCGGTCTCCTCGGTGTCAGCAACCACGCCGCCTGGCGGGTGGAACGGGCCCGCGCCCTCGCCGCCGCGGCCGGACTGCCCGGCTACGAGGTGCTCCAGTACGCCCACAGCCACCTGCGGCCCCGCCTCGACGTACCCGAGGCACCCCTGTTCCCCGACGGCAGCCTCGGCCACGCCGGCCCCGACCTGCTGAGCTATCTGCGGGCCGAGCCCGGCCTGACCCTGGTCGCCTACTCACCGCTGCTCAAGGGCGCCTACACCCATCCGGACCGGCTGCCCGCGGACTTCGACCACCCGGGCACCCCGGCCCGTCTGAAGGTGCTGCGCGAGGTCGCCCAGGAAACCGGCGCCACCGTCAACCAGGTCGTCCTGGCCTGGCAGATCGGCGGTGAGCTGCCGATCGTCCCGCTGGTCGGGGCGTCGTCCGTGACCCAGCTGGAGGAGAGCCTGGCCGCCGTGGACCTGGAGCTGACCCCGGAGCAGCGGGCCCGGCTCGACGCGGCTCACTGAACACACCAGGGGTACGCTCCGAAGAGGCGCCGAAGGAGAGTGGGCCATGCCTCTGTTCCCCACCGAGCGGTCCGTCCGTACGACCCCCGAAGGCCTCCTGTGGGAACCCAGTGAGCGCTGGGTGCGCGGCCGCAAGGGCGACGTCACCGTCGTCGACAGCCGGCACCCCATCCTGGTCTGGGAACCCGATCTGCCCGTGCCGTGCTACGCGTTCCCGCGTGCGGAGGTCCGCACGGACCTCCTGCGCCCGGCCAAGAACCCCTCGCCGGGCAGGCACACCGGGTCGCAGATCTTCTACGACCTCGAAGTCGACGGAGAGCTGCTGGAGAACGCGGCGTGGACCTTCCCCGCCGCCGACCTGGCCGGGCACATCGCCGTCGAGTGGTTCCGGCGCCGGGGCACCGGCCTCGACCACTGGTACGAGGAGGAGGAAGAGATCTTCATCCACCCGCGCGACCCGCACAAACGGGTGGACGCCATGCCCAGCAGCCGCCATGTGCAGGTCGAGATCGGCAGCACCGTCGTCGCGGACACCCACCGCCCGGTGCTGCTGTTCGAGACCGGGCTCCCCACGCGGTACTACGTGCCCCGCGAGGACGTCCGGCTCGACCTGTTCGAGCCCACCGACCACCGCACCGGCTGCCCGTACAAGGGCACGGCCCAGTACTGGACCTGGAGCGGCGAGGGCGAGGTCCCGCGGCACATCGTCTGGAGCTACGCCGAGCCGCTGCCCGCGGTGGGCGCCGTCAAAGGGCTCCTCGCCTTCTACAACGAGGCGGTGGACCTCACCGTGGACGGCGAGCGACTTCAGCGCCCCGTCACTCCGTTCACCGCGAGCCTCACCGCGAACCTCAAGGCCTGACCAGCAGCTGGAAGTCGAACGCGTACCGGGACGCGCGGTAGATGTGCGTCCCGTACTCGACCGGCCGGCCCGTGTCGTCGTAGGCCGTGCGCTGCATGGTCAGCAGTGCGGCGCCCTCCTTCTCGTCGAGGCGCTCGGCCTCCTCGGCGGTGGCGCAGCGGGCGCCGATGGTCTGGCGGGCGCTGTGCAGGGTGATGCCGGCGGCGCGCATCATCCGGTACAGGCCGGTCGACTCCAGCCGGGCCGTGTCGAGGTCGAGCAGGCTCGCGGGCAGGTAGTTGCACAGGATGGCCACGGGCTGGCCGTGGGTGCAGCGCAGCCGCTCCAGGACCGTGACCTCCGCGCCCTCCGCGATGCCGAGCGCGGCCGCGACGTCGGCGGTCGCCGGGACGTGCTCATTGCGGACGACCTGAGTGGTCGGGCCCTGTCCGGCCGCCTCCAGGTCGTCGTAGAGACTGCTGAGCTCCAGCCCGCGCTTCACCTGGCTGTGCACCACCTGGGTGCCCACCCCGCGCCGTCGGACCAGCAGCCCCTTGTCGACGAGTGACTGGATGGCCTGCCGGACGGTGGGCCGGGACAGGCCCAGCCGCACCGACAGGTCGACCTCGTTGCCCAGGAGGTTGCCCGGGGCGAGGACCCCGTGCTCGATCGCCGCCTCCAGCTGCTGGGCGAGCTGGTAGTACAGCGGCACCGGACTGCCCCGGTCCAGGGCGAAGTCCAGCGAGTCGAGCGCGGATGCGGACGCGGCACGTGCGGAGCCGCGGGTCTTCGCCATGGGTCCCTCCCTCGGGTGGTTCCTCTACGGGTGGCAGGCCCGGTGAGGGCGTGTCAGGAGTTGCTGGGGAAACCGAGGTTGATGCCACCGTCGGACGGGTCCGGCCAGCGCGTGGTGATCACCTTCCCCTGGGTGTAGAAGGCGATGCCGTCGTTGCCGTAGATGTGCAGGTCGCCGAAGAGCGAGTCCTTCCAGCCACCGAAGGAGTGGTAGCCGACCGGCACCGGGATCGGCACGTTCACGCCGACCATGCCCGCCTTGACCTCCAGCTGGAAGCGGCGGGCGGCGCCGCCGTCCCGGGTGAAGATCGCGGTGCCGTTGCCCCAACGGGAGTCGTTGATGAGCTTGATGGCCTCTTCGTACGTCTCCGCGCGGACCACGGCCAGCACCGGGCCGAAGATCTCGTCCCGGTATGCGTCCGCCGTCAGCGGCACGCGGTCCAGCAGCGAGACACCGAGGAAGAAGCCGTCCTCGTGGCCCTCGACGCGGTAGCCGGTGCCGTCGACGACGACCTCGGCGCCCTGCTCGGCGGCGCTCGCCACATACGAGGCGACCTTGTCGCGGTGCTCGCGGGTGATCAGCGGGCCCATCTCGGAGGCGGGGTCGTTGCCGGGGCCGATGCGCAGGTTCTTCGCGCGCTCGGCGATCTTGCCGACCAGCTCGTCGCCCGTGTCGCCGACCGCGACCACGACCGACACGGCCATGCAGCGCTCGCCCGCCGAGCCGTACGCGGCGTTGATCGCCTGGTCGGCGGCGAAGTCCAGGTCGGCGTCGGGCAGGACCAGCATGTGGTTCTTGGCGCCGCCCAGGGCCTGCACCCGCTTGCCGTGCTCAACTGCCTTGAGCTGGATGTACTTCGCGATCGGCGTCGAGCCGACGAAGGAGACCGCCTCGATGTCCGGGTGCTCCAGGAGCCGGTCCACGGCCACCTTGTCGCCCTGCACGACGTTCAGCACACCGTCCGGCAGCCCGGCCTCGGAGGCCAGCTCGGCGAGCCGGAAGGACGCCGAGGGGTCCTTCTCGCTCGGCTTCAGCACGAAGGTGTTGCCGCACGCGATGGCCAGCGGGAACATCCACATCGGCACCATCGCCGGGAAGTTGAACGGCGTGATGCCGGCGACCACACCCAGCGGCTGCCGGATCGAGGCGACGTCCACGCGGGTGGACACCTGCGTCGACAGCTCGCCCTTCAGCTGCACGGAGATCCCGCAGGCCAGCTCGACGATCTCCATGCCGCGCGCGACCTCGCCGAGCGCGTCGGAGTGCACCTTGCCGTGCTCGGCGGTGATCAGCTCGGCGATCTCGTCGCGGTGCGCGTCGAGCAGCTCCCGGTACTTGAACAGAATCGCCGTGCGCTTGGCCAGGGAGGACTCGCCCCAGCTCTCGAATGCGGCCTTGGCGGAGGCGACGGCGGCGTCGACCTCGTCGACGGTCGCGAAGGCGACCTGCTTCTCCTGGGCGCCGGTGGCCGGGTTGTAGACGGGGGCGAAGCGGCCGGAGCCGCCCTCCACGGGCTTGCCGTCGATCCAGTGGGTGATGGTCTTCATGGTGCGAAAGGGCCTTTCAAGTGCGGGTCGTTTGCGGGGAGTTCAGAGGTGGTGGCGACGGTCGGCGACGTGCTGGTCGTAGCGTTCGCGGGCCTCGACGGCGGCCTCGCGCGAGGCGACCTCGGCCACGGGCACGTCCCACCAGGCCTCGGCGCCCGGCGCGGTCGGGTTCGTGATGTCGGTCTCGACGTACACGCAGGTCGGCCGGTCGGAGGCGCGTGCCGTGGCCAGCGCCTCGCGCAGCTCGCCCACCGTCTTGGCACGCAGCACGTCCATGCCGAGGCTGGCCGCGTTGGCGGCGAGGTCGACGGGGAGCGGGGCGCCGGTGAAGGTGCCGTCGGCGGCCCGGTAGCGGTAGTCGGTGCCGAAGCGCTCGCCGCCGGTCTCGGCCGAAAGGCCGCCGATGGAGGCGTAGCCGTGGTTCTGGATCAGGACGATGTTGACCGGCAGGCCCTCCTGGACCGCGGTCACGATCTCCGTCGGCATCATCAGGTACGTGCCGTCGCCGACCAGCGACCACACGGCCGTGTCCGGAGCGGCCTGCTGGATGCCGATCCCGGCCGGGATCTCGTAGCCCATGCAGGAGTAGCCGTACTCCAGGTGGTACTGGCGCGGCGAGCGCGACCGCCACAGCTTGTGCAGGTCGCCCGGGAGCGAACCGGCGGCGTTGATCACCACGTCGTCGTCGCCGACGACCGCGTCCAGGGCGCCCAGGACCTGGGTCTGCGTCGGTACGGCGCTCTCGTCGTCGGCGCGGTAGGCGGCCTCGACGACCGCGTCCCAACGCTCCTTGCCGGCGCGGTACTCGGCCTCGTACGCCGCGTCCACACGGTGGCCGGAAAGCGCCTCCGTCAGTGCGGTGAGCCCGGCCCTCGCGTCGCAGACCAGCGTGCGCGCCGCCAGCTTGTGCGCGTCGAAGCCGGTGATGTTGAGGTTCAGGAAGCGCACGTCCGGGTTCTGGAAGAGCGTGCCGGAGGCGGTGGTGAAGTCGGTGTATCTGGTGCCCACGCCGATCACCAGGTCGGCCGCGCGGGCGATGTCGTCGCTGACCGAGGTGCCGGTGTGGCCGATGCCGCCGAGGTCGGCGGGGTGGTCGTACCGGAGCGAGCCCTTGCCCGCCTGGGTGGAGGAGACCGGGATGCCGGTGGCCTCGACGAAGGCCCGCAGCGCTGTCTCGGCCTCGCTGTGGTGGACGCCGCCGCCCGCGACGATCAGCGGACGCTCGGCGGCCCGGATCGCCTCGACGGCCGCCGTCAGCTCGACCGGGTCGGGCGCGGGGCGCCGTACGTACCAGACGCGCTCGGCGAAGAACTCCTGAGGCCAGTCGTACGCCTCTGCCTGGACGTCCTGGGGGAGCGCCAGCGTCACGGCGCCGGTCTCGGCCGGGTCGGCGAGCACGCGCATGGCGTTGAGCGCGGACGGGATCAGGGCCTCGGGGCGGGTGATCCGGTCGAAGTACCTCGACACCGGACGGAGCGTGTCGTTGACGGACACGTCCGCCTCGGTCGGGTGCTCCAGCTGCTGGAGCAGCGGGTCGGGGGCGTGCGAGGCGAAGTAGTCGCCGGGGAGCAGGAGAACGGGCAGGCGGTTGACCGTCGCCAGGGCCGCTCCGGTGACCAGGTTCGTCGCACCCGGGCCGATCGACGTCGTCACGGCCTGCGCGGAGAGGCGGTTGAGCTGGCGGGCGTAGCCGACGGCCGCGTGCACCATCGACTGCTCGTTGCGGCCCTGGTGGTACGGCATGACGTCCTCGCCCGTTTCGAGCAGGGCCTGACCGATGCCGGCCACATTGCCGTGGCCGAAAATGCCCCAGGTGCCGGCGATCAGCCGGTGCCGTACGCCGTCGCGCTCGGTGTACTGGGCGGACAGGAACCGCACCAGCGCCTGGGCGACGGTCAGGCGGACGGTGGACTGGCTCATCGGGGACCTCACTGGGACGGAGCGGTGTAGAGGGGCAGACGGGGGTCGACGGGCTGGTCCGGCCAGGTGCCGCGGATCCAGGCGTGATCGGGGTGGTCGCAGATCAGCCAGGCGCGCTCGGCCTCGGGGCCCGCCATGACGTTGAGGTAGTACATGTGGTGGCCGGGCACGGCCATGGAGGGCCCGTGCCAGCCGTCGGGGATGAGGACGACGTCGCCGCCGCGCACCTCGGCCAGGACGTCGGTGTTCCGGCCGTGTCCGGACGGGGAGACGCGCTGGTAGCCGAGGCCGGGGGTGCCCTCGTGGTCGGCGAACTCGAAGTAGTAGATCTCCTCGAGGACCGACTCCTCGCCGGGCCGGTGCTCGTCGTGCTTGTGCGGCGGGAAGGACGACCAGTTGCCGCCCGGGGTGATGACCTCGACCGCGATGAGCTTGTCGCACTCGAAGACGCCTGCCGCGCCGAAGTTGTTCACCTGGCGGGAGGAGTTGCCCGTGCCGCGCAGCTCCACCGGCACCGACGACGCCGGTCCGTACCGGGCGGGCAGGCGCCGGGAGCAGCGCGCGCCGGTCAGCGCGAACCGTCCGCCGCCCCTGGACGAGACGGTCGTACGGGCATCGCGCGGCACGTACGCGAAGTCGCTCACGCCGCTGAACACGCCGTCACGGCCGGCCAGGTGGAAGGTGTCGTGGCCGAAATCGTCGGTGCTCTCGACCGTGCAGCCGCCGCTCAGCGGCAGGACGATCCACTCGCTGTCGCCGGTGTCGAAGCTGTGCGAGCCGCCGGGCGGCAGCTCCAGGATGCGCAAGCTGGAGTAGCCCCAGCCGGCCTTGTCGGGCGTGACGTCCACGACGTACGGGCCGCCGAGCGCCTTTCCCGCGGGAAGGTGATAGGTCATCGTGTTCTCCGCCTCACAATCCGGGTCACAACAGGCCGACGGCCGTGTCCACCGCCGTCTCCACACTGCCCTCGGCCGGGTAGAGCAGTGAGCGGCCGACGACCATGCCCTGGACGGTGGGGAGCCTGAGCGCCTTGCGCCAGCGCTCGTACGCACCCTCCTGGTCGCCCCCGACCTCACCGCCGAGCAGGACGACGGGCAGCGTGGACGTCTCAAGAACCTCGGCCATGTCGTCGGGGTCATGGGTGACGGGCAGTTTCAGCCAGGTGTACGCCGAGGTGCCGCCCAGCCCCGACGCGATGGCGATCGACTTGGTGACGGCCTCGGCGGACAGGTCGTTGCGCACCTGGCCGTCGACCCGCCGGGAGATGAACGGCTCGACGAACAGCGGGAGCTTGAGCGCTGCCATGTCGTCGACGGCGCGGGCGGTGGTCTCCAGCGTGGTTAGCGAGCCCGGGTCGGAGTAGTCGATACGGACCAGCAGCTTGCCCGCGTCGAAGCGCAGCCGGGCGATGTCCTCGGCGCGGTGGCCGGTGAAGCGGTCGTCCATCTCGAAGGAGGCCCCGGCCAGGCCGCCGCGGTTCATGGAGCCCATGACAACCTTGTCGTCGAGGACGCCGAGGAGCAGCAGGTCCTCGAGGATGTCGGCGGTGGCCAGCACCCCGTCTACGCCGGGCCGCGACAGCGCGATGCAGAGCCGTTCCAGCAGATCGGCCCGGTTGGCCATGGCCAGGCGCCGGTCGCCGACGGCCAGCGCGCCGCGCGCCGGATGGTCGGCGGCGACGATCATCATCCGGCCGCTGTCGCCTATCAGCGGGCGGCGCACCCGGCGGGCGGCGGCTTCCGCGATCGCCTCGGGGTGCCGGGCTCTGACCGCGGTGAGGTCGGGGATGCTCATGCTCAAAGGAAGCTCCGTTCAGGGGTGGCTCGGCCGGCCGTCATGACGCCTGCGCGAGGAGGCTCTCGACCTCGGACTCGGTGGGCATCGCGGAGGAGCAGGCGAGGCGGGAGGCGACGAGGGCGCCGGCGGCGTTGGCGTACCGCATGGTTGTGGCCAGATCCCAGCCGGACAGCAGCCCGTGGACCAGCGAGCCGCCGAAGGCATCGCCCGCGCCGAGGCCGTTGACCACCTCGACCGGCACCGGCGGCACCTCGGCCTCCGTACCGTCGCGGTGCACCGCCAGCACGCCCTTGGGGCCCTGCTTGACCACCGCCAGCTCGACGCCGGCCGCCAGCAGAGCCTCGGCGCAGGCGCGCGGCTCGCGGACGCCGGTGGCGATCTCGCACTCGTCGAGGTTGCCGACCGCGACGGTGACGTGCCGCAGTGCCTCGGCGTAGTACGGGCGGGCTTCTTCCGGGTCCCGCCAGAACATCGGGCGCCAGTCGAGGTCGAAGACCGTGATGCCTGCCTTGGCGCGCGCCTTGAGGGCGGCCAGGGTGGCCGAGCGGCTCGGCTCCTCGCTCAGACCGGTGCCGGTGATCCAGAAGACACGGGCCGAGCGGATGGCCCAGTAGTCCAGCTCGTCGGAATGTATCTCCAGGTCAGGCGCCTTAGGCTGCCGGTAGAAGTACAGCGGGAAGTCGTCCGGCGGGAAGATCTCGCAGAACGTCACCGGCGTCGGGTACGCCGCGACGGGCGTCACCCAGCGGTCGTCGACGCCGAAGTCCTTCAGGGCCTCGTGCAGGTAGGCGCCGAACGGGTCGTCGCCGGTGCGGGTGATCACGGCGGTGGTACGGCCGAGCCGAGCGGCGGCCACCGCGACGTTCGCGGCGGAGCCTCCGAGGAATTTGCCGAACGTCTCCACCTGCGTCAGAGGTAGCCCAGACTGCAGGGGGTAGAGATCGACTCCTATCCTTCCCATCGTGATCAAGTCGAAGGACTTGGCTGACTCGGCCATGCGCGACGCTCCTACAGCTGGACAGGGGGTGCGGGTCCCATCGGGCCTGCCGCCTCCCAGGTGTAGGGCGTGGAGGCCGACGCTGTCAATACTTTGTACTTACATTCGGACCTGAGCGTGAAATGATGTCTTAACAAAGTATTGACAGCGGGCGCATCCAGGGATTGGATCCCTTCCCAGCGAACCCGCCGTGTTCTACGGCACACGACCCGGACTTCCCAAGGGGCCCGGGCCACGGATCCAGTGATCATCCCTTTCCCCCCGTCGCACACCCCGTCGCACAGTGAGGTGCTGGAAAGATGGACCGCTACTACCCCCGCTCCCGCAAGCTGGCCCCTATGGTGGCCTTGGCTGCCGCGGCTGCGCTGACCCTCGCAGGCTGCTCCAGCAGCTCCGGTGGCAAGCAGTCCGAGGAGGGTGGGGAGAACGCTTCCGCGGGCAAGGCCACCACTCCCCGTATGAAGGTCGCCCTGGTGACCCACCAGTCGGCCGGTGACACCTTCTGGGACATCGTCCGCAAGGGTGCCGAGGCCGCCGCCGCCAAGGACAACGTCGAGCTGATCTACTCCAACGACCCGAACGCCGGCAACCAGGCCAACCTGGTGCAGAACGCGATCGACCAGAAGGTCGACGGCATCGCGATCACCCTCGCCAAGCCCGACGCCATGAAGGACGTCGTCAGCAAGGCGAAGGCCGCCGGCATACCGGTGGTCGGCCTCAACTCCGGTGTGAGCGAGTGGCAGAACCTCGGCTTGATGGAGTTCTTCGGACAGGACGAGACCGTCGCGGGCGAGGCGCTCGGCAAGCGGCTGAACGAGGCCGGCGCCAAGAAGGCCGTCTGTGTCATCCAGGAGCAGGGCAACATCGGCCTGGAGCAGCGCTGCGCGGGTGTGAAGAAGACCTTCGAGGGTGACGTCGAGAACCTGAACGTCAACGGCACCGACATGCCGTCCGTGAAGTCGACGATCACCGCGAAGCTCAAGACGGACAGCGACATCGACTACGTCGTCGCCCTCGGCGCCCCGTTCGCGCTGACGGCCGCGCAGTCCGTGGACGAGTCCGGCAGCAAGACGAAGGTCGCCACCTTCGACCTCAACAACCAGCTGACCGGAGCGATCAAGAAGGGCGACATCGAGTTCGCCGTCGACCAGCAGCCCTACCTCCAGGGCTACCTGGCGGTCGACTCCCTGTGGCTCTACAAGAACAACGGCAACTACATGGGCGGCGGCGAGGCACCGGTGCTGACCGGACCTGCCTTCGTCGACAAGACGAATGTCGAGACGATCGATAAGTTCGCCGCGAAGGGCACTCGGTGACAAACATGACCCAACAGGCTGAGCCGGCGGTGACCTCACCGCCGGCCCCCGGCCCCGGCAAGGAATCCGACGGGCGGACCCAGCAGCGGCCCCTGGCGCTGCGCCTCCTCGCCCGTCCCGAGGTGGGCGTCTTCCTCGGCGCCGTCGCGGTACTGATCTTCTTCCTCATCACGGCTCCGGCCATGCGTGACGGCAGCTCGATGGCGAACATCCTGTACCAGTCGTCGACGATCGGGATCATGGCCCTGCCGGTGGCGCTGCTGATGATCGGCGGCGAGTTCGACCTGTCGGCCGGTGTCGCGGTGATCACCTCGGCCCTGACCGCCAGCATGACCGCCTACCAGCTGAGCATGAACGTCTGGGTCGGCGTGATCGTCGCCCTGATCGTGTCCCTCGCGGTCGGGCTGTTCAACGGCTGGATGCTGGTCAAGACCGGGCTGCCCAGCTTCCTGGTCACCCTCGGCACCTTCCTGATCCTCCAGGGCGTGAACCTCGCGGTGACCAAGCTGATCACTGACAACGTCGCCACGGACGACATCAGCAACATGGACGGCTTCGACCAGGCCAAGGCGCTCTTCGCCTCGTCCTTTGAGGTCGGCGGCGTCAACGTGAAGATCACGGTGGTGTGGTGGCTGGTCTTCGCCGCCATCGCCACCTGGGTCCTGTTGCGCACCAAGTACGGCAACTGGATCTTCGCAGTCGGCGGCAACCAGGGCAGCGCCCGCGCGGTCGGTGTCCCGGTGACCTTCACCAAGATCTCGCTGTTCATGCTGGTCGGGTTCGGTGCCTGGTTCGTCGGTATGCACCAGCTGTTCTCGTTCAACACGGTGCAGTCCGGCGAGGGCGTGGGGCAGGAGCTCATCTACATCGCCGCGGCCGTCATCGGTGGCTGTCTGCTGACCGGCGGTGCCGGCAGTGCGATCGGTCCGGTCTTCGGTGCCTTCATGTTCGGCATGGTGCAGCAGGGCATCGTCTACGCCGGCTGGAATCCCGACTGGTTCAAGGCCTTCCTCGGCGTGATGCTCCTCGGCGCCGTCCTCATCAATCTGTGGGTCCAGCGCACGGCGACCAGGAGGTGACCCGAATGACTACCGAAAAGACCGGCACTCACGGCGCCGTCCTCCAGGACAAGGCCCCGGAGAAGGACGCCCCCATCGTCGAACTGCGAGCGGCGGGCAAGTCCTACGGCAACATCCGTGCCCTGCACGGCGTCGACCTGAAGGTGTTCCCCAGCCAGGTCACCTGCGTCCTCGGCGACAACGGCGCGGGCAAGTCCACCCTCATCAAGATCATCTCGGGGCTGCACCAGCACACCGAGGGCGAGTTCCTCGTCGACGGCGAGGCGGTGCGGTTCTCCACCCCGCGCGAAGCCCTCGACAAGGGCATCGCCACCGTCTACCAGGACCTCGCCGTCGTCCCGCTGATGCCGGTGTGGCGCAACTTCTTCCTCGGCTCGGAGATGACCAAGGGCCCCTGGCCGTTGCGCCGTCTCGACATCGAGAAGATGAAGAAGACCGCCGACCAAGAGCTGCGCAACATGGGCATCGTCCTGGACGACCTCGAACAGCCCATCGGCACCCTGTCGGGCGGCCAGCGCCAGTGCGTGGCCATCGCCCGCGCCGTCTACTTCGGCGCCCGCGTCCTCATCCTGGACGAGCCCACCGCCGCCCTCGGCGTCAAGCAGTCCGGTGTGGTGCTGAAGTACATCGCCGCCGCCCGTGACCGCGGACTCGGCGTCATCTTCATCACCCACAACCCGCACCACGCCTACATGGTCGGCGACCACTTCAGCGTGCTGCGCCTGGGCACCATGGAGCTCAACGCCTCCCGGGACGAGGTCAGCCTCGAAGAGCTGACCAACCACATGGCCGGCGGCACCGAACTCGCCGCCCTCAAGCACGAGTTGAGCCAGGTCCGCGGCGTCGACGTCGAGGAACTCCCCGAAGAGGAAGACCTCACGGCACCCGTGGCGTCCTCGGAAGGGAAGTCCTGACATGCCTCCTGTGCTGGACCGCATCCGGGTCGGCTCGGCCCCGGACTCCTGGGGCGTCTGGTTCCCCGACGACCCCGTGCAGGTGCCCTGGGAACGCTTCCTCGACGAGGTCGCCGAGGCCGGCTACCCCTGGATCGAGCTGGGCCCGTACGGCTATCTGCCGACCGACCCGGCCCGCCTCACCGACGAGGTGAACAAGCGCAACCTCAAGGTCTCGGCAGGCACGGTCTTCACCGGCCTGCACCGCGGCCCCTCCGTCTGGGAGTCCACCTGGGCGCACGTCAGCCAGGTCGCCGCGCTCACCCAGGCCATGGGGGCGAAGCACCTGGTCGTCATCCCGTCCTTCTGGCGGGACGACAAGACCGCCGAGATCCTGGAGCCGCCGGAGCTCACCGGCGAGCAGTGGGCGCACCTGACCAAGGGCATGGAGCGGCTCGGGCACGAGGTGAAGGAGGCGTACGGCCTCGACATCGTCGTGCACCCGCACGCCGACACCCACATCGACACCGAGGCCCACGTCGAGCGCTTCCTCGACTCGACCGACTCCGACCTGGTCAACCTCTGTCTGGACACCGGTCACTACGCCTACTGCGGTGGTGACAGCGTCAAGCTGATCGAGACCTACGGCGAGCGCATCGGCTATCTGCACCTCAAGCAGGTGGACCCGGAGATCCTCGCGGACGTCGTGAAGAACGAGATCCCGTTCGGCCCCGCCGTCCAGCGCGGCGTGATGTGCGAACCCCCGTCCGGCGTACCGGAGTTGGGGCCCGTCCTGGAGGCCGCGCAGAAGCTGAACGTGGACCTGTTCGCGATCGTCGAGCAGGACATGTACCCGTGCGAGCCGGACAAGCCGCTGCCCATCGCGGTCCGTACCCGTAAGTTCCTGAGGTCCTGCGGCGCCTGACGACCCGAAAGGACGGCCGATCACCATGACTCAGCGTCCGCCCACGCTCGGAGTCGCAGTCATCGGTACCGGAAAGATGGGTGCGGACCATGTGCGCCGCATCCAGGAGGTCACCAGCGGGGCACGGGTGACCGCCGTCGTGGACGTCGACGCGGAGCGCGCCAAATCGGTCGCGGCCCGCGTCGGCGGCTGCACCGCCCACACCGACCCGGCCGCCGCAATGGCGTCGGCCGACGTCGACGCGGTGATCGTCGCCTCGCCGGGCCCCGCCCACGAGGCGGCGCTCCTCGCGGCCTTCGAGCACGACCTGCCGGTGCTGTGCGAGAAGCCGCTCACCCCCGACGCGGCGTCCGCACTGCGGGTGCTACAGGCCGAGCAGAAGCTGGGCCGGCGCCGGGTCCAGGTGGGCTTCATGCGGCGCTACGACGCCGAGTACATGAAGCTCAAGTCCCTTCTGGAGACGGGACAGTTGGGCCGCCCCCTGATGCTGCACAACCGGCACCGCAATGTCGCCAGCCCGCCCGGCTGGACGTCCGAGATGCTCATCAATGACTCCGTGACGCACGAGATGGACGTGACCCGCTGGCTGCTCGGCCACGAGATCACGGCCGTCACCGTGCTGACCCCGACCCCGTCCGACAACGCCCCGGACGGCATCCGCGACCCGCAGTTCGTCGTCTTCGAGACGGACGGCGGGGCGATCGTCGACGTCGAGATCTACGTCAACTGCGGCTTCGGCTACCAGGTCCAGGCCGAGGTCGTCTGCGAACGCGGCACCGCCCGCGTCGGCGACGGCCACGCCCTGGTCACCAACGCGGCCGGCCGCTGGGGCGGCATCATCGCCCAGGACTACATCGAGCGGTTCGCCGACGCCTACGACCGTGAGGTCCAGGCCTGGGTGGACGCCACCCGGCGCGGTGAGGTCACCGGGCCCAGCGCGTGGGACGGGTACGCCGTGGCCGCGGTGTGCGAGGCGGGCGTACGGGCGTTGGAGGAGGGCGGCCGGGTCCCGGTGGATCTGGTCGACCGGCCCGCGTTGTACCAGGCCTGACAAGAACGGTTGGGCGCCGGGGAACTCCCCGGCGCCCAACCGTTCTCCTTCGTCTTCCTTCAGAGCGCCGTACGCGGCCGCGGCTCGAAGCCCGCCGCGCGGTAGGACTCGTCGATCAGCGACATCGTCGCCAGGGCGTCGTCCGCGTCCAGCGGGAGCGGGGCGTCTCGGCGTATGTGGGCGGCGAGTGCCTCCAGTTGGTAGGTATAGGACGAGCGCGTGCCCAGCCGTTCCGTCCGCTCACCCTCCGGCGTACGTACCACGACCCGGTCGTCGCGGTGCGGCAGCACGAAGTTCGGCGCGAACGCCTCACCCCGAGAACCGACGATCCGGCAGCTCATCTCCAGCTCGCCGTACGCCATGTGGCAGCGCGCCGACGCCGTCGCCCCGCCGGGGAACTCCAGCTCGGCGTCCAGCCATTCGTCGACGCCCGGCGCGCCCGCCCTCCCCCAGACTCCGTCCGGGGGGACCCCCATCTCGCTGCGCTCGCCGCCTCGCGCGGAGACGAGACGCGGCGCACCGCCCGCCCAGGGTGCGAGCATCCGCACCGCGTGCAGGCTGTAGCAGCCGAGGTCCATCACGGCACCGCCCGCGAGCGTCAGCGACCAGCGCGGGTCCGAGTCGTCCGGCGCCGGAATCGCGACCAGCGTCTCCACTCGCTGCAGCTCGCCGAGTTCACCGCTTTCCAGGATCTCGTGCAGGCGCCGGGTGACGGGGTGGAAGAGGTAGTGGAACGCCTCCATGAAGACGGTCCCGGCCTTCTCCGCCGCCTGAAGCACCTCGGCGGCCTCCTCGGCGTTGCTCGCCGACGGCTTCTCCGTCAGGACGTGCTTGCCGGCCGCGAGCGCCGCGAGGTTCCACGGCCCGTGCAGGCCGTTGGCGAGCGGGTTGTAGACGACCTCGACCTCGGGATCGGCGAGCAGATCGGCGTAGGAGTCCACCACCCGCTCCACGTCGTGCTCGTCGGCGAACGCCTCGGCGCGGGACCGGTCGCGCGCGGCCACCGCGACGAGGCGGTGGCCGGTCGTGCGGGCCGGGCCGACGAGGGAGAGCTCGGTGATGCGTGCCGCGCCCAGTACTCCGATGCGCAGTGGTTCCCGGCCCGGGTCGCTCATGCCTGCCGTACCTCCTCGATCGTCACCGGACGGTGCTCGTGCAGCGACAGTGTGCACGCATCGGCGATCCAACCGGCCTCCAGCGCGTCCTCGATCGTGCACGGGGAGGGCCGGGTGCCCGCCACGACCTCGGTGAACGCGGTCAGTTCGGCGCGGTAGGCCGCGGTGAAGCGGTCCATGAAGAAGTCGTGCGGGGTGCCGGAGGGGAAGGTCACGCCGGGCTCGACCGAGCGCAGCGGCAGCTTGTCCTCCAGGCCGACGGCGATGGAGTCGGTGAAGCCGTGGATCTCCATGCGGACGTCGTAACCCCGGGCGTTGTGGCGGGAGTTGGAGACCACCGCGATCGTGCCGTCGTCCAGGGTGAGGATCGCGCCGGTGGTGTCGGCGTCGCCCGCGTCCTTGATGTAGTCGGCGCCCTTGTTGCCGCCGACGGCGTACACCTCGGTCACCTCGCGGCCGGTCACCCAGCGGATGATGTCGAAGTCGTGCACCGAGCAGTCCCGGAAGATGCCCCCGGAGGCGGCGATGTAGGCGGCGGGCGGCGGCGCCGGGTCCAGCGTGGTCGAGCGGACCGTGTGCAGCTTGCCGAGCTCGCCGCTCTGCACGGCGGCGCGGGCGGCGACGAAACCGGCGTCGAAGCGGCGGTTGTAGCCGATCTGGATCGGCACGTCCTTGCCCTGGACGGCCTTCAGCACCTCCACGCCCTCGCTCATGGTTTTGGCGACGGGCTTCTCGCAGAAGACGGGGATGCCGGCCTCGACCCCGGCCAGGATCAGCGCGGGGTGGGCGTCGGTCGCCGCCGCGACGACGATGCCGTCCACGCCGGCCGCCAGCAGGGCCTCGGGCGAGTCCACGACCTCGGCCCCGAACCGCTCCGCGGCGGCCTTGGCGGCGTCCGCGAACGGGTCGGTGACGACGAGGGAGTCGACCGCGTCGAGTCCGGAGAGGGTCTCGGCGTGAAAGGCGCCGATGCGGCCGAGGCCGAGGATTCCGATACGCATGGTTCAGCTTCCTTGAGTTACAGGGATTGCGAGAGGAGAGGTTTGAGGCTGAGGAGGATCTAGTCCAGGCCGCCGAGCACGTTCTGGTCCCAGTCGATCACCGAACCGGTGACCACCCCGGAGCGGTCCGAGAGCAGGAGGACCACGAAGTCGGCGATTTCGTCCGGCTGGCCGAGCTTGCCCATCGGCAGCCTGGCGGCGGCCTGCTCACGCCAGTCGTCGTCGGCCCCGTGGAAGGCCTTCTGCGTCGCGTCCTCGCCCTCGGTCGCCGTCCAGCCGATGTTCAGGCCGTTGATCCGGACCCGGTCCCAGCGATGCGCATGCGCGGCGTTGCGGGTCAGCCCGATCAGACCGGCCTTGGCGGCGACATACGGCGCCAGGAACGGCTGCCCGCCGTGCGCCGAGGACGTGATGATGTTGACGATCGTGCCGGGCGCCCCCCGCGCGACCATGTCCGAGACAGCGGCCTGCATGGCGAAGAACGGCGCCTTGAGGTTGATCGCGATGTGCTGGTCGAACAGCTCGGGCGAGGTGTCGAGCAGCGTGCCCCGGGAGGTCAGCCCCGCCGAGTTCACCAGGCAGTCGATCCGCCCGTACGCGTCGACGACCTCGGCCACGGACGCCTTCGCCTGGTCGGCGTCCGCGAGGTCGGCCCGTACGAACATGGCCTTGCCCCCGTCGGCGGCCAGTTCGGCCACCAGCGCCTCACCGGGCTCGGCGCGCCGCCCCGTGACGGCCACGACCGCCCCCTCGCGGACGGCCGCTCGCGCGATCGCCGCGCCGACGCCCTGACTGCCGCCGTTGACGAGGACGACCTTGTCGTCGAGAAGTCCCATGTCTTTCCGGGTCCTTTCAGCTCTGGCGCCGCTCGGCGCCGGCCCGCAGCTCGTCTCGCAGAGCTTCGGGAGTCCATGCCTCGCGCAGCGCGCGCCGTACGACGTCCGCCTGCGCGGGCGGGGCCAGCCCGGCCACCGGCGGATCGCTGTCGAGGTTCGTGGGGAAGGGGTAGCCCTCGGCGCTCGCGGCGATCACGTTCGCCTGCCATGCCTCGTCGGCACCCTCGCTGCGGCGCTTGAGCAGCACGGGGTAGACGGCGTTCGCGACCGCCTCGCGGTCCACCGTCTCCATCGCCCGACCGAACGCGGAGGACACCTGGAGGAGGTTCGCCATGCGCCGGATGTCCGCCGACCGGTTGGTGCCGGCGGCGTGGAACAGGGCCGGGTTGAAGAAGGCCGCGTCGCCCTTGGCCAGGGGGAGCTGGACGTGGTGCGCCTCGAAGTGGGCCTGGAACTGTGGGAGTCGCCACGCCAGGTAGCCCGGCTCGTACGTCTGCGAGTACGGCAGGTACATCGTCGGTCCGGACTGGACGGGCATGTCGCAGTGGGCGACGGCGCCCTGGAGGGTGAGCACGGGGGAGAGGCGGTGGACGTGGGCCGGGTACGCGGCCGCCACGCCGTTCGACAGGAACCCCAGGTGGTAGTCGCGGTGCACGGTCTGGGCCGCGCCGCCCGGGTTGACCACGTTGACCTGCGAGGTGACCTGGTAGCCAGGGCCGAGCCAGGCGGTGGCGACCAGGGCCAGGATGTCGTTGGCGTAGTAGTCGGCGAACGCCTCGGCGTCGTACAGCGCCGCCTTCCCCAGCGCGTTCCAGACCCGGTCGTTCGCGCCGGGCTTGGCGAAGTGGTCGCCCGCGTCGGCGCCGGACGCGCGCTGCTCGGCGATCAGGGCGTCGAAGACCTCGGTGAGCCCGTCGACGACGCCCGGGTCCGGGAAGGCGCCCTGGAAGACCACGATGCCGGGGCCGTCAGTGAGGGCGCGCACCAGCTCTGCCTGGACCTCCCGGCGGTCCTCGGCACTACGCAGCCGCTCACTGTCGTAGAGCAGGACGTTCCGCTCCACGGCGGCGGCGTACGGGTAGTCGGCGAGCTCGGTCGTCCGCTCCACGAGAGCGCGGAAGGAGTCGAGGTCGCAGTCCTGCTCGGACAGCCAGGCGCGGCGGTGTACGGAGGTGAAGGACATCGGTGTCCTCTCGATGACAGAAGCGACTCAGCGCTGTCATTCTTGTCATGACAATCCCCTCGAACAACCAGCAGGCGACCATCAAAAACCCCTCAAGGAGCCGTCGCATGGGCCACCCCTTCCCGATCAGGGAGATCGCACGTCAGGCGGGTCTGAGCGAGGCCACGGTCGACCGGGTCCTGAACGGCAGGGGAGGGGTGCGCGAGAGCACCGCGCGGGAGGTCCAGCAGGCGATAGCCGACCTGGACCGGCAGCGCACCCAGGTCCGGCTGCTGGGACGCACCTTCATGATCGACATGGTGGTGCAGGCGCCCGAACGGTTCACCACCGCCGTACGCGCCGCCCTGGAGGCGGAGCTGCCGTCCCTGCACCCGGCCGTCGTGCGCTCACGCTTCCACTTCCGCGAGACGGGCCCGGTGCCGGAGCTGAGCCGGACGCTGGACCGCATCGCCCGGCGCGGCTCGCAGGGCGTGATCGTCAAGGCCCCGGACGTCCCCGAGGTCACCGCCGCCGTCACCCGGCTCGTGGAGGCGGGCATCCCGGTGGTGACCCTGGTGACCGACCTGCCCTCCACCGCCCGCCTCGCCTATGTCGGCATCGACAACCGGGCCGCCGGCGCCACCGCCGCGTACCTGATGGGACAGTGGCTGGGGGAGCGGCCCGGCAATGTGCTGACCAGCCTCAGCAGCGGCTTCTTCCGCAACGAGGAGGAGCGCGAGATGGGCTTCCGCAGCGCCATGCGCGCCCGCCATCCCGACCGCACGCTGGTCGAGATCGCCGAGGGGCAGGGCCTGGACGCCACCCAGTACGACCTGGTGCGGGCCGCGCTGGAACGCGACCCGGACATCCGTGCCGTCTACTCGATCGGCGGCGGCAACATCGCCACCCTGCGCGCCTTCGAGGAACTGGGCCGGGAGTGCGCGGTGTTCGTCGCGCACGACCTCGACCACGACAACACCCGTCTGCTGCGCGACCACCGCCTGTCCGCCGTCCTCCACCACGATCTGCGCCACGACATGCGCGAGGCCTGCCACATCGTGATGCGGGCCCACGGTGCGCTGCCGCCCGCGGGGCCCACGCTGCCGTCGGCGATCCAGGTGGTGACGCCGTACAACATGCCCACGCCCATCCGGTGACGGTCGGGGCCGTCGCCGTGGCGTGTATCCCCGCTCGGCAGGACCCGGCTCCCTACCGTCGTGCGCATGTGGAAATCGAACCCGGACGGCGGGCCCGAGCGGCTGGTGGCGCTCGCCGACGGCGTGTTCGCCATCGCGATCACCCTGCTCGTCCTGGATCTCTCCGTGCCGCGGGGACTGGACACGCAGGAGTACCACGAGGCGCTGCGCGAACTGCTCCCGGACCTCGGTGCCTACGCGCTCAGCGTGGCGGTGCTGGGCAGCTTCTGGCGCGACCACCGCAGGATCTTCCGCACGGTGCGGGAGATCGACGGACAGGTCATGGCGCTGTCCCTGCTCGGCCTGGGCGCCGCGGCGCTGCTGCCCTTCCCCACCAGGCTGGTCTCCGAGTACGGCGCCGAACCCGCCTCGGTCGCGATCTGCGCCGCGGCGGTCGCGGCCCTCGGCGCCGCCCACCTCGCGCTGGTCGCCGTTCTCGCCGGGCGCCCTTGGCTGCGCGGCGACTTCACTCCCGCGGGCGGCTTCCGGCTCTACGCCCTCGATCTCGCCGTGACGGTGGTCGTGTTCCTCCTCACCATCCCGCTGACCCTGGCTGCCGGGGCCGCCGCCGCGTGGTGGTGGCTGGTCCTGATCCCGGTCAAGGTCGCCCTCGGCCGACGTGCCCGCCCGCGCGCCGGCCGCTGACCTCCCGGCCGAGCGTCCACCGGCTAGGCGTCCACATCCACCCACGCGCCGCTCTGCGCCGACCGCACCATCGCGTCCAGTACGGCGGCGCTGGGCACGGCGTCGGCCGGCGTGGCCCCGTGCGGGGTGCCCTCGGCGACCGAGCGCAGGAAGCGGTACGCCTCGATGACCTTCAGGTCGTCGTAGCCCATGGCGTTCGCCGCGCCCGGCTGGAAGGCGCCGAACTCGCCGTCGCCCGGGCCGACGTACACCGTGCTGACCGGCTGGTCCTGGTAGGTCGTGCCGCGGCTGACGCCCAGTTCGTTCATCCGGCGGAAGTCCCAGAAGACCGCGCCCTTGGTGCCGTGCACTTCGAAGCCGTAGTTGTTCTGCTCGCCCACCGAGACCCGGCAGGCCTCCAGGACGCCGCGCGCACCGGAGGCGAAGCGCAGCAGGCAGTTGACGTAGTCCTCGTTCTCGACGGGGCCGAGTTCGCCGCCGGTGGCGCGGGCGTGGCCGGCGGTGGCGCCGGAGGGGCGGGCCCGCTCCGGGATGAACACGGCCGTGTCGGCGGTCAGCGACGCGATGTCGCCCAGCAGGTACCGGGCCAGGTCCGCGCCGTGCGAGGCGAGGTCGCCCAGCACGCCGCTGCCGCCGCGCTCCTTCTCGTACCGCCAGGTCAGGGCGCCCTCGGGGTGAGCTGCGTAGTCGCTGAAGAGGCGGACTCGGACATGGGTGACCGTGCCGATCTCGCCGACGGCGATCAGCTCGCGGGCCGCCTCGACGGCGGGCGCGTTGCGGTAGTTGAAGCCGACCGCGCCCTGGACGCCTGCCTTGGCGACGGCGTCGGCGACCGCCTGGGCGTCCGTGACCGTCAGGCCCACCGGCTTCTCGATCCAGATGTGCTTGCCGGCCTCGGCCATCGCCACGCCGATCTCGCGGTGCAGGAAGTTCGGGGCGGTGATGCTCACGGCCCGCACGCGCGGGTCGGCGGCCACCTCGCGCCAGTCGCGGGTCGTCGAGGCGAACCCGAACTGCGCGGCGGCCTCCTCGGCCCGGCCCGGCACGTCCTCGGCCACCGTCACCAGCTGCGGACGCAGGGGCAGCTGCGGATAGTGGTGCGGGACGCGGGTGTACGCCTGGGTGTGCACCCGGCCCATCCAGCCGAACCCGATGACGGCGACACCGAGCGAATCCACCATGACAGCCCCTCTTTGGACCGGTCCATTTACTGTCCAGGCCACCTTGGGCGTCCATTCCCCATGGTGTCAACCCTTTGACAAGCCGCACCGGGCCATGGAACGGTCCATGCCATGAGACCGCCGACGATCCGCGACGTGGCCGACCGGGCCGGCGTCTCCAAGTCGCTGGTCTCGCTGGTGCTGCGCGGCTCCGACCAGGTACGGCCGGAGAAGCGGGACGCCGTCCTGCGCGCCGTACGCGAACTCGGCTACCGCCCCAACGCCGCCGCGCGCAGCCTCAGCGAACAGCGCACCCGCACGGTCGGCGTCCTCCTGAACGACCTGCGCAACCCGTGGTTCGTCGACATGCTCGACGGCCTCAACTCGCTCCTGCACGCCAACGGCCTGCACATGCTGCTCGCCGACGCCCGCCTCAACCGCCGCACCGGCCAGGACCCGGCCGGCCCCTTCCTCGACCTGCGGGTCGACGGGCTGGTCGTGGTCGGCACGCTTCCCGACCCGGCCGCGCTCGAAGCGGTGGCCGAGCGGATCCCGGTCGTGGTGGCCGGCGCCCGCGAGCCGGTGCCGTCCGGCGTCGACGTGGTGGCTGGCGACGATGAAAAGGGCGCCCGCCTGGTCGCCGAGCACCTCATCGGCCTCGGCCACCGGCGCATCGCGCACATCGCGGGATACGGCGCGGTGGGCGAGCTGCGCCGACGGAGCTTCGAGGCGACGATGCGGGAGCACGGCCTCGCGGACGAGGCGGTCGTCGAGCCGAGCGACATGACCGAGGAGGGCGGTTACCGCACGACGGTCCGGCTGCTGAGCCGCGCGGACCGGCCGACGGCCGTCTTCGCCGTGAACGACATCGCCGCTGTCGGTGCGCTCTCTGCGGCCGAGGAACTGGGGCTGCGCGTCCCGCGTGACCTGTCGATCGTCGGCTACGACAACACGAGCATCGCCCGCCTGCGCCACGTATGGCTCACCACCGTCGACAACACCAGCCACGAGGTCGGCCGTCGCGCGGCCCACTGCCTCCTGGAGCGCTTCGAGGGCGCCGGGGGGCGGGGACGGGTCCAACTCGCCGCACCGTCCCTGGAGATCCGGGGCTCGACGGCGCCCCCGCTCACAGATTGATCACTGTGACCACACTGGGCGTGATCTGCCAGACGCCCCGCACCTGACGCCCGTCCCGCGACTCCCAGACGACCTTTCCGGTCACCTCCGGTGTTCCGGAGAGGATCTGCTCCGGGGCGAGGGGCTCGGGTTCGAGCTCGGCGTCGGGGGTGTGCAGTACGAAGCTGTGCGTCATGCGGTGACCCTAGCCGTGATCATGCGGGCAATATGCCGGACAAAATTGTTGACAATTATGTTTGGCTAGATTTACGTTCGACAGGCACTCACTCAGGGAGGGCACATGCCGAACGAAGCCCGTCCGGGCACCGGGGAGCAGGCCAAGCAGCGCGCACTAGCGCAGCTGCGGCAGGCGATCCTGCACGGCGAGATGGCACCGGCGCAGCGGTTGGTGGAGAACGAACTCGCCGAGCAGTTCGGTGTGACACGGGCCAGCATCCGCGCGGCACTGATCGATCTGGAGGCTCAGGGCCTGGTCGAGCGGATCCGCAACCGCGGTTCGCGGGTGCGGGTGGTGAGCGTGGAGGAAGCCGTCGCCATCACCGAGTGCCGCATGGTCCTGGAAGGACTGTGCGCGGCGAAGGCGGCCGTCGCGGCAAGCGACGAGCAGCTGACGCGGCTGGCGGATCTGGGCGCGGCGATGACCAAGGCCGTGGCCGACGGCGAGCCGATGACGTACTCCGAGCTCAACCAGGAACTGCACGCCAGGATCCAGGAGTTCTCCGGCCAGCAGACGGCCGTGGAACTGCTGGAGCGGCTCAACGCACAACTGGTGCGCCACCGCTTCCAGTTGGCGCTGCGGCCGGGACGTCCGCAGCACTCCCTGAACGAGCATCTGGCCATGATCGAGGCGATCAGGGCCAGGGACCCGCAGGCGGCCGAGGCGGCCGTCCGCGCCCACCTCACCAGTGTGATCGAGGCGCTGCGCGACTGACGGCCGTAGGGCCGGGAGCCGTGGCGAGGCGGGCGCCGCACCTGTCACCAAGGAGATTGCAGCAATGCCCCAGGCCAACGCGCCCTCCAGCCCATCACGCTCCACCCTCGTCATCACCGCGCACGCCGGCGACTTCGTGTGGCGGGCGGGCGGAGCCATCGCCCTGGCCGCCTCCCGGGGGGAGAAGGTCACCATCGCCTGCCTGACCTTCGGCGAGCGCGGCGAGTCCGCCAAGGCCTGGCGGGAAGGCAGGAAGCTGGACGAGATCAAGGCGATACGCCGGGACGAGGCCGAGCGTGCGGCCGCCACCCTCGGCGCCGAGGTCCGCTTCTTCGACGCCGGCGACTACCCGCTGGTGGCCACCGCCGAGCTGACCGACCAGCTGGTCGAGGTCTACCGCGAGACCCAGCCCGACGTCGTCCTCACCCACCCCACCGAGGACCCGTACAACGGCGATCACCCGGCCGCCAACCGTATGGCCCTTCAGGCCCGTGTCCTCGCCCAGGCCATCGGCTACCCGGGCCCCGGCGAGATCATCGGCGCCCCGCCCGTCTTCTACTTCGAGCCGCACCAGCCCGAGATGAGCGGCTTCAAGCCCGAGGTGCTCCTCGACATCACCGAGGTCTGGGAGACCAAGCGCAAGGCCATGGAGTGCCTCGGCGCCCAGCAGCACCTGTGGGACTACTACACCGACCTCGCCGTCCGCCGCGGAGTCCAGCTCAAGCGCAACGCCGGCCCCAACCTGGGCCTGGCCCACAAGACCATGGCCGAGGCGTACATGCGCCCCTACCCGCAGATCGCCAAGGAGCTGGCATGAGCGGCGTGATCGTCACCAACCCGCCCAAGGCGGAGCTGCAGGACGTCGACGCGCTGGCCGGCTTCGGCGTGGCGACGGTGAGCGAGGCCATGGGGCGGACGGGCCTGCTGGGCCCGGAGATCCGGCCCGTCCAGCAGGGCGTACGCGTCGCCGGCACCGCCGTCACCGTGCTCGGCTGGCCAGGCGACAACCTGATGATCCACGCCGCCGTGGAGCAGTGCGGCGAGGGCGACATCCTCGTCGTCACCACCACGTCCCCGTGCACGGACGGCCTGTTCGGCGAGCTGTTCGCGACCGCCCTGCAGCAACGCGGCGTGCGCGGTGTCGTCATCAACACCGGCATCCGCGACACCCAGGAGCTGCGCGAGATGGGCTTCGCCGCCTGGTCCCGGGCGGTCAGCTCACAAGGCACCGTCAAGGCCACCGGCGGCTCGGTGAACGTGTCCGTCGCCATCGACGGCCAGGTCATCCGCCCCGGCGACGTCATCCTCGCCGACGACGACGGCGTGGTGGTCGTACCCCGCGAGCGTGCCCGAGCGACGGTGGAGAAGGCCGAGGCCCGCGAGGCCACGGAGGCCGCGACGCGCGCCGCGTTCCTCGAAGGCCAACTCGGCCTCGACCGCTACGGGTTGCGCGAGACGCTCGTACGGCTCGGCGTGACGTACAAGTCCTACGACGAGTACGTCCGCGAGGGGGCGCAGCCGTGACCGGGCCCGTGGAGGTCCGCTGCATGCTCATGCGTGGCGGCACCTCCAAGGGCGCCTACTTTCTCGCCGAGGACCTCCCTGCCGAACCCGCCCTGCGCGACGAGCTGTTGCTGCGGGTCATGGGCAGCCCGGACGAGCGGCAGATCGACGGCCTGGGCGGGGCGCACCCGCTCAGCAGCAAGGTCGCGGTGGTCTCGCCCTCGTCGGATCCGGACGCCGATGTCGACTACCTCTTCCTCCAAGTGGCCTTTGACCGCCCGAAGGTGAGTGATCGTCAGAACTGCGGGAACATCCTCGCGGGCGTAGGGCCGTTCGCCGTGGAGCGCGGCCTCGTCCCGGCGGGGGAGGAGCGGACCTCCGTACGCATCCGCATGGTCAACACCGGCGACTTCGCCGCCGCGACCTTCCCGACGCCGGGCGGCCGAGTCGACTACACGGGCGACGCCGAGATCTCGGGTGTGCCGGGCTCGGCCGCCCCCGTGGTGATCGAATTCCCGCCCGGCACCGGGAAGTTGCTGCCCACCGGCAACGTCCGCGAGGTGATCGACGGCATCCCGGTGACCTGTGTGGACAACGGCATGCCGACCGTCCTCATCCCGGCCGCCGCGCTCGACGTCACCGGCTACGAGGCGCCCAGGGACCTGGAGGAGAACCTCGTGCTCGCCGGGCGTCTGCGTGAACTCCGGCTGACGGCAGGCAAGTTGATGGGCCTCGGTGACGTCTCGGACAGCACCGTCCCCAAGCTCACCCTGCTCGCCCCGCCCCGGGACGGCGGCGCGGTCACCACCCGCACCTTCATCCCGGTCCGCTGCCATACATCGATCGGCGTACTCGGCGCCGCCAGTGTCGCCGCCGGTCTGCGCGTCGAAGGCGGCGTAGGAGCCGACCTCGCGGAACTGCCCGCCGACGGCGATCGCGTCCGCATCGAACACCCCACGGGATTCCTGGACATCGAGAGCAGCCTCGGCACCGACTCCGCAGGCCTCCCCACCGCCCGCCGCACCGCCGTCGTCCGTACGGCCCGCAAGATCTTCGACGGCACCGTCTTCCCCCGGTCCACCGAGACGGCCCCACTCCCCGCACCCACCCCCGGAGGCGCCCGATGACCCCGCCGCTCGGCGACATCGCCCACATCGGCCACGCCCAGCTGTTCACCCCCGACCTGGACGCCAGCGTCGCCTTCTTCACCGACTACTTGGGCCTCACGGTCAACGGCCAGGACGGCGACACGGTCTACCTGCGGACCTTCGACGACTACGAGCACCACAGCCTGGTCCTCACGGCCCGCGAACAGCCCGGCCTCGGCCGCCTCGCCCTGCGCACCTCCGGCGAGGAGGCACTTCACCGCCGTATCAAGGCGATCGAGGCGGCAGGCGGCTCCGGCAAGTGGGTCGAGGACGAGCCCGGCATCGGCAAGCTGTACCTCACCACCGACCCCGACGGCCACGAGCACGCCCTGTACTGGGAGAGCGAGTACTACCGGGCGCCGGAGGAGCTCAGGCCCGCGCTGAAGAACCAGCCGCAGGCCAAGCCCAACAGGGGTGTCGGCGTACGACGGCTCGACCACATCAACTTCCTGGCCGCCGACGTGCTCGCGAACGCCGAGTTCCAGGAGCAGGTGCTGGGCGCCCGGCCCACCGAGCAGATCCAGCTCAACTCCGGGAAGATCGCGGCCCGTTGGCTGACCTTCACCGACAAGTCGTACGACGTCGTCTACACCTCGGACTGGACCGGTTCCGCCGGCCGGCTGCACCACATCGCCTTCGCCACCGACACCCGCGAGGACATCCTGCGCGCCGCCGACCTCGCCATCGACAGCGGCGTGTTCATCGAGACGGGTCCGCACAAGCACGCCATCCAGCAGACGTTCTTCCTGTACGTCTACGAGCCCGGCGGCAACCGCATCGAACTGTGCAACCCGCTCACGCGCCTCGTCCTGGCCCCCGACTGGCCGCTGATCACCTGGACCGAGGCCGAGCGGGCCAAGGGACAGGCGTGGGGCCTGAAGACGATCGACTCCTTCCACACGCACGGAACACCGCCGGTCGCCTGAGACGGCGCTTCTTCAGACGCTGCCGGATTGTCGAGCTGTGGCCGTACTCGCCGTCGGCCTGTGCTGGCCGGCCGTCCTCTTCGACGGCCTGGACATGTTCATCCACGGCTCGGTGCTGCCCCACTCGCCGACCGGATGGGGCGCAAGAAGCTGATGGTCGCCTGCGTCGCGCTCTTCTCCCTGGCCTCCGGGCTGTGCGCGATGGCGGGCAGCGTCGAGGTGTTCGGCCTCGGCCGGACGCTCGCCGGTATCGGTGACCGCCCACCACGCGGGCGGCATCCTCTCCGCCTACGTCGCCCTGTGGGTCGTCGAACCCCTGGGCTGGCGGGCGGCGTTCTGGTGCTGCGTGCTCCCGCTGCTCTTCGTGCCGGTCCTGGCCAAGTTCCTGCCCGAGTCGCTGAGCTTCCTGGTCGCCAAGGGCCGCAGCGAGGAGGCCGGCGAGCGGGCTCCCGCCGACCGCTGGCATTCCCTGGCCAACCTCTTCAGGGGCGGCGAGTGGACCCAGACCCTGCTGTACTGGCCGGCCTCCTTCGGCGGACTGCTCCTCGTCTACGGCGTCGCCACCTGGCTGCCCACCCTGATGCGCAGCGAGGGCTACAGCCTCGGCTCGGCGCTGACCTTCGTGGTCCTGTTCAACCTCGGCGGCATCGTCGGCTTGCTGGTCGCCGGACGCGCCTCCGACCGGTTCGGCGCCCCGCGATCGCCGTCAGGTGGACCTCGGGCATGGGTCGCTTCGGCGCGGTCTTCGGGCCGTGGCTCGGCGGCCAGTTGCTCGCCGCGAACAAGGGCGACTGGGGCTTCACCGCGTTCGCCCTCGCGGGCCTGTCGTCCATGGTCTTCATCGGCGTCGCCGCACTGCGCGGCGCCAAGCGAGCGGCCCCTGCCGGCAGTGAGCAGGAGCTGATCGGCGCACACTGATTGGCGTCCGTCATATGTACTGATCAGCCGAACTGGGATATACGACTGTCTCGCGTATTGTTGCGTCATATGCCCGCTGTGACGCAGGGCGGCCCTTGGTACGTCCGGGGCAAATGGGGTTGAACGGTGAAGGGGGACCGGAGACGTGACCGCACTTCTCGCGGTGGTAGCCGTCGTCGGGTACATGGCCACGGCCGGCCTGCCTTGGTGGGTGGTGGTGGCCGTGGCCCTGCTGATGGCGGGGTTCGCCGCGGGGAGATCCGGGAGCCCGGGCAGGGGGGCCAGAAGTACTGCGGCTCCCAGGAGTTCGGGCGAGGTGGCCAGAAGCGCCGCGACGCCCGGCCCGGGGGGTGAGCCCGTCTGGTCCTCGACCGACGTGTGCTCAACCCCTCCGCCGGTCCCGGTGAACGTGGGCGCCGCATGCCCGGAAGAGTGACCAGCCGTCAACAGCAGGGCTGCCCGTACCCTCAGACGGTGCGGCTTCCGGTGGCCTCCCGCACGTGCCGGGCGATCACGGCGTACACCTCCCGCGCCTTCTGGTCGTCGTTCCCGTCGTACCCGTGATCGGCCTCGGCCACGTCATGGTGCTCGATCAGTGAGCCCGCTCCCCGCAGCCGCTCGGCATAGCGCTCGCCCTCGGCTCGGAGCAGGTCGTACTCGGCGGTGATCACCAGGGCCGGGGCGATGCCCTTCAGGTCCGCGGTGTCCGACGGATGCGCCGGGGACACGAGCCGGTCGCGGCGCCGTCGCACGTCCGGGACGTACGACGTGTCGAAGACGTCGCCCATCCAGGGGCGCAGCATCGGCTTGGCGATGGCGGCGCGCTTGTTCCTGGGGCCGGTCGCCAGGTCGAGCGGGGGATAGTGCAGCACCTGGAGCGCGATCGAGGGTCCGCTCTCTTCCAGGGCCTGCCGCGCCACGGCCGCCGCGAGCCCGCCGCCGGCGCTCTGCCCGCCCACGGTGAGCCGGTCGCCGTCCCAGCCCTCCTCGGCGCCGTGTTCCGCGACCCACCGGACGACCTCGTACGCCTGCCGGGGTGGTGCCGGGAATGGATGCTGCGGTGCGACGACGTAGTCCACGTTGATCACGACCGCCTCCGCCTCGGCAGCGAGGAACCGGCACAGTGGGTCGTCCAGCTCGGTCAGCGTCATCACGTAGCCGCCGCCGTGGAAGTTGACGTGCACCGGGGGAGCGGGCTCGGCGTTGGCGGGCAGGTACACGGTGGCCCGGGCGGGCGCGATCGACGTGGGAATCGTCAACTCACGTACCTTGCGCGGGTATTCGGGAAATCGCGCGTGCGAGGCGGCGGCGGAGCCCCGACCACCGGAACGGCGGTCCGCCATCACGGTCACACGTTGCATCGCCTTGGCGACGAGGGTGGCCACCGCGGGCCGGGCCAGGAGGGACATGGGGCTCCGATCGGTCGCGGCCCGTGGGGTGGTCCGGTGATGGGGGAGAGCTGGTCATTGTGCTGGTCAATTATAGATGAGAGCAATTATTGGTCAAGGGGTCCAACTGATGGGGGCAGGCCGCGTATGGGGTAGGGTTGACCTGCGTGATCACGCGGTTCACCGCGCGACAGGCACCGGGACGTGGCGCAGCTTGGTAGCGCACTTGACTGGGGGTCAAGGGGTCGCAGGTTCAAATCCTGGGTCAGGGCCGGTTTCGGAGGCATCCGAAACCGGCCCTTGATCATTCTCGGGGACCAGTTGGGGACCGGTTGGGGACCGGCGCCCTTGACCCAGGTCAGCGGGTCACGACGATCGGGCTCGGCAGCGAGCGCGGTGCGCGCAACACGCTGAAGTGCGCGGAGAGCGCCGCCCCGGCGGCCGTGGATTCAAGCGGTCGTTGCAACGAATGTGGATGGTTAAGCGAGCAGCTCGGTGCTCGCTTAACCGGCATCCTCAGAACCAACAGCTGTTTCTACGGCACCGACGACCAGAACGAGCTGAGCAGCGACGCCGCGCGGCGGGGATCCTCGGTGATCCACCAGTGGCCCAGTCCAGCCAAGACCTCGACCGGCGCCCCGGCACGGGCGGCCGTGCGCCGGTTCTGTCCGTCGGTGCCGACACCGTGATCTTCGGCCGGCAGGATCGCCAGGCCGGGACGGGCGGCAGCAGCCTCCAGCCCCTTACCCAGTTCGGCCATGACCGGCTGGGCCGCCGAACGGTAGGGGCGCAGAATGCACGCGCCCATCGCCTCGTCGATTCGCGGGGCGATGCGCTCGGCGATCACCGGGTGCATTCCGCCGGCGGCAAGGAATGCGGCCCGCTCCTCGGCAGGCTGCGCGGTCATCGCCGCGATCACCTCCTCACCCAGGCCCGGCGTCTGCCACTGCTAAGCGAGGTCGTCCCAGACGTAGTCCTCGTCGAGCACCCCGACCACGTCCGCCACCCAACTGCGGACGAGGTCCGGGCGTGCCATCGCGACATTCAAGACGTGGCCGCCGCCCCAATTGTGGCCGACGAGATCGACTGGGCGGCCGATGTCTTCGAGTTCGCCGACGAGCCAAGCCTCGTAGTCGTGGACCGTGGTGGCCCAGCCGTCGGGAACCGGCGCACCGAACCCCGGCGGCGACAAGCGCAGCGGCTCGTCGTGGCCGAGTGCGACGAGTTCCTCGACCAATAAGTCCCATACCGCCGAGGTCTCGGGGACGCCATGCACCAGCGCGATCGTCATGCGCCACCCTTCGGCGGGCCGGCCGAGGCATCGCGGCCCGGGACGGCGGAGGTGAGGCACCGGCTCACACCGGCACGACCTCGACAAACTCGAACTCCATGAAGCCGTGGGCGACGAACGGTAGCCGCGCCAGTTTTGCCTTCACCGAAGCGAGATCGGTACCGTGCGCGAATCCGAGCACGCCGACGCCGTCAGTCCTTCGGTAGGCCGCCGACACGACGCCTTCGGCGCGCAGCTCGTCGAGTACTCGGTCCTCCTCCTCACGGTAGGCATCGGCTCCCGCTTTTTTGAATGCGCCAGCGGTGATCAGGAAATCCATGTCGATAGTCCTTGGTAGTCGTGGGTTGGGTTGTAGGAAATGGGCGGGGGTTCCGCCATGGATCGCGACGAGCGCCGCGGCGCCGAGGACCGTGCAGATCTGGCGGGCGGCGTTGGCCATCGAGGAGCCGGCGCCCATATCGCCGACGGGAGTGCCAGGCCGACCACGCCGAACAGTCTGTGCGTGATCAGTCCGACTCCCGTCGGCGAAGAGCTGCCCCGGGCAGGAGACCGACGGTAGAGGTCAGGGATCGAACCTTCCGGACCGGATCGCTGACCGGTGGCGTCGTCACGAAGACCGGCAGTCTGGACACTCCGCGGTGCCGACCCTCGGGTGGTCCTCGCCGGCGCGGGGATTGCTCGCGGCCGCCGGAGATCCTCGTCGAACCCAGTGTGCTCAGTAAGGGGAACCCGGCGTTTCCTTGGCCCAGACCCCTTCATCGGCGGAGCCGCCCGAGGACGGCACGAGCCCGTTGATCATCCAGAGTTCCTCGCTGGTCTCCTCGCCCCGGGAACCGTGCGCGGTGTTCAGTCGAGGACGAAGGGCCGGTCCCAGGGTGCCGAGTTGCGGGCATTGATCACGTGCTCGGCGACCGGGCCTACCGGCACACGCAGGGGGACCTCCGGGCGCTCGACGAGATCGGCAAGGACTGCAGCAACCTGCTCGGGGCTGCTCATTATCTCGGCCGGGATCCCGGGGCCGTCGAGGAGCGCCGCGTAGGGGTCGTCCGGGAGACGGTAGGACAACACGTCGTCCAGCGCGCCCGAGCTGATCGGGCCCGGCTCGGCCAGGGTGACGTCGATGCCGAAGCCCGCGAGCTCGAGCGCCAGCGTCTCACCGAACGCCTCGAGCGCCCACTTGGTGGCCGCGAGGCAGCTTGGCTGGGGTGGACGGTGCGTCCACCGACGCTGGAGACGAAGATGAGGCGGCCCTTGTTGCGCTGACGCATCTGCGGCAGTACGGCCTGCGTCACGCGGATCGCGCCGACGGTGTTGTGGGAGTAGAGGCGCTCGATCTCGTCCAGCGGGCTCGCCTCGACCGCGGCGGCGAAGATGGCACCGGCGTTGGAGATCAGGGTGTCGATTTCCCCGGCGTCCTTGATGGCTGCATCGACGCTGGCCTGGTCGGTCACATCGAGACGCAGGCGCTCGGCGACCTCGAGACCGTCGAGCGAGCGGGGGTCGCGCGCCGTCGCGATGACGCGGTGGCCGCGCTTGGCGAGCTCGGCGGCGGTTGCACGGCCGACGCCCTTGGAGGCGCCAGTGATGAGGATTGACGACATGGCAGGTAATACTCCTTGTTCGCGGGAATGGGGCCACGGGTGTGGCCTCCCGAGGAATGATTCGGGCCTGGGTGGTTGGAGGGGCGTCAGCTGTTCAGAAAGCCCAATCGCCCACCACATGAGCCTCGACGTAGTAGGTACGGGCCTTCTTGGAACGCGTGACCGCCGCTGCCAGGCGCCTCGCGAGGGAGGACCGTCAGTGCCGTAACCGCGCCCGCCCAGGGTCGGCCCGTGCGGCGGGGAGCTGCCGATAGCGCGCTTCTCCTCGCCGCCACGTTCGAGGACCTGTGTGAACAGCGGTGTACGGCGCTGGCTCCAAGCCCAGCTCGGCCCGACACCGATCCCAACGACCTCATCAGCCGCTACGAACGCCTTCGCTCAGCCAAGGCCGTCGCCTTGGAGGTGCTTCACGAACGCCTCGCCGTACTCGTCGCTGAGCCGCTGAAGGTGACGGTCAACGGTGTCGCCACCATCGACAACTCCGCCAACGTCACCGCCCTGGAGCGCCGCGCCGCGCAGATCAACGACGAGACCGCCCCCGACGAGCAGTCGACCGCGGTCCACGACGTCCTGACCACGGTGCAGCTGTGCGCGCGGCGAAGGCGGTGAGGCCAAGGTGTGACGCCCCGCGAGCTGACGGCACTGCTCGCGTGCCCCGTACCTCCACCGCAAGCGGAAACATCCGCTCGACCTGTCACCCGCCCAACGATCAGCACCCGATCCGGTCACGCATTCGATGTAGAAACGCCCGTTTCAGCCTCATGTCCCTCGCCGCGGTGGTGCCATGCCTAGGTCATGAGAGGACCGGGCACTGTGTGAAAGGGGGGTGGTAGTCGCTGCGTTGGCTCGGCATGCACGGCCCTGCACACCGCGTCTCGCGTGGCGGACCGGTGAACTCTCCACAAGCAGTGCGCAGTCGTCACGCGTGGCGCAGTGGGCCGATCGGGTGTCGGGACGCCACTGGGGAATCTTTACGTATTGATTGCCGTTTTCGGCTCTTCCGCAACTCCCCTTTGCTCAAAGCTGGTCCACATCAAGTGTCATGTGCACCACGCGCTTCTTAGGGGAGGCACTTCATGGCAGTCAGCGGTCGGCGAGCGAGACGCATTTGGGCGGTGCTCGCCACCTCCGCCGCACTGGGTCTGACAGTCACTCAGGCCCAGGCGGCACCCGGCGGCGACGACGCCCCATTCGGCGTCCGCATCCTGCACGAACAGGCCCTCCTGCATGAACGGCAGGGGGGCCTTTCGCTTTCGGAGGAAGAGGGACCAGGGGAAGAGGAGCCGGGGGACGGCGGCGAGGAGAACGAGCACATCGCCGCGCGGGCCGAGGAGTACGCACAGGCCCGCACCGCGCCGGGCGGCATCGTGGCGCCGGGCGCGTTCGGGGCGGCGTTCGGCGAGATGCTGAACCTGCCTGACACCAAGGGAAGTTGGCGTAACGACACCCGGTTGCCGTACGACGCCGACGACCCCCGCTACCGGGACATCAACTCCAACTCCAGTGGCGGCGCCGGCAAGGTGACCGGCCGGGTGACCGGCATGGCGGCCGACGACCGCGGCTACGTGTACGCGGGCTCGGCCAACGGCGGCGTCTTCCGGTCGCGCACCGGCGGCGGCCACTGGACGAACATCTCCGACGAGCTGCCCGCCCTGTCCACCGGCGACCTCCAGCTCGACCCGCGCGGGCGCCTCTGGTACGCCACCGGCGAGGCCAACACCAGCGCGACCGCCTTCCTCGGCACCGGCGTCTACGTCCTGAAGGACCCGCGGTACGGCAAGTTCAGCCGACGCGACCGGGTCGGCGGCGACGAGCTGGAGTCGACGTCCATCAACGCGCTGAGGTTCGCCGGCGACAAGGTGTGGGCGGCGACCACGCGGGGCGTTTGGAGCCACAGCACCAAGACGTTCAAGGGCCCCTGGAAGCTGGAGTTCGCGCCCAACCCGGACTATCTGCCGGGCGGTCCGAAGGACGACGACGAGAGCGCCGCGTACAAGAACATCGCGAGCGACATCGCCATCGACGCCAAGGACCCGAACAAGGTCGTCCTCGCGGTCGGCTGGCGCAGCGGCGACACCTACAACGGCTTCTACGCCAAGGGGCGCAGCGGAAGCTGGGAGCGGCTGACCGATCTCGGGGAGCTGCCGGCCAACGCCGAGTACGTCGGCAACGTCAGCTTCGCGCGCAGTGCGGACGGGTCGCGGTACTACGCCATCGACCAGTCGCCGCAGCAGATGGCCGGCAACCCGGACAGCGGCCTCGCGGGCATCTACGCCTCCAAGTCCGGCTCGCCGACCGGACCGTGGACGAAGATCGCCGACTACAAGCAGCTGCGCGACTCCGGATCGGCGCTCACCGGCGAGGGCTACCAGCCCGGCATCCAGGCCTGGTACAACCAGTTCCTCACCGTCGACCCGAAGAACCCCGACCATGTGTACGCCGGCCTGGAGGAGGTCTTCGAGACCAAGGACGGCGGCAAGACCTGGACCGTCCCGGGCCCGTACTGGAACTTCGGCTTCGAGTGCTGGTCCATCGACCCGGCCAAGCAGTCCGGCGACTGCCCGCAGACCACGCACCCCGACCAGCACGCGGTGGCGATCGGCAGCTACTACGGCAAGCCGTACGTCCTCGTCGGCAACGACGGCGGCGTCTACCGGCGTCCGGTGAACGGAAGCGCCGGCTCTGACGGCCACGCCACCGACTGGACCTCCTTGAACGACGGCACGATGGACGCCCTGCAGTACTACTCGGTGGGCGTCGGCACCGACCCGGCCTCGCGTGGCATCGCGGTCACCGGCGGCCTCCAGGACAACGGCCAGTCGATGCTGCGACCCGGCGACCGGGTGATGGGCTCCAACTTCGGCGGAGACGGCGGCGACACCATCACCGACCCGGACAATGGGTGCAACATCGCCGAGGAGTACGTGTACCTCTCGGTGTCCGTCACGCAGAACTGCGCGGTGAACGACGGAAGTTGGATCGACGACCCGGCGGGGGCCACGTCGTACTCGGTGGCTCCGCCCGACAACAAGACGGCCGAGGCGCGCTTCATCGCGCCGCTGAGCGCCGATATCAAGAACAAGAACACCTGGGTCGCGGGCGGCCGGCACGTGTGGGTCAACACCAAGGGCTACGGCATCCGTAGCGGCAGCGAGTGGTTCGAGGCCTTCGACCTGGGCCAGGGCCGCACGGCCACGGCGGTCGCCTCCTCCGGCGGCAAGGTGTACGCGGCCTGGTGCGGCCCCTGCAACAACCAGGGCTTCGCCCGGGGCGTCGCGGTCGGCAACGCCGACGGCACCGGCTGGCACGAGCTGAACCTGCCGGTCGACAGCAAGGTCCCCAACCGTTACCTGTCCGGGCTGGCCGTCGACCCGGCGGACTCCGACCACGTCCTGCTCGCCGTCAACGGCTTCTCCCGGAAGTGGACGGAGGGCCCCGGCGCGGGCGTCGGCCACCTCTTCGAGACCAAGGACGGCGGCGCAACCTGGACGGACGTCTCCGGCAACCTGCCGGACGTGCCCGCCAACTCGGTGGTCCTGCTGAAGAACGGCACGATCGCCCTGGGCACGGACCTCGGGGTGCTGGTCCGCACGCCGAAGTCCTCCGGATGGAAGGTGGCCGGCGCCAACCTGCCGACCACGGCCGTGCTCCAGCTCAAGACGGGCCCGGACGGGCGGCTGTACGCGGCCACGCACGGGCGCGGGATCTGGTCCATCGACGTACGACGGCTGCGGTGACCTGAGCCGGAACCGCGTAGTTACCCCCCCAAAAAAAAGCAGCAGGGGCCGCCGCACCTCTGAACGGTGCGGCGGCCTCCGGCCCGGTCAGTAACGGACGTTGCGCAGATCCAGCTTCCATGCCTCGTCGGGGTGTTGATCCCAGTAGGCACGGAGTGCCAATTCACGGTCCGCGAAGTGGCCCTGGTGGCACAGACCGCCATGAGAGAGAGGGTGACGCTCATCGCGAGCGGGGACTCGGTGGTCACCCGGTGCGGGGTCAGGGCATGGCTCCACAGCAGGTCCCCCGGCCCCATCCGTACGGATTGACGGTTGGCCGGGTCGTGTTCGGGCAGCTCCTCTGCGGTGGTCTCGCCTACGACAGCGGCTTCGGCCGTGAGGTATCGGTCGGGGTCCTTGTAGCTGTGGAAGGTCTTGGTGCCTTCGATCTGACACACGAGTCCGTGTGAGTTGTCGTTGGTGAACCCCCAGCTCGATAGCTGGGTTCGCCAGGGGATCATGACCTGCTCTTGGAATCCGGCGAGGATCCCGTCGTAGAAGCGGGTGAGGTTGAAGTGGACCAGGCGGAAGGTCCAGGTGGTCACTTCTTCGATCGGCGCTGTGCGGAAGGCCGACGTGCGGTCCATACGCACGGACCAGTCCTCGTCTCCGAGGATGGTGAAACGCACTTCTTCGTCCTGTCGGATCGCGTCGAGGACGTCGAGGGCAGGCGGGAAGGTGAAGCCGGTGGCGGTGAGGACGTTGTTGACGCGCAGGTTGGGAGGAGTTCGCCACCGTTCGATGAACTCTTCTGGTGCAGTGACTGAGTTCGTCATCGTCTACTCACGGGGTGTCGTCGGCGCGGCAGATGGCCGCACGCTCTGGGGTAGTCCGGTCGTGGGGTTCAGCGTGGAGAAAGCGGCTGATCTCCGCGCGAGGTGCGCGGACGTTCGCCCCTGACTTGCTGTAGGGGCAGCGGCGGATCTCGCCGCTTGCGGACACGTACAGGGCCGCGGATGCGCAGGAGGGCCGCTGCTCGGGGTACAACTGCGAGGCTGCGTATGCAACGCCGGGATCCGATTGACCTCGTCGCCAGCGCGGTCTATGCCGCCGACCGGCTGGCGCGGCTGGTCAAGATTCGCCTCTGGGACGGTACGACAGTGGCGCTCCTGCCCGTGGGGCGGAACACGGTGGCAGCGTTTGGGCCCGAGCTGAAGGCGCGTGTGCCGGACCGGACCGTGGCGGAACATCGCATCGAGCTCGGAGGCGGACAAGGCGTCCGAGTGGTACAGCGCCGCGGGAGACCCGGCAGCGTCGGCTACGACTGGGACTTCGTTCCCGATGACGGTGTGGATGTCGACAGGCAACCGCTCCGCACGGTCTTCGACCAGAAGATGCGGGAGCTGATGCGCGAGGCCGGAGATCCCAACGCGGACGCATCCCGGCCGTAGCGGCTCGTTGCGGTCCAAGCTCAAGGTGAGAGGACGTCGTACTTACACGGCGTGGTGGTACCTCAACTTCTGCTCTGAGCTTCGCCGTTCGGCGGTTGAGCGGCCGCAGGTGAGACCATGCTGCCTCCATGAAGCCGAAGACGAAGCGGATCGTGGTCGCCGTGGTACTGGCTGCGGTGGTCATCGGATACGCGCTGCTGCTCTGGAAAGGGCCGTGGTGGGTCGATGGCGCGCATCTGCGGACGAAGAACCTCCAACCTGCTGACGGCGTCGTGATCACCGGCTTCCGCACCATGCTCGTCGCCCTGGGTGCCGGAGCTGTCGCAGCCCTCGGCCTGTACTACACGCATAAGAGTCACCAGCACACCGAGAAACTCTTCGAGCACACACGTGAGAAGGACCGCGAACAGGCCGAGCTGACTCGGGAGGCTCAGGTCACCGAGCGCTATGTCGAGGCGATCAAACTTCTGTCCTCTGACAACCTCCCCCAACGACTCGGCGGGATTTACTCGCTGGAGCGCATCATGCGGGACTCCGAGAAGGACCACGCAACCGTCGTCGCCGTGCTGGCGGCTTTCGTCCGGGAAAAGGCGCCTGCGCAAGAGCAAGATAGCGAAGACGCCGAAAGGAGCGTCGAGTTCAGCCCACCTCAGGAAATCCAGGCGGCACTCACCGTGTTGGGTCGAAGGCCGGTGCGTGAGGAGCGGTTCCGTATCGACTTGGCGCGCACAGACCTCTGCGGCACCGACCTGTCGGGCGCTCGTCTAGCAAACGCGGATCTGCGCAGGGCGAATCTGGAGCTAGCGAACTTGGCCGACGCGAACTTGGCTGAAGCGAGCCTCTACGAGGCACGTCTCCAACGAGCTGACCTCCGTGCAGCTAATCTGGAAGGGGCCAACCTTCACGAGGCTCATTTGGAGCGCGCGATCCTGGTTGGAGCTCATCTTCGACGCGCGATTCTGATGGGAGCTCACTTGGAACGAGCGCGCCTTCCCGAGGCCCATTTGGAAGGCGCGTCCCTCCGTGGAGCACATCTTGAGCGCGCGGAGCTGTCTGGAGCTCACCTGGAAGGGGCAGACCTGATGGGAGCCCACCTGGAAGGGGCAGACATGTCCGAGGCCCACCTGCAGGGAGCCCGCCTGTTCGGAGCGCACCTGGATGAAGCCAGTCTGGGAGGCACTGACCTGGCCCTCGCTGAGGGATGCAAGGTCGACATGCTCGTCACCGCCCAGTTGTGGTCATCCACCCGACTTCCATCAGATATTGCAGGTCACGAGGAGATCCAGGCCCGCATCAAGGAATTTGAATCCTTGCCGGAAGCCTGATGCTTGTCACCAGTGACAATCGGAAGCATGACCACCGAACGCGGCCGTGACGGACGGCCCCTCGTCACCACCGCCCTGGCCGCCTACAGCCTCGGCGTGAAGCCCAGCTCATTCCGCACCTGGGCCGCACGTCACAGCATCACGGCGGCTGACTACCAGCCCAACCCCCGATGCGGCCAGCCGATCGCCCTATGGGACCTCGCGGACATCGCCCAGGCCCTTGCCCCCGGAGCCCGGCCAGTGCGCCGGGCTTTCGCATGCCCGCCCTCTGACCGCCCTGGCGAACGGCCGACACGGTCAACGGCAACCAGGTGGCCAACACGGGCAAGACCGTGATCAGGGTGCGCAACGCGCACGCCACCAACCCTCAGAACGTCACCTTCGTCACCCCGATCACCGTGTGGCTACGACGTCGTAATTCGGCCCCGGCATGACGACTCGAAGCGGCCCCGTTTCGTGAAGATCCATGACCGCTCGAAGCGGTCCCCGTGCCGGCATGGGCAGGTCTCTGCCGGAGTCTGAGAAAGCCGCTGATGCTCAAGGGCGGGGGCCGACTCCAGCCGCCCGGGTGAGGCCGCCCGAACGACGTCGCGGCCAACCCCGCAGGTGCGCTGGCGGCGCACGTACGACCGTGTACGGCGGGTGCTCGCGGAGTTGGGGCAGGGGTGGCCGGCTTAGGCGTGCCGGAGTTCAGCGCGGGGCTGTCGCAGCCGTGGTAAGGATGCGGTGCAGGACGGAGACCGGGATCGCCGGGTTGGTGACCGCGGCGCATGCCGTGTCGCGGTCGTGCAACAGCCCGGCCAGGACGCGGGCCGGCAGCCGCGGGTTGCGAAGCGCGGTGCCGCGGACGTGGGCCTCCGAGTCGTTCAGCAGCCGCACCGCGTCGGCCGGTGACAGCCGGGGGTCCTCAGCCGCGCGGCGGCGCACCTCGGCTTCGGGATCCCGGGCCAGGCGTGCGACGTCGGCCGTTGTCGACTCCGGATCGTCCAGGGCCAGGCGGCGCATTCGCCCGCTGGGGTCGGCGGTGTAGCGCAGCAGGCCCGCACGGGGGAAGTTGGGGTGGCTGCGGGGCCGGTCGGGGTGGCTGAAGCTGCCGTCCCACCAGCGCCAGACCTCCAGCAGCATCTCGGCCGGCGCGTCCTCGCACGATTCGGCGAGGAACAGGCGGACCACCCGGTCCCCGTCCCGCGCCAGGCGCGCCACGACATCCGGCGGGAGGTGCCGGGCTCGAGCCACACTGCGGCGGACCACAGGGTGGGACGACGCGGCGAGGCGGCGCATCGCGTCGGCGTCGCCGTGCAGGTCCTCGACCCAGGGCAGGGTGCGCGACATGGACGTCGGGTCGAAGTCGTGGCGGACCGCGGCACGTTGCTCCTCCGTGAGGTCGGGGCGCAGCGCCACCGCGGAGCGGATGTCATCCTGCAGGTCCTCCGCCAGCACGGCGACGCCGTGCGCGCCCAGGCCCGGGTTGGCGGCCAGCGCCCGACGTACCTCCGCGTCCCCGTCCCGGACCAACTCCGCCTCCAGCTCGGGCGCGAGGCGGCACCGTTCGAGCGCCCGCCGCGGGTCGGGCAGGGCGGCGAAAACCTCGCGAGGCATGGGTACGCCGGTGTGGTGGGCGAGCAGCGCAGCCGTTCGCACGGCGTGGTCGGTGTCGGCCAGCAGCTGCTCCCGCAGCGGCGCAGCGAGCTCCTCCCACCGGGCACAGGCAGCCGCCCGAACTCGGGGATCGGCGTCGGCCGCGAGGCCAGGGAGGTGCTGTGCGGGGAGCCCCGGGAGTTCGGCGGCCCGCGCGCGGCACGGGCCGGCGAGGAGGTCGTCGTACAGGTCCTCGGGGAGTTCGGCGCCCCAGACGCAGGCGTGCTCCGCCCAGAGCACGCGTCGATCGGGCGACGGCTCGGCGCGGACCAGGCGTACCCACTGATCGGACGTGAGCTTGGGCCGAAAGGTGTCGGCGAGCCTTGACCGCACCCGCGGATCGGGGTGCGCCACGGCGGCGTCGAGGACGGCGGGCCGGTCGCATCCGTGCAGGAAGCCCTCCTCCACATCCAGCAGCCGGATCAGCAGTTCGTCCGTCGCAGCCGGATTGAACCCGATCCCCTCCGCCCAGTGCAGAGGCCACGCACGTCGGCCGGGCACCGCCGCCCACACCTCGGCGCGTTCGACCTCCGTCTCGCGCCCGGCGGCCGCGGCGGCCTCCTCCAGCCGCTCCGGCAGTCGGTCGAGGGCCGTCACCCGAGGCCCGTCCGCGCCGGGCACCTCCGCCAGCAGCACCTGCCCGTCGAGGGAGAGCGCCACGAACCCGGGGTCGCCGGTCAACTCCGGCACGCCGCCCCCGGTGTGCCGGACCCGGGTCCACCAGGAGTCGTTGCCGCCGATCCGGTGCCTGAGGACGGCCAACAGGAACTCGCCGTCGTCATCGCGAAGACGGCGCCACCACGCGGCATCGAGCGCTTCCCGGGCCGCGCCGTCCGGCGCCGCGATCCCCCGCGCGATCCGCCAGCCGGCCTCCGGCGGGAACAGGCGGCCCGGGCGCACGTCCTCGACGACCGTCAGTCCGGCGCGTGCGAGTAGTTCATGGAGTTGCTCTGAGTGCTGCACGCGGTCATGATCCCCGCCGACTCACGGTGGGACAAGGCCCTCAGCCCAGGCCAACCAGCCCTCACCCGCGTACACGTCATTGACTGCGACGTCGTTCGGGCCGCCCCACCCGGGCGGCTGGAGTCGGCCCCCGCCCTTGAGCATCAGCGGCTTTCTCAGACTCCGGCAGAGACCTGCCCATGCCGGCCCGATGGCCATGCTTCTGTCTCAGGAGCGTGGCCATTTCCGGCCTCGGGGAGCAATGGAACAGTGGTTGGCGTTAAGCATTGACCGACGTCATGGACGCCGTTGACGGCGGGCGTTCCCGCCGGTTACCCGTGCTTGTCCGGTTCGGCGTCGGCGAAGGCGCGGTATCCGCCGAGATCTCGGGCTGGGCGAGGATGTCGCCGCGGTGTACGACTCGGACCGGACCCGGGGCCATCATCGGATGCTGATCCGCCGGCGTAGCGAGGTCGTGTCGGACATTCAGCAAGACCGCCGTCGTCATCACCGCGCAGTCCGCCGGGCGCAGGGTCTTCGGCCTCGCCACCGCAGGCGCCCGTCTCGCTTGACCGCTTGCGCGTCAGTCCGGCAGCCAGTGCAGCTCGTGCGCCAGGGTTTTGGCGACGGCACGGATGCGGCGGTGTAGTGGTGACTGCTCGCGTGGTAGGACCAGGTGGATCGTCAGGCTGGGCGCGCCTCGCAGTGGTCGCCAGGTGAGACCGGCCGGTTGTGCCGTGGCCGCGGCTTCTCCGGCCGGGGCGAGGGTGACCCCGTCGCGCAGGTCACGCTGAGACATGTCGAAAGAGACTGCGGGCGTGTGGAATCGGGGGTGTGGTCGGGTGTCTCGGAACAGTGCGGACAGCTGATCGTGGATCACGGGGTTGGCCGCACGGTCCGGGAGTCGCAGCGGATACGCGGCCGCGTCGGCGATCTCGATCTCCGGGTGTTCGGCCAGCGGATGGTGCTGCGCCAGCTGGACCCCGATGCGCGCACGCCGCAGCAGGAACCGGCGCACGCCACGGCCCGGCTGTTCACCGCGGGTGATCCCGGCATCGATGCGGCCGTCGGCGACCGCGGGGGAGATCTCCGGTGTCGCCATCGGGACCGCGCCGACCTCGAGTCCGCTGTTGTCGCGAATCAGCCTGTCTACCAGGGCCGGTGCCGTCTCGGCCCCGGTGCTGAGGCTGTATCCGATGCGCAGCGTGCCCAGTTCACCGGCCGCCGCGCTCCGGGCGGTGTCCCATGCCCGGTCCAGCGCCGCCAGCGCGGGCGGCGCGGACTCCGCCAAAGCCGCACCGGCCGTGGTCAATACGACGCTACGCGTGTTGCGGACCAGCAGGGCCGTACCGAGTTCCGCCTCCAATCGGCGCATCCGGGCGCTGAGTGCGGGCTGTGCGATACCGATCCGTGCGGCCGCGCGGGTGAAGTTCAACTCCTGTGCCAGCACCAGGAAGTACCGCAGGCTCACCGTATCCGGCGCCACGTGCCCTCCCTGCCGATTGATAACGATCCGTTCTGAGTCTATCCCGTACCGGTCTTTCCCTCGACCGCACATCAAGCCCTAACCTGCGCATATGACGATTCAACTGACCGCAGTACCCGTCGCCGGGATCGATCGATCTGAGTGTCAATTCGAAGTCGAACGTGTCCGGCCCAACACAGGAGGTTTCCATGGCTAAGGGCTACTGGGTCAGTGTCTACCCCGCCATTTCCGACCCTGAGAGGCTGGCTGCCTACGACATGCTGGCCGGTCCGGCTGTCCAGGCTGGGGGCGGGCGCGTCCTGTCCCGGATCCCGTCCCGTGGCGGTCGAATCGTCGCCCACGAGGCCGGAATCACGCAACGCGTCGTTCTGATCGAGTTCGACAGCTTTGAACAGGCCGTCGCGGCATACGAGAGCGAGGCATACCAGAAGGCGCTGGTGGCCCTCCCCGGCGGCTTCGAGCGCGACTTCCGCATCATCGAAGGCATCGACTGACCGGCGGGCCCAGCCATCGCTGAGCATCCGTCACCTGATACGCACACGGTGCTGAACGACGACTCACGAGACGAGTTCGAAGCCATGCCCCGCGTCCCAGTTCGTCGTCGACGTCCTCGACGGCCTGATCCCTGTCGGGCGGATCGAAGAAGCGACGCGACGTCCGGGGCAGCTGGACTGTCTCGCTGACCTCGTCGACGAAACTGCTGGTGGTGGCCTTGCCGATCTTGTTGGTGCTGAAGTGGGTGAACCACATCCTGCCGTCGGGGCCGGTGGTGATCTGGTCCGGGCGCGAGCCCGCGGTGGGCACCGGGTACTCGGTGATGGCCCCGGCCGCGGTGATCTTCCCGATCTTGTGGCTGTTGTATTCGGTGAACCACATGTTGCCGTCCGGACCGGGGGTGATGTCGAAGGGCTTGGCGCCGCCGGTGGGCACCTTGAAGTACTTCACCGCACCCGTGGTGCTCATGTTCACGATCATGTTGAGGTTCTCAGCGGTGAACCACAGATTGCCGTCCGCACCGGCGGCAATCCCGACTGGAGTGGAGTTCCCGGCCGGCACCTCGTCCTCCGTGACCACCCCGGCAGGGGTGATCCTCCCGATCTGGACGTCCTGGGGCTGGGTGAACCGGACGTTGCCGTCCGGGCCCGTGGCGATGCCCTGAGCCCGGCCGGGCACGCTGTGCTCGGTGATGGTCACCACCGCGGATGCCGGGATCGCGCCCACCCCGCGCCTGTAGCGGAGCGCTCACTTCCTCCTCGGGCGGACGCGCTGTGCAGGGCCAGGGCGCTGGACCGGCCGGGGATCGTGAACGTGGTCACGGTGAAGGGCAAGGGGTACGGGCTGGCCGAGGCGGATGAGGCCGATCGGCTGCACGCGGTCAGCTGCCCCACACCGCCGGAAAGGTTGCCGAGGCAGAGGCCGGCGAAGCCCAGTTGGACGTCGGTGTTCTCGCGGGCGCTGCTCGAACTCGGCGAGGCTGACGAGGCGTTGGTGGTCATCACTGCGGCGATGGGCGGACCAACCGGATGGAAACCGTTCGCCGAGAAGTTCCCGGACCGGCTCTGCGAGCATGGCGTGGTCTACGCCGTCTCCCTCGAGACGGCAAGGGTTTCCCTCCTGTCCGTACGCGGGGTCACTCCTCGAACAGGGTGAGTTGCTCATCCTGGGGGCCACCAACCAGACCGTCCCGAATGCTGAATTGGCTGAGCAACTTGGCCTCGTCGGCCCGCATGCGTTCGAAGGACAGCCAGTTGCTGCAGGCTGTGGTTCCGTCCGACAGATGAGCCACGACACGCATTCGGCCCTTCCCTGGCGGGGCTGACGAGATCTCCCGTCCGAAGTAGCGGCCGAAGGACCAGCGTCCGGTTTCGTACGGCTCCAGTTTCATCGGCATCGCAGAGCTGCTCTCAGCGAAGAGCTTCAGGTCGTCGACCTCTCTGAAGCCCGGAGACTTGAGCTTCCGCAGCCGCTTCTTCCAGTTCCGCCAGGACACCATCTCGACCTTGAGGCTCTCCACCTGTACAGCCACCGAACTGCGGTTCACCGCCTGCACGTGCGTCTGGTTGCGGACTGCCATCGCGGGCATGCCCGGATAGACCTTGAGTCCCTCCTTGGGAAGCCCGGACATGGCTTGAAGTTCCACCCTCGGACGACCACGCCGGTAGGTGGCCACGGCCGTGGCGAAGCTGCCGCCCGCCATGACTGCGGCACCGCTACTGATGAACAGCGACACCACTGCCGGTTCCATTACCCGCCGGTCCCCCTGCAACGCTCGCACCTTCACGCAGTTCGTCCTGCGCCTTGATGATGATCCCAGGGATCTCTACTTCAGGGTCAGGTTTACGTGTACGCACCGAACTTCGCAGGCTGGCGGAGGCGAGGGCCTCGCCCTCAAGTGTCGCCGTGAGATACCCGACGGAGCACTTACGGACAGTGCGGAACGGCGCGGTGCACGCCGCCCCACTCCACGGCGCTTGGCTGGGATAGCCGTCTGTTCCTTAAGTTCAAACTCAGCGGGCCTGGTTCAGCGCCCGGGTCAGTTCCCGACTTCTCCAGGGGAGCGACTGTGGCGCGAGGCTGGCCGATAGGGCTCCATGCAGCTCAGCGCCGGTTCCGTTGACGCTGACAGGTGCAACAGGTGTCGTGGTATAGCCAGTTCAGGTGAAGCCCGGCTGCAGCCGGGCCGGGCAGGTCCCAATCCGGGGGGCGGTGGGAACGTGTGGTGATCTGGCACAGCGGTCTTTCACCCATCGGTTGGCCCCCGCCCGGGTGGCGGGACCGGGATGCGGGCCCGTCACCGGTGCTGCGCCGTGCCCAGCTCGTCGGTGTACCGGGCGAGGGCGTCCTCGACTGTGGGGACGGGGCCGAACAGCTGCTCCTGGCGGTGAGGGTCGGCGACGTAGCGGCCGCTGTCGAACCAGCCGAACATCGCGGCCATGTCCTTGACCAGGGGCATGAAGCGGCCGGCGACGGCTCCTGCGGCGCGGGCGACGGCGGAAGGGACGGCCCACACCTTGATCTTCTTTCCGGCTCGGTTGCCCATCAGGTCGGCCATCTCGCGCATGCTGACCGGACGGTCCCAGCCGATGTCGATGCGCTCACCGTTGTCGGCCTCGGCGTCGACGGCGGCCGCCAGGTAGGCCGCGAGATCGGAGGTGTGGACGAAGGTCAGCGGGACGGTGGTCTTGCCGATCCACATCAGGCGGCCCTTGTCGATCGGGTCGCCCGCCACGCTCGCGATCTGGTCGAGGAAGGCTCCCGGGCGCAGTGCGACGAACGGGACGCCGAGCTGCTCGAGCTTGTCCTCGGCGACCTTCTTGTGCCAGAAGTGCGGAACAGGGCGGCCTCGGCGAGGTTGGCGTTGCCGACGGTGTCGATTTCGTGCGCGTTCTTGCCACCGCGGGTGTAGCCGGCAGCGGTGGTGATGACGGCATCGGCGCCGTTCATGGCGGCGACGAGCGAGCCGAGGTCGAGCATGTCGCCGCGGGCGATCTCGACACCCCGCTTTTCGAGCCTGCTCGCGTCGGTGGTCGCCCGGACCAGGGCGCGGACGTTCTTACCGCGCTTGAGCAGTTCGTCGACGACCTTGCCGCCGAGGGAGCCGGTCGCGCCGACGACGAGGACGGGGAGGGTGGTGGTCACGGGGGTCTCACTTTCCATCAGGTCAGGAGTGGGGGGGATCAGGTGGCCGCCGACGTGGGCGCCGTCGGCCCGGGTTGCTCAAGAGGCGGGCCTGTGATGGGCGGATTCGCGGCGCGGGTCGTCGCCGGCCTGCAGGAGCTTGTGGAGGTCGACGGTGACCCGGACGCGGGTGATGCGGCCGTCCTCGATGTGCGGCCGACCGACGACGGGGAAGGGCTCGACATCCCCGTGGGAGAGGTGTTGCTGCCTGCACCGGGACGGCTCGCGCTTGCCCCTGACGCTGAGGCCCCGCTCATCCCCGTTCTCTCTGACGTACGGGGGTGAGCGGGGGTCCCGCCACATCGGCTGGCTCGGGTCACCGGGCTTCCGACAGTTGGGGAGCCTGGATCCGTTCAGCACGGGCCTTCGTGAGCCGAGTGCTCTGCAGCTCTGTCCACTTCGCAGGAACGCCGGAAACGATTCGCACTCCAGGCGGGAACCGGGGTGCACGCCGAGGTGAGTTACTCGGACTCTTCCTGCGGAAGAGCGCGGCTGTTGATCGCGTCGGCGATGGCGTAGGCGGTGCGGACGAAGGACTCTGCCTGCTGCGCCGACAGGTTTCGCGCGGAGGTCTCCTCCAGGGCCCGCCACATGGCTGCCAGGGGCTCGCGCATCGCCCGGCCCTTGTCGGTGAGGTGGACGACCATGACGCGCCGGTCATGTGCCGCCGGCTCACGGCTGAGCAGGCCGGCGTCCTGCATGCGGCGTAGGGACTTGGAGACGGTGGAGTGGTCCAGGCCGACGCTGTCGAGCAGCTCGGACTGGGTCTGGCCGTCCCGGTCCAAGAGTTGCATGAGCAGCAGTTCCTGTCCGGGATGCAGGTCCATCTCGCGGAGCATGGCGGCGGCGTAGGCGCGGTGAGCGCGGGCGAGCTGGAAGATCGCGTAGCTCATCGGCCCCTCGCTGGCCGTGCTGAGGGTGCGGGGTGTGGGGGCGGGCATGGTTCGGTTCCTCAGACGGTGTAGGTGGGGTAGTCGGTGTAGCCGGCCACTCCGCCGCCGTAGAAGGTCGCCGGGTCGGGGGTGTTCAGCGGCGCGTCCGAGCGTAGCCGCTCGACCAGGTCCGGGTTGGCGAGCGCGAGGGCGCCGACGGAAACGAGGTCGGCCGTGCCGTGGTCGATGTCCTTGGCGCGGGTGGGCATATCGGTGTCGGCCCGGTTGAGGATCAGCGTGGTCGGCCACAGCGTGCGCAGGGTGCCCAGCAGCTCCTCGTCGCCCGCGTGCATCACGTGGAGGTAGACGAGGCCGAGTGGGCTGAGGGCGCGCATGAGAGCCGGATACAGCTCGGCGGTGTCGGACTCGGTGATGTCGTTGTAGGGGTTGCCGGGGGAGATGCGCAGGCCGGTGCGGTCGGCGCCGATCTCGTCGGCCACGGCAGCGGCGACCTCGACGGCGAAGCGGATGCGGCCCTCGATCGAGCCGCCGTAGCTATCGGTGCGCTGGTTGGTGTTGTCGGACAGGAACTGGTGCACCAGGTAGCCGTTGGCGGCGTGGATCTCCACGCCGTCGGCGCCTGCCGCGACGGCGGCCGCTGCGGCGCGGCGGAAGTCGTCGACGGTCGCCGCGACCTCCTGCGTCGACAGCGCACGGGGGGTCGGCATCTCCTGGGGCCCGGACGCGGTGAACATCGCGCCCTGTGGGCGGATTGCCGAGGGGGCGACCGGCTGGCGGCCGTGGGGGGTGTTGTCGGGGTGGGCGATGCGTCCGGTGTGCATCAGCTGGATGACGATCCGTCCGTCGGCCGCGTGCACGGCGTCGGTGACCTTGCGCCACCCGGCGATCTGCTCGTCGTTGTGGATGCCGGGGGTGAGGAGGTAGCCCTGGCCGTCGGCGGAGGGCTGGGTTCCCTCGGTGATGATGAGCGCGTGCGAGGCCCGCTGGGCGTAGTACTCGGCGTTCAGCTCGGTCGGTACGCCTTCAGGGGTGGAGCGGTCACGGGTCATGGGGGCCATGACCAGGCGGTGCGGGAGGGAGAGGGCACCGACGGTGGTCGGGGTCCACAGGGAGTTCAGCATGAAGGGTCCTTCGTGCGGTGATGAACAGGTGGTGATCGGTAAAGCGGGAGGGCGTGGCGGAAGAAGTGGCGGCGTGATCAGTCGAGGGTGAGGACGAGCTTGCCCCGGACATGCCCGGCGTCGCTGACCTGCTGGGCCGTGGCGGCCTGGTCGAGCGGGTAGGCGGTGACGGTGGTGACGACCTTGCCGGTCGCGGCGTCCTGGGCCAGCGCGGCCAGACCGGCGGCGGAGCGTTCCCGGGGACTGCTGGAGAAGGTGATGCCGAGCTGGTGTGCGCGGAAGTCGGCGATGGTGACGATGCGCTCGGTGCCGCCCCGCAGGGTGATGGAGTCCTCCAGGGCTCCCTTCCCGGCCAGGTCGAACACCGCGTCCACGCCGTCGGGGGCGAGCGCCCGGACCCGCTCGACCAGGCCCTCGCCGTAGAGGGTCGCGGTGGCACCGAGCGAGGTGAGGTAGTCCTGGTTGGCGGGGCCGGCGGTGCCGATGACACGCGCTCCGCGGGCCGTGGCCAGCTGGACCGCCAGGGTGCCGACCGCTCCGGCCGCGCCGTGCATCAGTACGGTCTCCCCGGCGACGACGCCGAGCAGGTCCAGGACCCGCTCGGCCGTCGCGCCCGCCACCGGCAGCGCGGCCGCGTGCTGCCAGTCGAGGCCGGCGGGCTTGGGGGCCACGGTGGTGGCCAGCGCGTACTGGGCGTACGAGCCGGTGTCCGACCAGCCCAGCACCTCGTCGCCCACCTGCATGTCCCGCACGCCCTCACCCAGGGCGTCCACCACACCGGCGAGCTCGTGACCGGGGACGGAGGGGAGCGGCGTGGGGAACACGGCCTCCAGTGCCCCGGAGCGGATCTTGCCGTCCAGCGCGTTCAGCCCGGCCGCCTTGACGCGGACGCGGATCTGCCCGGGGCCGGGCTGCGGGATCTCGATGTCCGCCTCGTGCAGCACTTCCGTGCCTCCGAAACGGTCGAACAGGATGGCTCTCATGACGACTCCTCTCGTGTCACCACCCATTTAGGTGGCTGGACACATAACGAACGTAACAGCAAACATGTGGCTAGCCAAGTATTGGCCGCTGGGGCTGCGCGAGATCGGTCACGGTCGCGTCGGTCTCCTCGGGGCGGCCGTCGAAGCGGGAGGCGCCCCGCCAGAGCGCGCCTTGCGCGGCCAAGGGCTACCTCGACCGGAAGCCGGACGGCCGGCCAGGCCCTGGCGGTGCGCGGTTCCCTTCTGGTTCAGGGCCCGGGTCAGCTCGCGGTTGGCTGCCCGAGCATGGAGCCCGCCTGGTACACGGTGTGGGTCCAGGCCCCCGACCACGTGCGGCCCGTCGGCGGCGTCTCGTACGACGACGTACCCACCACGTACCTGGAGCCGCCCTCCTCCGTCCAGCAGGCGCTGGGGCCGCGCCGTCCGTCCGGCTGGGTACTGGCGAAGACCGGCGGCCGCGGCCCCGACCGGGGCGTCGTCCACGCCGTCGACTGCGAAGAGGCCCCGGCCGGAGCACCGGTGCTGACCTGGGAACGGGCCCTGGACGCAGCCGAGCAGCAGGGTGCGCGGCTGTGCTCGCTGTGCGGCGCGGCCGCCGAACTCGATCCCCTTCTGAAGGGCTTCGACCGCGGTTTCAGCGGCGATGAGGAGCGCTGACACTGCCCCAAGCCCGAGACTGGCCATCCCGGGCCGGATACGGGAGCGAGCACCACGCGTTTCGCCTCAGTACATGGTGAGCTGCTCGTGGTCGGGCAGGTCGTAGTGGGTGATGCGGCCGGCCTACGTCTCGTCGAACTCCTTCACCTCCTGGGCGTTGCGGACCAGGACGCGGTGGCGCGCCGGCTGCGGTGAGAGGGAGCCGACTCGGGGCACGGGCGCGCGATCCCGTACAACGAGTGATACCGGTCGCGCGAGTACAGAGGTACTCCGTAGGCGAAGTGGGCGGCCATGCTCGGCTTCTCGGGAATCTCCACTCGCAGTTGCTCCTCATGCCAGGCCCGATCGGCCACCGCGGCGAACAACTCCTCCATCTGCTCGCGGGACAGCCGACCCCACCACGCCCTCGCCATCTCCAGAGCCTGACGCTCCTTCTCCTCCTGCTCTGCCTGTTCACGCGCCCGGCGGGCCACCTCCTCAGCCCGGTGCTGGAGTAGCTTCTCCATGAGGACGCGGCGTTCTTCTTCCTGCACCTTGCGGCGGGCAGCGGCCTCTTCCGCACGACGACGCCGGTCCTCTTCCTCCCACTTCTTGCGGCGGAGTTCGGCCTCGGCTTCCTGCTGCTTCTTACGCTCTTCGGCTGCTTCCTTCGCCTTCTCCTGCCGCTGGCGCATCTGCTCGTGCTCCGTCTGAGCACGGGAAGACTGCCGCGAGGTCCACCACAGCTCCCGCCGGAAGGTCCAGTACCGGTCATCGACGACTCGGGTCACCCTCCGATAGCGCGGCAAGCTACGACAAGGGGAGAGCTGCCCGGAAGTTGAACACGGCGACTCCGTCGTCGACCACCCAGGATTCCTCCGCTTCCGGCGCCCGCACCCGCACGGCGGGCACGGCGCCGATTCACTGCGGCGGCTTCTTGTGCGGAGACACCCAGCACACGCTGATTCCTTCGGCGCGGTAGCGCGCCGTCCGGGCACGGATGTCGTCCACGATGACCAGGTGCTCGTCCTGGCCGAGGACGACCTGCTCATCCGCCTGGCAGACACCCGTCCCACAATCGCCGGCTCGGCGATCACCTCCGCCCCCGGCCGGCCTCCGACACCCGACCGCACACTCATGATCGGCTGGAACTCCCGCTCGGCAAAGATCATCACGCTGCTGGACTGCCTGGTCGAGCCCGGATCGCTGATCGACATCGCGGCCACTGAACGCCCCGAGAACGAACTCCAGGAGCACTTGGAGAACCTCACCGTGGGCTACAAACCCTGCGAACCCACCCTCCGACCATCGCTGGAGTCCCTGGGACTGGACGGCTACCGCAACATCATCGTCCTGACCGATGGCGACATCGACCCCGAATCGGCCGATGCCCACACCCTGGTGACGCTGCTTCACCTCCGTGACATCGCCATCCGGTACGGCAGTCCGTACTCGATCGTCACCGAGATGAACGACGCCAACCGCGAGATCGCCCAGGTCACCAAGGCGGACGACTTCATCGTCAGCACCAAGATAATCAGCCTCCTGCTGACCCAACTCGTCGAGGACCGCCACCTCCACGCCGTGTTCACCTACACCGGCGAACTTCGCAACAGTCATCGAGGCGGCCCGGCAACAGGGAGAGACAGCAATCGGCTACCGGATCGCGCGGCACAGCGATGAACCTCCGACCTACGGCATCTTCCTCAACCCCGCCAAGACCGCGCCGCTGTCTCTGAGCGAGGACGATGCCATCGTGGTACTCGCCGAGGACGGCCGCCCGGCCGTCATGATGCCCGCGGCCCGAGACGGACACGGCACCGGCGGCGCGGAGGCGGTACCGCCGTTCAGCCCCGGCCCCGGGCCGTCCGCACCGGGTCCTTCCTGAACGCCCAGGGCATCTTGGGTTCCGTGCAGCCCGGATGGTCCTGCGTCAAAGTCCACCGCCGTCCGAGCGACTTCGGCTGCGGAGACGGGTGAATCGTGAGGTTTTGCCTTTTGCTCCGGCGTTGCAGAGGTCATATCCGGGCCATGCAGACGCGATCCGACTTCCGCATCATCCGATTCAACGAACGTCTCGGAGACCGCAGGCCCCCCCAGTAATTTCAACCCTGGGTCGTCTCACTATGCCGGGCAGGAGACGTCCGAGAAGCGATTCGAGGTGGACCGGGAGCCCGTCGGGGACGGCTACCTGGTGATCCAGGTGTACGGGGTGGACTTCCGCACACACCGCGTCCTGGTGAACGGCGAGGACCTTCCGCAATTCGACATTGCCAGTCAGCAGCCGGGAAGGCCGGTCTGGGAGACCTGGCTGGACCCGATCGAAGAAGGCATCCTGCGGAGGGGGCGGAACACGATCCGGATCATGCACGGCTCGACACCCCAGCCGGACAACTTCATCGTCGGGAACGTCGTCGTCCATTGGCGCGAGGAGGCCGACGGCTCCGGAGGCGACGGGTACGACAGGTACCGGAACCGCGACGATCACGGCGATTACTGACCCACTGCCGACGGCCCGGGGCATCCGACGGGAACCGCCGCCGAGCCGAGGCACTGCGCGTACGGTGTTGGCCCCGCCGGATCAGGCCAGGTCGATCCCATGGACGGCGTGGAGGACCCCGATGTCGGGCAGATCGGTACCCTGGATGGCGAGGCGGTCAGCGGTGTAGGCACCGGTGTTCAACAGGGCCAGGCCGTGCGCGGCGGTGTCGGCGGGGAGCGAGGCGTCGAGCCACAGCCTGGACGGTGTGCAGGTCGAGTCGGCCACGTGCCATTGCCGCCATGCCTGGCCGGGGCGGGGAAGACGGAGGGGGATCGGGGGGTAGGAGCGGTCGCTGGTGGGGCGTAGGACGTTGCCGGAGATCGCGGTGATCAGCCGGCCTCGGCCGTCCTTGTGGCAGGCGGAGATGACGTCGGTCAGCACGATCGCCGCGTCGGCGAACACGAACCGGCCGGGCTCCAGCAGGAGCCGGTAGCGGCACGGTGCGCAGTGCGTCATGGGCAGCGTCGGCGAAGTGCTCGCAGGAAGAGCCCGCCCGCTCCAGCATGTCGCGCGCCTCCAACCCGCCGCCCAGGTTGAGGACCCTCAACGGGTTCCGTGCGCGGTCGCGAACGCGGCCGCGAGGTCTCCCATCCGCTCGGCGAGTGCGGCGAATTGCTCGACGTAGGTGCATCTGCACAGCTGGTGGGCGTGGAGGCCGGCCAGGTCCAGGTGCGGTGAGGCCGCCGCACGCTCCAGCAGCGCGTACGCTTCGTGCGGGGTGGAGCCCAGCTTGGAACGCTCGGAGAAGAAGTCGTCCGCGGGTAGCGGATTGACCCGGATCGCCACCGTAGGACGCACCCCCAGGCGCCGCGCATGCCACTCGGTACGCTCCAGCTCTTCTGCACCATCCACCCCGAGCAGCACCTCCCGTGCGGCCAGCAGCCTGGAGGTGACCGGGAGACCGGGCGACGCTGTCGGCGATGATCCGCCGACCGGTGAAGCCCAGGCGGCGGGCCAGCCGCCATTCGAGATCGGTCATGATCTCGATGCCGGCTCCGACCGCCCGCAGGCGCGGCGTGGCAGGTACAGCAGCAGCGGGCATCTGCCGTCCCACTGCCGGGCCACCGGCGCCCCGTCCACGAGCAGGCCCCGGCGGTCGTATCCGAGGTAGGGAATCAGCCGCCCGATCTGCCCGATCTCACGCTGGGAGAACGTGTCGGGCCCGGTGCGGGCCAATGACCGCGACACACCCGCCACAACAGTGCCTCACATCCTGTTGGTTCAGCTGCTGGCACTGCCCCGGCCAGGTCTTGCGCGGCCCTCGCTCTGCTCAAGGAGCACACGCGCGCCCGCACCTCGCATTCCGGGCGTGTGCGGTCTGGGCGTCCACGGCGTGGGTGGGACGCGCCAGGGCTCCAACTGGTGACTGCGGTGAGGACGTGCGGTGTTCGTGGTGGCGGCTACGTCCCCTGCGCCTGTCACGTTGTGTTGACCTGTCGGTGTCACCTGCTGGCTGACGTACGTGTCCTCTGAACAGCTCTTTTGGCCCGGGAGGGGGCGCGAGGGGCGCACTTTGGCGTGAGCGGCGCCCTCGTGCGCCGCTCACGTCAATTACTCACCGTGACTGATTACTGGTAGTTATGTGCACGGAACGTGACGACCCTGATGGTCGACGCGTCGATCGCTCGTGCGAGTAGGAAGAGGTATGTGATGTCGATCGAGACCCGGACAGCCCCGTCGGGCGCCGAGGCGGCGCAGCAGCAGGAGCAGCAGAGCCTCAGCACCGCGGCAGCGCGCAATCTGGCCACGACCACCAAGTCCGAGCCCCAGATGCAGGGGATCAGCTCGCGCTGGCTGACCCGGATGCTGCCGTGGGTGAACGTGCCGGGCGCGACCTACCGGGTCAACCGCCGGCTGTCGTACACCCTGGGTGACGGCCGGGTCTCCTTCGTGAAGACCGGAGCGAAGGTCCAGGTCGTCCCGGCCGAGCTCGGTGAACTGCCGCCGCTGCGCGGCTTCACCGACGACGACGCGCTCGGCGCGCTGGCCGAGAAGTTCGTGCAGAAGGAGTACGAGCCGGGCCAGGTCATCGTGCAGGCCGGCCGCAAGGCCGACCACGTGTACCTGGTCGCGCACGGCAAGGTGGAGAAGATCGTCGACGGCCCCTACGACAACGACGAGTCGGTCGTCGGGCTGCTGGCCGACGGGGACGCCTTCGGCGGGCAGGCGCTGGCCGAGCCCGGCAAGAAGTGGGACTTCACCGCGCGTACGGTGACCGCCACGACGATCCTCGCGCTGCCGCTGACGGCGTACAAGACGATCGCCGAGCGGCACGAGAAGCTGCGCGCGCATGTGCACATGATCAGCTCCAACGGCCACCGGAAGCTGAACAGGTCCGGCGAGGCGGAGATCGCGCTGAGCTCGGGCCACACCGGCGAGGCCACGCTGTCGCAGACCTTCGCTGACTACGAACTCGCCCCGCGCGAGTACGAGTTGAGCGTGGCGCAGACGGTGCTGCGGGTGCACAGCCGGGTCGCCGACCTCTACAACGAGCCGATGAACCAGACCCAGCAGCAGCTGCGGCTGACCATCGAGGCGCTGCGCGAGCGGCAGGAGCACGAACTGGTCAACAACAAGGACTTCGGCATGCTGCACAACGCCGACTTCGACCAGCGCATCTCCACCTTCTCGGGCCCGCCGACCCCGGACGACCTCGACGAGCTGCTGGCCATGCGGCGCAAGACCCGCTGCTTCCTCGCCCACCCCAAGGCGATCGCCGCGTTCGGCCGTGAGTGCAACAAGCGGGGGATCTACTTCGGTGGCGTGGAGCTGCACGGCAACCATCTGCCCGCCTGGCGCGGGGTGCCGCTGCTGCCGTGCGGCAAGATCCCGATCAGCAAGCAGGGCACCTCGTCGATCATCGCGATGCGCACCGGCGAGGACGACCAGGGCGTGATCGGCCTGTACCAGACCGGGATCCCGGACGAGGTCGAGCCCGGCCTGAATGTCCGCTTCATGGGCATCGACGAGAAGGCGATCATCTCCTACCTGGTCAGCAACTACTACTCGGCGGCCGTCCTGGTACCCGATGCCCTCGGGATTCTGGAGAACGTGCAGGTCGCCCGCTCGAACGGGAGCTGACGGCGGTGTCGCTGATCTCTCGGATCACCGCACCCGCCGCGAGTGATGACGTGGCGTGCCTGGTGCGGGCGCTGCTCTCGGCGGGTGTGCCGGCCGAGCCGCGGTCACCGGTGCCCGCGAAGGCGTCGCACGGCCAGCGACTGCCCTCCGCCGCTACCGGGCTGGGTACGTCGGCGGCACGGATCTCCTCCGGCACGGGCCTGGCCGGAATCCGCACCGCGACCAGCGGCGCCGCATGTGCCGCCGCACCCACCCTCCCTCTGCCGCCCCCGTCGCCCACCCGGCCGACCGTGCCCGTCCTGCCCACCGGCCCTACCGGCCTCGGCACCTCCGCGGCCCGCCCGGCGCAGGCTCCCCGAACACACCGGGACTCGGCACCGGCGGATCCGGCACCCCGGCTGCACTGCCCGCCCGCCGTCCGCGACGACCGGGCCCTCGGCGAAACCGTCACCGAACGCCTCGTCGCATGGGCCGAGGAAATCGGGATCTACCCCGGCCAGCTCGACAAGATCCGCACGGCCGACTTCGGCCGGCTGATCATGCTCGCGCACCCGGAGTCGGACGACCCCGACCGGCTGCTGGCAGCGGCCAAGTGCGCGCTGTCGGAGTGGGCCGTCGACGACCACTACGTGGACGGAGAGGTGGAGGAGGCCCGGCACGACCTGCTCGGCCAACGGCTTGCCATCGCTCACTCGGTGATCGACCAGGCGAACCTCCCACTGGCGTACGCGGGTCAGTTGGAGGAGGTCGTCCAGGCGGACCCGGTCTGCCGGGCCCTGCGGGACAGCCTGCGCAACCTCCACTCGTACGCGACGACCTCACAGGTGCGCCGGCTGCGCCACGAGCTGGGCATCATGTTCGTCGCCTACGGCCAGGAGGGGGTCTGGCACACCAAGGAACAAACCCCGCCGGTCTGGGAATTCCTGATGCACCGGCACGAGAACAGCTTCATCCCGTGCATGGTGCTCATCGACGCGGTCGCCGGCTACGAGCTGCCGTACGGCGAGTTCGCCGACCCCCGGGTCCGCCGGGCGTTCACCCTGGCCGGCACCGCCAGCGTGATCGTCAACGACCTCTACTCCATGGGCAAGGAGGACCCGACGGACTTCAGCCTGCCGAGACTGATCGTCGCCGAGGACGGCTGCTCGCTGGAGGAGGCCGTCGACCGCACGGTCGACATCCACAACGAACTCATGCACACCTTCGAGGCCGAGGCCGCCGCCCTCGCCCTGACCGGCTCACCGGAACTGCGCCGCTTCCTGGCCGGCACCTGGGCCTGGCTCGGCGGCAACCGGGAGTGGCACGCCAGCAGTGGCCGCTACCACGGCGAGGCGAACGCCGCCTGACCACAGGCCCGTTCACGGCCGACCGCTATCCCATCCACACGAGTAAGGACCTGTACGACTCATGTCCCGTATTTCGACGCAGATGGAGGACATCGCCATGGGCGACGTCCTGCGCACCGACTACCAGAAGTCCGTCGCCGCCTACTGGAACGCCGAGAAGGACCCGGTCAACATCAAGCTCGGTGAGGTCGACGGCCTCTACCACCACCACTACGGCCTCGGCGACTACGACCCCTCCGTCCTGGCAGGCCCGGCCGACACCCGCGAACAGCGCATCATCGAGGAGATGCACCGCCTGGAAACGGCCCAGGCGGAGGTACTCCTCGACCACCTCGGCGACATCACCCCCGGCGCCCGCCTCCTGGACGCCGGCTCCGGCCGCGGCGGCACCAGCATCATGGCCAACGCCCGCTTCGGCTGCCACGTCGATGGCGTCAGCATCTCCGAGCAGCAGGTCGCCTTCGCCAACGACCAGGCCGCAAAGCGGGGCGTGGCCGACAAGGTCCGCTTCCACTTCCGCAACATGCTCGACACCCGCCTGGAGTCCGGATCGCGCCGCGCGATCTGGACCAACGAGACGACGATGTACGTCGACCTTTTCGAACTCTTCGCCGAGTTCTCCCGCCTGCTGGAGTACGGCGGCCGCTACGTCTGCATCACCGGGTGTTCCAACGACGTCACCGGCATGCGCTCCAAGGCCGTCAGCAAGATCGACGAGCACTACACCTGCAACATCCACCCCCGCAGCGAGTACTTCAAAGCCCTCGCCGCCAACAACCTCGTCCCCATCCAGGTCATCGACCTGACCCCGGACACCATCCCCTACTGGGAACTGCGCGCGAAGTCCTCGGTGGCCACCGGCATCGAGGACCCCTTCCTCACTGCCTACAAGGAGGGCAGCTTCCACTACCTCCTGATCGTCGCCGACCGCATCTGACCGTCGGTGCTGCGGTCCGTGCATCCCCGGTGGGGCCCGGACCGCAACGCCATTCAGCCCAGGAACGTCACCTGTACGAGCAGGCTCTGTGGTTTGCCTGTGAGGCGCTGGTCGAAGAAGGCGATGCTATGGGCCCTCGCCAGAGCCGGACAGATGACAGCCCAGGCCATGAACCATCGAGAGCGCATCCCTTCTTGCCGGCATCGCGCAAAGGATGGGATGGACCAGAGGCTCCTGCCAGTTGAGAGGTTTCTGCCAGCGGATGGCCTGGCTCTGCGGATACCCCCTCAGGCGCATCCGTGGTGTCCGGATGGACCTCCGGACACCACGGTCACCCGGCCGCGGGCGGCTTTGCGGCTCGATGATCTCGCCGGTGACAAGTTGACCGGCAGTGTCGCAATGATCGATGCCGTCGTTGCTCCGTGTGATTCGCCCTGCCCAGCAAGCGTGGGAGACGATATGAAGACCAATCGCCCTTGGGGCAAGGCCGTTGTCATCGGCGGGAGTTACGCGGGGCTGGTGACCGCGCGGGTGCTGGCCGACTTCTTCGCGGAAGTCGTCCTCGTGGAGCGGGACGCCGTGGACGAGGACACCGGTGTCCATCCGGGTGCGCCGCAGGGCTATCACGCGCACGCGATGCTCGCCAAGGGCGGCGAGATCCTGCAACGGCTGTTTCCGGGGCTGCGCGAGGAACTACGGGAAGCCGGCGCACCGGTATTCGACTACGGGCAGGGAATCGACTTCCTGCTGCCGACCGGACTGGCACCCCGGGGACGGACCGGCGTGCAGATCCAGACGTTCACCCGCGACGAGTTGGAGCGTCGGCTGCGGCGGAAGGTGCTCGCGCTTGCCGGGGTCACGCTGATGGCCGCCACGCACGTCTCGGGTCTGACCCGGGACGCCTCAGGGCGGGTGACCGGCGTGACGTGCCAACAGCAGGACGCGGAAGTGATCGACCTGGCCGCCGATCTGGTCGTCGACGCCTCCGGACGCTCCAGCTCACTGGAGGACTGGCTGCGCGCGGCCGGCGTCACGGTCCCCCCGAAGCGGACCGTGAAGGCGAAGGTCACCTACACGTCGATGAACTTCGACCGGCCGGAGGAGGGCCACCCGAGCCACCCGGACTTCTACGTCGCCTACCAGATGCTGTTCGCTCCCCGCGTGCCCCGGGCCGGGGTTCTGCTGGCCGTGGAGCGCAACCGGTGGACGTGCTCGCTGTTCGGCTTCCAGGACCAGCCGCCAACCGACGACACGGGCTACCTGCGGTTCGCGGACAGCCTGGACAACCCGCGCCTGGCCCAGCAGATCGGACGCCGCACGGTCCAGGAGCCCACCCGTCGCTACACCAACGTCGACAACCAGTGGCGTCGCTATCACGCCGTCAAGAACTGGCCGGACCGGCTGATCGCCGTCGGGGACGCGGTCTGCGTCTTCAACCCCGTCTACGGCCAGGGGCTGACCGTGGCCGCGATGGAGGCGGAACTGCTGCACCGAATGCTGGCCCGCCGCAGGGCATCCGAGAAGCAGCTGGACGGGCTGGCCGGCGGCTACCAGAGGCGGGTGGGTCGATTGCTGCTCGGCCCGTGGACGCTCTCCACCAATTCGGACCTGATGTGGAATCCGGACCGTCAACCCCTCGGGGCGAGGATCGCGCACTGGTACAACACCAGGCTCTTCCGTGTCGCGGTGAAGGACGCGGCCGTCTGGTCGAGGTTCGTGCGCGTGGTGAACATGGTCGCTTCCCCCGCCGTGCTCTTCCATCCCGCCGTGGCCCTGAAGGTCCTGTACACCGCGTTCACCCTGCGGGACTGACCTCTCAGAAACGCGACCCGGTGAGCAGGCCGCGGACACCGCCGCGAGGCCGCCCACCTTCCCGGCCTTCGGTGTTCTCCATCAACATGGCTTTCACAGAATCGTGTCGGCGGACAGGGCTCCCGGTCCGGCGGGGCAGCCTGTGCGGACGTCCTGACGATTGAACGTGCGCGTGTCCTGACGGGCTCAGGACGGTCGTGCCGCACAACGTGGGTGGACAGCCCTGAATCGGCGTGAGGACGCGACGAGATGACGACCGTAGTGGTGACCGGCGCGACCGGGAACGTCGGGCGACATGTGGTGAGTGAGCTGCGGCGGCGCGGCATCCCTCACCGCGCGCTCGCCCGCAACCCGGAGCGAGCCACTGCCGTACTCGGCCCCGGCGCCGACCTCGCGCTAGGGGACTTCACCGAGCCCGAATCGCTCCGTGCCGCCTTCGCGGGCGCCGAGCAGGCATTCCTGAGCTGCGCCAACGACCCGCGGCAGGTCGAGAACGCGGCAAACGCGATCGAGGCCGCAGCCACGGCCGGTGTCCGGCAGATCGTCCTGCTGTCCACGGTCGGCGCCGAGGTCGGCGCCGCCAAGACGTTCGCCGATCAGCACGGCCGCATCGAGCCCGCCTGGGCTCGGCGGGGATCCCGTTCGTGATTCTCCGGTCCAGCTTCCTGATGTCGAACCTCCTCGGTTCACTGTCGACGATCGGGCAGGCCGGACGGATCTTCCTGCCCGCCGCCGACGCCCGCGTCGCCATGATCGACCCACGTGACGTGGCCGCCTGCGCTGCCGCGGTGCTCTCCGGGCAGAGCGGGGTGGGAGAGACCCATCTGATCACCGGCCCCGAGGCCATCACCTTCACCCAGGGCGCCCGCCGGCTCTCCACCGCCCTCGGACGGACGGTGGAGTACGTCGCTGTACCCGACGAGGCAGCCCTGGCCTGCATGCTCGAGGCGGGCCTGCCGTCCTGGCTCGCCGAGGGGGTGGTGGGCATCTTCCAACTGCTCCGGGAAGGCATCAATGCCGACACCACCGACTCAGTGCGCCGGTTGACCGGGCACGACCCACGACCCGTCGCCGACTTCGCCCACGACCTCATGGCACCGCTCCTGACTCGCTGATCCCGCAGCAGGTGGCGGACGGCGCGGCAGAGCGGATCCCGGCACAGGGCCGCGCGGACTGCGGAATCAGCGCCGGGGAACCGACGTGGCCGAGAGGAGCTACACCCACGAGAGATTGGAGGCCGCCCCGCTCAGATGGGGTTCCGATGCTGGTCGGAGCGGAGATCAGTAGCACGTGATCGTCCGTCAGGGGCGTCTTCCGCGGTTCCTGTCTGCGGGCTTCGGCTTGCCGCATGGCTTCGGCCGTGGGAGGGATCGTCATCGTGGACGTGCTGACGTGGGCTGTCGAGCGGCGGATGTACTGGCCGAGCGGGCTGAACTGCCGCCCGCCCTGGCCGGGCCGGCGAGATCACCGCCGCCCGCCACGACCACATCACCAGGCATCTGCGCGAGGCCGGCCTCAGCGCCCTGGCCGACCTCGGCTTCGTCGGCCTCGACGACGACCCCGACGAAGCTCCGGTCATCATCACCGGCCGCAAGGCGACCCGCTCCCACCGCCTCACCGACGCCGAGAAGGAGGCGAACCGGCTGGTCAGCCGCGAACGCGCGGCCGCCGAACACGGCTTCGCGAACCTGAAGACCTGGCGCATTCTGACCAAGGTCCGCATGAACGTCCATCACGCCACCACGCTGCTACGGGCCCTGCTCGTTCTGGCGAACTGCGAAGTCCAGCGGTGACAGACGATCACCCGACGGCGATCACTCCGCCTGCCGGTGGTGGCCAGCCAGGCGAGTGCGGCCCAGGCCAGGAGCAGGAAGAAGCCGCCGGCCGTCGAGGACAGCAGGGTGATGCGCAAGGTCCGTGGAGCGGCGCCCAGCACGCGGCGGTCGATGCGCTCGGAGAGTGACCGGTACCAGAACAGCAGGTAGCCGGTCATGCCGTTGGCGCGGACTTCGTCACCGTGCTTCGGCGCGGTGGCCCACCAGCGCATCATGTGGCGCACGTTGCGGTCCGACACGTTCGCGTAGTGCATCTCGTAGTCGACGCGAGCGGTGAGAACCGCGCCGACTCCGGCCGGCAAGACAGCGAGGAGGAGCAGGGGCAGCATCGCCCAGTGCAATACGGACAGGACTCCGCTGGCGGCCACCATCCTGATCAGGGCGGCCACGAATGGCTGCGCGTCGTTCACCATCACGTGTGTGCGCACCACGCCCATCTCGGCGGCTTCCTGCCGGTCAGCGAAGCCGTCTCGGGCGTAGGCCGCGGCTTCGACTCGGCACACCGCCTCGACCAGTGAGGTGTCTGCATAGGTCGTCAGTGGCGGGGTGAGCCGGCGATCCGCGTATGAGGCGAGCGCGCTGGACAGCCGCCCGAGTGCCGCCGCGCCGGCCACGACGATCAGCGCGGGCAGCGCGTGATGAAGGCGGTCGGCCACGGCTCCGGAGTCGAGGATCGGTTGCATGGCGCGGGCGGTCGCGGCCAGGCCCACCGCGGTGGCAGCGCCTGTGACCAGGCGCAGGTTCAAATCCTGTCGTCCCGACTTTTCGAAGTCGCAGGTCAGGGGTCGTTTCGGAGCAATCCGAAACGACCCTTTGTGATTGCTTGAGGCTGCACGGGCTCGTTGATCCGCGGCACCGGCTCATGGACCGTCAGCCTGCCGTCGTCGATTCGCCAGAGCACATCCGCGCGCGCGGCGAGCTTGGGCTCGTCGGTGACGTAGATGACTGTGCCCGGATACCGCTCGAGCAGACGTTCCATCAGGTCGGAGCCGAGCGCTTCTTCCGACCTGACCTCGTCCAGCAGCAGAACCCGGGGTCCGCTGCGTAGCGCCCGTACGATCGCCACCTGATAGCGCACGGCCATGGAAAGGCCGTGGCCGTTTTCGCCCACCCGGGTGCGCAGACCGTCGGGCAGCAGGTCGGCCAAGGCCTCGATGTGTTCCTCGTCCGCCCCTTCGGCCGCGTCCGGAGCTTCGCCGAGCCGCAGGTTCGTGTCGACACTGCCACGGAGCAAGGGCAGTTCGGGGCTGGTCAGCCTGATCGCCCGCCGTACCGATTCGGGGTCGTGCCGGGCGAGGTCCTGGCCGTCGAGCAGTACCGCGCCGGCGTCCGGCGCCTGCAGTCGCGCGATGAGACGAAGCAGCAGTGACTTTCCCGAGCTCGCAGGCCCCTGCAGCACGATCCGCTGCCCGGGCCGCGCGACGGCCGATGCGTCCAGGACGCCGTCCACGCACAGCCCGGCAAGTTCCAGCTGCCCCGGCCCGGGCGCGAGCGGCTCGGCTCCGCGCCGTCTGCCCAGCGGCGCCGGCGCCGCGAGGACCTCGGAGATACGCCACCGCGCGACGCGCGACTGCTGCCAGTACTCCTGCACCCGGACCAGCGACGACAGGGGCCCACCGAGGAAGTTCGCCACCGTCAGCAGCGAGGCGAGGGCCTCCCAGGTGGTGCCCGCCACCAGGGCCACCGTGACCACGATCAGCAGGATCCCGATGCCGCACGCCTCGGCCGTCGCCGACATCGCTCCGGTGAGCCGGGCCTGGCACACCATGGCGCGACCGTACTCACGGCTGAGCCGCCGCATGACCCGGCGCTCCTGCTCGACCCGTCCGAGGGACTGCATGACGGCCGTGTGCGTGACCCGTTCGTTGACGAAGGCGGCGAGCCTGCCGTTGTGCCGTCTGGTCTCGCGTACGCGTTCGCGCAGCCGCCGCCCGAACAGTGCGACGGCGGCCGCGGCGAGGAGGAGCAGCGCCGCCGACAGCGCGCCGATGCCCGGCGCGATGACGGCCAAGAGGACGATCGCGCATGCCACGAACACCCCGTCCACCAGAATCGGTGCCACACCCTTGCTGATCCACAGCCGAAGGGCGGAAGCATCACCGGTGAAGCGGAGCACGGTCACGCCGACCGTGCGCCGGTACGGTCCACCCGCCTCGCTTCCGGTGACGTGGTCGAAGAGACGCATTCTGACGCTGTGCACGTAGCTCTGGGCCAGCCGTTCCGCGAGCGGTTCGCCCGCCGCCTTGAGCAGCACGGTTGCGCAGGCCGACGTGGCGAGACCGACGGCCAGTGTGGTGGGCGCGTAACCGGCGACGTGCGTGTAGATGGCGCTGCGGTCGTGGCCGGACGCGATCTCCCGGCCGTGCGTGATGCGGTAGGCCGCACCATGCGCCAGGAGGGCGAAGCCGACCACGCAGACCGCCTGCCCGAAACCCGCGAGCACCAAAAGGAGCATCAGTCGGCGCCGTGCACCGCCGAGCGTGTGCGGCATCCGGACGCGCTTCTTTCGCGCCGTGGTCACGCCACTGTCTCGGCCGTCAGGGGACCGCTGTACTCCGTCAGCCGACTGCGTTCCTGCGGCAGTCCGCCGTGGTCCGTCAGGTGACTGGCGTCCTCCGGCACCCCGCCGGCGTCTGCTGCGACGCCCCCGCCGGTGGCGGCGCTCGTCAGCAGCTGATCGGCGACTGACGGGTCGGACAGGGCGGCCGCTGAGTGCACCGGGATCTCCACCGCGGCCACCGCTTCGGCCGTGGCCAGCGGAGAGCCCGTCAGTACCCCGCTCAGAGCCACGACGGGAAGTCCCTCGTCGCGCAGCAGCCGTACCCCCGCCACCGCGCTGATCGAGTCTCCGGCCGCGAACACGATGCTGTCCACGGCGGCGCGGAATTCCGGCGTCCGCATGAGCGCCGCCGTCTCCCGCTGCAGAAGCCCGTCGGCGACCTCCAGCACGATGGCATCTGCCTGGTGACTCGTCAGATCTGTGATCGAGCTGCGCAGAATGCGGATCACCTGTGGCATCGGCAGCTGGTAGGTGGTGGGGAAACCCAGGTCGGTGAAGTCGATGACCCGCGACGCGCCCGCGTCGGCCATCAGCGTCGGATCCCCGGGAGCACCGGTGCCGGTCACCTTTGCCGCGCCGACCCGGCGGCCGGACAGGCTGAGGCCGCGGATGAGGGCGGCCGCCACGGTCGTCTTGCCCGCGTTCATCGAGGTGCCGAGTACGGCGATGGTGCGCGGACGCGGAGCGAGGGCCGGCACCACGGGCCGGGCCAGGCGGGCCAGGGCGATGACTTCGCCGTGCTCGTCGGTCACCCGGCCCAATGGCTCCAGTCGGGTGGGGGATTTCATTCTGGAGTGGGAGGACACGACCCGCCCCGCTATGCCGCCTCCGGCGACCAGGTCACATGGTCCGAGGTCGCCGGGCACCTCCGCCTCGAACTGATCAGGGGCGTAGCGAGCGCCGTAGGCGACTACGACCTTGTCGCCGACGAACAGCCGGTTCCGCTTTCCGTGTACCTGCCCGAGGAATCTGTGCTGGCCGATTTCGGTCACCCGGCACAGCACCAGGTCGCCCGCTCGCGGAGGTTCATCCTCCGTGCTCAGTCCCAGTGTTCTGGTGCTTCCGTAGCCCAGCTCGACAAGGCGGCGAGCGGTATAGGAAACCTTCGCCACCTCGTTGCCGGAAGAATTGAACCGCACGCTCTGCATGGATTTCTCCTTAGCCCGTGGTCCCGCGGAGCACCAGCATCCGCCGCGCTCGCGGACTGCGCACTCCGACCACCGTCATCTGCGGCACTGCGAACTCCGTCCGGACCACGACCCGCTGGAAGGTGCAAAGGTCCTCCGGCCGTGCACCACGGCTTCCGGCTCGACGGAAAGGTGAGCTTCAAGGGCGAACTTGGCGGCCATCCGGCCGAATGCGGTGCGGCACGCGCGAGTGCGGCACGGGCCGTGGCCTCGGTGGGTGCGCGGTTCGGGAGGGCTCCCGAGTGGGGCGGGTGAGCATGGGGGCGGAGGTCGCCGGGAGCGTACGGCAGCCGGTCGGCAGGTGCGGCCGAAGAAGGGGGCGTTGGTGACACGGGAGGAACGAGTCATCGCCGGGCGGTACCGGCTGCGGCAGCGGCTGGGTTCCGGTGGCGGGGGAGACGTCTGGCTGGCCGAGGACGAGGAGCTCCGGGTCCAGGTCGCCGTCAAGGAGATCGACGTACCGCAGGAGTCGGAGAGAAGCGGCGGGGACCTCGCCGGCCGGGGGCGCAAGGAGGCACTGAAGGCGGCGCAGCTGCGCGAGCACCCGAACGTGATCACGGTGTACGACGTGGTGGAGCACGACGACCGCCCGTGGATCGTGATGGAGTACCTGCCGGGCACGCGGGACCTGCGGGCCGTGGTGACGGAGCGCGGTGCGCTGTCGAGCGACGAGGTGGCCAGGATCGGGGCGGCCGCGCTCGACGCCCTCTGTGCCGGGCACCGGCTCGGCATCATCCACCGGGACGTGAAGCCGTCCAACATCCTGCTGGCACCGGATCATTCAGGCGCCGCCGATCGCCGGGTCCTGCTCACGGACTACGGCATCTCGCTGTGGCCCCGTGAGACCCGGGTCACCCAGAGCGGCATGGTGGTCGGCACCCCCGGTTTCCTGGCGCCGGAGCGGCTGTCCGGCGGCGAGGCGACGCAAGCGACCGACCTGTTCTCGCTCGGCGTCACTCTCTACTTCGCCGTCGAGGGCACCTCCCCTTTCGAACGGGACACCCTCGACGCCTCCCTCATGGCGGCGCTGACGACGCAACCCGACGTGCCGCAGCGGGCGAGTGATCCGCTGAGCCGCGTGATCATGGGGCTGCTGGCCAAGGATCCGACGGAACGTATGCAGGCGGCGCAGGCGCGCGAACTGCTCGCCGAGGCCCTGCTCGCCGAGGACGCGGGAACCGGGCTCCCCGGCCGCAGCGCGCCGCTGCCCTCGCTTCCCGGATCTGCCCGGGCCGCGTCCGGCCGGCGAACGCCCCTGTTGCTGGCGCTCGCCGCCCTGCTGGCCGTGGGCGGTGGGTTCGCGCTGGGCGCCGCCACCCACCACGGCGAGCGGGGCGAGACGACGGATCCGCAGGTCAGCGCGAAGGTGGCGGCCACCCCCTCCCCGACCGTGACCCGCAGCGCGTACCCGTACGGCAGGCAGGTGGGACTGCGCACGGGGCTCACGCCGGGGCAGTGCGTCGACGCCGACTGGAAGGACGGGAAGTTCCAGGGGCGGCCCGGGGTGAAGGTCGTCGACTGCTACGACGACGATCCCGAGGGCCAGGTCATCGCGACCGTCGGCGCCGGACCGGCATCCGGTGCGGCGGCGATACGGGGCGAGTGCACCCGCCGCACCGCGCAGCTGCGCAAGACCATGGCCGACCCGGTGCTGTACGTCCTCACACCCGAGAGGGGGCAGAGCGAGCCGCCGGCCTCGGCCTGCCTGCTCTTCCTGAACCACGCCACCCTCGGCGGCCCGCTCGGCGACTTCCGCAAGCTCGGCGACGAGGTGTACCTCACGCAGCTGGGCCCGGGGGACTGCATCGACGTCGAGGAGGACGAGGACGGCACGTACACCAAGACCCTGGTGAGCTGCGCCAAGCCGCACGACGAGCAGCTGGTCGGCTGGACCCGGGCCTCGGGCGACGGCTCGGCGGACAGCGTCGACACCGGAGAGCTCTGCCAGGACACGTACGGCGTCAACTGGGCGCGTGGCCAAGGGCACGAGATGTGGGGCTGGTACTCGGACGAGGAGTGGGACGCCGGATTCCGCCAGGTGCTGTGCAGCGTGGCCCGGGAGGACGGCGGGAAACTTCCCGGAGGAGCGCTGAAGTCGGCGTACTGACGGTGCGGACCCCTCAGCCCGTACGGGAGGGGTCCCGCGACGGGGACAGACACTGGTCAGTAACCGTCGGACCACTGCCGAGAACCTGTTGAACCAACGAGCTCACGAACCGAGGAGACCAGCGATGCCCCTCTCCACCAGCCTCGCGCGTGGTGTCGCGCCCGCCACGCCCGGAACACTGCACGCCCGTACGGTCACGGGTGAGCTCAGCGCACCGCCCCGCCAGGGGCTGACGGTCCGCTTCGGGCGCGGCGAGAAGCCGGACGTGGACCTGGGCGTCGGCGTGGACGACCTGCGGGTGAGCCGACAGCACGGCGAGCTGACGTACCGCCAAGGGCTGTGGTGGCTGCGCAACACCGGGCAGCAACTGGTCCGGCTGCCCCGCGGCCGGATGCTGCACCTCGCCACCGAGCCGATTCCGCTCGCCACCGGCTACACCCCGCTGTTCGTGAAGGGCTCCGGTTACCGTGAGCACCTGGTCGAGCTGTACGTCGCGGGCCACGACGACCAGGGACCGGTGTCGCGCCGGCGCGCCGAGACCGTACGACCCGAGACGTGGTCGCTGGACGACGACGAGCGGCTGTTGCTGGTGGTCCTCGGCCAGCGGTACCTGCTGTACGAGGAGGACCCCCGCCCTCTGACGTACCGCCAGGCGGCCGAGCGGCTCGCCTATCTCCGCCCGGACGCCAAGTGGAACGAGCGCAGGATCGAGTTCCGCATCGAGGCCGTACGCCGTCGGCTGCACGGCACCGGCTTCAGGTACCCGCTGCTGCACGACAAGTCCGAGGGCCGCCCCGCCGACAACAGTCTGCTGCACAACCTGATCAGGGGGCTCGTGGAGTCGACGACCCTCGTACCGCCGGACCTGGAGCTGATGGAGGACGACGAGGCCTGGCCGGACTCCGCGTTCTGAGGAGGCATCGACGCCCCCCGCGTCATCGCGCGCGGAGTTCGGCGGCGGCGGAGGCCGCGAGGTTCGTGGCCATCGTGCAGAGCCTGTCCGTGGGCCGGTGCCCGCCGACCTCCAGGCGCACCATCTCGGCGGCGGTCTCGGCGTCCTGGCCGCTGTACCTGCGGTACTCGACGAAGGCCGTACAGGTGTCGCCGTCGTCGTTCGGTTCGACGATCGTGCGGTATCCGCTGAGTGTGACGGCCGTGGCGCCGTCCTCGGCGGACTTGGGCTGATCGCGGAAGAAGCTCACCTCCGTATCCAGCTCGTCGACGTCGCTCTGCCACTCGCAGCTCCAGTTCGCGACGCCGACCTCCGGCACGTCGACCTGGAGGCCGGGAACGGCGGACAGCGCCTTGGCGTCGAGCAGTTCGCAGGCGTTCGCCCAGGCCAGTGACGTGCGCGGGTAGGCCGGTGAACGGCGGGGCAGCGGACCCCGGTTGAGGACCTCGGCCGCGCTCGTGGCGGCCTTCTCGGCGACCGTGCACAGGGTTGCGTTGCCGCCGAACACGGAGCCCTTGCCCATGTTGACGCGGACCCCGACCAGGGTGTCCTCGGTGTCGCCGTCGGACGTCAGCAGCAGCCGGCACTCGTCGCTCTCGGCCTGCTCCTCGCGGATGCCGATCCGCCCGACGGTACGGGAGGGCTTCGACCCCTCGGGCGGCGAGCCCCGAAGGAGACGGACCGACACATCGATCCGGGTCTTGTCGTCGACGCCCACGAGCACGTCGCAGCGGTCGAAGTTCCCGTAGTCCACGTCCACGCGGACATCGTCGCCGAACTGGTCGAGCACGGCGGGGTCGGTCAGCTCGCACACGTCGGCCGTGCGCGGATCGCCGATCAGGGCCTGCGGTTCGCCGTCCGAGGCGTTCCCCTCCGCTTGGCTCTGGCTCTGGCTCTGGCTCTGGCTCTGGCTCTGGCCCGGATCGGGGCCGGCCTTCGCGTCGTCGCCGTTGTCGGGGAGGACGACGAGTCCCAGGGCCAGTACGGCGCTGATGCCGAGAGCGGCCGCGATCAGTGGCAGACGGCGGCGTCGGCGCCCGGTGACGGTGGTGGCTGTGTCCCCGGAGGTTTCCGGGTCGGATCCGGCGACTTGCGTCAGCAGCCGCCTGACCTCGGCGGCGTCGGGGCGTTGCCGAGGGTCGCGTTGGAGCATGGCCGTGAGGACGGGGTACAGCGGTCCCACGGCGGCGGCGTCCAGCTCGACGACGCCCTGCTCGGCCTTCCAGTACCTCAGCCGCTCGGCTTCCTCGCCGTTGCCCTGAGTCCCGGCGGGGTCGGTGTCCACCGGAGAGGCGCCACCGCGCGGCGGGGCACCGGTGACCAGCGCGTGCAGGGTGGCGGCCAGGCAGAACACGTCCGAGGCCGGCCGCGGGACGTTGCCCCGGGCCAGCTCGGGGGCGGCGTAGTCCGGGGTGAAGCTGAACGGGCCGTTGACGGTGATGGTCTCGGTGCCGCCGACCCGGTAGGCGGCGCCGAAGTCCAGTAACTTCGCGGCCCCGTGCCGGGTGACGCCGATGTTGGCGGGCTTGACGTCGCAGTGGACGATGCCCGCTTCGTGCAGGGCCGCCAGCGCGTCGGCGAGCTCGGCCCCGATGCGCGCCGCCCGCGCGGGAGAGACCGTGGGCTGCCGGTCCAGGCCGCCGCCGGGCACGTACTCCATGACGAACCAGTACGTCTGGGCTCCGGCCCCGGCCGCCTCACCTTTGTCTCCGTCCCGCTCCACGGTCACCACGTCGAACAGGGTCACCACATGGGGATGGTCGCGGAACTTGGCCATGGCGCGCGGTTCGCCGAGCAGCCGCCGCACCGCGGTCTCGCCCTCCCCCTCGGTCCGCTCCGGCTTCAGCGCGACGTCCTGGCCCACCACCCTGTCGTGGGCCAGCCACACGTCGCCGCCCCGCCCCGCGCCGATGACCTCCTTGAGGACATAGCGGTCGGCGAACTCCTCCCCGGAACGCACGGATCTTCCCCCTCGGTCGAGTCCGGAACGCGCACCGCCCAACGGCGTGCGCATGGATCGAACTTACTGCGTACGGCGGGCCGTACGCAGTGTCTACCCAGAGCCTTCATCAGTCGCACGCATGCGTAGAAGCGGCGGGACCGGAGGTTCCGGGAGGGGTCCCGGCAGCGGCGCCTAGCGTACGCGTCGGCCCGAACCGGACACCCACCCCCGACAGAGAGGGAACCCCCATGCCAAGCACCCGGACCGTCGTACTGGCCGGCATCACCGCGGCTGTCTCGACCGCCACGCTCACGCTGTCCGCCCACGCCGGCACTCCGACGCCGCACGGGCAGGCGCCCGCCCGGTGCGCGTACCCCTCCGACGTCCTCGACCTGACGAACTGGAAGCTGACCCTGCCCACCGGCGAGGACGAGGACCCCACCGAGATCACCCAACCCGAACTGGCGACCTTCTCCGCCGATCCCTGGTTCCGGGCCGATACGGGCTGCGAGGCGGTCGGCTTCCGGGCCGCCGTCAACGGCGTGACGACGGGAGGTTCCCGCTACCCGCGCGCCGAGCTGCGGGAGATGACCGACGGCGGCGAGGACGAAGCCGCCTGGTCCACCACGGACGGCACCCACACCCTCGTGGTCAGGGAGGCGTTCACGGCGCTGCCCGCCGAACGGCCGTGGCTGGTCGGCGCGCAGGTCCACGGCGGGGACGACGACGTCACCGTCTTCCGCCTCGAGGGCAGCAGCCTCTACGTCACCGACGGCGACGACCGCCACCATCACCTCGTCACCGACGACTACGAGCTGGGCACCGAGTTCGAGGCCAAGTTCGTGGCGAGGGACGGGGAGATCGACGCGTACTACAACGGCCGGCTGCAGACCACGATCTCCCACGACGGCGACACCAACTACTTCAAGGCCGGGGCCTACACGCAGGCCAACTGCGACAACTCCGAGCCGTGCGCCGACGACAACTACGGCGAGGTCCGCATCTCCCGCATCAAGGTCACCCACTCCTGACCGGCGGAAGGCAGGCAGGCGGGCGGTGCCGGTTTCCGGGAGGGGTCCCACACCGTGCGTGGCACGGTGACGTCGACCGCAGGCACGGAAGGGGCGGGGGATGACGGGGGACGCGATCGGCGTGGAGAGGGCACTGCTGGCCCGCGGGCAGCGGATCAACTCGGCGCTCGTCGTGGACCGCAGGCTGGGGGAGGGCGCCTTCGCCGAGGTGTACCGGGTACGGCACCACATCCTCGGCTGGCAGGCGCTGAAGCTCTTCAAGCATGTGGCCTCGCTGGCGGCGACCTCCAGGATGTTCGACGAGGCCCGCATCCTCTCCACCCTGGGACACCCCAACATCATCCGGGTGTTCGACGCGGGCACCGTGCAGACCTCCGAGGGCATGCGCGGCTACATCACCATGGAGTACGTGGCGGGCGGCAGCCTGGAGCGGCTGATCGCCTCCCACTCCGGCGCGGTACCGGTCGGCGAGGCCACGGCCGTGCTGCGGCAGGCCGCCGAGGGACTCGCCGTCGCCCATGAACGCCAACACCCCATCGTGCACCGCGACTTGTCGCTGGCCAACGTGCTCATCACCTACGACGAGTCCGGGCTCAGGGTGAAGGTCAGCGACTTCGGGCTGGCCAAGGAGACCGACCCGGGCACGATGGCCGCCAGCGCCCAGGGAACCGTCGCCTACATGCCGCCCGAGGTGCTGCGCCGGGGCACGGGCTACTCGTGCGCCGGGGACGTGTGGGCGCTGGGCACCATCGCGTACTTCCTGCTCACCGACCACTTCCCGTACGACGGCGGCGACCCGGTGCAGTCCTTCTCCCTGGAGCGGTTCCACCGCCCGCTGCCGCCGCCGAGCGCCTACAACGACGACGTGGGGCCCGAACTGGACCGGCTGGTCACGGACATGCTCCGGACCGACCCCGCCGACCGGCCCGCCACGGCGCGCGAGGTCGCCGAACGGGCCGAGGTGCTGCGGCACTCGGCTGGGGCGCGACCGCCCCAGCACGGGCCGCAGGCCGTGGAGCGGTCCGTCGAGGAGCTGGTGCGGGCCGCCGTCGCGCTCTCCCGGATGCCGGGGCGACTGGCCGATGCCGCGAACCAGCTGGAAGAGGCGGTGAGCCGCCATCCCCGGCTCCGGGAACGGCACATGGCGCGGCTGATGACGTGGCGCCGGGGGGTGGTCATGTGAACGGCCCGACGCACGAGGAACGGATGGACCAGCAGCGGACGTATGGGGGACGGATGGACGACACGACAACGGGCCGCCCGGCGCATGAGCCGTCCGCCGCCCGACGCGGCACCGGGACGCCGGACCGCTTCACGGATCTGGCCGGGACGCGGCTGTACCGCAGGAACATCTTCGCCGTCACCGGACTGCCGGCAGACGCCAAGGGGCGTGCCGTACGGGCGCACAGGCAGCGGCTGGAGACCAGGCTGGAGGTCGAGCAGACCTGGCCGGGAGACACCGAGCTGCCGCTGGTGGGCGGGCACCGCAAGGAGGATGTCCGCGCCGCGTTCGAGGAGTTCCAGGACCCCCGCAGGCGGCTGGTGGACGAACTGCTGTGGCGGTGGGGGGACAGGGACTTCGGGTGCGACTGCCCCACGGCCGTGCACCGGGATCACGACGAGGCGGTGCGCTGCCACTCCCTGGTGCTGGAGACGGAGACCGGACGGGTCGAGGCCACCACACAGGAGCGCGACCGGCTCTGGGCAGGCGCGGCGGCTCACTGGGCGGAGCTGCTGGAGCGCCCCGAGTTCAGGCAGCACGTCGCCCACCGGATCAGGGCCCTCGACGACCCCAGGCTCGGCGAGCACACGGCGGACGACTTCCTGGCCGGGCTTCCCCGGCTGCTCGTGTCGCCCTTCGGTGACCTGATCGCCGCCCCCGGTCTGCGGCCTCGGCTGGCCCGGGTGTGCGTCGGCTGGGCGGAGTACGCGCCCTTCGAGCGGCTGCTGCCCGGGGTGTTCGAGGAGCTGGTGGAAGAGACGATGGGCAGCATCGACGAGGGCGTGCTGTCCGCGCGGAACCGGAAGAACGAAGGCCGGCACGAGGACGCGATCACGATCCTGCGGGAACGGGTGCTGCCCGCGTTCGACGGGCTCGAGCCGGTCCGGGCGTTCGTCCCGGAATGGCGGTACGAGGAGGCCGCGCACGTCGTCGCCGTCGCGCTGAACAACCTGGCGGTGGCGCTCGTGGACTACCAGAGCACGCGATCGACCGCCTGGAAGCGGCAGACGATGCTCGAACTCGCCGAGCGGGCCTACGAGATCGCCCCGGACAGTGACGCGGACGAGATCAAGGCCAACTGGGACGCCATCCAGGACCAGTTCACGGGCTCCGAATTCCCGGCGGCCGTGAAGCCGATCCGCTGGAAGAAGACCGTGGCCGGTCTCGGCATCGCGGCTCTCGTCCTGGGCACCGTCGGCTATTTCCTCGGCCCGGCCTGGGCCGTCGGCCTTGTGTTCGCGCTCATCTACATGGCGGTCGCGGGGTGAGCCGCGTGGCACGGAAGGAGACAGAGCGGAAGGAGACGGAGATGAGTCCGCACACCCGTCGGGGCGTACGCCAAGTGCACGCCGCGCTCGGCCAGTTGAGGCACCCACCCGAGTTCCGCATCCCCCGCCCGCCGCTGGAGCCGGCCCAGGCCGACTGGGTCGCGGCCGTGCTCGCCGAGGTCGAGGCCGCCGAGGCGCTCGCGGAGCGGGCCCGCACCCCTCAGGGCGCCGGGACCGACGCGCTGCTCGGGGCCGCCATCGGCATCTGGCGTGCCCTGCGCAAGCTCGACCAGAGTGCCGGCACCCTCTCGGCGGCCGACCTGCGGCAGGTGCGCCGCCAGGTCCACGCGAGCCGCCAGGCGCTCGCCGATGACGGGCTGGAGATCCAGGAGCACGACGGTCTGCCGTTCGACTCCGGTCAGTCACTGGAGGCCCTGGTGTTCCAGGACGAGCCGGGACTGGACCGCGAGGTCGTGCTGGAGACCGTACGACCGTCGGTCTACTTCCGCGGCGAACGGATCCAGATGGGCCAGGTCGTCGTCGGCAGGCCCGCGCCCCCCGTCAAGTGAACGACCAAGGAGATCACGCCCATGCGCGAGACCATCGACTTCGGAATCGACCTCGGCACCACCAACAGCGCCATCGCGGTGGCGGAGGACGACGGCGTACGCGTCATCAAGAACAACGACGGCTGGGAGTTCACGCCCTCCGCCGTGTGGATCCCCAAGGAGGGGGTGATCCACGTGGGCAGGCGGGCCCGGGAGCGCACGGAGAGCGATCCGGACAACGCCTACGCCGAGTTCAAGCTGGAGATGGGGGCGGCCGGCGCCCAGCGGCTCTTCGAGCGCTCGGGCCTCTCGCTCACGCCCGAGGAACTCTCCGCCGAGGTGCTCAAGTCCCTGCGCCAGGACGCCGCGCACGAGTACGGCCACCAGCCGGAGGCGGCCGTGATCACCGTGCCGGCCTCGTTCGCCCTGAACCAGAACAACGCCACCAGCTCGGCCGCCGCCCTCGCCGGACTGGGCGAGCACTGCCCGCTGGTGCAGGAGCCGACCGCGGCCGCCATCGCGTACGGCGTCCAGGACACCTCCGACTCCGCCCACTGGATGGTGTTCGACCTGGGCGGCGGCACCTTCGACGCGGCCCTGATGAGCAAGCGCGACGGCGAACTGCAGCTGATCCAGCACGCCGGCGACCCTTACCTCGGCGGAAAGCTCATCGACTGGGCCCTCGTCGACGACCTGCTGGTCCCCGCAGTCCGACGCGACCTGGGGATGCCGGACTTCGCCCGCAACAACCCGCGCTGGCGCAAGAACTTCGCCAAGCTCAAGCTGGAGGCGGAGAACGCCAAGATCGCGCTGTCCCGCACGAGTTCGGTCGAGATCTCCGTAGACCTGGACGACGGCAGCGGCGGCATCGAGCCCTTCGAGTACGTCCTGACCCGGGCCGCCCTGGACGACCTGGCGCTGCCGTTCTACACCCGCGCCGTCCGGCTCTGCCGCGACGCGCTGGCCGAGAGCTCCCTGCGCCCCGACCACATCGACCGGCTGCTCCTGGTCGGCGGGGCGACCCTCAGCCCCGGACTGCGCGAACTGCTCGCCGACCCGGTCGAAGGGCCCGGCATCCCCCTCGACCACAGCCAGGACCCCACCACCGTGGTCGCGCGCGGCGCCGCCGTGTTCGCCCGTACGATCCGGCTGCCGAAGAAGCCGCAGAAGGCCGCGCCCGGCGAGTTCGCGATCGAACTCCACTATCCGCCGCAGTCCGTGGACACCACCGGCATCCCCGTCTCCGGCAAGGTCAGCAGCGGCAGCGCGGTGGACTGGACGCGGTACACCGTCACCCTGAGCAACCCCGACGGCCGCCCGCCCTTCCGCGGGCCGCGCACCGAACTCGGCACGGACGGCACCTTCTACACCGAGGTGGCCATCGACGCCGACACCCGGTCCCGCTTCACCGTGGAGCTCACCGACACCTCCGGCACCCGGCGCAACCTGGCCGGGGACACCTTCTCCATCAGCCACGCGGCCGTCGTCCCCGGCGACGCGGTACTCACCGGCACCCTCGGCATCGGCAAGGCCGACGGCACCTTCGACCCGCTGCTGCGCAAGGGCACCACACTGCCCGCCCAGGTGACCAAGCCGTACCGGACGACCATCCCGCTGCGCCGCACCGAGCCGGACGCCGTCATCCGCATCCCCCTGCTGGAGGGAGAACGCAGGCGCGCCGACCGCAACAGCAGGGTCGGGCTCATCGAGATCCGCCCGCGCGACATCCGCATCGACCTGCCCGCCCAGAGCGAGGTCGAGGTGACGTTCGAGATCCAGGCGAGCAACCGGGAGGTCCTCGTCACCGCCGACATCCCCCTGCTGGAGCAGCAGTTCGAGGCGACGATCAACCGCTCCGAGCTGCTGGCACCCGAACACGACGAACTCGTGGACCGCCTGCACGATCTGGAACAGCGGGTACGGCTCCTGCAGGACCAGGCCGAGGACGTCTTCTCGGACCAGGCACGGGCGAAACTGGTCGACCTTTCGGAGCAGCGGACCCTCCCCCAGCTCCGCAAGGAGGTGGACGCGGCCGCCGTCGACACGGGCGCCGCCGTCACCAGCGATCGCCGCATCCGCGATGTCGAGGCCCAGCTCGACGACATCGAGGAGGCGATCGAGATCCCGGGACTGCAACGTGAGTTGTGGGATCTGCTCAGCGCCTGCGAGGACGTCGTCGAGCAGGTCGGGGGCAGTCCGTCGGACCGGCGGGAGCTGCAGAACATGCGCGACCGCGCCCGTTCGCTCGGCGACGACGCCACGCCGGCGGACCTGCGGCGGCTCATCAAGCGGGCCGGGGAGTTCCACGTCGAGCTGCTGCGCCGTACCGACCAGTGGGAGTACGTGGTCTTCCACGCGCTGGTCGAGATGCGCGACGAGATGTTCTCCCGCGCCCAGGCGGACGCCGCGATCCTGGAGGGCCGCCGGGCCGTCGCCGCGGGGAACCGCCGTGCCCTCGCCGGCGTCAACGAGCGGCTGCGCCGACTGCTGCCGCCGGGGGCCGCGGATGAGGCCGAGCGGATGTCCGGCGGAATCAACTAGCCGACGGTTCAACCAGTCGGCAGAGACGAGGAGTTGACGGTGCCCACATCCTTGATCCCGACGGGCGGCACAGGACCGGGTGAGACGGAATCCAGTGGTGCGGAATCCAGTGGTACGGCATCTGCCGCCGACTCGCTCCGGGTCCACCTGCTCGTTTCGCGTGCCGGCGCGGCGGCCCGCTCCGGTGACCTGGACGGCGCCCTGCGGCTGCTGCACGACGCCGGTGATCCCGTCGTCGCCGGCCATCAGGACGTACTCGACCTGCTCGCCCGAGTCCACGCCCAGCGAGGGGAGTTGACCCAGGCGGCGACGTGCTGGCGAAGCGTCCTGGAACGTGACCCGGGGGATCCGGCCGCGTCGGCCGGACTGGCGAGGATCGACCGGCTCGGCCGACGCGGTCCAGGGGCGGCGCTCGCCCGGCACCGCAGGCGTACGGCACTGGCCGCCGCGCTCTGTGCGGTGGCCGCGGTCACAGCGGGCACGGTCGCTCTCACGGACGGCCCCGCCGCGCGCCCGGATCGGCCCGGTCCCTCGCAGGCCGACCTGATGGAGCAACGTGTCCAGCAGCTGGACGCCGAACGCAGGGAACAGCAGACACGGGAGCAAGCCCGCGAGACAGCCCGCCGAGGGGAGGCGGCCAAGGCGCTGGCCCGCGCGCTGCGGGCACCGGGCATACACCCGGCGGTGCAGGGGGCTTCCGTTGAGGTCGCCTTCGTCGACGGGCTCTTCTCCGAGGGCGCCGAGCTGACCCCGGCCGGAGCCGATCGGCTGGCTGTGCTCGGCGGACGCCTGGCCGGGCGAAAGGCGGGCGTCGAGATCTACGGCCAGGCCGCCAGCGTGCCCGGCGCCCCGCGCAGTGGCGGTTCCGTCCTCTCCCTCTGGCGTGCACTCATCGCTGCCCGGGAACTGAGCGCCGCCAGCGGCAAGCCCCTCACCGCCTTCACCACGGCCAGCGCGGATCAGCGCGACGCGCCGTACGCGAGTGCCGCGAAGAACCGGACGGTCACGGTGGTGATCACGCCTGGTTAGCCGATCCTTGCGCTCAGTTGGGGGACTTCAGTGGCTGACCTCAGCGGGTGACCAGCAGCCCCCGCCCGCGCAGAACACGCCGCTCCAGCGGGCTGAAGAACAGCAGCTCGATGGCGATGCCGACGAGCAGGATCAGGAAAATGGCCAGGAACACCTGCGACATGCTGCTGTTGTTGCGGCCGTTCTCCAGCAACTGGCCGAGACCGACGCCCAGGTCGGGGTGGGAGGCGATGATTTCGGCGGCCATCAGTGAGCGCCAGGAGAAGGCCCAGCCCTGCTTCAGGCCTGCCAGGTAGCCGGGCAGCGCGGCCGGCATCACGATGTGCCAGGTGCCCTTCAGGCCCGTCGCGCCCAGCGTGCGGCCCGCTCGCAGGAACAGTGGCGGCACC
>NZ_LLZG01000378.1 GCF_001509475.1 Streptomyces regalis
GGAGCGGGGTGTGTGAGGGGCGGGGCCGATACCTCACGCGGTCAGCTGCTCGTAGCCGAACCAGTCGAGGTGGACGACGCCCTGGGCGGCGTACAGGCCGATGACACGGCCGGTGAAACCGCCGGTTATCTCGGTCGACAGAGAGCGGCCGTCGAGCGTCGCGAGCGAGGTGAAGGTGCCGTCCGGCAGCTCGATGCCGAGGGAGACGACGTCGGGTCCGGGGCGAGCGTCGTGCGGTGCGGGCGGCTCGGTGATCCGCACGCCGAGGACGATCGGGCCCGCGGGCACGGCTGTGTGGCCACGACGGTGCGCACCGGGCCGACGTGCGAGACCACCCGCACCTGGGTGCCGTCCGCCTCGATCCCGTAGTGCCGTTGCTCGTCGAGCCGGACGGCGAACCCGCCGAAGCCCTGCGCCGGGATCGATCGACGTGCGCGCCCAGCACGCCAGATGCTGCTGGCGCCTGCCGATGAAGACGGCGTCCGGCCCGTCCAGGGAGGCGCCGCGTGCGTGCAGTGGAGTTCGCCGACGACGGGCCGGCCGTGTTCCCACGTGACCGGGGCGAGGACGGGCTCGCGGCCGGGGACGTGCCAGCCGGGGACTCCGCCGCGCGGCCGCACCGCGAGGAAGACCATCCACCATGAGCCGTCCGGGGCCTGCACCAGGTCCCCGTGACCGGTGTCCTGGACGGGGTGGTCGGTGCCGCGCCCTCCGCGATGAGCACGTACCAGTAGTCGCCCGCCGGGCGCTGGTCGGACACCATGGGTCCTTTCATCGGCGCATCGGTGCGTCCGTGCATCGGTGGATCGTGTTGGGTCGGATGGTTCACGGGGGTCTACGACAGCTCTGCCGGGCCAGCGCTCTGACGAACCGTCAAGGTTGGGGCCAGCAGTACGCGTTCGTCCTCCGGTGCCGTGTCCTGTGACGCGGCGTCCAGGCGGCGCAGCACCTGCTCGACCGCCACCCGGCCCAGTTCCGTGGCCGGTCCCGACGCGGAGGTGAGGGCGGGTGTCTGCTGCTCGGCGAGCTGCTCCGGGCAGAGGGCGATCACCGAGGCGTCCTCCGGGACGGCCCGCCCGCCGGTGCGCAGCAGACTGAGCAGTGGGCCGATCGCCCCCTCGTTCTGCACGACGAACCCGGTGGTTCCCGGCCGCTCGGCGAAGACGCGGTCGAGCGTGTGGGCGGTGCTCTCGTACGTGCCCTCGCACGGGCGGTGCAGGAACCTCAGGCCGCGCTCCCCGGCCCGTTCGGCGAACCCCGCGAGGGTGCGTTCGGCGTACCCGGCGTGCCGTTCGTAGATCCGGGAGCAGTAACCGATGAAGGCGATGTCCCGATGGCCGAGGTCGGCGAGATGGTCCGCGCACAAAGCGCCGGCGGTCGCGAAGTCGTGGTCCACGCAGGACAGTTGGTGCGCGTCGTCGGGCAGGCCGATGAGCGAGGCCTGCGTACCCTGTTCGCGCAGCACCGGGATGCGCGGGTCGTCGAGCTCGACGTCCATGAGGATCACGCCGTCCGCGAGACCGCTCGCCGCGACGCGCCACACGCCCCGAGGACCTTCGTCGCTCGTGATCAGCAGGACGTCGTACCCGTGACGGCGGGCGGTCGTGGTGACGGAGACGGCGATCTCCATCATGACCGGGACGTACATGTCAGTGCGCAGTGGCATGACCAGCGCGATGATGTGCGAGCGGCGACCGGCCAGCGCCCTGGCACCGGCGTTGGGGTGGTAGCCGAGCTCGGCCACGGAGCGCTGCACGCGACGCCGGGTCGCCTCGGACACCGAGGTCCGGCCGTTGAGCACGTAGCTGACTGTGCTCGTCGAGGCGCCCGCGCGCCGGGCCACGTCCGCGATGGTCACCATGGTGGCATCTCGGCTTCCTTCCGGTCGAAGAGCGTCGAAGAGCGTCGAAGCGCTTCACCTCGCGACGCAAGGTAATGGGATGTTTCCAGGGAAACAAGGGGGTCCAACTAAAAGAAACTTTCATCAATTCGGGCATTGACATCCAATCAAAAGCGATGGCAGCGTCGAAGCGCTTCACCACTTGCTGTCTCTCCCGCTCGTCGAGGGGTCTTTCCCGTGGGTTCTGCGTTCCCGTCCGAAGCCGACCGGTTGCCGTTCCGCGATCCCGCGCTCCCGTTGGACAAGCGCGTCGACGACCTGCTGCAACGGCTCACCCTCGACGAGCGGATCGCGCTGCTGCACCAGTACGCGCCGCCCGTCGAGCGCCTGGGCGTCGCCTCCTTCCGCACCGGTACGGAGGCACTGCACGGCGTGGCCTGGCTCGGCGAGGCCACCGTCTTCCCGCAAGCGGTGGGGCTCGGCGCCACCTGGGACGAGGACCTCGTGCACGAGGTCGCCACGGCCGTGTCCGTGGAGCTGCGCGCCTTCCACCGGCACCGCCCGCCGGCGACCGGCTCCGGCACCAACAGCCTTCAGGCGTGGGCGCCCGTGGTGAACCTGCTGCGCGATCCGCGCTGGGGCCGCAACGAGGAGGGCTACTCCGAGGACCCGCTGCACACCGGGCGGCTGGCGACGGCCTACTGCCGGGGCCTGGCCGGGGACCACCCGGACTATCTGCGCGCCGCCCCCGTCCTCAAGCACTTCCTCGCCTACAACAACGAGGACGACCGCTGCATCACCTCCTCCGGCGTCCGGCCCCGCGTGCTGCACGAGTACGACCTGGCAGCGTTCCGCCCGGCCGTCGCCGACGGCGCGGCCACCGGCGCGATGGCGGCGTACAACCTCCTCAACGGCCGCCCCTGCCACGTCAGCCCGCTCATCGAGACGGAACTGCGGCGCTGGGCGCAGCCGACCGGCCACGAGCTGTTCGTGGTCAGCGACGCCGAAGCGCCCTCCAACCTGGTCGACCCGGAGCACTACTTCGACGACCACGCCGCGGGCCACGCCGCCGCCCTGAAGGCCGGGATCGACAGCTTCACCGACCAGAACGAGGACAGCTCGACCGTGATCAGCCGGCTGCGCGAGGCGCTGAACCGCGGCCTGATCGACGAAGGTGACATCGACCGGGCCGCCCGGCGCCACCTGCAACTGCGCTTCCGGCTCGGCGAGTTCGACCCCGGGATCGATCCGTACGCGAGCACCGGTGCCGAGGTGATCGACAGCCCCGAACACCGCGCCCTCGCGCGGCGCGCCGCGACCGAGTCGGTGGTGCTGCTCAAGAACGAGGGACTGCTGCCCCTGGCCACGCGCAAGGCACCCCGCATCGCGGTCATCGGCCCCCTCGCCGACATGCTCTGCGAGGACTGGTACAGCGGCACCCTCCCCTACGGCGTCACGGTCGCGGCCGGGTTGCGCGCGGCCCTGGCGGAGCACGGCGGCGAGGTGGTGTGCGTCGAGGGCGCCGACCGTATCGGACTGCGCTCGCGCACCAACGGCCGTCTGCTGTGCGGAACTTCCTTCGACGTCGCCGACTGGGGCGGCGACGCGCTCACCCTCCGGGACGCCGCCACCGGCCGCTACCTCAGCCTCAAGGACGACGGCTCACTCGCGGCGGACCAGGAACGGATCAAGAGCTGGTTCGTGCACGAAACCTTCTGCCTGGAGCCCGTCCCCGGTGGCGATCCGGACACCGTGCTGCTGCGCAACCGCCATACGGGCCGCTATGCCGCCGTCGACCCCGCCGACGGCCGGGTCACGGTGACGGCCGAAAGCCCCGAAACCGCCGAGCACTGGCGACGTGAGCTGGTGCGCGACGGCTTGGCCGAGGCCCGCGCCGCCGCCGAACAGGCCGACACCGCGGTCGTCGTCCTCGGCAACCACCCGCTGATCAACGGCCGCGAGACCGAGGACCGCGCGGACACCGCCCTGCCCGAGACGCAGGAGACGCTGCTTCGCACGGTCTTCGCGGTCCGCCCGCAGACGGCGCTGGTGGTGATGAGCAGCTACCCGTACGCCGTCGACTGGGCCGATGAGCACCTGCCCGCCGTGGTGTGGACCTCCCACGGCGGGCAGGAGACGGGCCACGCGCTGGCAGCCGTACTGCTCGGCGAGGCCGAGCCCGCCGGCCGTCTGCCGCAGACCTGGTACCAGGGCGACGACCCGCTGCCGAAGCCGCTGGACTACGACATCATCAAGGCCGGCTGGACCTACCAGTACCACCGGGCCGCACCGCTCTACCCCTTCGGCCACGGACTGTCCTACACCGACTTCGCCCACCGCGACCTGCGGCTGTCCGACGCGTCGATCGCCCAGGACGGCGAGGTCGAGATCACGGTGACGGTGGCCAACACCGGCGCACGGACCGGCAGCGAACTGGTCCAGCTCTACGCCCGCGCCCTGGAGGCCCGTTACGAGGCACCCCGGCAGCGCCTCGCCGACTTCCGCAAGATCCGCCTGGAGCCGGGCGAGAGCCGGGAACTGACCTTCCGGCTGCCGGCCGAACGGCTCGCCCACTGGGACGTCGTCACCGGCGCCTTCACCGTCGACCCCGGCGACTACGAGATCACCGTCGCCCGCTCCGCCGAGCACCCGGTCCTCACCGCGCCGCTCACCGTGACCGGGACGGCCCCCGCGCCCCGCACGGTCCTCGACCGGCGCACCCCGGCCGTCGACTTCGACGATCACACGGACATCGACATCGTCGACGCCACCCGCACCAGCGGTGACGCCGTCACCCCGGCCCACCCGGCCCGGCCCGCGACGCTGCTCTTCCGTGGCGTCGATCTCACCGGCGCCGTCCGGGTGGAGGCCGAGACCGCCCGCGAGGACGCGGAGGCCGGTGAGGCCCGGCTGGAACTGCGGGCCGGCGACCGGCTGCTGGCCGAGATCGACGTGCCCGTCACCGGCGACCGCCACACCTGGACGACCGCCGCGGCCGAGTTCGCCACCCCGCTCGACGGCGTCCACGACCTCACGCTGACGCTGCATGGCGGATTCCGGCTGGCTGCCTTCAGCCTCGTCACGTCCGACTGAGAGCCGTTACCCGCACCCGCACCAGCGCGACCGGCCGCCCGCTCGCGAACGGCGGGCCGCCCCCGTCCCGACCGGCGCGGCACCGCACCACCACCCTGACACCGCCTCACCCGGAGGAAGCCCCCATGCCGCTCACGGACTTCGGCCTGGACGAACTCGACGCCTACCGGCCCGAGTCGCCCGCCCCGAAGGACTTCGACGCCTTCTGGCAGCGAACCCTCGCAGAAGCCCGGTCGCACGACGGGGCGGTCAAGGCCGAACGGGTCACCTCCCAGCACCTGCTGCGCACCGTCGAGGTCGACGACGTGCGTTTCCCCGGCTGGCGGGGTGAGCCGGTGGCCGCCTGGCTGCTACGCCCGCGCGACGCGGCAGGACCGCTGCCGGTCGTCGTCACCTACCTCGGCTACTGCGGCGGACGCGGACTGCCCACCGACCACCTGTTCTGGCCCTCGGCCGGCTACGCCCAGCTCGTCGTCGACAGCCGCGGCCAGGGCCACGACACCCCGGACCGGGGTGAGGGCGACGGCACCCAGTGGGTCGAGGGCTTCATGACCCGCGGCATCGACTCGCCCGACCACTACTACTACCGGCGGCTGATGACCGACTGCGTGCGCGCCGTGGACGCGGTCGCACAGCTGCCCGGACTCGACACCCGCCGGATCGTGCTGGCCGGCGGCAGCCAGGGGGGCGGCCTGGCACTCGCCGTCGCCGGCCTCACCGGGGACCGCGTCGCGGCGGTGATGCCGGACGTCCCGTTCCTGTGCCACTTCCGCCGCGCCGTGCAGATCAGCGGCGAGGGCCCGTACCCGGAGATCACCAAGTACCTGCGCTGGCACAGCCGCCACCGGGTGGAGGAGACCTTCGCCACCCTCGACTACTTCGACGGCGTCCACTTCGCCGGGCGGGCCACCGCTCCGGCGCTGTTCAGCGTCGGCCTGATGGACCCGGTCTGCCCGCCCTCCACGGTCTACGCCGCCTTCAACCACTACGCGGGCCAGGACCGCACCATGACCGTCTGGCCGTTCGCCGACCACGGCGGCGGCTGCGGCTCCAACCCGCCCACCCAACTGGCCTGGCTGCACAAGCGCGGCCTGGCGCCGGAGCTTTGAGCGCCGGGTCTCCGCGTGAGGGCCCGCCGTGAACTGCCCGCCGCCTTCTGCTACGGAGCCGCGTCCGCCGCCTACCAGTTCGAGGGCGCCCGAGAGAGCGCAGTATGTCGTTGGTAGCGCGAGCGGGCAGCGCTGCAAGCTGTCGCCGCAGTGTCGGGACCCGGCTCGCAGGGCCGCGGAACGCGACGAGAAGGCCGTCACCGCCTGGAAGGAGGTGACATGGGCGGAGGTAGAACCACCCGGGCGGCCTGCGGCGGCTGGATCTGCTTCGAGGACGAGGCGGGGTTCACCCGCAGGCCGCCGACCGGACGTACCTGGGGACGGCGCGGCATCACCGCGGTCGTGAAGGTGAACGGCCGCGGCTCCGGGCGGGTCTCGGTCGCCGGGCTGATCGCGATGCGTCCGGGCTCGCGGACCCGGCTGTGCCACCGGCGCCGCAGCTTGTCCGAGCGCGACTACATCGCCCTCGTCGACCTCGTGCACCAACTGGTCAAGGCGCCGATCGTGCTCGTGTGGGACCCCCTGAACAAGATCACTCGCCGCGCTCGTGCGCAACCGACTCAAGCGCCTCCCGTACCGTCCCGACGTCCTCGACGGCTTCCTCGCCGGGACCGGACTCGCCATCGACCTCCCGCCGCCATCACCCTGAAGCGCTTGGTCAGTTAATCGGTTGCGCGCCACCGAGACGGGGGTGTCAGATCCCGGCTATGACGATTGTGCTGAGTACGCCGACGGCCGACGGGGTGCGCGAGGCCATTGCGGCGCTGCGGGAGTGGCAGCACGACGAAGCGCCGATGCAGCTGCATCCCGGGGACATCGGCTGGAACTACCGGTTCGGAACGGCCGAGACGGCCGCGGTGGTCCGGACCTGGAGCCGGAGCGGACGGATCCTCGCTGTCGGGATGCTGGATACGCCGACGCTGGTGCGGATGACGGTCGCTCCCGACGCTTTCCAGGACGAGGACTTGGCGCGGCGGCTCGTCGAGGACTTCTCGCTGCCTGAGCGCGGCGTGCTGCCGGAAGGAGCGGTGTCCATCGAGGCGCCGCAGGGCCTGCTGCTCCACGACCTGTTGACCAAGGAGGGCTGGGGTGTCGACGAGCCGTGGACGCCGCTCTTCCGCGACCTCGCCGAAGCGGTGGAGGACCCCGGCGTGCGGATCAAGGCGATCGGCCTGGAGCAGGCACAGGACTTCGCCGACGTCCTGCGGTCCGCGTTCAACACCACGAGGCCCACGCGCGAGTACCGGCACGAGATGTCCGCGGGACCGTTCTACGCCGACGCCCGATGCCTGGGTGCCTACGACGACCAGGGCAACCCCGCGGCGGTGGTGACGGTCTGGTCGGCCGGCCCGGGGAAGCCGGGACTGGTCGAGCCGATGGGCGTCCACGCGGACCACCGCGGCCGCGGCTATGGCCGGGCGATCACCGTCGCCGGGGCGGCCGCACTGCGGGAGATGGGCTCGTCGACCGTGCGCGTGTGCACACCGAGCTCCAACGTCGGCGGCGTCGCAACGTACAAGGCGGCCGGGTTCGCGGCGAGGCCGGAGATCGCCGACCGGATCCGGAAGGTCTGACGTCGGGGTCTTTGGATACGGTTCGATCTGCCATACGGCCACAGTCCAAGATCGATCATGCGGTCGTCCCACCTACCACCTACCTGCCGCGCCGAACTCCGACGAGGCCGCTGCCGCGAAACCCTGTCAGGCACAAGGAGGGCGGTAGGGGACGCCGGCGAAGTACCGCTGCCACGAGTCCCGGGATATGGGGCGGCGTGGAGCGTCGCAGGCTCGGCTGACCGCCTGGTCGAAGTCTGTCGTCAACAGCCGGACGGTGCCGTCGAAAACGCCGGAGACCAGGGTGCGGCCGTCCGGGCTGAAGCGGACTCCCATCACGGCCGTGTCGTAGGCGGTGAGCAAAGCCCGGTTCCGGGGTGCGGTCGGTGTGCTGACGTCCCAGATCCGGACCGAGCGGTCGTCGCTGGAGGAGACGAGGGTACGGCCGTCGCGGCTGAAGTCGACACCGCCGACGACGTCGTCGTGGCCGCAGATTCCGGCCACCAGCCGGGGCCGTCCGGGTTCGGTGGTGTCCCACAGCCTTACGGCTTCCACGCCGCCTCCCGCGGTCGCGAGGAGGCCGGCGCGGGGGCTGAACTCCACCCAGAAGACGCCCAGTTCCTGGGCGTGCCACGCGGCCCGCAGGGTCGGCCGACCGGGAGCGCCCAGGTCCCACAGCCGCACCGACGCGTCCTGCCCGCCGGTTGCCAGGAGCCGTCCGTCTGCGCTGAAGGCCACGGACCGGACGGTGTCGGTGTGTCCGGGCAGCACGGCCCGGAGCTTGGGGCGGCGCGGGTCCGTGATGTCCCAGACATGCGCCCGGCCGCTCTGACCGGCGTCGGCGAGGGTGCGGCCGTCGGGGCTGAAGGCCATGGCGCGAACGGTGTCGCCGTGGTGGGGGAGAAGGGAGACGGACCTGGGGCGATCGGGCCGGGTGACGTCCCACAGCCGTACCACTTCGTCGACGCCACCCGTGGCGAGGATGCGTTTGCCGGGGTGCATGGCGACGGCGTACACGGCACCTTGACTGCCCTCCACCGTGCCCACGCGGACAGGTTGCCGTGGGTCACGGATGTCCCAGAGACGGACCGTACGATCGCGGCCTCCTGTGGCCAGCAGTGTGCTGTCGTGGCTCACGTCGAGCGCGTAGGCCTCGGAACGATGCGCCGTCCACGTGGTCATGAGGGTGCTGAGCAGGGCGTTGAGGGTGTTCCGGTCTGGCTTCAACCGGTAAGAGACGAGGGCGAGTTGGGTGGCGAGTGCGGGGGCGGCGGGATACATCCGGGTCGCCTCCGCCGCCACGTTCAGCGCGATGGCGTCGTTGCGCTGGACCGTCATCGCACGGTTCGCCCGCACGGCGAGCACCGTGGTCGCCGTGGTGAGCAGAGCCAGCACGCCAAGCGTGGTGATCAGGACGCGGAGCCGACGGGATCCGCGTACGGCAAGGCGGCTTTCGGCCGCGGCCGCAGCCAGGCTCCCCAGGAGGAAGGCGTGCTCCCGTGTGCTGAGGCCGATGTCGTCCGACTCCGTCAGCTGACGGGCGGCTTCCAGGCGGGTGCCCCGGTAGAGCGCACCGGGGTCTTCGCCCAGGGACACCCAGGTCTCGGCTGCCTCCGTCAGCTGATGGTGCACTCGTCGCCGGTCCCGGTCGGCCGCGAGCCAGTCCCTCAGCCGTGGCCAACTGCCGATCAGGGCCTCGTGCGCGATCTCGATCCGGTCTCTGTCGAGGCTGACCAGACGGGCCGCCGCAGCCTGTTCCACCACACTCGTCGTGATGTGGTCCTCGTCCAGTTCGCCCCGGGTGACGCGGCGTTTGGTGTCCTCGGTTCCCGCTGCCGGGGCGGTGAGGCGCATGAACAGGTGTCGTGCCGTTGTTCGCTGGTCCGCGTCCAGGTCTTCGTAGAACTCCTCCGCCGACTTGGCCAGTGCGCCCTCGATGCCGCCGGCGGCATCGAGGGCGTCGAGGGTGAGCAGACTTCCGCGTCGGCGGCGCCAGGTCTGCAGCAGTGCGTGCGACAACAGCGGGAGCACCCCGACCTGGCGGTGTGCCTGTGCCATCAGCGTGGCCAGCAGCGCGCTTTCGACGGTCAGTCCCGCCTGCTGGGCAGGTTTCACCACGACCCTGCGCAGTTCGTCCAGATTCATCGGCCCCACGGGCACCTGCGCGTCGCGCATCGCCTCCACAAGCAGCGGATGGTGGGTGCAGTGCGCATAGAAGTCGGCATGCACGCCCAGTGCCACCCGGCACCGGGAGCCTTCGGCCGAGGCGGCTGCGACCAGGGCTTCGACGAAGCGGTCCTGCTCGACCATGTCCCGGCACAACGTGAAGGTTTCCTCGAACTGGTCGACGACCAGCAGCATGTCGCCGTCATCCGCGTGGGGACGAGCTGTGATCTGCCGCGCTACGCGGCCCAGGTTCCCCGGATCGTCCTTCAGCTCCTTGTACAGGCCGCCCGGCGTCACTCCCGCCAGCGCCGCCAGCCTCACCGCACACTCCTCCAACGGCTTGGGCCCCGGCGTCACCACCACCGTCGTCATCGCGGACTGCAGACGCGGCACCAACCCGGCCCGCAACAGGGACGACTTGCCCGAACCCGAAGCCCCGATCAGCACCACGAACCGCTGCCGCTCCAGCCGCTCGGCCAGTTCCGCCACCAGTTGCTCCCGGCCGAAGAACCACTCCGCGTCCTGCTCCCGGAACGACCGCAGTCCCGCGTAGGGCGGAGGCGTGCCGGACTCCGCCGCCGGACCGGGTTCGGCATGCCCCTCGCCGAGTAGTTCCGCCGCCTCCCGCCAACGACGCTCCCACTCCTATACGTCCCCGTCACAGGCGTGCACGTACGCCAGCGTCACCGCCAGTGTGGGCAACCGCTTCCCGGACGCCGCGGAGGACAGGGTCGACAGTGAGAAGTGAGCCTGCTCCGCCAGTTCCCGGTATGGCGGAGCCCCTGCCTTCCGCCGCAGTCGCCGCAGGTCCTCAGCGAACTCCAGTAACGGACCGTCCCCCGCCTCAAGTGGGCTTTCTCTGCGCGGCATTGCCACACCTCCCCCGATGTGCCCCCGTGTCACCGTCTGAACGGCTTCACCATATTTTTCAGGACTTGTTTGTTCGGCACCAGTGGCCCGGCCGTGAAGAATCCCGGGCCGCTACTCCTTGAGCGGACCATCCGGTTGACCTGTGCCGACCAACACGGGGCGCCGGGCCTTCGCATGGCTCACAAAGCGAGCACGACACGTGCCGTTCAGGGGGAAACATCCGCGTACTACTACTGTCTTCTGACGTCGCACCCTCACCCTGGCTCCCCGAAGCATCCGTCGTCCGAGCGCCTGGTCGTCCGGACGGAGCTCGCGGGCCGGGGCATGTCCCAGCGGATCGAGTCGCTGCTGGGAGCCTCACGTTCACTGGTGGTGCGGCACAGGACCACGCGCCCCCCGGACGCGGGCATCCCGCAGCCGGCCCCCGTGGTCGTGGTGACCGACAGCGTGACGGCTGCCCAGGGGTTCGCTTCCAGGGCGGTGCTGGTGGCAGAGGGGGCCATGACCAACGCCGAACTCGGTGAGCTGGGGCACGCCGACGTCGGTGGCATCGTCCTTCGTCACGCCCTCGCCTGGGAGCTCGTGACCGCGATCGTCACCGTCGGTGTCGGCGACCGCTGGGTCAGCCCGGCCGTGGGAGCCCGGCTGTTGCGCCGCCTGCGGCCGTCCGCGCGCGGGCTCCCGCCGTCGCTCACGGCGCGCGAGCGCCAGGTCCTGGAGCACATCGCGAGCGGCTTGTCGAACATGGAGATCGCCGAGGAGCTGACCATCAGTGTGCGCACAGTCAAGCACCACGTGACGAACGTGCTGATGAAGCCCGGCGCCAGGGATCGCGCGCACGCAGTGTCCATGGCGCAGCGCGCGGGTGTGTGGCAGCCCGTCTACGACTGAGGTGCGCAGCCGCGACGGCGGGCATTCACTGCCGCAGGGCCACGACCGGCTGCACCCGGGTTGCCCGCCAGCCCGGCAACAGTCCCGCGACCAGGCCGGTCACCACCCCGCCGACCGCGGCCAGCGCAGCGGTGCGGACATCGAGCACCGGCTCCCAGCCGTTGTGCAGCGCGACCGCGACGACGGCGACGATGCCCGACGCACTGCCCACGATCCCTCCGACCGCCCCCAGCAAGGTCGTCTCGGTGAGGAGTTGGACGAAGATGTGCCGCGGCCGGGCACCGACGGCACGGCGCAGCCCGATCTCCGCCGCCCGGGCCGCGACCCCGGCCGTGGCCGCCGTCGCGATGGAGAACGTCCCCACCGTGAGCGCGATCAGCGACACGACGAGAACCAGCGTGGTGACGTTGCCCTCGACCGCGCGGCGCAGCGTGAGTGGGTCGGGCGGGGCGATCGACTCCAGCCGGCCGACGGCCTCCGGCAGCAAGGCCAGGGGGGCCTGGGCGCCGATCGGGCGCGCCGCACCGGGGCGCACCTGGACCAGCACGTCACGCTCGGGCTTTACCGCGTCCGTGCCGCCGACGAGACGCTGTGCCGTGTCGAACGGCATGACCACCGAGGCCATCGTGGCGGATTCCCGGGTCACATCGTCGAAGACACCGATCACCGTGTACGGGCGGTCGTCGATGAAGACCGCGACGCCGACCCGGTCGATGTCCAGTGCGCGCGCGAGGTTCTCCGGGAGCAGGAAGACGGGGGCGGCAGCCCGGTCGTGGAAGCCGTCGAAGGCGCGGCCGCGCAGGATGTGCGGCCCGATCACGGCGAGCGCGCCGGCATCCACACCGGCGATCCTGGCCTGGGTGGCGGACTTCCCGGTCGTGAGCGACCTGCTGCATGGTGTTGACGGCGGCTGAGGCGACACCGGCGTCCTCGGTGCGGACACCGGCGGTGGCCAGGCCCATGGCCGAGGACATGATCAGGCCGAAGCCGGCTCCGGCCACGATCAGCGGAAGCATGATGTCCGTGACGTAACCGCTGTTGAGGTCGAGGCCGGTGAGCCAGACCATGGCCGCGGCGGCCAGGCCCATGCCCAGCGGCACGACCGCCTTCGGGCCGAGGCGGGGCATCAGTACGCCGGAGGAGAAGGTGGAGGCGAGCATGAGCGCGACTGTCATGGGCAGGAAGGCCAGCCCGGTCCTGACGGGGCTGTAGCCCAGGCTCTGCTGCATGTAGTAGGTGAGGAACAGGAAGACGCCGAACATGCCCGCGCCGATGATCAGCACGGAGGCCAACGACGCGCCGCGATTGCGGTCGAGCAGGAAGCCCCAGGTGGCCGGGGAGCCCCAGCCGTGGGACTCGGCGTTGGGGAAGCCGTAGACCAGGCTGAACAGGCCGGCGGAGACGAGCACGGCACCAGAGACGTCGATCCGGGCGGACTTGTCGCGGTGGGTGCGGCTGAGCAGGAGCGCCCCGCCGACGAAGGCGGCGACGGCGAAGACGTGGTTCACGTACAGGGTCCAGCGCCAGTCGAGGTGCTCGGTCAGCAGGCCCCCGAGGAGGAGGCCGACGGCTCCGCCGGCCCCTGCGATCGCGCCGTACACGGCGGTGGCCTTGGCGCGTTCCTTGGCGTCGGTGAAGGTCGTGGTCAACAGGGAGAGGGCGGCCGGGGCGAGCAGGGCGCCGAACAGGCCCTGGACAGCGCGGGCGCCGACCAGCATCTCGAAGCTGGTCGCGGCACCACCGACCGCGGAGGCGCCCGCGAAGCCGACCAGGCCGACCAGGAAGGTCGTCTTGCGGCCGAAGAGGTCGGCCAGGCGTCCGCCGAGCAGCAGCAGGCTGCCGAAGGCGAGCGCATAGGCGGTGACGATCCACTGCCGGTCCCGGTCCGAGAAGCCCAGGTCCTTCTGGGCCGACGGAAGGGCGATGTTCACGATCGTCGCGTCCAGGACGACCATCAGTTGGGCCAGGCTGATGACGGCCAGGATCCACCAGCGATGACGGGGCGGGGCGGTGCGGCGGCGGACGGGGCGCGGGACGCAGGGGCCGCGGCCTGCGCGTCGGTGACTGTGGGGGAGGCGGGGACTCCTGGGATGCCTGGGGCGATCAGCGAGGGAGACAGCCGTGGGAGCCAGAGCAGCAGAATCCGCACGTCGGCCGGGGCGTCCCGGCGCGGACACTCCCGCGGTGCCCGGCGAGGACGACGTCCTGCGGCGCGGGCTCGAAGCCTTCGCGGAGCTGGGATACGACCGCGCCTCCGCCCGCGAGCTGGCCCGCCGCCTCGGCGTCAGCCACAACTTCATCAACGACCGGTACGGGTCCAAGGCGGCGTTCTGGCGCGCGGTGGTCGACTCCGCACTGAGGGCGCAGAAGGCCCGTATGCCCGAGGTGGACGGCTCGGTCGACGACGCCGAGTGGCTACGGCAGATCATCACCGGCTTCTACCGGACCGCGGTGGACACGCCGTTGGTCGGACGGCTCATCGTCGACGAGTTCAACCGCGAGACGGAACGGCTGGACTACCTCTACGAGCACTACGTCACCCCGCTCCTGCAGACCATGCTCCCCAGCATCGAGCGGCTCTTCGCCTCTGGACGCATGGCACCCGTTCCGACGGACGTGCTGTTCTTCGCCGTCATCCCACCCGTGTCGGGAGTGCTGCAGGCGCCCCTGGCGCGCCGCCTGGGCAGAACCGACCTCGCCTCGCCGCCGCAACTCACGGAGACGGCAGAGGCGTTGGCGGCGCTTGTGGTCAACGGACTGCTGGCGACAGGCGCGGGGGCGTGCTCCTGAGCCTGAGGCGGGTCCGCGTCCAGCGTCGACGCAGCTCGGCCGGCTGTATGTACGACCACATGACTTCGGTTGAGATGACCGTTTGACCTGCAGCTGGGGCGTAGCCATCTCCGGGCTCCGCGTGGCCGACGCGTCGATCCTCCTGATGACCCCCTTGCGTGGACCGGCGGCCACCGCCGTACTCATCGGGGAACTTGTCGCGCATGCCATGCGCCACGACCTGCACTGAGCCGACCGGCCATGCCTTCCTGACGGGGTGGCCGGGATGGGGGGGCGTCCACCAGTGCTCCTCATCGGCGGGACCGAACGCCGACCGCGCGCCCCCGGCCACGTCTCGGCCGCAGCAGCCGCTATGGTGGAACTAAGCGGACTAGTGTCCGCCACCCGGAAATGTATAGGCCACTTATCCGGTTAGCGAGGGGTCGTGGGCGAGAGCCCGGAAGGTTGGGGGAGTGGAGTCCAGGAATGGCGGGCCTCAGCGCTCGGACGCGCAGCGCAATCGGGAGCGGATCCTGGAGGTGGCGCTGGCGGAGTTGTCGCGTTCGGTGGACGTGCCGCTGAGTTTGATCGCCAAGAAGGCGGGGGTGGGGCAGGGCACGTTCTACCGCAACTTCCCCAACCGTGAAGCGCTCGTCCTGGAGGTCTACCACCACGAGGCGCAACTGCTCGCCGACACCGCGACGGAACTGCTCAAAACGCGGGCGCCCGACCAGGCCCTGCGTGAATGGATGGATCAGCTCGCCCGCTTCGCCGTCGCCAAGGTCGGCCTCTCGGACGCGATGCGTCAGATCGTCGGTACGACGGAGGCCTCGGCGCAGCCGGGATACGCACCGGTGGCCGAGGCGATCAAGACCCTGCTCGCAGCCAATCACGCGGCCGGCACCATCCGTCCGGAGGTGACCTTCGACGACTTCGTCCTGGCCATCGCCGGCATCTGGCAGATCGATACCCGCGGGGACTGGCAAGCCCAGAGCGCTCGGCTTCTGGACCTTGTCATGGACGGGCTGCGCGCCGGAGCGCCCGGGCGGGGATGACGATCGGGGCGAACGAGAGCGTGCGGGGGCGCAGGGCGGACGAGGTCGCATCGGACCACGCGTCGAACGGTGCGTCAGAAATCCCGGTCCGTGGACGCTCCCGTACGGGAGAAGTGCGGTGGCCAACGGCCATTACGTGCCGTGGCGACGTCGTCCTCGTCGACACACCGGGCGATCAGTGCGGGTGCCGTGTCCGCGGTACGGCTGTCCCGGTGGTGCGGAGTGGTTCTCACGTCAGGGGCAGGCGAGGTCGGAGAGATCGTCCGGTGTGAGGGTGATCGACCCGGCGCCCATGTTCTCCGCCAGGAGGGCGACGGTGGATGAGGCGAGCAGCCAGGCCAGGGCGATCTGACGGACGGTGGAGCCGTGGCGTTCGGCGACCTTGGCCATGCGGTCTCCGGTGAGGTCGCTCGTGCCGTCGCCGAGCGCGAAGAACGGCACGAAGGCGATGCCGACCTCTTCGCAGGCCGTCGCCAGGAGCTCGGCGTCGTCGCGCTTTCCGGCGTGGAAGTGGTGCTGAGGCCGAGGTGGCGGATCAGGCCCTACTCGAGGTTCGCCTCGACCATCGGCCGCTGGGCGGCGGGGTCGGCGGTCATCCGCACTCTTGCCGCCAAGGTCAGCCCGTGGCGTACCCCCGACGGCGGAGCCTCGCGGATCAGCGCGTTGGCGCTGACGGTGCCGTCGTCGCTGGCGTAGCAGGGCGGACAGCCGCATGGCCCCGAAGCCGATGCGGTTGATCGGAAGGTCGCCGCCGAGCAGGAAGTCGTACGGCGTGGGGGAGTGACGGCTCGTGGTCAGTCAGTCCGTGATGACGGCGTCGCGGTGGATCCACTCCGGGCTGTGGGCCGCCTTGTACATGAAGTCGGCGACGTCAGCGCGGCTGATCGTCGGGTTGCCCTTCATCGGGAGACGTTCGCCGACGAGGTAACTGCCCTTGGCGGGGCCCTTGGTCAGCATGGTCGGGTAGACCAGCGTCCAGTCCAGGCCGCTGGAGCGGATCGCCTTCTCGGAGATCTCCTTGTTGGCGTAGATGTTCCGCAGGAACGTGCTGTACATGACCTTCTGCACGGCGCTCGCCGACTTGTAGGTGTCCCCTACGCCGAACGACGACAGCCATATGAGACGGGAGACGCCCGTTTCCTTGGCCGCGCCGATCACTGCCGCCGAGGCGCGGGTGAACAGGTCGTCGGCGCGCACGGATGTGCTCCTGCCGAGGGCCGAGACGACGACGTCCTGCCCGATCATGGCCTTCGCGACATCGTGATGCGAGGTGGCGTCGCCGGCGACCACGGTGACCCGATCTGCCGGCTCGTCCAGCGCCTCCGGCCTGCGTGCCAGGACTGTGACGGTGTCGCCCGCCTGGAGGGCCAGGTCGACGACGTGGCGACCGGTGGGGCCGGTCGCGCCGAGGATGAGCAGCTTCATGGTGAGGAAACCTTCCGGTGTGCGCAACCTAAGCGGACAGCTGTCCGCTCCAATGAGGAAAACGTACCGGACAGCTATCCGGTTAGCAAGCGTCTTCGTCCGGGGGCGTGTCCGCGCCGGGCGGTGTCGGGGCGGGCTGCCGGAGGGCCTCGGGCAGGGCGTGTTCGGCCCAGATCACCTTGCCCTGCGGGGTGTATCGGGTACCCCAGCGCTCAGCCATCTGCGACACCAGGAACAGGCCCCGGCCTCCCTCGTCCGTCGTCGCGGCGTACCGCAGATGCGGAGAGGTGCTGCTGGCGTCGGCCACCTCGCAGATCAGCGTACGGTCGTGGATCAGCCGTACGTGGATCGGCCCGGCGCCGTAGCGGATGGCGTTGGTGATGAGCTCGCTCAGGATGAGCTCCATGGTGAAGCCGAACTCCGACAGGCCCCACTCTTCGAGCCTTCGGGACACCGCGCCGCGCATGCCCGCGACGGCGGCCGGATCCGGTGCTACGTCCCAGTCGGCGATCCGGTCGGGCGGCAGTTCCCGCGTGCGGGCGACGAGCAGGGCGACGTCGTCCTTGGGGCGCTCGGGAAGCAGGCTGTCCAGTACGTCCTGGCAGGTTTCCTCGGGCGGCCGGCCGGGGTGGCCCGCGAGCGCATCGCGCAGCAGTTCCATTCCCACGTCCAGGTCGCGTCTGCGGTCCTCGATGAGGCCGTCGGTGTACAGGACGAGCTGGGTTCCCTCCGCGAGACACAGCTCCGCGGTCTGGAACGGCATGCCGCCGAGGCCCAGGGGCGGACCGGCCGGCACATCCGGGAAGGTGACGGTTCCGTCGGGTTGGACCAGCGCGGGCGCCAGATGCCCCGCACGCGCCATGACGTAGCGGCGCGTCACGGGGTCGTAGATCCCGTACAGGCAGGTGGCGCCCACGACGCCCGCCGCACTCTCCGCCGCCTCGTTCTGGTCGATGCTCCCGACCAGGTCGTCAAGATGGCTCAGCAGCTCGTCGGGTGGCAGATCGAGGGCGGAGAAGTTGTGCACCGCGGTCCGCAGCCGTCCCATCGTGGCGGCGGCGTGCAGGCCGTGGCCGACCACATCGCCGACGGCCAGCGCCACCCGGCTCCCCGGCAGGGGAATCACGTCGAACCAGTCCCCGCCCACGCCCGACTGGGCGGGGAGGTAGCGGTAGGCGATGTCGAGGGCGTTCTGCTCGGGCATGGCCTGCGGCAGCAGGCTGCGCTGGAGGGTGACTGCCAGGGCGTGCTCGCGGGTGTAGCGGCGGGCATTGTCGATGCTGATCGCGGCACGGGCCACCAGCTCCTCCGCCAGCGACAGGTCCTCCTCGTTGAAGTGCTCATGGTGTTGCGCACGCCAGAAGTTGGCCATGCCCAGCATGACGCCACGAGCCTGGATGGGGGCGGTGATGAGGGAATGGATGCCGTAGTCGATGATCGCCTTGGCGCGCTCCGGGTCCTGCACGCGCCAGCCCGTGGCGGTCGGCAGATCGCTCACCAACTGGGAGCGGCCGCTGCCGTAGCCGCGCGCCTGGGGCGTGGAGGGAAGGTAGTCGAACAGCCGGCCCTGTTCGGAGAGCGGATGGTCGTCCTGGATGCCGTACACGGCCGCGCGTCGCATGTCCGTCGCCGTGGGGGCCGGCTCCTCGCCGCGCAGGACGGCGTCGGCCAGGTCCACGGTGACGAAGTCCGCGAAGCGAGGAATGGGGACCCGCGCCAACTCGTCGGCGGTGCGCAGCACGTCCAGGGTGGTGCCGATGCGCAGTCCGGCGTCGTACAGCAGCCTGAGCCGCTCCCGCGCCACCTCCGCCCTGCCGGTCACCGCCTGCAGCTCGGTGGAGTCGCGCAGCGTCACCACCGTTCCCTTGGGGCCTCCCTCGCGATCCGTGGGCCGTTGGTTGACCGCGAGCAGCCGCTCTCCCGCGAGGTGCACCTCGTCGGTGGCCTCGCGCCCGGAGTCGAGCAGCTCCTTCGTCTCGGGATCGAGGCCCGGCAGTTCCGAGACGAGCCGTCCCTCGACGTCCGAGGGCAGCTCCAGCAGTCGTCTCGCCTCGTCGTTCGCCAGAATCAGCCGCCCGTCGGCGGCCACGATCAGCACCCCTTCCCGAACGGAGTGGAGCACCGTGTCGTGGTGCTCGTACATCAGGGTCATCTCGTCCGGGGCCAGGCTGTGTGTCTGCCGCCGCAGCCGCCTGCCCACCAGTGCGGTCACACCGGTGGACAACGCGAGCGCTCCGGCCCCGGCGCCCAGGATGATCGGCAGTTGCCGGGCCAGCTGACTTTCGACGTTCTTGACCTTCATCCCGGCCGAGACGAGGGCTACGACGTCGCTGTCGGCGTTCTCGATCGGGACCGTGGCCTGTACCTCGCGACCGAGCGGGCCGTTGACGCTCTCCACGTAGACCTTTCCCGCCAACGACGGCCCGATCTCGCCCACGAACCGCTTTCCGATCCGGTCCGGCAAGGGGTGCGTGTACCGGATGCCCTTGGTGTCCATGACCACGATGAAGTCGACGCCGGCGGCCCGGCGTGCCGCCTCGGTGAGCGGTTGGAGAATCTTGCTCGGATCCGGGGTCTGCAGTGCCGCCAGGACGCCGGGTGAGTGCGCGAAGGTCTGTGCCACGGCCGTGGAGCGGCGCTTGGCCTCGGCGCTGGTGTCCCGCTCCGACTGCAGGATGAGAGCGAAGACGCCGCAGGCTACGAGCAGCACGACCAGAGCCACCTGGAAGACCAACACCTGCCCGGCCACGCTCCGCGTGCTCTTGCTGATCAGACGCTTGACCGATAGGCGTGGAAAATGGGCGAAACGACTCGCCATGCGACCCTTTTTAACACCGATGATCCCCAGCGGCCAGGGCCCGTCCGATCCTTGTTCGGCTGACCTCGGGTGTCTGTGCGGCCATGCGCTGCATCGCCTCGGCTCCTCCGGGCAGGGCCGTCCGCCGTAAATTCCCGCGTGCGGTGCATGATCTTCCCGCGCCCGATGTCCGCTTAGGTCGATATGATACATTTTGTGATCATGTCTGCACGGCTGTGGCACCGTCGCCCCGCCTACAGCGGCCGATGGGACGCTGCCCGGCTGTCACCCGTGGTCCTGACCGTCCTCATCGCCGGCCTGGCGTTCTCCACACCCAGGGAGATCGCCGTCAGCCGCCTTCTGCCCGCCGCGCCCGCCCTTGCCGCAGCGATGTGGCCCGTGCTCCCGACGATCCTGTTGGGGGCGTTCTGCCTCGTGCTCATGACAGTTCTCAGCTTCTTCTACACCGACCTGGGGACCCAGTACACCTCGGCCGCGATCGTCGCGGTCACCTTGGCGGCCGCATACGGCAGTCATGTCCGACTTCAGCGAGAGGAAATACTCTTCCAGGTCCGGCTCGTCGCTGACGCAGCCCAAAAGGTGCTGCTGCGCCCGCTGCCGCGCCGCATCGAGGACGTCGAGATCGAGTCGCTGTATCTGGCGGCCCAGGAACAGGCCCGGATCGGCGGCGACTTCTATGAGGCGATCGGTACACCGCACGGGGTCCGGCTGCTCATAGGCGACGTACGGGGCAAGGGCCTGTCCGCAGTGGGAGCGGCCTCGGCGGTGATCAGTTGCTTCAGGGAGGCCGCGTACGACGAGCCCGACCTGGAGGGCATCATCCACCGTCTGGAGACCGCCGTGACCCGCCACAGTGCTGCGTTTCCCGTTCAGGACCAGCCCGAGCACTTTGCCACTGCTCTCCTCGCCGAGATCCCGCAGGGCGGCGGCTACGTACGACTTCTCAACTGTGGGCATCCCCCGCCGCTGATCGCGCATTGCGGGGACGTCCGGGTCCTGGAGCCCACCATCCCCTCCCCGCCCCTCAACCTCGCAGCGCTCATCGGTGACCGCTACTGGGTCGACAGGGTCGCCTTCGCCCCGGGCGACCAGTTGCTGCTGTACACGGACGGCGTATCGGAAGCCCGGGACCACGCCGGCCAGTTCTTCCCGCTGGCGGACTGGATGCGGCGGCAGGGCCGCCTGGAGCAGCCCCGCGAACTGCTCGACCAACTGCACCAGGACCTGCTCGAGCACAGCGGCGGAAGGCTCGACGACGACATCGCGGCCCTCGCGCTGAGGTGCTCCAACGCGCAGGATCGGGGAGCCGTCGGCGTAGAGGGGTGAGTCTTCGTGCCGCATGCCGGAGGGCTCATCACCACCCTGCCCCAGGGCCGCAACCGCGATCTCACGGGGTGGGAGTGACCGAGGCCGAGGACCGTTCGGCGGCGCGGCGCATCCTCGCCTCGCTGCGGCTGCGCACGGGCCGGTGCTCGTGCAGCGACAGTGTGCACGCGTCGGCGATCCGGCTCGCCTCGATGGCGTCCGGTCCGCCACCGTGCAGGGGGAGGGGCTGGTGCCGGCGGCGACGTCGGTGAAGGCGGTGAGTTCGGCCCGGTGGGCGTCGGCGAAGCGGTCCATGCAGAAGTCGTGCGGCGTGCCCGTGGGGAAGGTGGCTCCGGCTCGACGGAACGCAGCGGCAGCCGGTCCTCCAAGCCCACGGCGATGCTGTCCTTCGTGCCGTGCCGTTCCAGGCGTACGTCGTGGCCGCGGGCGTTGTGCCGGGAGTTGGAGATGACGGCGATGGTGCCGTCGTCGAGAGTGAGCAGCGAGGACGCGGTGTCGACGTCGCCGGCCGCACGGATGGTCCGCCCCTCGGTTGCCGCCGGTCGCGTACACCTCCACCACCTCGCGCCCCGTCACCCAGCGCACGATGTCGAAGTCGTGCACGCTGCAGTCGCGGAAGATGCCGCCCGAGACGGCGATGTAGGCGGCAGGCGAGGCGCGGGGTCCAGCGTGGTCGACCGTACGGTGTGCAGCTTGCCGAGCTCGCGCCGCTCACCACGGCCTGGCGTGCGGCCACGCAGCCCGGGTCGAAGCGCCGGTTGTAGCCGATCTGCACCTAGATGCCGGTGCCTTCTGTCCTCGACACTGCGGGCGACGGGCTTCTCGCACCGTGCTCGCCGCCGCGACCGACGCGCACCCGGGGCGGTGACCGAGGACCGGACCATGGTCGACCTGCCTGCGGGCAGCCCCGGTGACGGGCTGTGCACGGACGCCGCGGGCGCGGTGGAGTCCGGCGCCTACGTCTGTGGGGTGGACGAGTTCAAGGACGCCAAGTTCGGCGCGGCGGCCGAGACGCTGGGCGACTTCGCCGACAAGTACGAGGACAACAAGAACGCCAAGCGCGCCCGGCAGATCGCCATCGCCGCCGAGATCGCCGAGGAACGGCCCGAGGCGGGCCGGCGGCGTGCGCCGACTGCACCGAGTACTCCAGCGAGTCGGATGCCGACAGCGCCGCCTGCTCGAACAGCGGCATCGACCACCCGACCAGCCACCTCAACCTGCCCGCCGGCAAATACCACACCCTCATCAAGTACGCCGACGAAGACGCGGAGGACGTGACGAACAAGGCTGACGGAATGAGCATCGATCCTGGATACACGTACACCAACTGCACATACGTCGTGAGCGAGAGCGGTTACCCGGGCTACCCCGACATTCCGACCCTGCCGGAGCTCCGCAGATCGAGCCCCTCGAGCCCTTCGAGCCGACCGTCTGACGCCCGGTGGGCCATGATGCAATCCGGGTTGCCGTGGCCGCGTCGACTACCGGCTCACCCAGCCCTGCAGGTTCTCCATCTGCAGCATCCGCGGCGGGACATCCAGGCGTTGTACGCACAGATCACAGGGCAGCGGCCGAGTACCACCCATGGGGAGCAGTTGCCCGTCGAGTGCGCCTCCTGGTGGGAGGCGGCGCAGTTCTGCAATGCCCGTCCGCCGACGGGTACCGACCACCGAAACTCGTGGGGGATTTGCGACATGCTCGGCAACGTCTGGGACTGCGCTGGGACGTCTACGACGCCGAGGTCTACGGCACCTACCCGCGCGCGGCGCCGCAGCCACCCCACCTTCCAGGTCGACGACGTCGCTTGACGGCGGGCACGCGTGCTGTGGGTGGCGTGCGCGTGCCCGCCGTGGGAGCGCTGTGGGAGTTCTGAGTGATCCGTGTCACTGCCCCGACCGGGACTTCGGAGTCAGGAGAGGTCGAACCGATCGAGGTTCATCACCTTGTCCCACGCGGCCACGAAGTCACGCACGAACTTGTCTCCCGCGTCCTGGGACGCGTAGACCTCCGAGACGGCTCGGAGCTGGGAGTGTGAACCGAAGACGAGGTCGACCGCGGTGGCGGTCCACTTGGCCTCGCCCGTGGCGCGATCCCGGCCTTCGAATACGTTCTCGTCCGAAGCCGACGTCTTCCACTCCGTGCCCATGTCGAGCAGGTGGACGAAGAAGTCGTTGGTCAGTGTCTCCGGCCGGTGAGTGAAGACGCCGTGGGGCGATCGCTTGAAGCCGGTGTTCAGGACCCGCATGCCGCCGATCAGCACCGTCATCTCGGGAGCGGTCAGCGTCAACAGGTTGGCGCGGTCCAGCAGGAGGGTCTCCGGCGACAGCTTCTCTCCCGCCCGGAGGTAGTTGCGGAACCCGTCGGCCCTGGGTTCGAGCACGCTGAACGACTCCACATCGGTCTGTTCCTGCGAGGCGTCCGTGCGCCCCGGTGCGAACGGGACCGTGATGTCGTACCCGGCGTTCTTCGCAGCCTGCTCGACGGCCGCGCACCCGCCCAGCACGATCAGGTCGGCGAGCGAGACCTTCGTTCCGCCGGCATGGGAGAGGTTGAAGTCCTGCTGGATCTGCTCCAGCTTCTCCAACGCCTCGGCCACCTCGGGCAGGCGGTTGACCTCCCAGTCCCTTTGCGGCGCGAGACGGATCCGTGCCCCGTTGGCCCCGCCACGCTTGTCGGTGCCGCGGAAGCTTGCTGCCGACGCCCAAGCGGTGGTGGCCAGCTGGGAGATGGACAGTCCCGAGGCGACGATCCTGCCCTTGAGGGCGGCGATGTCCTCGTCCGCGACGAGCTCGTGATCGACCTCGGGGACAGGGTCCTGCCACAGCTGCGGCTCGGGAACCCACGGGCCGAGGTAGCGCGTGACGGGTCCCATGTCGCGGTGCAACAGCTTGTACCACGCCTTGGCGAACGCTTCCGCGAGCTGGTCCGGACTCTCGTGGAAGCGCTTCGCGATCGGGCCGTAGACCGGATCCAGTTTCAGTGAGAGGTCCGTCGTCAGCATCATGGGAGCGTGCCTCTTCGACGGATCATGAGCATCGGGCACGGTGCCCTTGGCCGAAGGGTCCTTGGGGGTCCACTGCTTGGCACCGGCGGGGCTCGTCGTCAGCTCCCAGTCGTACCGGAACAGGTTGTCCAGGTACCCGTTGTCCCACCTGGTCGGCTCGGTGGTCCATGCGCCCTCGAGCCCACTGGTGAGGGTGTCGGAGCCTTTGCCGCTGCCGTACGTGTTCCGCCAGCCGATGCCTTGCTGCTCGATGGGGGCGGCCTCGGGTTCCGGACCGATGTACTGGGGGTCGACGGCGCCATGACACTTGCCGAAGGTGTGGCCGCCGACGATGAGCGCGACCGTCTCCTCGTCATTCATCGCCATGCGCCCGAATGTCTCGCGAATGTCCCGGGCGGCGGCCATCGGATCCGGGTTGCCGTTGGGCCCCTCAGGATTGACGTAGATCAGTCCCATCTGCACGGCACCGAAGGGAGGGGCGAGTTCCCTGTCTCCGCTGTAGCGCTCATCTCCGAGCCAGGTGTCCTCGGGCCCCCAGAAGATTTCCTCGGGTTCCCAGATGTCCTCTCGCCCGAAGCCGAACCCGAACGTCTTGAACCCCATCGATTCCATGGCACAGTTTCCGGCGAAGACCAGCAGGTCGGCCCAGGAGATTTTCTGGCCGTACTTCTGCTTGACCGGCCAGAGCAAACGGCGCGCCTTGTCGAGGCTCGCGTTGTCCGGCCAACTGTTGAGCGGGGCAAAGCGCTGAGCGCCACAGCCGCCACCGCCCCGGCCGTCGGCGACACGGTACGTGCCCGCGGCGTGCCAGCTCATCCGGATGAAGAGCGGCCCGTAGTGGCCGTAGTCGGCAGGCCACCAGTCCTGCGACGTCGTCATCACCTCGAAGACGTCCTGCTTCAGCGCGTCGAGGTCGAGCGTCGTGAACTCTCTCGCGTAGTCGAAGTCCTCGTCCATCGGATTGGAGCGGGACGAGTGCTGGTGGAGAATCTGAAGGTCCAGCTGATTCGGCCACCAGTCCCGGTTTGTCCTGGGCCGAGTCGGCGTGGGGGTGGGGGAGGAGATTGCTGGGTTCTCGCTTTCGCTGCCGGACACGTACGTCCTTCTTTCTGTCTCGGTGTTTCCACGCACAATGCCGATGATTGGGATGTGTCGGCGTCCGTATGGTCGCGCACCGCACACCGCACTGCGACGAAACACGCAGAGCACTCCCGCATGACAAACGTGCGAGTAGGGGCTGATTTTCTGCTCCCGCGTCGACTTTCGGCACACGCTGAATCTGGTTCCGGGATCTCCTGACACAAACCGCCAAGGAAGTGGCCGGGAACTCACGCCGACTCCATGCGCGCTGCGGATCCGGGCGATTCGGCCGCGGGCGGGTCCGGGACCGTCACTCAGATGCGCGGGTGTGCTGGGCGGTCTGCGCCGCCGACGGGAGCTGTCGGGATGCGTGGTGCGCGCGCCCTCCGGACCGCCGGAGGAGCCTCGCCCGCTCGCGCGGGGTTTGCATCCGGACGCCCTGGGTGTCGCGGCGCCGGTGCCACGCGAGGCCGTTGTCGGCAGGACGGTCCCCGCCGGTGTTGTCGACGCACCTCGGGTGCGCGAGGTGCGTGGCACCGACGCCCTCGGCGACCGGCTCCTTCGCCGAAACCGTCGGACTCGCCGCGTTCGCCGCGCTCTTCTGCCTGTGATGCTCCGGCACGGGCTGCACGGGCTGCACGGGCTGCACGGGCTGCACGGGCTGCACGGGCTGCACGGGGCTCCGTACCCGGGCCTTCGGCATGGTGCTAGGCACCCTGGAGCCGGTGGGCTACCGGGCCGTCGCGGTGGCCACCGGGGTCGAAGGGATGATGAGGCTTACGGATCACCGGTTCGACCTGGTGGTCTGGGACGCCGGCCTGCCGGACAACGCCCGCTTCGCCCAGGGGCGCCGCGTGACACCGGCGGACCGGCCCGGCTCCTCTTCCTGGCCGCCTGCGACGAGCTGGCCGACCTCGTTCCCGAGCTCACTGCGGGCGTGGAGGACTACGTCACCAAGCCTCTCCGTATCACCGAGGTTCTCGCCAGGGTCCAGGGCCTGCTGCGCGGCCGCGACCACGAGCGTGACGCGAACACGCCCCGCTACGGCGATCTGGTCCTGGACGACACCACCTGCTGTGCCACACGGGGCATCAGGCCGCTCGACCTCACCCCCGCCGAGTACCGGCTGCTGCGGCATCTGCTGGCGAACGCGGGGCGGGTGCTGTCGAAGGAGCAGATCAGCCGGCTCGTCTGGGGCGAGTTCCGGGCCGGGCAGGCCATCGAGAAGCTCGTGGAGCGCCTGCGGAACAAGGTCCACGAGGAGGGTCCCGAGCTGATCCACACGCGCAGGGGTTTCGGCTACTGGCTGGGGCATCAGGAGTGACCGGCGTGACCTGGGTCACGCCGGTTTGATGTCGGGAACGCGTCCGGAACCTGTCGGCCCGCCTCGCTTGCATGAGCTCACCCATCGAGCCAGCTGAGGAGGGAGAGTTGCTCCTGGGTGGCTTCGAAGTCCACGGCCCCACCACTTCGGCCACTGGTCCGACGACGTCTCGGCGGACGCCGCCGAGCTCGAACAACACGGCTGGGTGATCGAGGCGACCCGCAAGGGACCCGACGGCGGCCTGGTCTTCGCCTTTCTGCGCAGTGCGCGCGGCTTTCGGATCTTGGTCTGACCGCCCTGCCCGGTCACCGTTCCCGCACCCCACCTTGGTAAGGAGAAATGCATCATGACGACCGTAGGTATCGCCACCGGCGCCGGACGTGGAATCGGCGAGGCGTGCGCGCGGCGACTCGCCGACCAGGTGGACGTGTTGCTGCTCGTCGACCGTGACGAGACGGCCGTCGCAGCCGTCGCCGAGGACCTCAACGAGGCTGGGTACCAGGCGGTCGCCGAGCCGTTCGGGCTGGACGTCACCGACCGGGACGGCCTGGCCCGCCTCGCCGACCGGGTGGCGGAACGCGGCACGCTTCGGGCCGTCGTCCACGCCGCCGGCATCTCGCCCACCATGGCCGACTGGAAGCGCATCTTCGAGGTCGACCTCATCGGCACGGCGCTCCTCGCCGAGGCCCTGCGCCCGCTGGCGACCACCGGGACGGCGATGGTCGACTTCGCCTCGATGGCGCCGATGCTCGCGCGCGTCGCCCCCGATCCGGCCGTCGCCGCGATCCTCGACGACCCGCTGGCACCGGACTTCCTCGACAGGATCCGCGACGCGCTCGGCCCCGACGTCGAGAACACGGCCCTGGCATACCCGTGGGCCAAGCACGGCGTACACCGCTTCGCACGGAAGGAAGCGGTGCGGCTCGGCCCTGTGGGCGCCCGGGCGTGTTCCCTCTCCCCGGGCGTCATCGACACCCCGCAGGGTCGCCAGGAGGCGGTCAAGCATGCGTCGATGCAGGAGCTCATCGACCGCACGCCACTCGGCCGCACCGGCCGCTCGGAGGACGTCGCCTCCGTCGCCGCCTTCATGGTGTCGGAGGAGGCCGCCTTCCTCACCGGCACAGACATCCTCGTCGACGGGGGCGTCTGCGCGGCTGTGCGGGGCGACTGACGGAAGGCTGACGTCGGCTGAAGGAAGCACCGGCACCGGGCCCTGCCCGGTGCCGGACTCGCATGCCGCCCGCGGGTCGAGTGACGGCATATCAAGTGCGTGAGCCGAGGCATACGGTGTCCCGCCCTCGCCCCCACGTCAGCAGTTCCGCTGCCGCCGACCTCGCCCTCCGCACCCGGGCGTCCGCCTCCATGCCCGCGCGAGTCGTGCCGCTCCCGCAAGGCTCAGCGCACGCCGGGCCGGTGAGACGTGGCGGCACAGCTCGTGTCCGGGCAGGAGCCCTCGGCCCAGAAACCCACGCGCGCGGCCGGAACCAGCCGCGCACGTGCGCGGTGACTAGGACTTGACCCCCGAGACCTCAACCGACTCGGCAGGGCCTTCGCCCGCCTCAGGTTGCGCGGTGGGGGCCCGGTGCCGGGGGAGGAAGGAGGCCAGGAGGAAGGAAGCGAGGGCGGCACCGGCACCGATGGCCATGACCACCTTGAAGCCGGCCTCGGAGGGCAGCGGGTAGCCGCCGAAGTCGGTGGTCATCTGGGCCAGGATGACGCCGGCGATGGCGCTGGCGAACGACGTACCCATGGACCGCATCAGGGTGTTGAGACTGTTGGCGGCGGCCGTCTCGGACGCCGGTACCGCACCCATGATCAGGGCGGGCATGGCGCCGTACGCGAAGCCGATGCCGCCGCCGATGATGCAGGCGACCAGCGTGAAGTGCCAGACCTCGGACATCAGCACGATGCTCAGGCTGTAGCCGACGGCCACGACGACCGCGCCGATCATGAGGGTGATCTTCGGGCCCTTCGCCTTGGTGATGCGCGCGGAGACGGCGGACATGGCCATCATCACCAGGCCCTGCGGCGCGAGGATCAGGCCGACGGCCAGCATGGACTTGCCCAGGCCGTAACCGGTCTGCTCGGGCAGCTGGAGGACCTGCGGCAGGACGAGCGACATGGCGGAGCGGCGCTGCTCGACGCGTACCGCGAAGGTGACGTCGACACCATCGTCGAGATGACCCACCCCGAGATCCAGACGGGCGTCCGCGACTATGTGACACAGACCGGGACCCTGGCCAACCTGCACACCAAGGACGACCTGCGGGCGCACCTCCAGAACTTCTACGCCCACTACTCCGTCCGCAGCATCGAGGTCGTCGCCCGGCACTTCGACGACTGGTTCTTCTTCCACGAGTTGCGGTGGACGGTCGAGGCCAAGCAGGGCCCGGACGCCGGTGGCATCTTCCGCTACCACACCGCCGAGTACGCCGAGGTGTCAGCCGCCGGGCTCGTCGTCGCACACATCGGGCACGGCACGGATCAGCTGAAGGTCGGCTGAGGCTGCACTGGGCCGAAGCGGCCCCAAGTCCCCTGTCTCGCTTCCCCGGACGAGTGTCTGGCAGGAAGCGAGGCAGGGGACTCCCTTCCGCTCGGTTGGCCGGGTGCGGACGAGAGTGCTCGCCGCCTGGTCGCGACTGCTACGTGAGTTCCAGCAGGCCGCGGCGGACCGCTTCGGAGACGGCCGCCGCCCTGTTGTCGACGCCGAGTTTCCGGTAGATACGCACCAGGTGTGTCTTGACGGTCGCCTCGCTGAGGAACAGCGACTCGGCGATGGAACGGTTGCTGTGCCCGTCCGCCATCAGCCGGACGACCTGCCGCTCGCGGCCGGTCAACTCCGGTGCCGGGCTGACCACTTGACCCACGAGGTCGCCCACGATCCCCGGTGCCAGGCCCATCCCGCCCGCCGCTGCGCTGCGTACGGCCCGGAAGAGGTCCTCGGGTGGCCCCGCCTTGAGCGCATAGCCGCGTGCGCCGGCCTCCAGCGCGCGTACGACGTCGGCGACTCCGGCGTAGCTGGTCAGCATCACCACCGGTGTCCCCGGAGCCTCGGCGGCGAGCCGGCGTACGGCTTCGACGCCGTCGATGCTGTGGTCGCCGCCTCCGAACCGCAGGTCCATCAGTACGACGTCGGGTGCCAGGTCGAGAGCGAGGCGGACGGCCTCCTCACCGCTGCCCGCCTCGGCGATCACTTCCAGATCCGCCTCACCGTCGAGGAGGGCCCGCAGACCGGCTCGTACGACGACGTGGTCGTCGGCGATCAGCAGGCGCAGCCCCGAGGTCGTCATCGGACCGCCTCGGCCAGGGGCGCGACCGAGCCGGACCGCGGCCGGGCGGGGACGGTGGCCCGGATCCGGGTGCCCCGGCCGGGTGCGCTGTCGACCTCGAGCTCACCGCCGTACTCGTGCAGCCGCGCCCGGGCCGCAGGCAGGCCGAAGCCCCGGCCGGAACGGCACGCGCCGTCGGCGGGGAGGCGCCCGAAGCCGACACCGTCGTCGCTCACGTCGAGTTCGACGCGGTCCGGGTGATGATGCAGGGTCACCAGCAGGTGGCCGGCCCGTGCGTGTTCGCGCACGTTGGCCAGCATGCTCTGCGCCAGGCGGAACAGGGCGGCGGCGGCCTGCTCGTCCAGATCGGCGCCCTGGGTTCCGAGCGAGCGGAACTGCACGCGCTGTGCCGTTCCGTCCTGCTGCGCGCGGGCGCACAGCAGGCGCAGGGAGCCCTCCAAGCCGGCCTCGGCGACCGTGGACGGGGTGAGGTCCCGGATGATCCGGCGGGTCTCGGCGAGACCGGCGTCCAGGCCGTCGGTCACCGCGCGCACCCGCGTACGTGCCATGTCCGGCCGCTCCTCCCAGTCCCGCTGGGCGGCCTGCAGCAGCATCACACTGCTGGACAGGTCCTGGGCGAGCGTGTCGTGCAGGTCCCGGGCGATGCGCGCGCGTTCCGCCAGTACGCCGGCCCGGCGCTGTTCCCGGGCCAGCACGTCCCGCGTGCTGCGCAACTCCTCGACCAGGCGCTGACGTTCGGCGGCCTCGCGCTGCTGCCCCCGGTACAGGGCCACGGTGCCCCAGACAGCCGTCACCGGGATCAGTACCAGCTCCGCGTCGAACCCGCCGACGCTGCGGGTCAGTTGACCGACCAGCACGAACGTGATGACGGCCACCGCGGCCCCGGCCGCCCGCCGGCCGAGTGCGCGCAGGGCCGCACACGCCAGCGGTACGGCGCACCAGACGTAGGCGTTGGTCAGGAACGGCGGGGTGCGGAACACGAGCACCGCCCACAGCACCAGCAGGATCGCGACCCAGAGGTGCCGGGACGGCGGACCCAGTCTTCCCCACAGCGCCAGCCCGGCCGCGTACGTGGTGGCGAGCAGCCCGCTGACGGCCACGATCTCCCAGCACAGCGCGATGTTCAGCGAGGCGAGCCGGACCAGCGCGGCGCCGACGACGACGAAGAACACGAGATGCGGGACGTGCCGCAGGGCGAAGATCTCGCCCCGGGCCGGTGCGGGAGTGCGGGCGGGGCGGTGGTCGGACACGACGAACCCCCTGGACGAAAGATCCATTGGGACAGGGGGTCCGAGTCTATCCACCGCCTGTATGAGTGATGTGAAGGGTGTGAAGTGTGACGGTCGGGGTCAGGCCCCGGGGTGCAGTCCGGGCCAGCCGGGGGTGGGGTCGCCCTTGACCTCGCCGAAGTAGAGGGCGAAGGTCTGCTTCCAGCGCTCGACCTCGGCGCGGTCGGCCATGAATTTCGGGAAGCCGTCCAGGTGGGCGTCGGGGTACTCCCAGATCGGCTTCAGACCGGCCGGGGGCGTGATGTCGGTGCGCACCGACCAGCCGTTGAAGGAGTTCTTCTGCGTCTCGGCGGACAGCTGCCAGTTGAGGTACAGCTTGGCGGCCGTCGAGTTCTTGGCCTGCTTGAGGATGGCCGCGCGCTGGCCCCAGGCCATGAACGGGTGCCCGTCGGCGATCACGAACTTCGCGGGAGACGACGAGGGGACCGCCGAGCCCGCGGTGCCGATGCCGATCGCCTTCTGCCCGCCGAAGACGGCCTGGCCCGGGGTGTTGCTGCCCCGCGCGAACCGCACGTCCTGGGCGGCGAGTCTGGCCACCCAGTCCCAGCCGTAGGTGCGGGCGTACAGCGCGTAGAGGTAGAGGACGGCGTCGTCGTCGTGCGGGTACGACGAGGCGATCTTCCCCTTCCACTTCGGGTCGACCAGCTCGAGCGGGTTGCGCGGGGCGTCCGAGCCCACGGCGGCCGTGCCGTAGAGGAAGCTGAACGCGATCGCCGAGACGGCGACCCAGGCTCCCTGCGGGTCCTTGAACGACTTGTACAGCTTGGAGAACCCGGCGGGCTTGTAGTGCAGCAGTCGGCCCTGCTGATTCCAGCGGACGAAGTCCTGCAGGGTCTGCAGCTGTACGACATCGGGGACGAGGGTGTCGGTCGCGAACTGGTTGTCGACGCGGACGTCGTGGTACTTGCTGTAGTCGACGATGAGCGTCAGGTCGATGTCCGGGAACCGGGCCTTGAAGGCCGCCTTGGTGCCGTCCTGCTGGGTGGGGGTGTCGCCGCCGGCGTAGACGACGAGCTTGCCGCCCTCCTTGAGGGCCGCCTGGTAGAGCTCGTCGAGCGTGCGGGTCTCCTCGCGCCCGGCGGAGGGGCGTGAGGCAGCGGCCGGGGTGGCCGAGGCGGAGTTCGCGGTGGCGCCGATCGCACCGAGACCGAGGGCGGCACCGGCTCCGGTGGCGAGGACACTTCGTCGGCTGAAGAAGCTGGACACGCTGAGGAGGCCTCTCTGTTGGGGGGTGGCGTACAAGGCCCTGGCGCCAGGGGCGACCGCCAGTCTCGCGAGGCGAGAGGGATTTCGCGTCGCCCGGACGGAGCCTTGGGCCGTGCTGGAGGTGGAAACCGGGTTCAACCGATCGGTTGAACGCCAGGGGGATCGGGCGGGCCGAGCGCGCGAGGTGAGCACGCGGACGGCATCGCCTCGTTTCAGCAGGCATCAGGCGTGGTCGTCGCTGCCCGGCAGGACGGCAAGGGCCTTTTCGACCGCTGCCAGGACCTCCAGCGGCGCCTTGTCCAAGGGTTCCCGGAGTGCTCGGCCGGCCTTCCATCGGGTGGTGCGACGGAAACCGTCGGCGCGGGATGCGTCGATGCGGCGGATCGCGTCGAGCACTGCCTGGTATGCCTGTTGATCGTCGATGATCGTGGCGAGGCTGCTGCCGAGAGTCAGCCGGCTCCGGGAGGGAGCGGGCCGTGGATGCCGACGCGTCGTCGAGGCCGTCCAGCAAGGTGGGGGAGATGCGGATGACGCGACAGGCCGGTTCCAGGGGGGCGAGTCCGGCGACCTGCTGGTGCGTACCGAGTTCTCCGTGCTCCAGCACCTCCGCGTGCCGCAGCGTCACGGTGTGCCCGGGCGCGCCCCGGGACCCGGATACGGACACGGCCGACGAGGTTCTGCCCGAAGTCATGGTCGGGGTGACGTCCGGTACGGCGATCAGTTCGACCCCGGCGCAGGCCGACGCGTCGAACGACGGTGCCGACCAGCCTGGTTGGTCCAGCCGGGGCGTCGTAGGTCTCGCCCTGGTAGAGGCTCGCGGACACCACGGGTCCCCCGGACCAGCGCCAGCCCTCGTCCGTGGCGACGGTGTCCACGGAGCCGTCCTCGTACTCCAGCGTGAGCGCCTCGTGGAAGCGGCGCGCGGCATCCCGGAAGCCGTACCGTTCGGTGTACCAGCCGCCGGTGAGGATGATGCCCAGAGCGTTTCGGCCGGGGCGGATGTGTGCGGTGACCTCCGCGACGTCGAGGTGGAGTCGCCACTGGTAGCTCGTCCAGCCGGGCTCGAGTGCCGCGTCGTCGACCGGGGCCCCGCGCCTCGAACGTGCCGCGCAGCAGGTGTGGTTCTTCGCCGCCGGAGCCGACGAAGCGGGCCTGCCAGGCACCGGCGGGCAGGAAGTCGGCCCGTCCTCGACTTCGATGCCATGGCGCTGCCCGCCAGCCCGGCCTGACGCTCACCGCCTGCAGCGCCGAACCAGGAACTCCGGCCCACGACGGCATGCGGATGCTGTCCGCCTGGGCCGCCACCGAGGACGCGGAGACTCTCGATCGACGAGCGCCAGTCGAAGAACTCGCGGGCAGCGGGGCCCAGGAACGTGAACCGGGCGATGTTCACCACCCCGGGACCGCGCCGCCATCGGTACGCGGCGGAGTGGCCGGGCCGGGCCCCTGACTCGTACGCGGTGGCCTGTCGGGCCGTCACCCGAACGAGGTGCCCAGGTCGCCCGGGTCTTGGGGGCGCGGTTAGCGTCCGAAAGGGATCACTGAGCGGCCGTTCCCGTCCCGTGGCATGCGGCCCGCCCCTTCCTGGAGGTCCGTATGAGGATCACACGCCCGGCGCTCCGCGGCGCGAGACGACGTACCCGCCTGGTCGCCCTGGCGTCCGTACTGACCGCCCTGGCGGCGACGGCCCTGGCCGGGACCGCGGCCCACGCGGGCGCCGTCGACCCCAGTCCGACCACCACGTACAGCACCGCGCAGCTTGCCGCGGTCGAGAAGGCCGTCGCGGGCGCCGATGTGGTCGGCACCGCCTGGAGCGTGGACGACCCGTCCGGCAGGGTGCTGCTCGCCGCCGACAGCACCGTGTCCGCCGCCGCGATCGACGCCATCAAGCGGGGCGCGGGCGCCAACGCCGGCGCGCTGCGCGTGGAGCGTCTGCCGGGCAAGCTCACCAGGTACCTCTCCGGAGGGGACGCCGTCTACGGCAGCGGCAACGCCGGCAGGTTCCGCTGCTCGCTGGGCTTCAACACCCAGGACGACGCCGGAAACTACCACTTCCTCACCGCCGGCCACTGCACCGACGGAATCACGGACTGGTACTCGGACCAGTTCGTCACGCACATCGGCACCACCGTCGGCTCCAGCTACCCCGGCAACGACTACGGCCTCGTGGCCTACGATGCCGGCCAGCCCGTCCCGCCCGGCACGGTCGGCAGCCAGGACATCACCGGCGCCGGCGACGCTCAGCGAGGCCAGGCCGCCTGCCGCCGCGGCTCCACCACCGGCATCCACTGCGGCCGGGTCACCGGCGTGAACTGGAGTGCGCGCTATCCGGACGGCGTGGTGACCGGCATGATCCGCACCAACATCTGCGCCGAGCCGGGCGACAGCGGCGGCTCCCTCTACACCGGCACCCAGGCGCTGGGCCTCACCTCCGGCGGCAGCGGCAACTGCGCCACCCCGCCCAGCACGACCTTCTACCAGCCGGTCACCGAGGCCCTCAACGCCTTCGGGGTGCAGTTGTACTGAGCACAGGCATGCAATCCCCGACGGGGGCCCGGTGCACGGGATCACGCACCGGGCCCCCACCGTCGTCTCAGTGTGCTCGTGGTGCCCAGGGTGAATCATGGGTTCACCAGGTGGACTTGACGACTGGAAAGGGACCTGACCGTGGGAGAACACGCAAGGACCTACGAGCGGAGCCTCGCAGACCCGGACGGCTTCTGGCTTCGGGCAGCGGAGCTGATCGACTGGGTCGACAGCCCGTCACGCGCACTCGACGACACGAACGCGCCCTTCTACAAGTGGTTCCCCGACGGCCGGTTGAACACCTGCGCCAACGCACTCGACCGGCACGTCGACAACGGACTCGGTGAGCGCACCGCGCTGATCTGGGACTCGGCGATGGTGCCGGCGAAAAAGACGTTCACCTACCGGGAGTTGCGCGACGAGGTGGCCCGGGTGGCCGGTGCCCTGACCACGCTGGGAGTCGGCAAGGGGGACCGCGTCATCGTCTACATGCCGATGATCCCCGAGGCCGTGATGACGATGCTCGCCTGCGCGCGCATCGGCGCCGTGCACTCGGTGGTGTTCGGCGGGTTCGCGCCGAAGGAACTCGCGGCGCGCATCGAGGACGCGCGCCCCACGGTCGTCGTCGCGGCCTCGTGCGGGCTCGAGCCCACACGCGTCGTGGCCTACCAGCCGATTCTCGACGAGGCCCTGGCCATGAGCGGGCACCAGCCGGACCACACGCTGATGCTGCAGCGCGAGACGCTCCGGGCGGACCTGGGGCGCGGATACCTCGACTGGGACGACGTGGTGCCCGGAGCGAAACCGGTGGAACCGGTGCCGGTGTCGGCCACCGACCCCCTGTACATCCTCTACACGTCCGGCACGACCGGAAAGCCCAAGGGCGTCCTGCGCGACAACGGGGGCCATGCCGTGGCGCTCGCCTGGTCGATGGGCGCGGTCTACGACATCCACGCGGGTGACGTGTTCTGGACGGTCTCCGACGTCGGCTGGGTCGTCGGACACAGCTACATCGTGTATGCCCCGCTCCTGGTCGGCGCCACGACGGTCGTGTACGAGGGCAAGCCCGTCGGCACGCCCGACGCCGGTGCGCTCTGGCGGATCGTCCAGGAGTACGGAGTCAAGACGATCTTCACAGCGCCGACCGCGATCCGGGCGATCAAGAAGGTCGACCCCAAGGCCGCCGAGCTCGCCAAGTACGACGTCGGTTCCCTGGCCTCGCTGTTCCTCGCCGGTGAGCGGCTCGATCCGGAGACTTACCAGTGGGCCTCGGCCGCGCTGGGCGTGCCGGTCACCGACCACTGGTGGCAGACCGAGACGGGCTGGCCGATCGCGGCGAACCCGCGCGGGCTGGAGCCGATGCCGACCAAGCCCGGGTCGGCCACGGTGCCCGTCCCCGGGTGGGACGTGCGTGTGGTCGATGCCGAAGGCCGTCGGCTGGAGCCCGGCCAGGAGGGCGAGATCGTCATCCGGCTGCCCCTGCCCCCGGGTGCTCTGCAGACGTTGTGGGAGGACGACGAGAGGTTCGTGGACTCCTACCTAAGCCGTTACTCCGGCCACTACCACACGGGAGACTCGGGGTACTTCGACGAGGACGGCTACCTCTTCGTCATGGGCCGCACCGACGACGTGATCAACGTGGCGGGGCATCGCCTCTCGACCGGTGCGATCGAGGCGGCCCTCGCCACTCATCCCGCGGTCGCGGAGTGCGCGGTGATCGGCATTCCCGACTCGCTGAAGGGCAGCGTCCCCTTCGGCCTGGTCGTCCTCAAGGCCGGTGCCGCACCGGACCACGACGAGCTGCGAGCCGAGCTGATCGCGGCCGTCAGGCGGGACGTCGGTCCGGTGGCGGCCTTCCGGGAGGCCGCGATCGTGCCGGCGCTGCCGAAGACACGGTCGGGCAAGATCCTTCGCAGGACGATGAGGGGAATCGCCGACGGCCGGGACGAGTCGGTGCCACCGACGATCGAGGACGCCTCGGTGCTCGACGCGCTCGTCCCGATCCTCCGGGACCGGACCCTCGAAGAACCTCGACAACATACTTCGCGCTAGCCGTTCGGCTACCCCTCACGAACGTCGCCACGTCGAAGAAGGATGGCGGCTGGCACAGACCAGCCGCCATGGGGCCTTCGGCCTGAGTGTCCGAGCCTTACGAAGACATCGCAGCGCGATCGGACTCGCTACGCAGGACACAGAATTCATTGCCTTCAGGATCCGCGAGGACGGCCCAGCCCGCGCCGTCGGGCTCCCGGCGATCAGTGACCAGAGTGGCTCCGAGATTCAGCAGCCGCTCGATCTCCTCCTCGCGCGAGGTCGTCGGGCGCAGGCACAAGTGGACCCGGTTCTTGACTGTCTTGGGTTCTGGCACCTGGTTGAAGTACAGCAGTGGGCCCTCCGGAAGCATCACCTGAGTCTCCCGGTCGCCTGGTCTGTCCTGCGGATGCAGCGGACAACCAGTCACCTCACTCCAGAACCGGGCCAGCTCATAGGCGTCCGAGCAGTCGATTGCCACGTTCTGCACTACCGAGATCATGCGGGTGAGCATGCCTGAGCACCGCTCAGTCCGCTAGCAGATTGCTGTCACCACAGGCGTTCGTCGCCTGTCAGCTGCCGTCCAAGTCCCGGAACGACCAGGCGGACAACTTCCTCGGCCCGTTCCCGGGTGTGTGGCTGTCAGGTGGACTGGGGGCTGCCGAAGAGCAAGTCGTAGCCTGCGGGGAGCTGGAGCAGGATCTGCTTGATCAGGTCGTCGCCTGCGGCGTCGGCGACCGTGCTGAGGACGGCGCCGACGTCCCAGGCCGCGGTCTGATCGGTGGCCCCCTCGATCCAGGCTGCCGTCGCCCGCACGAACCGCTCTGGCGACAGCGGTTCGGCGCTCTGCAGGGGGTTGAGCAGAATCAGGGCGAAGTCTTCCGGCAGACGCGCCGCCAACTGGGCGCGCACCTCGCCGACCAGGTGTGCACCCAGCAGCGCGAGCACCACGCGGGCCGCGCGTTCTGCTTCCTGTCGGCTGCCGTACTCGCCGCGTTCCGTCACATGGTCGAGAAACGCTTCCCGTCGCAAGGTCACGTCACCCGCCACCCTTCTCGAGTCCGGCCTCCGCCGCTGCTCGGCCCGGGTCACCCCGGGTCAGCCGGAGATTTCCTTGCGGGAGGAGCCCCCGCCGATGGAGATCTTGCGGGGCTTGGCGCGCTCGGCGATCGGGATGCGCAGGGTGAGCACCCCGGCGTCGTAGTCGGCCTTGATGTGCTCGGTGTCCAGGGTGTCGGCCAGTACGAGCTGGCGGGAGAAGACGCCCAGCCGCTCCGACAGTTCCATCTGCACGTCGTCGGCCTTCGCCACGGGCCTGCGCTCGGCCCTGACGCTCAGCATGTTCCGCTCGACGTCGATGTCGATCGCCTCCGTGCTGACGCCTGGAAGGTCGAAAGCCACCACGTACTCGTCACCCTCGCGGTAGGCGTCCATCGCCATCGTGGACGGCCGCGTCCAGGTGCCCGGGCCCATCAGCTGCTGAGTCAGCCGGTCGAGTTCACGGAAGGGGTCGGTGCGCATCAACATCGCGAAACACCTCCAGAAGGTTCGGGCAGTACCTGCCAATGCGCCTCGTGCATCCGTTGTATCATGTCATCCAATGGATGACAAACGTGATGTCGTCGAACCGATGACAACTCCGAGAGAGGTGCTCATGGCAGCAGCCGACCAGCCGTCCTCTTCCAGTGCCGGCACCCAGAGCCCGGCCTCGTTTCTCGCCGCCGCGGCGGCCCTGGAAACCATCGACAACGCCCTGCGCGCCGCCCAGGACGAGACCCCTGGCCTCACGGACGCCGCGCACGCCGACCCGCAGGAGGCTCTGGCCTCCCTCCTGCTGCTGCGGCAGATTCGCGAACAGCTCGCCGGATGGGAAACCGGCCTGATCGAAACAGCTCGCCACGCAGGCGCCAGCTGGGCCGACCTCGCCCACCCCCTCGGCGTCGCCAGCCGCCAGGCCGCCGAACGCCGCTATCTGCGCAACCGGCCGGGCCCCGCCGGATCCACCGGCGAACAGCGTGTCCAGGCCCCCCGCAAACGCCGCGCCGCCGCCCCCACACCCCCCCCCTGGGCCCGCCGCAACGCCGCCGACCTGCGCCGCATCGCCGGCCAGATCACCGCTCTCACAGACCTCCCCACCGCCGCCCGCCTCCCGCTCAGCCACCTCGACGCCGCCCTCGCCCACGACGACCCCGCGACGCTCATCCACCCCCTCAACGCCACCCGCCCCCACCTGACAGGCACCCACCCCGACCTCGCCGCCCGACTCGACACCCTCACGCACTCGGCCAAAGAGTCAGCCGCCGCCGACTGACCGGGGCGGGCGGCGGAGTCGCCTCGGCGTCAGGAGCCGGTGGATTCCGGCTCGTGGAGGGTGATCGCCCCGGAGGGGCGGACACCGGCGGCCATCTGCGCGGCCGCGCGATGGACGGTGGGCGGCTCGGCGTGCAGCAGGAGTACGCGGCCGTCGTCGGGATCCTGGTCGAAGACCTCGGGGGCGGTCAGAGCGCACATTCCGGCGCCGATGCAGCGCGCACGGTCGATGCGCAGGCTCGTCGTCCTCACGACTCCGCCTTGTCCCAGGTGACCGGGAGGCTCTTCACCCCGAAGATGTCCGCGGTCTCCGGGCGCAGGGCGACCTCTTCGGCCGGTACGGCCAGCCGCAGCGTGGGGAAGCGGTCGACCAGCGCGCGGAACGCGACCCGCATCTCGATACGGGCCAACTGCTGGCCCAGGCACTGGTGGATGCCGTGGCTGAAGGCCAGGTGCCCGCCCGCCTCCTGCCTCCGGAGGTCGAGGACGTGGGGGTCGGCGAAGCGCTCGGGGTCGCGGTTGGCGGTGTGGTACGACAGGACGACCGTCGTGCCGGCCTTGATGGTCTGGCCGCCCAGCTCGACGTCCTCCAGCGCCGTCCGCATGAACGTCTTGGCGACGCTCAGATACCGCAGCAGCTCCTCCACGGCCCCGTCGGTGAGCGCGGGATCGGCGCGCAGCGCGGCCAGTTGCGCCGGGTTCTGCAGCAGCGCGAAGGTGCCGAGGGCCAGCATGTTCGCGGTGGTGTCGAAACCGGCCGCCAGCAGAACCAGGCTGATCCCCTTCAGCTCCTCATCGGTCAGGTCGCTGTCGGTGAGTTCGCTGAGCACGTCGTCGGTGGGGTTCGCACGCTTGGCGGCCACCAGCTGCGCGAGGTACTCCTGAGTCGCGGTGTAGGCCGCGATCAGCTCCTCGTCGCTCACCTCCCCGCCCATGAACGTGTCGATCTGCTGCTGGAAGGAGCCCCGGTCCTCGTACGGCACCCCGAGGATCTCGCAGATCACGATGGTGGGAATGGGCTTGGCGAACGCGGTCACCAGGTCCGTCGGCGGCCCGGCCTTCTCCATGGCGTCCAGGCGGTCGGCGGTGACCTGCTCGATGCGCTCGGTCAGCAGCCGCATCCGCCGCACCGTGAACTTGCCCATCAGCGGTTTCCGATAGCGCCGGTGCTCCGGGTCGTCCATGAGGAGGAACTCGCCGGGCGGCGCCGGCGGAATCTCGAAGTCGACCACGTTCAGAAGGTCCTTGCGGGAGCTGAACCGTGAGTCGGCCAGGACCGACCTGACCAGGTCGTATCCGGTGATCAGCCAGCCGGGTATGCCGCCGGGGTGGGTGTAGCGGCTGATCGGGCCGTGCCGGCGGGCGTCGATCAGCTCGGCCGGCGGGTCGAAGGGGCAGTCGGACTGACGCGTCGCCGGCAGTGTCGTGACGGTGTGGAGGGACTCGCTCATGGCCATTCCTCATCTCGCGATATGACGTGTTTGGCGATGCTCGAAAGCTACGTTGCGTTCAAGATTTCGTCAATCAATAAATGTATGTTCTCGCAGGTGGAAGAGGGAAAATTGATGCAATGACGCTGAGATCGAATGCAACGATGCGTTGCAATGGATGGCAGTGAAAGGCAATACTGGCGGCATGTCAGGAGGACGGTTGACCCAGCAGGACCGCCAGCGCATCGCGGTCGGCCTCGCCGACGGGCTCTCCTACGCCGAGATCGCCAGCCCGCGCGACTGCCGCCAGGGCCGATGCCCTCGGTCTGCCGTACCTCTGCTCGTCGGCGGTGCTCGACGCGCTCACCGAACAGCCGACGGAATGGGTCGCGCGCCTCTCCTCGCCGCAGTCCCGCGGCTGGCAGATCTACGCGGACTTCCTCCTCGGCGCGGGCCACCGTCGCATCGCCGTAGCGGCCCAGCCGAGTGTCTACTGGGCAACCGGGACCCGCATTCTGTGGGACTGCCTAGCTCCACGCGGCGGCACCGTCATCGAACTCGACATGAGCACGCTCGACCCGGCGGACGTGTGCGACGAACTCGTCGACCATCGCGCGACGGCGCTGCTTCTCCTCGTCGGCCACCCGGATCCGGCAGTTCCGATCGTCGAGTCCGTCCGCCGCGACCAGCGTCTCGCCGAGATCATGATCGGTGCTCCGGCCGGGCAACCGGAGTTCACCGAATGGGCGACGTTGCTGGGCGACGACGGCGCCGGGGTTCCGTTCCTGCGCTACCTGCCCGAGCGCCTCACCCCACTCGGTGCACAGGTCGACAAGGCCCTCCGTGAGCGGCTGGGCGAAGCGCCCTCCTTCGTGGCCTTCGAGGGCTACGACACGGTCGCCGTCCTCGCCGAGGTGCTGCGTTCTCATGGTGCGGACCGGGCGCGTACTGCCGAATCCTGGCCGCGCCTCGCAGTCGAAGGCACCCGCGGGCAGATCCAGTTCTCCCGCACGCCAGGTATCAGCGTGTGGCAATGGGCTGGGACGCCCGTCCAAGTCGTTGATCGAGATCCGGCGGAACCCGATCGCTTTCGGATCCTGCACGCCGGCTGAGGCACGAGCGCGGCGGCTCTCTCCTGGTGCAGCGCAGCCGGGGTCCGTGCGGCCATCTCCGACCGCACGGACCCCGCTGAGTCTCCGCTCCTGTTGTCAGGCGCTCTGCTGCAGTCTGCGCAACGACGCGACGAGTCGGTCCACCTCATCGGACGTGTTGTAGAGCGCGAGGGAGGCGCGCGCCGCCGACTCCAACCCGTAGTGGGCGAGAGCTGGTTGGGCGCAGTGGTGGCCGGCGCGGATGGCGATTCCGTCGCGGTCGAGCCAGTCGGCGACGCCGGCCGGGTCCTGTCCCGCGAGGGTGAAGGTGAGCACCGCGATCCGGTCGGCCGCCGAACCGATCAGCTCGAGTCCCGGCACCGTGGCAAGGGTCTGGAGCGCATACGACATGAGACCTTCCTCGTATGCCGCGACGGCCTTGCGGTCGAGGGACGTCAGCCAGTTCACGGCGGCGAGCAGTCCGATGACCCCGGAGATGTGTCCGGTACCGGCCTCCATCTTGTGCGGGGCGGCCGCGAACGTGGTCTTCCCGAAGCCCACGGACTCGATCATGTTGCCGCCGCCCTGCCACGGCGTCATGCCGGCGACGAGTTCCGGCTTCGTGTACAGGACTCCGATGCCGGTCGGCGCGAACAGCTTGTGGCCGGAGAACGCGTAGAAGTCCGCATTCAAGTCCTGCACGTCGACGGGGAAATGAGCGACGGCCTGAGCACCGTCCACCAGGACCTTGGCGCCGTAGCGGTGGGCCAGCGCCGTCATCTCCTTGACGGGCGGGACGGTGCCCAGAACGTTCGACGCGTGGCTGATCGCGACGAGCTGGGTGCGCGAGGACAGCAGATCGGCGTACGCGTCCTGGTCGATGTCCCCGCCCGGCGTGAGCGGGACCGGCACGACCCTGGCCCGGGTCTCCTTGGCGATCATCTGCCACGGCACGATGTCCGAGTGGTGCTCCAGGACCGGCACGAGGATGTCGTCCCCGGGCCCGAGGTTGGCCCGGCCCCAGCTCTGCGCGACGAGGTTGACCGCCTCCGTGGTGCCGCGCACGAAGACGACGCCGTCCGGGTTCGGGGCGCCGAGGAAGTCGGCGACGGCCGCCCGACCCGCCTCGTACGCCTCGGTGGCCTCTCGCGCCATGGTGTGGGCCCCGCGGTGGATGTTGGAGTTGGCGGAGCCGTAGTAGGCGGCGAGCGCCTCGATGACCTGACGCGGTTTCTGGGTGGTTGCCGCATTGTCGAGCCAGACGAGGGGGTGGCCATTGACGTTCCGGTGCAGGACCGGGAAGTCCTGCCGCACCAGTTCGGCCGTGAAACCGGCCGGTCGGCGCTGACCCGGCAGACCCGGCAGACCCGGCAGACGGCGCGCCGTAACGTCAGGCGTAGTCATGGTACTTGGACACCTCGACGTTCTGGAGTACGGCGATGGCGTCGTCCACCAGCACGGCGGTGTTGAAGTAGGCCGTCATCAGGTAGGACGTGATGCCCTTCTGGTCCATGCCCATGTTCCGCATGGACAGGCCGGGTTCGACCTCGTCCGGCACGGCCGCCGGGCGCAGCCCCACCACGCCCTGCTCGGCCTCGCCCACCCGTATCAGCAGGATCTCGGTGGTACCGGCTGCCTCGCCCGAGCCGTTGGGGCAGGGCACCTTGTCGGAGGGCAGCAGCGGCACGCCCCGCCAGGTCAGCAGGGGACTGCCGAACCGGGTGTCCGTCACCGGGGGCACTCCCCGCCGCGTACACTCGCGCCCGAACGCGGCGATCGCCCTCGGGTGCGCGATGAAGTAGGCAGGCTGCTTCCACACCCGCGCGAGCAGTTCGTCCAGGTCGTCGGGGGTGGGAGCGCCGGTGCGCGCCTGCACGCGCTGACCGGTCGGGACGTTGTGGAAGAGCCCGAAGTCGGGGTGGTTGAGCATCAGGTTCTCCTGCCGCTCACGCAGGGCCTGGATGGTCAGGTTGGCCTGGGTCCGCGTCTGGTCCATCGGCCCGTTGTAGAGGTCGGCGACACGGGAGTGCACCATCATCCGCGTCTGGGCGAGCGTCATGTGGTACTCGCGCGGCACGTCCTCGTAGTCGACATACGTGCTCGGCAGATCGACCTCACCCACATGACCGCCACTCAGGTCGATGGGCGCCTCGGTGCCGGGCGCGGGCATGCCGCCCGCCGCATACGACTCCACCGTCCCGCGCAGTGCCGCGTCGCGGTCCATGAGCCCGGCGAGGGCGGAACGCTCGACGCGCAGGGCGACGCCGGGAGTGACGGCCTTGACGGAGTACGGCATGGGCTCGGCCTTGGTCCACGCCGCGAGGTCGAAGTGCTGCCCGTCGCCGATGACTTGGATCAGTGCCTCGTCGCCGTACCGCCCGGCGGCGCGCTTCTCGGCGCGGCCCCGGACGATCACCCACAGGTGCTCGGCGGCGTCGCCCTCCTGAACGAGCACCTGCCCGGCCTCGAAGCTCGACTCGGTGAACGCGTCGGCCAGTTGGCCGAGCAGGGCGTCATCGCTCTCGCGCAGGTACGGGATCTCGCGTAAGTCGCCCGGAACGACGCGCGGACTTCCCTGGTCGGTGTGCGTGCTGATGCGGTCGTCGCCGAGGACGTAGGTACGGCGCCGGTTGACGCGGTAGACACCCGATTCGACGTCGACCCAAGGAAGGGCGCGCAGGAGATAGCGCGGGGTGATGCCGCGCATCTGCGGGGTCGTCTTCGTGGTCGTCGCGAGTTGCCGAGCGGTGTCCGGGCTGAGGCTGGTGCGGGTGGTCGTCACAGGGGCCTCCTCAAGTGGATTGATCCGGGAGCGGACTTCTGTGAGCGAGCCCGATCGTGCAGCCGACAACCGGGCCTCACAAGATGCTCAGGACACCGCTCGGCAGAGCCCGGGCCGAAAACCCTCTGCCTGCGGCGGGAGGGGCGCGCCGCACCGTGCCCGCCGGCGGCCGGTGCTACCAAGGGCGGGGGCCGGCGGACGACGTTCCAGCCTCGGCGACGACGAGCTGTCCGACGCTCTGCCAATTTCCTACGGACGGCTTGAATTGGCCCCGTATCACTACTTTTAGCCTCTTAAAGGAGTGCTTATGTAACCCTTTTCGAGGCCGTATTTATCTGAATCCGCAATTTCCGGCCCGGGGCGCGCCGCCCCGGGCCGGGTGGAACATGGTGCCCGCGCTATCCCCGGGCGTACGGGGCGACGGTGATCCGGTCGATCAGCGGCGCGTGGCGGGAGCGGAGCAGTACCCCGGGGAAGGTGTCCGAGGCGTAGGTGGTGCCGTCGAAGTTCGGCAGTTCCTCGGAGCGGAAAGTGATCGTGTTCTGCCCCTTCTCGAGGTGGACGGGGACGGTGAGCTCCCAGAAGTTGTTCTGGTGGAAGCTGTGCGGGAAGCCGACGCGCCGCGCCGTCCCGCCGTTGACGCTGATGTCGGCGTGGCGGGCGAGCGGGTCCGGGTTGTAGTGCGTGGCCTCGGACTGCTCGGGGTTGGAATAGCGGACGCGCAGTGCGTACAGGCCGCTGCGGTCGGCGGTGACCTTGAAGGTCGCGGTGTTGCCGTTACCGGGGTCCCCGCCGATGCCGGTGATCGCCGTGCCGTCGGTGGCCAGCGAGAGCGGGGCGAGCCTGGCCGAGCCCGCGAGCTTGGCGTCGCCGGCCTCGTAGGTGCGTGTCGGCAGCTTGCCCTCGGTCGGCGTGACCGTCAGCCGGTCGACGAGGGTCGTGGAGGAACCGCCGGTCAGGGTCACCTTGTTGACGCCCCCGGAGAGGGAGACCGCCACGCTGCTCCTGCCCTTGGCCAGACGCAGGACGTCATGCCCGTTGACGGAGAGCCGGGACCCCGTGCCGCCCAGGGTGTCGACGCTGAGGGTGGCCTCGCGGTCGGCGGGGGAGTAGACCCAGAAGGTGGCGGTCTGGCCCTTGGCGAGCCGGGCCGCGCCCGAGCCGGTGGCTGCCTGCTGCGGCAGGTCGTAGACCGGCCGTGCACCGCCGCCCAGCCAGGCCAGTTCGCCCTCGTGCACTTGGCTGGCGGCCGAAGCCGCGGGGAGGGAGAGCGCGAGGCGGTCGACGATGGCGTCACCCTTCGTGACGCGCTTGCCGTCGAGGCTCTTCGCGGCCAGCGTCAGGGTGTGCTTGCCCTTGGTGAGCTGGACCCTCGTGTCGGTGTGGTCCCACACCACCCACTTGTAGCCGAGCGGCAGGTACAGCTCCTGCTCGCTGTCCGCCTTGCCGTCCACGCGCAGGAAGACGTTGGTGGGGCCCTGTTCCTTCACCTTGTCGAAGGTGTTGAGGGAGTTGGCGAAGACGCTCAGGTCGTAGGTGCCGTCCTCGGGCACGTCCACCGTGAAGTCGAGCGTGACGTCCGAGCCGGTGCGCAGGCCGCCCACGTCGTAGCCGCCGGAGGTGTAGAACTTCGACACGTCACGCGGCGAACCCTCCGGGCCGTTCTTCGAGTAGCCGGACCCGGTGTGGGCGGCGTCCTCGGCCTCGTACGATGCCTGCCAGCGCGCCGGCGGGGACTGTGTGCCCTTCGCCTTTCCGGCCGGGCTGAGGACTATCTCGTACGCCGAGGACTCCTTCAGCGTGGGCAGTGCGCCGTCGCCGAAGTCGACGACGACCGTGCCGTCGTCACCGACCTTCAGGTTCTGCTCGGCGAGCAGCTTCGGGCCGGAGCTGTCGCCCAGCTGCCCGCTCCACTCGATCTCCTTCACCCAGGCGTGGACCCGGTCCCCGAAGAGCTTCTTCGGGACGCCCGCGAAGGTGATGTGGCCCTTTCCGGTGGAACCGCCGACGAGCAGCCGGGCCTGCCGCTTCTTCTCGTCCAGCGTGGCCACACCCTGCATGGTGTAGTTCTCGCCCGGGAACGGCGGGCTCACCTTCACCGTGTGACCGCTCATCGAGGCGTACGAGTTCAGCAGCCACCACTGGCCGTTGCCCCGGTTGGACTGCACCGCGGAGTCGGAGAGGTTGCCGTCGATGTTCCAGTACGCGATGTCGGCGTCGACCTTGGACTCCTCGATCGCGGACACCCACTGGATCATCTGGCCGGGGACGGAGGTGTGGTAGTTGAAGGCGTACTCGTTGATGTTGATGGGGAGTTGGGTGCCGGCGCGGTCGGTGCCCTTGAACAGCTCCTTCTCCCACGCACGGTACTTGGCGACGCTCTCGCGCACCGCTTCCGGGTGGCTCAGCTCGTGCCAGGTGATGACGTCCGGGAGGGTGCCGGCGGCCAGGGTGTGGGTGAGGAAGCCCTTCACCTGGTCGTAGAGGACACTGGTGTTGGGGCCGGCGATGCGGGCGTCCGGCATCTTGGACTTGATGAGCTTGTAGGCGTCGTCCCAGGCGGCGAAGAAGTCGTCCGGATCGTTGAGCCAGCTGACCTTGTTGTAGCTCCACTCGCCGGTGCCGAACATGTTGCCCTCGGGCTCGTTGAACGGCACGAAGACGACGTTGTCCTGGTACTGCCCGGACAGTCGCAGGACCTGATCGACCTGGGCGGCGATCTTCTCCTTGTAGAGCTTGAGCTTCTCCTCGGGCGTGTCGCCCGGCCACTGGTACGGGAAGCCGCGGTGGATGTCGGTCATGTAGATGTACACGTCACCGTCGGTGGAGTCGGCCAGCGGCTTCACCACCTCCAGCGCGTCGGCACCGGGGTGCTGCGGACCGTCCTGCGCCTTGGTGGAGACGGTGCGCAGGCCCATGCCCTCCATGAGGTTGTTGGTGGGGACGTCCGGTCCGTACACGCCGTAGAGGGTGCCGGAGGCGCCACCGTGGAACGCGCCGGTGTCGGAGCCGAGGTCGACCGTGAGCTGCCCCTCGCGGACCACGGTGACGGTCGCCTTCACGGCGCGCCCGGCCGCCGTTCCCGACACCGTGAATGTTCCGGGCCGGGCGTACTTCTCGGGTGGTACGGCGTCCCAGGTGAGGGGCGTGTCGCGGTCGTAGCCGTCGGAGAAGGAGCAGCGGACGGCGCCCGGGAGAGAGGGGGCGGTCCCGTCGGTGGTACGGACGTCGAAGGACGTCTTCGAGAGCTCCTGGACGGTCGGCACATCCCCGACCGTAGCGGCCACCTGTTCGGCGCTGAGCGCCGCGTGCCACATGGTGAAGTCGTCGATCGCGCCCTTGAGCAGGGGGTCCGGCCAGAGGGACTTGCCGATGTAACCGGCGGCCGTGGCCGAACCGTCCAGCAGGTCCTTGGCCTTGATACCGGTCGCGGCGGAGGAGACCGCCACACCGTCGAGGTAGGTGGTGAGCCGGCCGGCGGTGGTGTCGAGGGTGACGGTCACCGTCCGCCACGCGTCCGCGGGGAGCATCGCGTAGCCGCGGACCTGTGCCTCCGCTCCGCCTCCGCCGGTGGTCACGGAGGTCTGGAGCAGCCCGCTGTTGTTGTACGGGGTGGTGAAGAGGTACTTCGTGGTGTCGGTGCCCAGGTCGAAGATCCGCTGCCAGGGGGACTTGTCACCGCTCCACTTCACGCGGGCGGAGACGGTCAGGTCCGTCGTGTCCGCGAGCACTTGGCGGGGCAGGCGCACGTACGCGCCGCCGGAGGTGGGGTCCCCGCCGGGCAGGGCCAGCGCCCTGCCGCCGTCCGCGCCCGCGACGGACTGGGCGGTGGAGCCGTTGACCAGGGTCGCGTCCAGGCCGTTGCCGGAACTGTCGGTGATTCTGCCGGAGGCGAGGTCGTCCTGGTCGAAGGTGTAGCGGGCGGCGGGCCCGGGTGCCTCGGCCGCCTGGGCGGGGCCGGCGGGCGCGGCCAGCAGGCCCGCGCCGAGGGTCAGGGCCACGGCGGCCGAGGCTCGGCGCCGGGGCGATCTGTCAGCGGATGGCATGGATGGCGTCCTCAATCGTCGAGTTGCGGGTTCCGGGTCCGGTGGGCACCTCGGTGAGTGCGGGTCGAGGTGGCCCACCTCGGGCTGTGTGCTCGTCGAACCGATTCGACTTTGGCGGGTGGAAGGGGCAGGGCTGGGTCGGGTTGACAGGCAGGCGAGTCCGCGGTTCGAGGGCGCGGAGTGCCTCTCCCGCCGTCCCAACGGGAGAGGGCCGCGCGTCGAACCGGTTCGGGGAAGCTAACATTGAGGCTTCCGGCCAGCAATCCCTTCGACAGCGCGATCTTGGCGACGTCCCTGTTCGTCAGAGAACTGCCCCCGGGTGTTGACAGGCGTCCGGTCGGTTCCTACGTTCGCTGTCACGCGAACCGGTTCGACGGCCGGTCCTCGTTGTCGGACCGGTTCGAGCAAGGAGTTCCCGTGAACATCGGTGAGATCGCCCGGCGGGCCGGTGTCTCGCGGAGCACCGTGTCCTACGCGCTGAGCGGGAAGCGCCCG
>NZ_LLZG01000379.1 GCF_001509475.1 Streptomyces regalis
CCCCACGCCCCCGCTCAACCGCCGGAGGCAGGAGGCACCTGTCAGTCAGTCAGTCAGTCACATCAATGGCGTACCGGTTGGTCTCCATCCCCGCCGCAGTAACCACCTGCACCTCCACCCGCCCCGGCTCCACATCCGCCGGCACAGGCACCCTCAGCACCGCATCCGTCGGATTGCTGAACCCCCCGCTCACCGGCACCAACGGCACATGCACATGCACCGCCCCGATCCGCACCACCATCCGCGACAACCGGTCCGCCCCCTGCCCCCCGGGCGGCACGAACCCGGCCCCCCTGATCTCGATGTCGTCCCCCGTACGGATCGGCGCGTCCAGATCGCCGGCCTCCCGCGCCCGCACCACCGAGAGGATCACCGGCCGACCCCCCTCCGCATACTTCCCGGCCAGATACGTCGCCGCCGAGATCAGCACCACCACGGCCAACCCCCACGGCAGATCGGGCAACTGATCCGGCCGCCGTCCCAGCCGCACCGCCGCGAACAGCAACGCAACCCCGCCGATCACCACGTACTGGATGTCCGCGAAGGTCCCCCGCCCCGCATCGTCCGTCAGCAGATCCGCCGCCCGAGGCCGATCCGCCCGCACCTTCTGCAGTCGCTGCCCGAGCACCCGCACCCCGACGACCCGCCGCACCAGCACCGCGATCGCGGACACCACGGCGAGCACGGTCACCACACCCGCACCCCGCCCGAGTTCGAGTCCGGCGATCAGCGCATCGCGCTCCTCGTGCCCGGACGCCGCAGCCAGGCGCCCCACCAGCACCAACACCGCATACGCCACGAACAGCACCCACGCCCCGGCCACCGCACGCGAGGTGGACAGCCGGTTGTCCTCACCGATGAGCGGCGCAAGCGCCCCGCCCCGCGCCCGGTGGAACCAGGACGCCGCGGTCAGCGCCCCGGCCGTCACCAGCGCCGCCAGCAGCCCGGCCGTACGCGCCGAAGTCCACCCCGCCCCGATCGCCGTGAGCGCCTGCACCAGCAGCAGCACCACGACCAGGATCCAGACCACCGACGTCGTACGCCACCACAGCCGCGCCAGCCGCGCCTCGCCCTCGGCCCGCGCCCGCTCGGCGACCAGTTCCGCCGACTGCGTCAACTCCTCCGAGACCCACTGCCGGGAGGCCGAGGCCGAGTGGGCCACCGCGGCCGGCAGCCCCTGCCCGGCCGCGAACTCGTCCCGCTTCAGCAGGAATGCGGCGACCGCCCGCCGATGCCCCGCACGCGCCCCGTGCGGACAGTCCCCACAGGTGCAGCCGCCCCCATGCGCGCCCGCAGCCGCGCCACCCTGCCCAGCCTCCTGCACCGCCACGCCCGATGTCCGCCTTCCGTACCCTCACGACCTGGTGCCCAGCAACCAGGTGACCTCATGGCCCCATAGCCACGTGGCCCCATAGCCTCATGACCTAATAGCCACATGGCCTTATAGCCTCACGGCCCCACGACCGGCAGCCTGATCTCACATACCGGCCACCGCCGATTGCGGCCGCCATCCACACCGCCGACAACTCCCGTACGACGACAGCGAATTGTGCCGCACACCACCCGGCCCCCATCCCGCAGGTCCGGCCGGCGCGGGTGATGAGAGAACCGGCGTGTTGACCCGACTGCGAGAATTTCCCTATGGCCGAGATCATCCAGCGCGACGGGACCTGGGCCTTCGACGGCACAACGGTCCGGATCACGCCGGGACTCCACCGCTCCGTGCCACTGTTCCGGCAGACGTACGGAGAGATCGCCGTACCGCTCGAAGCCGTCGCGAGCATCGTCTTCGAGCCCGAACGCAAACGCGGACGGTTGCGCATGCGGCTGCGCGAGGGCGCCGACCCGCTGCTCCAGGCAACCGGCGGCCGACTGCCCGACCCGGCGGATCCGTACCGGCTGACGGTGGACGTCGACCGTGCCGGGGTCGCCGAGTATGTCGCCGAGGAGATCCGGCACGCACTGCTCCTGGACCAGATCCCCAGGGAACCGACCAAGACCTACCTTCTCCCCGGCCCGCCCGTCCCCGTCTCCGTCCGCTCCTCCGACGGTACGGTCTCCTTCGACGGCACCCAGGTGCGGATCGACTGGTCCGACACCTCCGACCGGGTCAAACGGGCGACCGGCCCGCGCATCATCAACGCAGGCGACCTCGTCCAGGTCGAGTGGCTGCCCAACTCCGGCTACGAGGACGGCTTCCTGCGCTTCGTGACCCGCGAGACGGTGTTCTCCAAACTGCCGCCGGAGAAGGACCCGTACGCCCTGGACCTGTGGGGCAGCGCCCGTCGCGACCTGCTCACCGCCCTGGTCGCCACCGCGGTCACCGCCCGCCTGCCGCACCCGTCCGCCCGGCCCGTCGTCGACTCCACCGACCGCGCCCAGCTGACGGCACCGGTCCGGCCACCGGCCGACCACCACGACGTACTCCTGCGCAGACTGCGGGAGTTGGGCGAGCTGCACCGGGACGGCGTGCTCACGGACGAGGAGTTCGCGATGACGAAAGCGGTGGTCCTCCGGGGCTTCTGACCCCCAGCCCGCTCAGCCTCTCGGCCCCCTCAGCCCTCCGGCCTCTCGGCCGGGTCAGCCCTCCGGCCTCTCGGCCCCCTCAGCCCTCCCGGCCCTCAGCTCAGCAGATCCGGCTCGCTCCGGCTGACGTCCTGCCACAACGGCTGATAGTTGATCCACGCCACCAGATCCCCGCCCGACTGCTCCCGCGTGGCCACCGCCGGCCGATGCTCGATCAGCACCGGACGCCCCGCGGCCTTCGCGGTCAGCTGCACCTGGCAGGACCGCTCCATCGACAGGAACCACCAGGCCGCCGCGTCCACCGAGTCACCGACGGTCAGCAACCCGTGGTTGCGCAGGACGAGCGCCTTGCGCGAGCCGAGCGCGGCCGCGATCCGTCGGCCCTCCAGGGCGTCGACGGCGACCCCCGAGTAGGCGTCGTAGAGCGCGTGGTCCTCGTAGAAGGCGCAGCTCTCCTGAGTGATCGGGTCCAGCAGTTCCCCCAGTGCCGCGAGCGCCCGCCCGTGCACCGAGTGGCAGTGGGCGACGGCGACGACGTCCGGGCGCGCGGCGTGCACCTGGGAGTGCACGGTGAAGGCCGCCTGGTTGACGTGGTAGCGGCCCTCGATCACCTGGCCCTCGGAGTTGGCGAGCACCAGGTCGCTGACGGTGACGTGCTTGAACGGCATCCCGAACGGATTGACCCAGAAGCAGTCGCTGAACTCGGGATCGCGCGCGGTGATGTGTCCCGACACCCCGTCCTCGAACCCGAGCCGCCCGAAGATCCGCAGCGCGCCCGCGAGCCGCTCCTTGCGGTGCCGGCGCTCGTCCTCGACGGACTCGTGCATCGGCGGCATCGCGAACTGCAACTGGTCGTTCGGCAACGGCGAGGGCGGAATGGGCCCGAGGGGCGTCCCGTGCATGTGTCCTCCAGCACTGGGTTGCTTACGGGGCGGAAGTTACCGTCGGTCAGCGCAGGAGAACAGAGATGTTCTGTAAAGATCCCGCCCCCGTCACGGGCTCATCCCGTCCTCCGGCCGCGGAAACCAGACAGCGGATGTCAGGTATCGGCGCCACACTCACCGTATGACAGTGAACTGGGCAGCTTTCACCGAGGCGGAACCGGACCTCGCCCGCACCGCGGAAGCACGCTTCGGCGCCTTCACCCACCACGTTCTCGCCACCCTGCGCAAGGACGGCTCCCCCCGCACCACGGGCCTGGAGGTCCGCTTCCTCGACGGTGAGCTGTGGCTCGGCATGATGCCGAACTCGCTCAAGGCGCTCGACCTGCGCCGCGACCCGCGCTTCGCACTCCAGGCGAACCCCGGGGAGGGGCAGTCCATGGGCGGCGGCGACGTGCGGATCGCCGGGCGGGCGATCGAGGTCGAGGACCCGGAGCGGAAGGCCGCATACAGCGAAGAGGTGGAACCGCCGGAGCCGTTCCACCTCTTCCGTACCGAGCTGACCGAGGTCGTGAGGACCTACGTCGAGGACGACAAGTACCTCGTCGTCCAGGTCTGGCAACCCGGTGAGCCCCTGCGCACGATCAAGCGCACCTAGGGCCTGC
>NZ_LLZG01000380.1 GCF_001509475.1 Streptomyces regalis
CCTAGGGCCTGCTCCACTCGCCCGAGGGGCCTACTCCCACTCGATCGTCCCCGGCGGCTTCGAGGTCACGTCGAGGACGACGCGGTTGACGTCCCCCACCTCGTTGGTGATCCGGGTCGAGATCCGCGCGAGGACCTCGTACGGCAGCCGCGACCAGTCGGCGGTCATGGCGTCCTCGGACGAGACGGGCCGCAGGACGATCGGGTGGCCGTAGGTCCGTCCGTCACCCTGCACGCCCACGCTGCGGACGTCCGCGAGCAGGACCACCGGGCACTGCCAGATCTCCCGGTCGAGACCGGCCGCCGTCAGCTCCTCGCGGGCGATGGCGTCGGCCTCGCGCAGCAGGTCCAGGCGCTCCTTGGTGACCTCGCCGACGATGCGGATGCCGAGGCCGGGGCCCGGGAAGGGCTGGCGCTGGACGATCTCGTCCGGCAGGCCGAGCTCCTGGCCGACCATGCGGACCTCGTCCTTGAACAGCTTGCGCAGCGGCTCGATCAGCTTGAATTCGAGGTCTTCCGGCAGACCGCCCACGTTGTGGTGGGACTTGATGTTGGCGGTGCCGGTGCCGCCACCGGACTCGACCACGTCGGGGTAGAGGGTGCCCTGGACGAGGAACTCCACCGCCGGACCCTCGTCCGCGATGATCTCGGCCTGTGCCTGCTCGAAGACCCGGATGAACTCGCGGCCGATGATCTTCCGCTTCTCCTCGGGGTCCGAGACACCCTTCAAAGCGGTCAGGAACCGCTCCTCCGCGTCCACGACCTTCAGCTGCACGCCGGTCGCGGCCACGAAGTCCTTCTCGACCTGCTCGGTCTCGCCCTTGCGCATCAGGCCGTGGTCGACATACACGCAGGTCAGCTGCGAGCCGATGGCCTTCTGGACCAGGGCCGCCGCGACGGCGGAGTCCACGCCGCCGGACAGACCGCAGATGGCGCGCTTGTCGCCGACCTGCTCGCGGATGGCCGCGACCTGCTCCTCGATGACGTTGCCGGTGGTCCAGTTCGGGGTCAGGCCCGCGCCGCGGTACAGGAAGTGCTCCAGGACCTGCTGGCCGTGCGTGGAGTGCATGACCTCGGGGTGGTACTGGACGCCGTACAGCTTCGCCTCGTCGTTCTCGAAGGCGGCGACCGGGACGACGTCCGTGGAGGCCGTCACGGAGAAGCCCTCGGGGGCGGCGGAGCAGGCGTCGCCGTGCGACATCCACACGTGCTGCTCGGCCGGGGTGCCCTCGAAGAGGGTGGAGGACGACTTCGACACGTGCAGATCCGTACGGCCGTACTCGCGCGCACCGGTGTTGTCGACCGTCCCGCCCAGGCTCTGCGCCATGAGCTGGAAGCCGTAGCACATGCCGAAGACGGGGACGCCGGCCTCGAAGAGCGCGCGGTCGATACGCGGGGCGCCCTCCTCGTACACGGACGAGGGGCCGCCGGAGAGGATGATCGCCGCCGGGTTCTTGGCGAGCATCTCGGCGACCGGCATGGTGCTCGGCACGATCTCGCTGTAGACCCGGGCCTCGCGGACGCGACGGGCGATGAGCTGGGCGTACTGCGCACCGAAGTCGACGACCAGAACGGTGTCGGGGGCGGCTGCGGGGTTCGCTGATGACACGGGTTGCCTTCCGGCGGTGAGCGAGGTGTGTGTGGGGCCGAGTCTACCGGGCTCGGCGCGAGCCCTCCGGGGCCGAAGCCTGTCTCAGGATGCGAACCGTCTTGGACACCGCTCCGCCCCACGGCATACTGACCCCATGCTCACGCACCCGACCTTCCTCTTTACCTATGGCACCCGGCCCGCCGGCTGCCATGGTCGTGCTGCTTGAGCAACTGACAAGCGACTTCCCAGGCGCCCCGGGCCGACAGGCTCCGGGGCGTCTGGCGTTTCCGGGTCCCGTCGCTCCGGGGCGGCCCCACCCATCCAGCGAGGAGCCCCCGAGATGACCACCACCTCCGCAGAGAAGACAGGCGCACACACCGCCGAGGCCGCCGGCGTGATCACCGGTGCCCGTGAACGCATCGACGCGCTCGACGACCGGATCATCGGCCTGATCCAGGAACGGATGGCCGTCTCGGCCGTCATCCAGGAGGCGCGGATCACCTCCGGCGGACGGCGTGTGAACCTCTCCCGCGAGATGGAGATCCTCACCCACTACAGCGAGGCGCTGGGCAAGCCGGGCACGGCCCTCGCCATGACGCTCCTCGAACTGTGCCGCGGTCGCATCTGAGTTCGGGCACCGTCTCACCCGTACGGCGCGTGACGCCTCCCGGACCCCTTCGTTGGTACCGGTGTCCGTGCCAGCCAGGGGCGGGCCCGAAAGAAACCACGCGTGGCTCGCTGGAGCGATGAGGCGTACGCATCGTGCCGTGCGCCGTGGGACCTCGCTCCAGGTAAGTGACCGGACGGCAGGGGACAGCAGCCCGGTCACCCAAGAGAAGGTCGGCTCCGGGGACGCCCGGGGCCGACCGGCGGAAATGCCGGAACGGAGTACAAGGCCGGGTCGAGCGGTTGCGGCGGCTGCACCCATCCAGCACGATGCGAGAGAGCTCCAAGTCCCGTCCCCGACCAACTGCATTTTGTTCGTCCTGCCAGAGGTCGAGACCGACGGGACCACAGGACCACAGACCTGCGGCGCACCCCCCGGCGCCGCTCCCCAAGCACCGACGCTGCCCTGACGTCGGTGCTGACGAAGGAAGGGCCCCGCGGCTCCGCCCTGCGGGGCCCTTCTCATGTCCGTCGGGCTACGGCGCTGTCACGTGCGCGAGACGGTGCCGCACTTCCCTTCGGCCCCGTCCAGCCCCCTGCTGCGGTCGTACGGATCGACCACCTCGCCGGAGGAGTCGGGACTGGCGTACAGGTCGGCCTGGAAGAGCGGCTGGATGAAACCGTCACCGTCCCGGCAGTTGTCGTTGGAGATCTCACCGTCGAGGTCGTACACCCAAATGCGCCCCTCGGTTCCCTGGAACTTGGCAGGGTCGTGGACCTCCACCTCGACGACCCGGCGGACGATCGTGCGGGCGACCTCTTTTCCACCACCGGCCCTGGCCAGCGGGTACACGAAGGTGTAGTCGGCCCGGATCCGCGCCTGGCCGGCGAGGTCACCGGGTTCGACCGTCATACGACCGCGGACCCTGACCTCGGTGCCCACGAGTTCGACCTTGTCGGGGTCGAAGCGGGTGAAGATCCACGTGGGGTCGTTCTTCACCGTGGGGTGGCGCAGGGCGGACCGCAGGTCGGACAGGTAGTCCTTCTGCAGCGGGTCGACGAGCGCCAGTGCCGTCTTCGGTTCGGCGCCGTACAGCACGTCCCGGTCGAGGTTCGAGGCGACGAGGAAGTCCTTGGTCAGCCCCAGTGCCGTCGCGATCCGCGCGGCGGAGACGCCACGGACGGACTTCGACACCTTCGGCACCTCGATGGCGTCCGCACCCGCGGCCCAGCGGTCGGCCGGGGAGCCGGTGAAGGGCTTCTTCCGCGTCGGCAGGCCGCCGGTGTCGGCGGGCGCGCCGCTCGGCCGGCTCGTCTCCGGGGCCAGCGGCGACGCCGAAGCGTCCGCCCCCGCCGAGTCCTGCGAACCGCCGGGCAGCCAGGACAGCGCGGCGGAGGGCTTGAGGGCGATCACGGCCACCGCGACGGCCAGCAGCACGCCGAGCACGCTCCAGACCTTTCGCCGGCGCGCGCCCCGACCGTTCCTCTCCTGCCAGGCGGGCCCGGTGCGCCACCCTTCGGGCTGCCAGGGCTCGGCGGGCGTCTTCTTCCCCCAGCGGCGTCCGGCGCGTGACTTGCGGGCCTCCGCCTCGTCCAGCGCGCGCAGCCGTTCGGCCACCATCCGGGCCCGTGCGGACGGCTCCTTCGGGGCGGAGGCGCGATCGCGCTCGGCGTCCTGGACGAACTTCTCCCATGCCTCGTCCGGTATGGACGAGCCTCCGGGCAGGGACGAGGAGCCGGCGGAGTCACTGTCGGACGTGGACTCCGGTCTGGGCCCTTCGGACGGCTTGTCGGTCACGGCGGTGTGCGCTTCCTCTCAGTGGGCTGTCGGCCGGCTGAGCGTACGTCAGCTCCCGGCCGCCGAGCAGAGACCCCCAGGGTGTGACGCAGACCACATAAGAAACCTGTTAGTGCGGGCACAACCATTCACAGCCGTCGCCGATCAAACCCTGCGTATCAAAGGCCACACCCGCGCCCCACACGCGGAGGCCTCCCTGCCATACGCGTGTTGCGAGGTCGCAGCACTCCGGACTTTCGAGGTCTTCATGAAGCTTCGCCGTGCCCTCGCCGCCGCAGCCGCGACGGCTGTCATAGCGCCGATCGCGCTGCTGTCCGCACCGGCCGCGTTCGCCACGACGGACGAGCCGACGCCTCCGTCGGAGAGCACGACGGCTCCCGAGGAGCCGACGCCCACGCAGGACGAGGTCACGCCGACCACCGAAGAGCCGACGCCCACCGAGGACGCGACCACGCCGGCCACGGAGGAGCCGACTCCCACCGAGGACGCGACCACGCCGGCCACCGAAGAGCCGACTCCCACCGAAGAGCCCACGACTTCCGCCTCCCCGTCGCCGAGCCCCAGCGAGAGCGCTCCCGAGGAGGTCGACTACTGCGAGGACGCCGACGAGAACTCGGTCGGTCTCAGCGAGGACCTGCACAGCGGTCTGTCGGGCCTGCCCGAGACGATCGTCGCCGGCAGCGGCTGGACGAGCTTCTCGTTCAACGTCTCCAACTCCGGTGACCAGGACATCAAGAACATCAAGCCGCTGATCGGCGTCGCAGCGTTCGGCTGGGACGAGGTCGACTACTCCGGCCAGATCAAGGTCCAGGTCTTCAACAAGGAGACCGGCAGCTGGCAGACCCTCGCGGACGCCGCCGGTGAGGGCGCGACGTTCACCGCGTTCGCGCTCGACGCCGGCCAGTCGACCTCGTTCAAGCTGCGGCTGAGCGTCAGCGGCAAGGTGCCGGACTCCATCGGCATCACCGGCGGCTTCGCCACGTACTCGGACGCGGACGGCTGCTGGGTCGCCGACGACCCGAACGGCTGGGTCTACTTCTTCGACATCCTCGCCGCGGGCTCCGACCCGGGTGACCCGGGCGACGCCAAGCCGCAGACCGGTGGCAGCAAGCCGATCTCCGACGTCAGCGACGTCGACGTCACCGGCGAACTCGCCCACACCGGTTCCGACTCGAACCTGCCGGTCATCGCCACCGTCGGTGGGGTCGCCATCGTCGCCGGTGCCGGCGTGATGTTCGCGATGAAGCGTCGTCGGAACGGTGCCGAGGCGTAAGCCTCACCCAAGCCCGTCGCACAACAGACGCGACGCACAACAGAGAAGGACCTGCGCTCGGAGGGGGGCGCAGGTCCTTCTCTGTTGACGTGCCCGGCCGTCACTTCTTCGGCGGCACCACCGGCATCCCCAGGAACGGCAGCCGCAGCGCCCCGAACGCCTCCGCCGGGACCGCCGGTGACTGCGGCTCGACCGGCTTCAGGCGTTCGTAGGCCGCCCCCTGCGCCGGGCGCGGGTCGGACTCGCCCTTGTTCGGCCAGTACGACATCGCCCGCTCGGCCTGTGCGGTGATCGTCAGGGAGGGGTTCACGCCGAGGTTGGCCGAGACCGCCGCCCCGTCGACGACCGAGATGCCGGGGTGGCCGTACAGGCGGTGGTACGGGTCGATCACGCCGGTTTCGGGTGAGTCGCCGATCGGGCAGCCGCCGAGGAAGTGGGCGGTGAGCGGGGTGCCCATGAGCTCGCCGACGTTGGAGCCGGCGAAGCCGTTGATGTCGGCCGCGATCGCCGACGCGGCCTCCGAAGCCGCCCTGATCTGCTTGGGGTTGGGGGAACCATGGCCCTGGCGGGCCGTGAGCAGGCCCTCGCCCACGCCGTCCGGCTTCAGATACGTCGTCAGCGAGTTGTCCAGCGACTGCATCACCAGGCCGATGATGGTCCGCTCCGACCAGCGGCGGTTGGAGAGGGAGCGCAGGACGAGGAGCGGGTGCCGGGCCGCGTTGCGGACCCAGGCGGCGACGCGCGAGGAGCCCTCCGCGTACGGGACCTGCAGGATCGACAGGCCGCCCATCGAGTTGGAGCCCTTGCCGTAGCGGACCGGCTCGATGTGGGTGCTCTCGTCCGGGTGGATGGACGACGTGATGGCGACTCCGCGGGTGAAGTCGACCTTCGGCTCGCCCGTCACCTTGCGGTAGCGCCGGCTGTCGGTCTGCGCGCCGACCAGGGCCTCCGAGTTGGTGCGGGTCAGCTCGCCCAGCTTCGTCGACAGGTACGGCAGTTGGCCGCCCGCCTTCATGCGGTGCAGCAGGGTCTGGGTGCCGTACGTGCCCGCGGCGATCACCACTTTGCGGGCCTTGAAGAGTCTGCCCTCGCCCTTCTTCTTCCGGTCCGTCGGCAGCGTCGCCACCGCGTAACCGCCCTGCGAGTCGTCCGTGACCGAGACGACCGTCGTCAGGGGGTGGACGACCGCGCCCGCCTTCTCGGCAAGGTAGAGGTAGTTCTCGTTGAGGGTGTTCTTCGCGCCGTGGCGGCAGCCCGTCATGCACTCGCCGCACTCCGTGCACGCCTTGCGGGCCGGGCCCGCCCCGCCGAAGTAGGGGTCGGACACCTCGTCCCCCGGCTTGACCTCGGTCTCCCCCTCCGCGTCCTTGCCGTCCCCGAAGAACACGCCGACCGGCGCCATGTGGAAGGTGTCGCCGACGCCCATCCGCTCGGCGGCCGCCTTGAGGTGGACGTCGGAGGGGGTCATCGTCGGGTTGAGCCGTACGCCGAGCATGCGCTGGGCCTGGTCGTAGTACGGCTTCAGCTCCTCCTGCCAGTCCGTGATGTCACGCCACTGGGGGTCGTCGAAGAAGGCCTTCGGCGGTACGTAGAGGGTGTTGGCGTAGTTGAGGGAGCCGCCGCCGACGCCCGCTCCCGCCAGCACCATGACGTTGCCCAGCAGGTGGATGCGCTGGATGCCGTACATGCCGAGCCTGGGGGCCCAGAGGTAGTTCTTCAGGTCCCAGGAGTTCTTCGGGAGGCTCTCGCGGGTCCAGCGGCGGCCGGCCTCCAGTACGCCGACGCGGTAGCCCTTCTCGGTCAGGCGGAGCGCGGTGACGGAGCCGCCGAACCCCGATCCGACGACGATGACGTCGTAGTCGTACCCGTCCTCGTCCCGGGTCTGGACGGACTTCTCCTGTGACACGTGCTCTCCTCGTTGAGAACGGGTGCTGTCTTGCGGGGCTGTCTAACGGAAGCGGAACGCCTTCATCAGTCGCAGGCTCCTGCTCATGAACTGCGCGTACTTCTCGTCGTCCATGCCCAAGGAAGGGGCCATCGGCAGCAGGCGCTGCTGGGCGACCGTCTGGGCCTCCGTGTACTTGAGGATGCCCTCGGAGCCGTGGCGGCGGCCGAGGCCGGAGTCCTTCATGCCGCCCATGGGCGACTGGACGCTGCCGTAGGCGGGGGCGTAGCCCTCGTTGACGTTCACCGTGCCGGTGCGCAGACGGGCGGCGACCGCGCGGCCGCGGCTGCCGTCCTTCGTCCAGACCGACGAGTTGAGGCCGTACGGCGTGGAGTTGGCGAGCTCGATCGCCTCGTCCTCGGTCTTGAAACGGTAGATGGAGACGACCGGACCGAAGGTCTCCTCGGTGCACACGGTCATCTCCGGCTCGACGTCGTCGAGGATGGTCGGCTCGAAGAAGTACGGGCCGATGTCGGGACGGGCCGTGCCGCCCGCGACCAGCTTCGCGCCCTTCGCGACAGCCTCCTCCACGTGCCGGGTGACCGTCTCCAGCTGGCGCTCTCCGACCAGGGAGCCCATGTCGGCGCCGTACGCCAGGGACTTGCCCAGCCGCATCGCCCTGGTGCGGGCGGCGAAGCGCTCGACGAAGGCGTCGGCGATGGACTCGTGGACGTACAACCGCTCGATGGAGATGCACAGTTGGCCGGCGGAGGAGAAGCAGGCGCGGACAGCGCCCGCGGCGGCCTTCTCCACGTCGGCGTCCTGAAGGACCAGCATCGCGTTCTTGCCGCCGAGTTCGAGGGAGACGCCGACCAGGCGGGCGGCGGCGCCCTGGGCGACCTCGCGGCCGGTGCGGGTGGAGCCGGTGAAGGAGACGTAGTCGGCGTGCCGGACGACCTCGGGGCCGACGACCGGGCCGTCGCCGAGGACAACCTGGAAGACGTCCGCGGGGAGCCCCGCCTCTATCAGCAGGTCACGGGCCCACAGCGCGGTGAGGCAGGTCTCCGTGTCCGGCTTCATGACGACGGCGTTGCCCGCGACGAAGGCGGGGAGCGCGTCGCCGACGGACAGCTCCAGGGGGTAGTTCCAGGGGGCGATCTGGCCGACGACGCCGCGCGGGTGGCGCAGTTCGGTGACGCGTGTGAGCGTGGGCATGGCGCCCGCGTGCCGCTTCGGCTTCAGGTAGGCGGGTGCCTTACGGCCGTAATGGCGGGCCGCGACGGCCACGGCCTGCACCTCCTCGTGGGCGTGCAGGCGGGCCTTGCCGGTCTCCAGCTGGATGAGGTCGAGGACCTCGGCCTGGCGTTCGAGCACCAGATCGTGGAAGCGGAGCAGGACGGCGGCACGCTGCCGTACCGGGACCTGTGCCCACACGGCCTGGGCCGTGCGGGCCGCCTCGAAGGCCTTCTGCACGTCCTCTGGCGTGGACTCGGGCAGGTCGGCCAGCTTCTCGCCGGTGAACGGCGTGTGGTTGGCGGTACGACCGGAGCCGACCACGCCCTTGGTGAGCTGGGCGACCAGCTCGGGGGTGACCACGTCGGTGGCGGTGCGGGCGCCCTCCGGGGCGGGGGCGAGAGGGTTCGTGCCGGTCTTGGCCGGGGCCTGCGCGTCCGTCATGAGCCGCAGGGTATGCCGGAGCGGAGCCTTTGTGTACCCGTCGGTAACGCGGATTCACCGAGTGCTCACATGACGCCAGTGTCCACTGGCAACAAACGCGCTGATCAGGGCGTTGCCGAGCCAGTGCTGAGTCGGTGCCGGGTCACTCGATCTCGAGTCGGTCACGGGCGCCCTTGAAGAGCGCGGTGCCCTTCTTCTCGGCGGGGGTGCCCTTGGGCATGTCGACGCGGAGTTCATACATGCGGCCGTCGTCGGTGAGGACGAACAGCTCCATGATCCGGATCCGGGTGCCCACGTCGTCGTAGGTGGTGTCGGCGAGGACGGCCTCGTGGCCCTGGAGGCTGGTATTCGTCTGCTGCGTACTGGCCTCTTGGTAGCTGGTGGCCCAGCCTTTCGTGTGCTGATCCGCCAGGGCCTTGGGTGAGGTGGGCGCCGTGTCCCACTGGGTGAGGCGGACCTGGATGCGATCGTGCGCGTAGATCACGAGGCGCGGCTGCTCGCTCGCGCCGCCCTCCCTGGCGGCCTCCTTGTACTCGGGCGGGAGGGAGAGGACGGCGTTCATGTCCTTCTCCGCGTGGTCGGTCCAGGTGTCGGCGGTGGGGGTGGGGCTGGTTTCCGGGGCCAGGGGCGCCGAGGTGTAGACGGGTTTCATCTCCTTGAGATCGTCGCCCTTGTCGACGAGGAAGGAGGAGGTGGCGAACCAGGTACCGCCGACGAGGAGGACGCCGAGCACTGCGACGGGAATCGGGCGGAGGAGGGAGCGGCCCTTGTGGTTCGGAGTCGGAGGGGTGAGGTCGGGTGTCGACTCGGCCTTCGCCCCGGAAGTCGGCGCGGAAGTCGGCGCGGAAGTCGACCTGGACGCCGGCGCGGAAGGTGAATCGGAGGCCGACGAGGAAGCCGGCGAGGGAGCCGACGTAAGAGCCGGCTCGGCTGTCGGCCCCGGCGTCGCCTTGGCCGGCGGCTCGGGCTTCGGGTCACCCGCCGGTCCGGACGCCGCCGCACCTCCCAGCCGTACCGTCCCCGAATCCTCCGCGAACTCCCGCATCCCCGAGGCATCCTGTGCCCCCGCCGCTGCCGAACCCCCGGAGGGACCCGGCACCGGCCAGCCCTCCGCCACCGCCTCCAGCGCCGCCCCGGCCTCCTCCGCGCCGGGCCGTGCCTCGGGATCCTTCGCCAGCAGCCGTACGATCAGCGACCCCAGCGGCCCCGCCTGTTTCGGCTCGGGCGGATCGGCGGCGAGGATCGCGGCGAGCGTGGACTCCAGGGTCGTACGGCGAAACGGCGACCAGCCCTCCACGGCGGCGTACAGGAGCACGCCCAGCGACCACAGGTCGGAGGCGGGGCCGGCGCCGCGGCCGGACATCCGCTCGGGGGCGATGAACTCCAGGGACCCGATGAACTCGCCGCTCACGGTGAGGGATTCCTCGCCCTGGATGTGGGCGATGCCGAAGTCGGTGAGGACGACTCGGCGGTGCGGGCCGAGCAGGACGTTGGCAGGCTTGACGTCCCGGTGGACGATGCCGACGGCGTGCGCGGCGCGCAGGGCGCCGAGGACGGCGACGCCGATGCGGGCGGCCTCGGCCGCCTCCACCGGGCCACGCTGGAGGGCCTCGTGCAGGGACTCGCCGCGGATCAACTCCATGACGATCCAGGGCAGTCCGTCCTCGACGACGACGTCGTGGATGGCGACGGCCGCCGGGTGGTCGACGCGGGCGGCGGCGCGGGCCTCACGGTAGAGCCGGTGCGCGGCCCGCTGATGGGCCGCGTCCTCGGGGTCGCCGGGCAACCTCGGCTGCTTGACAGCGACTTCGCGCTCCACGAGCTCGTCGAGCGCCCGCCAGACGGTGCCCATCCCGCCGGAGCCGATGCGCTCGAGAAGCCGGTAACGCCCGCCGATCACACGCTCGTTGTGGCCGGTGCCGCCCCCGTCGTTGCTCATGCCCCATGACTACCTTGCGAGGCCGACCCTTGGCCAGTTCAGAGCTTGTCGATCTTCAGGTTGTCGATGACCGTCTGCGCCACTTCACGTCCCCGGTCCGTGAAGTCGCCCTTGCCCGGGTAGCCGATTCTGAGTTTGTACATGTCGCCGGCGGAGGTCTTGTAGTAGAAGATCCGCAGCTCGCGGGGGCGGGGGTTCTGGGTGTCGGTGGTGGTGTAGATGACGGTGTTCTCGGCGGACTTACGGCCCTGGTACGTGGTCTCGTCGGGGGCCGTCTTCGGGTTCTCCGGCATGCCGACGTCGTAGTCGCCGGTCTGCTTGAAGTCGCCGTCGTCGTCGTACATCTCGGCTGCCGCGGAACCGGCAATGTTGTTGCCCGTGTCCTCGGCCTTCTTCTCGAGCGTCAGGCCGATCACGATGGCTCCGCTCTCGTCGGAGTACGTGACCCAATGCCCCTTGTCCGTCTCCTCGGGCTCGCCCCGCTTGTAGTCGGCGGGCACCGCCAGTGTCGCGGCGAGGGACTTCTCCTGGTGCGTCTCCCAGCCGTCCGGCAGCGGTCCCGCAAACGGGTCGGCGATCACCAGGTACGCCGCCACCGCGGCCGCGACGACCGCCGCACCGAGTCCGATCAGCGCCTTGCGCCCCAGCCGGACGCCCCCCTTGATGCCCTCGGGTATGCGCACGACCTGCGTGGCGACCGGCGCCGGCGGGTTGGCGGCCTGTTCCAGCAGCGCACGCGTCCGCGCGGCGTTCGGGCGGCGCGCCGGGTCCTTCTGGAGCAGACCGTTGATGACCTCGGCGAGCGGGCCCTGGGCCGAAGCGGGCGGCGCGGGCGTGGCGTTGAGGACCGACTGGAGGGTCGCCGGGGTGTTGCTGCGGCGGAACGGCGAGACGCCCTCCGACGCGGCGTACAGGACGACGCCCAGGGACCACAGGTCGCTGGCCGGTCCCGGCCGCTGGCCCAGCACCCGCTCGGGCGCGATGTACTCGGGCGAACCGACGAAGCCGCCCGTGTCGGTCAGATTGGTCTCGCCCTCGATCTGGGCGATGCCGAAGTCGGTGAGGACGACGCGGTCGTGGCGGCCGAGGAGGACGTTGTCCGGCTTCACGTCACGGTGCAGGATGCCCGCGGCGTGGGCGGCCTCCAGCGCGCCGAGCACTTCGAGGCCGATTCTCGCCGCATCCCGGGGCCCGAGCGTGCCCTCCTGCAACGCGGCGCCCAGCGAACGGCCCTGCACCAGCTCCATCACGATCCACGGCTGGCCGTCCACGACCGCGACGTCATGCACGTTCACGACCGCCGGATGATCGAGCCGGGCCGCGGCACGTGCCTCGCGGCGCATCCGCTCGAAGGCGTTCGCACGTTCACGCTCGGGAAGATGATCCGGTACGCGGGGCTCCTTGACGGCGACCTCGCGGTCCACCGTCTCGTCCTTGGCCCGCCAGACCGTGCCCATGCCGCCGTGCCCGAGCTTGGCGAGCAGCCGGTAGCGGCCCGCGATCAGCCGGCCCGTACCGGGGTCCGGCGCGGTGGGCTGGGCGGGCTGGGCCGACTGGGCGGGCTGCGCGGGAGCCGCGGGCTGTGGTGCCGGCGCGCCCTGCTGCGGTACGACCCGAGTGGGCGCCGCGTATGGATTGTCCGGGTGCGGCACGGGCGCGGACGGGTTCGGCTGCGGCGGTTGCAGGTCGAAACTCGTCGGCTCGTCGGACCGGTAAGGGACTCCCCCGTTGCTGCTCATGGCTCCATCAATATCGCGGCAAGCGCTTCGGCATCCAGCAGGAATGCTTTCCGGTCACAGAGCCGTGACTCAGGTCGCCACTTATCTCCCCTTTATTCGGAGTTGGTGGGCGAAGGAGTCGGAGTGCTCGGTGAGCGAGAGGTAGTGGGCGAGGGAGAGGTACCGGTCGGGGGAGACGTACTGGGCGAGGGAGACGTACTTGGTGAGGGAGACGTACTTGGTGAGGGAGACGTACTGGACGGCCTCACCGAGACCTCTGGCGCCGAACTGGTCGGCACCACACCCCCGCCCCCGCCCCCGTTCGCCAGCAACGCCGCCGCCGACACCCCCGCCACCACCATGGCGGCGACCAGCGTCGCGGTGGCCAGCACACTGCGCGTGGAGTACCGGCGCTCCGCGCTGGAGAACCGTTTCGGCACAGGCGCGAGCCCCGTCTCCAGAAACCCCCGCAGCATCCGTTCCGCCCCCGCCGCATCCAGCCGCAGCCTCGGATCCCGCTCCAGCAGCCCCTGCACGACGGGCAGGATCGGCCCCGCCTGCGCGGGCGGACGTATCTCGTCGGACACCACGGCGAGCACGGTGCCGCTCAACGAGTCGCGCCGGAACGGCGATTCGCCGCTCAGCGCCGCGCACAGCAGCGCACCCACCGACCACAGGTCGGCCGCGGGACCGGTTCTGGCCCCGGACATCCGCTCGGGCGCGGTGTACTCCGGCGAGCCGACGAAGGACCCGGACTCGGTGAGCGTGGACGTGCCCGGCACTTGGGCGATGCCGAAATCGGTGAGGACGACACGGTCGGTGCCTTCCTCGATGAGCACGTTCGCCGGTGTGATGTCACGGTGCAGGACCCCGGCCGCGTGGGCCGTGCGCAGCGCGCTCAGCAGGTCGACGCCGATCCGGGCGGCCTCCCGCGCGTCGACGGGCCCGTGCGTCGCGATGCGGTCGGCGAGGGAGTCGCCGTCGACCAACTCCATGACGATGTAGGGCCGTTCGTCGTGCTCGAGGATGTCATGGACGACGATGACGTGCGGGTGACTCAACTGCGCCACCGCCTGGGCCTCGCGCAGGGTGCGTTCGCGCTGTCGCCGGGCCTCGGCGGCGGAGAGCGTCTCCTCGAGGGGGAGCTCCTTCACGGCCACCGCTCGCCCGAGCAACTGGTCGGTCGCCCGCCAGACGACGCCCATGCCGCCGCGACCGAGCGTCGACTCGAGGCGGTAACGCCCCGCGATCACACGGAAGTTGGCCCCCTCGGTCCCCATGCGCCCCATCATGCCGCAACGGACGGACACCTTCCGGGGCGGCGACCGGCCAAGTATGCCGCCACCGCAAGACAGCCGGTCAGCACCCCCAGGGAACTCAGGCCTTGGCGCGGACCATGCTGAACCGCGCGGCCAGGGGCGATCGTTTTCAGCCATAGCCGGCTTTGAAACAATCGCGAAACATGACAAATCACCAGGTGATACGCACCATGCAGGGTAAAACGGGTGGCTGAAATCACGCTGCCCAGTGGATCATGGGAGCCTTACCATTTCTTCATGGTTGACCGGCGCCTCGGGGAGCATGACGTTCACCAACTGGACAGCCAACTATGTGGACATCAGCGGTTGGGTCAAGGACACCGCTGCCGATGGTCACCATGTGGCCATTCGATTCAGATCCATTGACCACAGCACTGGATGGGTGACGGACTGGGCCTGGCGTACCGAATACGACGGAGTGGACGCGACCACCACCTTCACCACGTACGCAAAACCCTCCGCCGACGATCTCGACTCCATCGGCATGCAGGTGGCGGTCAGGGAAGGGACCACGATCGTCCGTTCTTGCACGGCCTGGGCCTGAGCCTGAGCCTCCGGGCAACAACCGCTGTATTCGAGATGACGTATCGGCCCACGCACTTTCCGGATGGGCCGATACGCGACCGCCTTCCGTGAAGTCGTCGTCCCCATAGGTCACGACGTTCTCGATCAACCCTCCTGGAAGCCCCGCAGGATCCAGTCGAACTGCTTTCTGGTGGTGGCCCAGTCGTCGCCCGGTGAGGCCGCGTAGATGGCGTACTCGGTGCCATTACTGTCCATGTACCCGACGTCTATCGCACGGTAGGGCCCCGGGAAGTAGTGCGGCGCGTCCTTGGCCAGCGCGTTCCACGTGTACTCCCAGCGGGCGCCCGGCTGGTCGCGGAAAAGCTCCTCCTTGAGGCTCAGCTGCTTGTAGTCCTGCAGCCGTGAGACCCGCTGTTCCAGGTTGCTCATGTGCTCGTACGAGGTGCGGAAGTCCGGCGCGGTGTCGACGGCGACCCGCACGAGGTGCTTGCCCTTGTCGGGCGAGTAGTCGACCTGCCGGAGGCCGTCCTGGTCGATGGAGACGGACCGCTTCCACCCCTTGGGCAGGGAGATACTGAAGCCCACCGGGTCGTTGCGCCGCTCCCAGCCGGCGGGAACCACTCCCTGACCGCCCTCGTCACTCGGCGTGGCACTGGCACTCGGAGTCGACGACACAGAGGCGGGGTCGCCGGGGCTGCCCGTGCCGAACTGCTGCAGCGCGACCGCTGCTCCCGCGCCGATGACCGCGGCGAGGGCGACGACGAGGGCGGCCGTTCGCAGACGCCGCCGCCTTTTCGGGGGCGCGGCGGACGGGCCGACCTGGGTGACGGCGGCCTGGTGCGGCCTGGTGACACCGGTCCGCGGCTGCTCGTGGGGCCCCTGATGTCCGTACGACCCGTGCCGCGTCGGCACGTACGCCTGTGCCGTGTCCGGCCGCCGCCCCTCGGCCGCCTCGGCGAGCATCTGTTCGGCGGCGACCGCGTCGGGGCGTCCGGCGGGGTCCTTGTGCAGCAGTGCGGCGATGACGGGTCCGAGCGGTCCGGCGTGCTGCGGCTCGGTGGGCTCCTCGTCGACGACCGCCTGCATGGTGCCCAGCGGCGAGGTACGGCGGAAGGGCGAGCGGCCCTCCACCGCCGTGTACAGCGTCGCGCCGAGTGCCCACAGGTCGGAGGAGGCGCCCGGGTCGTGGCCGCGGATGCGCTCGGGGGCGAGGTAGTCGACCGAGCCGACGACCTCTCCGGTGCGGGTGATGGTGGTGTCGCCCTCGATCTGGGCGATGCCGAAGTCGGTGAGGAGAACGCGGCCGTCCTCGGAGATCAGGACGTTGCCGGGCTTGACGTCGCGGTGCAGGACGCCGGCGGAGTGCGCGGCGCGCAGCGCCCGCAGCACCCACAGGCCGATACGGGCGGCCTCGGTCGGCTCGACGCGTCCGCTCTCCTTGACCGCGTCGGCCAGCGAGTACCCCTCGACCAGCTCCATCACGATCCACGGCCGGCCGTCGTGCTCCAGGACGTCGTGCACGGTGACGACGGCGGAGTGGTTGATGCGCGCGGCGGCACGCGCCTCGGCGCGCGTGCGCACGAGCAGCCGGTCCAGGTCGCTCTCGGAGACGTAGAGCGCCGCGGTCAGTTCCTTGATCGCGACGGCCCGGTGCAGCACCTCGTCATGGGCACGCCAGACACGGCCCATGCCACCGCTGCCGATCGCGTCGGCGAGCCGGTAGCGCCCCGAAACGAGCTGGCCCTGCATCTGATTCACGTTGCCCCGCAATGTTCTTGACATGGTCAGATTAGGGACCGGTCGAGGGGACCGGAACCGCGGGGGTGCCAAGGAGACCGCACTGTGATGGTTGTCGCTCTCGGGAACGGGACTCAACCATCACGCAGGGTCGAACGACGGGTTCAGCCGGTGACCTGGTAGGTCGCCGACGCCTGCTCGAACAGCCGCGTCACCTCGTCCCGCTCGGCGTCCGGACCGCGCAACTGCACCACGTGGTACCGCCCGTCGATCAGGATCGCGAGGTTGCGCACGAACAGCTCGCGCCCCTGGTCGTCGGTCCAGGTGAACTGCCCCTCGGCCATGGTCCGCTCGCCGACCCGGATCGTCTTCAGCCCGCCCGAGGAGGCCCAGCTGGAGTCCCGGTACGGCTGCAACTCACGCTCGTGCTCGCGCTGGTAGACCATGGGGTCGCTGCCGTACTTGTCCGCGGTGTCCCGGCCCGGTACGACGATGAGGTCGAAGCCGCCGTGCGAGTAGACGACCTGCCCGCGCCCGTTCTCCGGGGTGCGGTTCCAGCCGTTGGCCACGGCGATCTGGAAGCCGGCCGCGTCCTCGCGCAGGGTGAAGCCGTCGGGGACGTCGGGGCCGGTGGTCTGTGTCTCGGTGGAACCCGCCGACTCCGAGGGACTGTTGCCGGATTCGGGGGAGGTCTGGTCGGGCCGCGGCTCACTGCTCGCCTCGGCGGACTGCTCGGGCGCCGCCTGAGTGGCCGCACCCGCGGCGCCGGTGCGATCCGCGTCGGCCGTACTGCCGTTGCTGCTGTTGGCCTTCGGCATGAACAGCATGGCGTACGCGATCGCCGCGCCCATACCGAGCAGGACGAGCAGCAGCAACGTACGCCCGAGTCGGCGGGGCGAAGCCGTCTCCGGCTTGGCCCGCTTGTGCCGCCCGTGATGCGCGGGCAGCCCGGCCCGCCGCCGGCGCACCAGCTCGCCCCGCCGCCGTACGATCGGCAGCCGGTTCGGGTCGACCGGCGGAGCGGCGACAACATGCGTGCCGGCCTCCGGCTCGGGCGCGGACCGCACCAGCGAGCGAAGCCAGCCTCTCAGCTCCTCGAAGTCCAGGCGCTCGGTGGGGTCCTGACGCAGCAGCGACTCCACGACCGGCCTGAGCGGCCCGCACTCCTCGGCGTAGGCGGGCGGCTCCGCGCACACCATCTGCACCAGCTCGGCCGTCGACTCCTCCGGATACGGCGCATGCCCCTGCACGGCCCGGAAGAGCAGCGCCCCCAGCGCCCACAGGTCGGTCGCGGGGCCGATCGGCGCGGCGAGCTGCCAGTTCTCATGCACGGGTCCGGCCTGCTCCGGCGCCCACCGCTCGGTCACGGGACCCACCACGGCCATCCGAGCCTGCCGGGCCCGCTCCGCGGCGAGCGCGGTGGTGGGCCCGCGGTGAGCGGGGGTGCCGGCCACCAGGTCGCCCCAGCGAGTCGGTGGGTGGGGGGAGTCGACGGAGGGCGGTGCGGCGGGGCCGGCCGCGGTGGAGGGGCCACCGGGAGCGGGGCCACCGGGAGCGGGGATGCCTCGGGCGGGAGTGCCAGTGGGCACCCCTTGTGCAGGGGAAGTGGTGGCGCCCGGGGCAGGCACACCTTGCCGGGGAAAACCGCCGGCGCCCGGCGCGGGGGTGCCCGCAGCGGGGGGCGCCCCGCGGCCGGGAGCGGGGATGCCACCGGCCGGGAAGCCGTCGACGAACCCGTCGACGCCCGGTGCCGGCGCGCTCGCGTCGGGAGGTGTGCCGAAGCCGGGCTGGGCACCTGGGCCCGCCGGGGGCAGTGCGGTGCGGCCGCGGCCCTCGTCGGCCGGTGCGCCACCGGCCCCGGTTCGGGGTGCGGCGCCGTGCCACGCCGTGGCCTGCACGCCGTACGGGTCGCCAATCCGGCCGGACGGCGTGGTGGTGGCGTTGCCGTCGGGGTACGGCTGCTGCGCCGAGCCGTTGGCCTGGCCGGCGGGGCCGCCTTCGGGCGCCTGGCGGGCACCGGGCAGTGCGGCCCGCCCGTTCTGCTGCGACTCGTGCACCCGGGCCGCGGCACGGGCCCCCGCCCGATACGCGGCGATCGCTCCGGCCCGCGCGGCCCTGATGTCCCCACCGGTTTCCAGGGCGCCGTGGGGTGCGGCACCGGAAGCCCCTGTCCCGTCGTCGGCGTCACCACCGGGCACCGGCAGCCCCTCGGCCGCCCGCGCCTCGATGGCGGCACGCCGAGCCGCTTCGGGATCCGCGCCACCGGCGCCGGCACCGCCGATCCCGGTCGCACCCGCGCCGCTCGCCGCACCGTCTCCGGGAACCGGCACACCGCCGGCCGCCCGCGCCTCGATCGCGGCACGCCGGGCAGCCTCGGGATCGGCGCCGGCCGCCCCACCGAACGTCACAGCCCCGGCGCCCCTGTCACCGTCCTCGACCGGCACCGGGTCGTACCCGCACAGCGCCTCCTCCGCGGCCCCGACCGCGAGCCCGGTCAGCATCACCCGGCCGTCGTCGCAGACGAGCACCGTACGGGCGGTGATGTTCCGGTGGACCCAGCCATGCGCGTGCAGCACCCGCAGCGCCATGAGGACGTCGGAGGCGACCTCGGCCGCCCGGTACGGCGTCAGCGGCTGCTCGGCGAGCAACGCGGCCAGCGGACGCGCGGCCACGAACTCGCTCACTATCCACAGCGAACCGCCCTCGGCGAACACGTCGAAGACCTGGTCCAGGCGCGGATGGTCGGGGATCCGCGCCGCGGCCTGCGCCGCCTCGACCGCCCGCCGTACGGCGGGGTCGCTGGGCCGGCGCGTACTCGACCGCGTCGAGGGCCGTCGCGCCCCACGCTCCCGCGTGTCCCGGGCGGTGAACCCGTCGGGCAGGCCCTCGGCGTCGAGCACCTCCGCCTCGACGACCTCCGGCAACGGCACCTGCCGGACGAGGACTTCCTGCCCGCTGTAGGTGTCGAAGGCCCGGCTCTCGGTGAGCTCGTACTCGTCGGAGGGCGGCAGCGGCAGGCGGTAGCGGTCGGCGAGTACCCGACCCGCGTAGTCGTCCACGTTGCCTCCCCCGGCCGCCCGGTTGGTCAATTCCGTTCGCCTTGCGTCCCGTTCCGGACGCACGACTGGATGCGTTCGGTCCGCAAGCATTCACGATACGTGCCGGAGGCAACCCGCAAAGTGGGGTTGTCGTATCTCACCGCTCAGCCCCGGCTGTCACGGCCCCAAACCGACAGCCGCTCACTTCACGACTTCGGCTTGAACGTGTCCGTCAGCGTCCGCCATGTGTCCTTGCGTACGTCGCTGCCCCAGTCATCAGCTTTCGCGGTGTACATCAGCGCATATCCGAGATGGTCGTTCACCACGAACCCACGGTCGATCGTCCGGTACTTGGTACCGCCCTCGGAATAGGTGAACTCCCAGTCGGCCGTGTTCCAGCTGCGGTACTCCACCGCCTCTATCCGGATCCTCTTGTACTGGGAGCGCGTCATGTACTGCTCCTGGTTCTCCCAGTCCGTCACCGGGTCGCCCTTCGGCGTGGACGTCCAGGCGACGAGCAACTTCTGCCCGTCGGGCCCGGTGAACCGGTCCCCCGCCGACCCCGAGGTCTGGAACTTCCATCCCTTGGGCAGCCCGATCGAGTACCCCTGGTTCCCCTTGTGGGTCGACGCGGCCCCGCTGTCGCCCCCGGATCCCGCCTCGGCGCCGCTCCCGCCGGTCGCGCTCGCCCCGGCACTCGGCGTACTCCCGGTCTCCTTGCCGGATCCCGACCCCGCACCGGAGTCCGCGGATGCGGTCGCCTCACCGTCCGTACGAGCGCCGCCCTTCTCGTCCTGCTTGGTATCGGCACTCGCGCTGGCCGAGGCTTTGGGCTTGCCACCGCTCGCGGACGACTTGGACCCGTCGCCGTCTCCGTCGAACACGAAGGCCAGCACCACTCCGATCACAGCCAGCGCCACGACCACCGCGATGATCACCAGCGTCCGCTTCGGCACCACATCGGTCAGCGGCGCCCTCGGCACGGGCCGCGACGGCAGATCCGGCGGCGGCACCACGGGCCACCCCGAACTCCGGCCGCCACTCTGCCCGTTCCCGCTCGCCGTCCGAGCATCCTGCTCTCCGGCACCGGAACCAGCCTTGCCACCGGCCTCGGCACCGGCGCTGGTGCCGGCCCCGGCAGCGGAACCGGCAGCCGCCGCGTCCTCGGCACCGGAAGTCCGACCCGAACTCCCCGCCGCCGACGACACCCCGGCCCCGCCCACTGCCGTGGACGAACCACCGGCCGCGCCACCGCCGGACCCCGAGACAGCCGTCTCGCTCCCGGACTTGGTACGAGCCGCAGCCGCCGACCCTGCCGCCCCCGCACTCACCGCGGCCTTCCGCACGGAACGCAGCGCCCCACGCAACCGCTCCCCGGCCTCCTCGGCCCGCTTGCCCCCGAACCCGGCTCCGGACCCGGCACCCGAACGGCCCTTGCCCCCAGACCCGTCGGGCTGCGGAGGCAACGGCACGACCTTCGTCGCATCGGCATCCAGCTCCGGCTCGCCCTTGGGCTCGGGCGCGTGGATGACGGCGTTGAGCATCGCCCGCGCACCGGCGTCGTCGAGCCGCTTGGCGGGGTCCTTGGTGAGCAGGCCGTAGATGACGTCCTTCAGCGGTCCCGCGTTCTTCGGCTCCTCCAACGGCTCGGTCATCACCGCCGTCAGAGTCGCGATCGCGGAGCCCTTGTCGTACGGCGGCACGCCCTCGACCGACGCGTACAACAGCCCGCCCAGCGACCACAGGTCGGCCGCCGGGCCCGGCTTGTGGCCACGGGCCCGTTCCGGGGAGATGTAGGAGGGCGCGCCGACGAGCATGCCGGTCGAGGTGATGGACGGGTCGCCCTCGACCTGGGCGATGCCGAAGTCGGTGAGCACGACCCGGTCGGTGTCGGACTCCAGCAGGACGTTCGACGGCTTCACGTCGCGGTGCAGGATGCCCTCGCGGTGCGCGGACCGCAGCACGTCGAGGATCGCCAGGCCGACCTCGGCCGCACGCTTCGGCTCGAGCAGGCCGTCCTCGCGAATGACCTCGGCGAGCGACTTGCCCTCGACGAGCTCCATCACGATCCACGGCCGGTCGTCCTCTTCGACCACGTCGAACACCGTCACCGCACTGTTGTTGCGGATCCGCGCGATCGCCTTGGCCTCACGCAACGTGCGCGTGATCAGCCGTCTTTTCTCCTCCTCGTCGATGTTCGACGGGAACCGCAGCTCCTTGACGGCGACCGTCCGTCCCAGGGTCTCGTCCTCGGCCCGCCACACCGTGCCCATGCCGCCCCGGCCGAGCACATCGCCCAGCCGGTACCGCCCCGCGAGGAGACGCTCGTGGTTGTCCTGACGAGTGTCCTGACGAGATGTCCCCGCCCGCTCCGCCTCCGACATGCGTCCCCTCATACAACCCGCCCTGACAGAGGCTCCATTGTCCCTCACCCGACAAGTGCCCCACGCCCAGGGTGCCCGTCACACCACCACGCCTCCGCACGGCCCGGACCTCCTGGCCGCGAGGCCCCCTGCCCCAACTGAATCGAACATTCCGCCTACCGGCATGATGAGCCGCTACAAAGGGAGGGACCCGCATGGCGCGACCGACGATGCCGCAGTTTCGGACGCTGCTGGGCTTTCCCGTGTCCCTGTCCCTCGTCGGCCTGGTCACCGTGGCACTCCTCGGTCTGGCCCCCATCGCCTCGTCGGCGCCCCCGGTGTGGGCGACGGGCGCCCTCCTCCCGCTGCTCGTCACCAAGGGCAAGGCCCCCGCCGCGGCCCTGCTGGCCCGCGAGGAGACCGGCACCCACTACGCCCAGTCCGGCCAGGGCATCGCCCCCGCCGACCACTTCCGCGCCGGCAGCATGACCAAGACCTTCATCGCGACGGTCGTACTGCAACTGGCCGCCGAACGACGGCTGTCCCTGTCCGACACGGTGGAGCAGCATCTGCCGGGACTGGTACGCGGGGCGGGCAACGACGGGCGCGCGCTGACCCTTCGTTCCCTGCTGACCCACACCAGCGGGCTGCACGACTTCACCGTCGAGACCGGGGGCACCGTCCCCGTCACGCCGCTTCAGGCCGTACACATCGCACTCACCCACCCCCCTGCCGACCGCGGCAGCTTCTCCTACTCGAACACCAACTACGTCCTGCTCGGCCTGGTCATCGAGCAGGTCACCGGCCGCTCCTACGCCGCCGAGACCGAGCGCCGCATCGTCGCTCCGCTGGGCCTGACCGGCACCTCCTTCCCTGGATCCCGCACCTCTCTTCCCTCCCCGCACGGCCGCGCCTACGCCACCGACGGGACCGACGTCACCACACTCGACCCGCGGGTGGCCGGCGCCGCCGGCGAGCTGGTGACCACGCTCGCCGACGTCGACCGCTTCTACGCCGCACTGCTCGGCGGCCGGCTGCTGCCCCCGCACTGGCTGCGCGAGATGCTCGACACCCGTGCCGCGCGTGGCTCGTACGGCATGGGGCTCTTTCCCGTGAAACTGCCGTGCGGCACCGTCGTATGGGGGCACAACGGGCGCATTGCCGGCAGCTACGTGCGCTCCGCAGCCACCGTCGGCGGTCGTCGCGTCCTCACATTCCGGGTGAACACGACGGCGATCGCAGATCCCGGCCTCGAACCCCGGCTGCTCGCTGCCGAGTTCTGCCCTCGCACCCGGTAGAATGGACGAGGTTCGAGCAGAGATCCCAGCTCCCGCCACCCGTTCGGGTGACGTTCTGCCCGCCTCGGCGCGGTCGGCGACCGCCACCGGTGCCACCGGTCGTCCGGCGCAGTACTGCAGCGGCGCTCCACGAGCAGTGCACTACGAGCAGTGCACTACGAGCGGTGTGCTACAGCGGCACGATGTCCGGCGCCCCCAACCGCGCCGCGTCCGCCGTCAGGTCGTCCGGCTGCCGCTGCGATTCCCGCTCGGCCTCCACCCGCTTCCGGTAGTGCTCGATCTCGCGCTCGATGTGGTCCTCGTCCCAGCCCAGCACCGGCGCCATCAGCTCGGCGGCCTCGCGCGCGCACCGGGTCCCGCGGTCGAACGTCTCGATCGAGATGCGGGTCCGCCGCGTCAGCACGTCGTCCAGGTGCCGCGCCCCCTCGTGCGAGGCGGCGTAGACGATCTCGGCGCGCAGATAGTCGTCGGCGGACTGCAGGGGTTCGCCCAGTGAGGGATTTCCGGCGATGAGTTCGAGCACTTCCTCCGCCAGCGATCCGAACCGGTTCAACAGGTGCTCCACCCGCACCACATGAAGCCCTGTCCGCGCCGCGATCCGCGCCCGCGCGTTCCACAGCGCCCGGTAGCCCTCGGCGCCCACCAGCGGAATGTCCTCCGTCACGCACTCGGCGACCCGCATGTCGAGACCGTGCACGGCGGCGTCCACCGCGTCCTTGGCCATCACCCGGTACGTCGTGTACTTGCCGCCGGCCACGACGACGAGCCCGGGCACGGGGTGCGCCACGGTGTGCTCGCGCGACAGCTTGCTCGTGGCGTCCGACTCGCCGGCGAGCAGGGGCCGCAGGCCCGCGTACACGCCCTCCACGTCGTCGCGCGTCAACGGCACCGCGAGCACGGAGTTCACGTGTTCCAGCAGGTAGTCGATGTCCGCGCTGGACGCGGCCGGGTGGGCCTTGTCGAGGTCCCAGTCGGTGTCGGTCGTGCCGACGATCCAGTGCCGGCCCCAGGGGATGACGAACAGCACGGACTTCTCGGTGCGCAGGATCAGCCCGGTCGAGGAGTGGATGCGGTCCTTGGGTACGACCAGGTGGATGCCCTTGGAGGCGCGAACGTGGAACTGCCCGCGCTCCCCCACCATCGACTGGGTGTCGTCGGTCCACACACCGGTCGCGTTGACGATCTGCTTGGCGTGGATCTCGTACTCCCCGCCCGCCTCGACGTCCTGCACCCGGGCCCCGACGACGCGTTCGCCCTCACGCAGAAACCCGCTCACGCGCGCGCGGTTGGCGACTTTCGCGCCGTAGGCCGCCGCCGTGCGCACGAGGGTGGCCACATAGCGGGCATCGTCCATCTGGGCGTCGTAGTACTGCAGGGCCCCGACCAGAGCCTCCTTCTTCAGGGCGGGGGCGACGCGCAGGGCGTGACGGCGGCTCAGGTGGCGGTGCAGAGGCAGGCCCCGCCCGTGCCCCCGGGCCATCGACATGGCGTCGTAGAGCGCGACGCCCGAGCCGGCGTACAGGCGCTCCCACCCCTTGTGCTGGAGTGGGTACAGGAACGGCACCGGCTTCACCAGATGCGGGGCGAGCCGCTCCAGCAGCAGGCCGCGCTCCTTCAAGGCCTCCCGTACGAGCACGAAGTCGAGCATCTCCAGATAGCGCAGGCCGCCGTGGATCAGCTTGCTGGACCTGCTCGATGTGCCCGACGCCCAGTCACGTGCCTCGACCAGGCCGGTGGACAGTCCGCGAGTGGCTGCGTCCAGGGCGGTGCCCGCGCCCACGACGCCGCCGCCCACGACCAGTAGGTCCAGCTCGCGCTCGGCCATTGATGCCAGTGACTCGGCGCGCTCCGCCGGCCCCAGTGTCGCTGTCCTCACCGCTGCCTCCCGCTCATCGGTCGCGTAGGCCGCACCCGTCGGGCGAAGCCCGCTTCGTACCCCCCATGCCCAAATTCTGACCGGGTTGCCCGACTTCAGCCACCACTCGCTCCCAGCCTGTGGACAACACTCACGGAAACGCCAACGCCCAATCCCGCAAATCGGTCATATTTACTCCTAGTCTGACATTGCGCTCCCTCGTCCTGTCCACAGGGCTTGCGCACCCACCCCGCTTCGGTTATTGGGAAGGACGGCCCACGCCATGCCCGCAGATCTCGCCGTCATCGGACTCGGCTTGTACGGCCTGCCCCTGGCCCAGGCCGCCGTCGCCGCCGGCATCCCCACGCTCGGTTACCGGACCGGGCCGGAGGCCGGCTCGCTCAGCCCAGCCGAGCTGCGCCGGATGCTGGCGGGGGGCTTTCGGCACGCCACCAGCCCCGCCGAGCTCGGCCGCGTGCGCACCGCCGTCATCTGCGCGCCGACCCCGCGCGGCGCGGACGGCGGGCTCGACCTGAGCCAGGTGGAGGCGGCCGCCCGCACCCTGGCCGAGCGACTGCGCCCGCACACCACCGTCATCCTCGAGTCGCCCGTCCCCCCGGGCACCACCGAGAACGTCCTGCGCCCACTCCTGGAAGAGGGCTCGGGGCTGCGCGCCGGCCGTGACTTCCACCTGGCCTACTCCCCCACCCGCGTCGACCCCGGCAACCGCAACTTCACTCCCGCCAACACCCCCAAGGTGATCGGCGGCCTCACCCCCGCCTGCACCGAGTCGGCCGCGGCCTTCTACGGCCGTCTCACCGACAAGGTGGTACGCGCGCGTGGACCGCGCGAAGCGGAGACCGTACAGGTGCTGGAGACCAACTTCCGGCACGTCAACATCGCCCTCGTCAACGAAATGGCCGTCCTCTGCCACGATTTGGGCGTCGACCTGTGGGACGTCATCCGCTGCGCGGAGACCAAGCCGTTCGGCTTCCAGGCCTTCCGCCCAGGCCCCGGCGTCGGCGGACACGCCGTCCCGCAGGAGCTGACCGCCCCCGCGGGCCGCACCCTGCGGATGGTCGAACTGGCCCAGCAGGTCAACAGCCAGATGCCTCGTTACGTCGTCCAGCGCGCCGCCACGCTCCTCAACGAGCACGGCAAGTCCGCGCGCGGCGCCCGCATCCTCCTCCTCGGCGTCACCTACAAGCCCGACCTCGCCGACCAGCAGTCCACGCCCGCCCAGGAGGTCGCGATCCGCCTGATGCAACTGGGCGGAGCCGTCAGCTACCACGACCCGCACATCGCATCCTGGAACGTCCTGGACCGCCCGGTGCCGCGCGCGGACTCCCTCTACGATGCCGCCGCCGACGCCGACCTGACGATCCTGCTCCAGCAGCACCGCACCTACGACCTCCAGGGCCTGTCGGTGAAGGCCCAGCTTCTGCTGGACACGCGGGGCGCGACGCCGATGGGGGCGGCGCACCGGCTCTGACCACGAACAGCCACCGATTGCCCTGCCAAATCACTGGCGAAGCGGGGCGGTCGGCCTGTTACTCTTCGGCGTCTCGTCGCACAGTCGTGCGCAGTCACACCGCTCATTCAAGGTCCTGTGGACCAGTCCCGTGGGGGGATTCCTGTCATGACCCAGTCAGTGCCGCCGCAGCCCACCGACGGCAACCCGTTCGCCCAGCAGCCGGACGCCGTACCCCCGGCCCCGCCCGCGCCCGCGCCCGCTCGCAACAACATCGCCCTCGGCATCGTCGCCGCTGTCGTGGCGGCCCTGGTCACCGCCGGCATCTACGGCGGCATCGTCGGCGCCACCGAGTACGAGATCGGCTACGCCGCGGTCGGCGTCGGTTTCGTCATCGGGTTCGCCGCCGGCAAGATCGGCGGCGCCAACCCGGCGCTGCCCGTTCTGAGCGCGATCCTCTCCCTGGGCGCCGTCTACCTCGGCCAGCTCATCGGCATCGCGGCGATCGGCGCCGACGAGCTCGGCGTCTCCGTGACCACGGTCCTCACCGACCACTTCGACGTGGTGACCAAGCTCTGGAGCGAGGATGCGGACGCTCTGACCTTCGTCTTCCTCGGCATCGGCGCGTTCGCCGCGTTCTCCGGCGCGAAGAAGGCCGCGGCCTGAGCCGTCCCGCACCCATGCGAAGGGGCCCGGAACACCTCTCGGTGGTCCGGGCCCCCTTGCGTTCGAGCCGGGCGCGGCGTCAGCGCTGGTGCTGCGAGTCCGCCACCGTCACCTCGACGCGCTGGAACTCCTTGAGCTCGCTGTAGCCGGTCGTGGCCATGGCGCGGCGCAGGGCGCCGAAGAAGTTCATCGAGCCGTCCGGGGTGTGGGACGGGCCCGTCAGGACCTCCTCGATGGTGCCGACCGTGCCGAGGTGGACCTTCTTGCCACGCGGCAGCTCCTCGTTGACGGCCTCCATGCCCCAGTGGTGGCCCTTGCCCGGCGCGTCGGTCGCGCGCGCGAGCGGAGAGCCCATCATGACCGCGTCGGCGCCACAGGCGATCGCCTTGGGCAGGTCGCCGGACCAGCCGACGCCGCCGTCCGCGATCACGTGCACGTACCGGCCGCCGGACTCGTCCATGTAGTCACGGCGGGCCGCCGCCACGTCCGCGACCGCCGTCGCCATCGGCACCCGGATGCCCAGGACGTTGCGCGTGGTGTGCGCGGCGCCGCCGCCGAAGCCGACCAGGACACCCGCCGCACCGGTGCGCATCAGGTGCAGCGCCGCGGTGTAGGTGGCACAGCCGCCGACGATCACCGGGACGTCGAGCTCGTAGATGAACTGCTTCAGGTTCAGCGGCTCGTGCGCACCGGAGACGTGCTCCGCCGAGACCGTCGTACCGCGGATGACGAAGATGTCCACGCCCGCGTCGACGACCGCCTTGGAGAACTGGGCGGTGCGCTGCGGGGAGAGCGCGGCGGCCGTGACCACGCCCGAGTCGCGCACCTCCTTGATGCGCTGCCCGATCAGCTCCTCCTTGATGGGGGCGGCGTAGATCTCCTGCAGGCGGCGCGTGGCGGCCTCCGTCGGCAGCCCGGCGATCTCGTCGAGCAGCGGCTGCGGGTCCTCGTACCGCGTCCACAGCCCTTCGAGGTTCAGTACGCCGAGGCCGCCGAGCTCGCCGATGCGGATCGCGGTGGCCGGGGAGACGACCGAGTCCATGGGGGCGGCCAGGAAGGGCAGCTCGAAGCGGTAGGCGTCGATCTGCCAGGCGATCGAGACCTCCTTCGGGTCTCGCGTACGGCGGCTCGGGACGACGGCGATGTCGTCGAAGGCGTACGCCCTGCGGCCGCGCTTGCCGCGCCCGATCTCGATCTCAGTCACGTCTGTGGCCTTTCCCTGATGCGTTTCAGCGTCTTCCAGTATCGCCGACGGGTACGACAAGGGCGGCCCCGGATGTTCCGGGACCGCCCTCGACCGAGCCTCACGCGTGCGTGGCCGTCACTTGCGGCTGTAGTTCGGCGCCTCGACGGTCATCTGGATGTCGTGCGGGTGGCTCTCCTTGAGACCGGCGGAGGTGATCCGCACGAAGCGGCCCTTGCTCTCCATCTCGCCGATGGTCGCCGCGCCCACGTAGCCCATGGTCTGGCGCAGACCGCCGACGAGCTGGTGCAGCACGTTGGCCAGCGGGCCGCGGTAGGGCACCTGGCCCTCGATGCCCTCGGGCACGAGCTTGTCGTCGGAGGCGACCTCGGCCTGGAAGTAGCGGTCCTTCGAGTACGACCGGCCCTGGCCGCGGGACTGCATGGCGCCCAGCGAGCCCATGCCGCGGTACGACTTGAACTGCTTGCCGTTGATGAACAACAGCTCGCCCGGGGACTCCTCACAGCCCGCGAGCAGCGAGCCCAGCATCACGGTGTCGGCGCCGGCGGCGAGCGCCTTGCCGATGTCGCCGGAATACTGCAGGCCGCCGTCGCCGATCAGCGGGATGCCGGCGGGGCGGGCGGCGAGGGAGGCCTCGTAGATGGCCGTGACCTGTGGGACGCCGATGCCGGCGACCACGCGGGTGGTGCAGATGGAGCCCGGTCCGACACCGACCTTGATGCCGTCGACACCGGCGTCGATCAGGGCCTGGGCGCCGTCACGCGTGGCGACGTTGCCGCCGATCACGTCGACGCCGACACTCGACTTGATCTTCGACATCCAGCTGAGGGCGTTGCTGTTGTGGCCGTGCGAGGTGTCGACGACCAGGAAGTCCACCCCGGCCTCGGCGAGCGCCTGGGCGCGCTCCAGGGCCTCGGGGCTGGCGCCGACGGCGGCACCGACAAGGAGGCGGCCCTCGGCGTCCTTGGCGGCGTTGGGGTACTTCTCCGCCTTGACGAAGTCCTTGACCGTGATGAGGCCCTTGAGGATGCCCGCCTCGTCGACCAGCGGAAGCTTCTCGATCTTGTGGCGGCGCAGCAGCTCCATCGCGTCGCTGCCGGAGATGCCGACCTGGCCGGTGACCAGCGGCATCGGTGTCATGACCTCGCGCACCTGACGGCTGCGGTCCGACTCGAAGGCCATGTCACGGTTGGTGACGATGCCGAGCAGCTTGCCGGCCGGGTCGGTGACCGGGACGCCGCTGATGCGGAACTTGCCGCACAGGGCGTCGGCCTCGGCGAGGGTCGCCTCCGGGTTCACCGTGATCGGGTCGGTGACCATGCCGGACTCGGACCGCTTCACCAGGTCGACCTGGTTGACCTGGTCCTCGACGGAGAGGTTGCGGTGGAGCACGCCGACGCCGCCGAGGCGGGCCATCGCGATGGCCATGCGGGACTCGGTCACCTTGTCCATGGCCGCCGAGAGCAGCGGGATGTTCACCCGAACATTGCGGGAGATGCGGGACGAGGTGTCGACCGCGTTGGGGAGCACCTCGGATGCGCCCGGCAGCAGCAGCACGTCGTCGTAGGTCAGCCCGAGTGTCGCGAATTTTCCGGGCACTCCGTCGACGTTGGCAGTCATGACACCTTCCCCAAATGGCCTTGATCGGTGCGGATGTCCATGCTAACGGGAAGCATGGCTGACTCATTCCACGGTTCTGGGCGGCTTCAGGCTTCGTATGTTCGTACGGAACCGCGGTGAAGCCTGTTCATTTGGGGCGCACTCAGGGGAGCGCTACTGCTCGGCCAGCGCGCGCAACCTGCTCAGCGCCCTGTGCTGGGCCACCCGCACTGCGCCGGGTGACATTCCCAACATCTGACCCGTCTCTTCCGCGGTCAACCCCACCGCGATCCTCAGCAGCAACAGCTCCCGCTGGTTCTCGGGCAGGTTGGCCAGCAGTTTCTTGGCCCATTCGGCGTCGCTGCTCAGCAGCGCCCGCTCCTCCGGGCCCAGGGAGTCGTCCGGGCGTTCCGGCATCTCGTCGGACGGCACGGCCGTCGAGCCGGGGTGGCGCATCGCCGCCCGCTGCAGGTCGGCCACCTTGTGCGCGGCGATGGCGAAGACGAACGCCTCGAAGGGGCGGCCGGTGTCCTTGTAGCGCGGCAACGCGAGAAGGACCGCGACGCAGACCTCCTGCGCGAGGTCCTCGACGAAGTGACGGGCGTCGCCCGGAAGGCGGGACAGCCTGGTGCGGCAGTAGCGCAGGGCCAAGGGGTGGACGTGCGCGAGCAGATCGTGCGTGGCCTGCTCGTCCCCGTCCACGGCGCGGTGGACGAGTGCACCGATCGCCCCCTGGGCATGAGCCGCCTCGTCCTCGCGCATCGGTCCATGGTGCCTTGCGGCGTTCTGGTCCGTGGCATCGCGCCCGATGTTGTGCACCGAAGCGTTATGAGCAGGTGCGCCGGCACTCATCCCCTGCGCCCTCCCCTTCCGCTCGATCGACTCGTCCCCGAGAGACTCCACATCTCAAGGATGCGGCATCCGCGCCGAAACGAGCAGCGGGCACCCGGCAGGCCGCTTTGCCACCACCGCTCACCTTGCGGTAAACGCGCCGACCCGCACTGCGAAAAGCCGCCCCGCCCACCACGCGGCGGGCGGGGATCCCCGTACCCCCGCTGGGAGCCTGTCCGCAGGCCCCCGTCGTCCGCCCGCAGGACCGGCGCCGCGGCGTCGTGGGGGCACCTCCCGCCCGAGCCGTGCGAAGCGCGGTTCGAGGGTGGGGGAGCGTGCCATCGCAAGGAGCCGGAGCGCCCTCGTGGCGGAGCCACGTGGGCGGTTGTGCAACGCCGCGCGGGGGTCCCCCCGCTCGACCGAAGCCGAGACCGGGAGAGTGCGTACCGGACGCCGCGGCGCAGGCGGGGGCCTGCGGACAGGCTCTCAGGCCCACCTACCGGACCAGGCCCCACCGGAAGCCGAGCGCCACCGCGTGCGCCCGGTCCGAGGCGCCGAGCTTCTTGAACAGGCGTCGGGCGTGCGTCTTGACGGTGTCCTCGGAGAGGAACAGCTCGCGGCCGATCTCGGCATTGGAGCGGCCGTGGCTCATGCCCTCCAGCACCTGGATCTCACGCGCGGTGAGCGTCGGCGCGGCGCCCATCTCGGCGGAGCGCAGCCGGCGCGGGGCGAGCCGCCAGGTGGGGTCGGCGAGGGCCTGCGTGACGGTGGCGCGCAACTCCGCGCGCGAGGCGTCCTTGTGCAGATAGCCGCGGGCACCGGCGGCGACCGCGAGGGCCACTCCGTCCAGGTCCTCGGCGACGGTGAGCATGATGATGCGCGCACCGGGGTCGGCGGACAGCAGCCGCCGCACGGTCTCGACGCCGCCCAGACCGGGCATGCGTACGTCCATCAGAATCAGGTCCGAGCGGTCGGCGCCCCAGCGGCGGAGGACTTCCTCGCCGTTGGCCGCCGTCGTTACGCGCTCGACGCCGGGCACGGTCGCGACCGCACGGCGAAGCGCCTCTCGGGCAAGCGGGGAGTCGTCGCAGACGAGGACGGATGTCATGGCCGCCCTCCGCAGCTGATGCACGTCACCTTGAGCCTCCAGGCTGGTACGAAATCGTCACCTGTGCGGTCGACCGTCTCGGACGCCTGCCCGAGCGCTTGTTCCTTCAACCGCCTCCGCCCTCTCAACGACGGTCACTCGAAAGAGTTACGGGGCCGTGTGCCATCTTCGGCACTCTACGTGAGGGGACGGACACGGGGCAGACATGCACGACGGACCCTCAATGTTTCATCACAACCCATGCCCCATTCAGCCCTTTTTCTTCCCATTTGTTGGCGTCTGAGGCTAGATTCGCAATGAGTCATATTTTCATCTCCTTAGATCGTAGATGTACGGTCGTGGACACCGTATCCGCCCAGAACGGCTACAAGGGGTCACGCAATGGCAGATTTCTCCCGCCTTCCCGGACCGAACGCGGACCTGTGGGACTGGCAGCTGTTGGCTGCCTGTCGCGGGGTGGACAGCTCGCTCTTCTTTCATCCGGAGGGTGAGCGCGGTGCGGCCCGGAGCGCTCGTGAGAACTCGGCCAAGGAGGTCTGCATGAGGTGCCCGGTGCGCGCGCAGTGCGCGGCGCATGCGCTGGCCGTACGCGAACCGTACGGCGTGTGGGGCGGCTTGACCGAGGACGAGCGTGAGGAGCTGATGGGGCGGGCGCGCAACCGGCTGGTCTCGGCCTCGACGACCAGCGGAGAGGTCGGCCCCCGCAACTGAAGGAACGTTTCTCCATACAGGGCACGCGCACGCGTGCCCTTGTTTTTCGCTAGCGGGCAGCAGCCCTCGTCAGTTGCTCGAGCGTCGCCGCCACCGCCGGCACCTGCGCGAGGTCGGGCAGGGTGAGGGCGACGATCTCCCGCCGCACCGCCGGCTCCAACACCACCGTGCGCGCGCCTCGCGGCCGTACGGACTCGACGGCGAGCTGGGGCAGGACGGCCACACCGAGGCCGGCGCCCACAAGGCCGACGACCGCCGGATAGTCGTCGGTGGCGAAGTCGATACGGGGCGTAAAGCCCGCGCTCTCGCACACCTCGACCAACTGCCCTCGACAGCGCGGGCATCCGGCGATCCACGGCTCGGCCGCGAGGTCCCCGATGGCGACGGACTCCGCGCGCGCGAGCCGGTGCCGTGCGGGTACGAGGCCGACGAGACGGTCCGTCAGCAGGGGGCGTACGACGAGGTCGTCCCACTCCCCTTCCGGGCAGCCCGCGGCACCCTCGTACCGAAAGGCGAGGGCTACGTCGCAGTCGCCCTCGCGCAGCAACTCGACGGACTTCGGCGGCTCGGCCTCCTCCAGGGAGACGCGGGTGCCGGGGTGTGCGGCGCGCAGGGCGGCGAGGGCAGTGGGGACGAGGGTGGAGCTGCCGCTGGGGAAGGAGACGAGGCGGACGCGCCCGGCCCGCAGCCCGGCGATGGCGGCGACCTCCTCCTCGGCGGCGGTGAGTCCCGCCAGAATCCCGGCGGCGTGCCGCACCAGCGCCTCACCGGCCTGGGTCAACCGCATCTCGCGCCCGCTGCGGATCAGCAGGGGCGTGCCGACGGATGCCTCCAGGGCCTTCATCTGCTGGCTGACGGCGGGCTGGGTGCAGCCCAGATCGCGCCCCGCCGCGGAGAAGGAGCCGGTGGCGGCGACGGCGCGCAGCACGCGGAGATGACGAGCCTCGATCACCCGTCGAGCATAAGCGAGCCTTGGATAAAGCGCCGAATAGTGCATGGACGCTTTGGCTGACGGTCACCTACCGTGCCGCCATGAAGCTTCTGTCTGTGAACCTGGGCCGTCCGAAGGCCGTGCCGTACGCGGATGATCCCGAAGACGTGACGGGCATCGACAAGCGGCCGGTGACGGGCCCGGTACGGGTGGCGGCACCGGGGCCCAAGGGCATCGGGGGGAGTGGGCTGGCCGGAGACGCGGTGTGCAAGAAGGAGCACCACGGCGGCGACGACCAGGCCGTGTACGCGGTGGCGCGCGAGGACCTCGACGACTGGGAGCGCGAGCTGGGGCGGTCGCTGACGAACGGCGGGTTCGGCGAGAACCTCACGACGCTTGGCCTGGACGTGTCCGGCGCGCTCATCGGCGAGCGCTGGCGGATCGGGTCCGAGGTGGTGCTGGAGGTGACGTGCGGCCGGATTCCCTGTCTCACCTTCCAGGGCCATCTGGGTGAGAAGCAGTGGGTCAAGCGGTTCACGGCGAAGGGTGCGCCGGGCGCGTATCTGCGGGTGATCGAGCCGGGCGAGATCCGGGCGGGCGATGCGATGGAGATCGTCCATCGCCCCGGTCACGACGTGACGGTGGCGCTGCAGTTCCGGGCGGTCACGACGGAGCGGAAGTTGCTGCCGCGGCTGCTGGCGGCGGGTGAGGCGCTGCATCCGGAGTCGCTGGAGGCGGCGCGGAAGTACGTGGCGAAGTACGGGGTCTGACGGGACGTCACTCAGGGCCGGGGTGTCGGTCGGGCAGGCGCCGCACGGCTCCTAGGGGGAAACCCCGGACAAGCGCCGGGGGTTGACTCGGGGTCCTCCGGGGGACGACCCGGATGTTCGGCGAGCGGTGATCGAGGACGCTCGAAGCATGTCTCGCTTCAAGCGCGTCCTCATCGTTCTCGGCTCCGTCGTCACGGTCCTCGTGCTGGCGGTCGGCGGCCTGTTCGCCTGGCTGTGGACCGGCGCCGACGTCAGCACGGTCGGCAAGGCGTCGTTCGACAACGCGCTGGCGATACCGCCCCTGGCCGAGTCGTCCGTCGACAAGGACGGCACCCGCGTCTTCGACCTGCGCATGCGCGCGGGCGAGACGGAGTTCGAGGCTGGCCGGAAGACCCCGACCTGGGGCTTCAACGGCTCCTACCTCGGCCCGACGCTGCGCGCGGCCCGCGGTGAGAGGGTCCGTGTACGCATCACGAACGGGCTCGACGAGGCGTCCGGCGTGCACTGGCACGGCATGCACCTGCCCGCACGGATGGACGGCGGCCCGCATCAGATGATCCACCCCGGCGGTACCTGGACTCCCCACTGGACCGTGGACCAGCCCGCCGCGACGCTCTGGTACCACCCGCACCCGCACGGCTCGACCGAACAGCATGTGCGCAAGGGCCTGGCCGGCATGTTCATCCTCGACGACCAGCGGTCCACGAAGCTCTCCCTGCCGAAGCGGTACGGCGTCGACGACCTGCCCGTCATCGTGCAGGACGTGCGCTTCGACGGCGCAAAGCTCGACGGCGGCCGCAAGATCATGCAGAACGTGGGCTTCCTCGGCGACCGGACGATGGTCAACGGCACACTGCGTCCCTACCGGGAGGTCCGCGACGAGCTCATACGGCTGCGGCTGCTCAACGCCTCGACGGCACGCACCTACGCCTTCGGATTCCCGGACGGCCGCGCCTTGTCGCTCATAGCGACGGACGGAGGTCTGCTGGAGCGGCCCGAGTCCATGGAGCGTGTCCAGCTGTCGCCGGGCGAGCGAGCCGAGATCGTCGTACGGATGCGGGCGGGTGAGCGCGTGATGCTGCGCAGCTTTCCGCAGGACAACTACGGGGACAGCTGGCAGCGCAGGTTCGGTGGGGGCGACGACTCCTTCGACGTCCTGGAGCTGCGGGCGGCCAGGAAGCTCCGGCCCTCGCCCGAGATACCCACCGGGCTGGGCGAGTTGGAGACACCCGACGGCACGGATGCGGTGCGGGGCAGGTACTTCGACCTGAAGCGGTCCGGTATCAACGGGCGGTCGATGGGCATGGGCCGCGTCGACGAGACGGTCACGCGCGGGACGACGGAGGTGTGGACGGTCCGCAACAGCAACGGCATGCCGCACAACTTCCATGTGCACGACGTGCAGTTCCGGGTGCTGGAGGTGAACGGTGAGGCACCGCCGCCGGCGCTACGCGGACCGAAGGACACGGTTTTCCTGCCGAACGGGACGACCATGAAGCTGGCGCTGCGCTTCACCGGGCCGGCGGATCCGGACACGCCGTACATGTACCACTGCCATCTGCTCTACCACGAGGACGAGGGGATGATGGGTCAGTTCGTGGTGGTGGAGAAGGGGCAGCGGGCGCAGGCGCCGTCGGGTGGCGGCGGGACACTCGGTCACTCGGGGCACCAGCACGGCTGAGCAAGGAGCGGAGGCGCACGGTCCGGGTCACTAATCTTGCGCCATGACAACGGCATTGATTACGGGATCGACCGCGGGCATCGGCGCCGCGTTCGCGCGGCGGCTCGCTGCTGACGGGCATGACCTCGTCCTGGTGGCCCGGGACACCAAGCGGCTGCGGGAGCAGGCGACGGAGCTGCACGACCGGCACGGCATCGAGGCGGAGGTGCTGACGGCCGACCTGGCGGAGGACACCGGCATCGAGGCCGTCGCCGCCCGCCTCGGCGACCGCAGGAACCCCGTCGACCTGCTGATCAACAACGCCGGCTTCGGAAACAAGGGCCGCTATCTCGACGTCTCCATGGCCGACGAGCTGATGATGCTCAAGGTGCACTGCGAGGCGGTACTGCGGCTGACCTCGGCGGCGTCGGCGGCGATGCGGGAGCGGGGGCGCGGGGGTGTCGTCAACGTCGCGTCGGTGGCGGCCTTCGTGCCGCGCGGGACATACGGCGCGTCCAAGGCGTGGGTCGTGCAGTTCACGCAGGGGGCGGCGCGGGACCTGGCCGGGAGTGGGGTGCGGCTGATGGCGCTGTGCCCGGGGTTCGTACGGACGGAGTTCCACCAGCGCGCAGGGATGGGGACGGACAACATTCCGGGGTGGATGTGGCTGGATGCGGACAAGGTGGCGGCTGCGGCGCTGGAGGACCTGGCGCGGGGGAAGTCCCTGTCCATTCCGGACCCTCGGTACAAGGTGCTGATGGGCGCGACAAAGCTGGTGCCTCGGGGGTTGCTCGGGGGGATCAGCTCGAGGACGGGACGGAAGTACGGGCCGCAGTAAAGGCCCTGCCGGCCGGTTCGGCCGGTTCGCCGACGCCGACAGGCACAGCGCCCCTGCGGCGGGGACAATAGTGCTGTTCGGTCGCGCCCAGGGGGGCCGGGAGGCGATGACGTCATGACCTTCGTACAGCTCATCGACTGCAGGACCAGCCGCTTCGACGAGATGAACCGGCTGATGGACAGGTGGGTCGAGCAGACCAAGGGGAAGCGGACGGCGACGCACGACGTGATCGGCAAGGACCGGTCGGACGCGTCGCACTTCATCGAGATCGTGGAGTTTCCGTCGTACGAGGAGGCGATGCGGAACTCCAACCTTCCTGAGACCAATCGGATCTTCGAGGAGATGGTCGCGCTCTGTGACGAGACGCCGACGTTCACCGATCTCGACGTCGTGCGGGACGAGCAGCTGAACACCCTGGCCGCGCGGTCCTTCTTCGAGGCCATGGGCAAGACGGAGCCGGGGCGGATCGGTGAGCACCTCACCGACGACTACGCGGATCACGATCCGTCGTACCCGCAGCCCGTCCAGGGCATCGACGGGATGCGCGAGGTGTACGCCGGCTGGTACGCCGCCTTCGACTTCACCTTCCGGATCGACGACCAGATGGCGCAGGACGACCAGGTGTGCACCCGGTGGACATGGGTCGCGCGGCACAAAGGTGAGTTCCTGGGGATTCCGGCGACCGGACAGGAAGTGACCATGCAGGGCATGACCTGGCAGCGGTTGCGGGACGGGAAGATCTGCGAAAGCCGCTGGCTCTACGACCGGGCGGGGCTGCTGGAGCAGCTTGGGGTACTCGGTCAGTGACCGCGAAGGGGAAAGGCCCCGCTCCGTCGCTGTGACGGAACGGGGCCTTTTGTACGAACGCGGAGCGGCTGAGCTCAGTGCGCGTGCCCGTGGCTGTGGCCGCCGGCCGCCGGCTCTTCCTCTTCCTTCTTCTCGACGACCAGGGTCTCGGTCGTGAGGAGGAGGGAGGCGATGGAGGCGGCGTTCTCCAGGGCCGAGCGGGTGACCTTGACCGGGTCGATGACGCCGGCCTTGACCAGGTCGCCGTACTCGCCGGTGGCGGCGTTGAAGCCCTGGCCCTTCTCGAGCTCGGCGACCTTGGAGGTGATGACGTAGCCCTCCAGGCCGGCGTTCTCGGCGATCCAGCGCAGCGGCTCGACGACCGCGCGGCGGACGACGGCGACACCGGTGGCCTCGTCGCCGGTCTTGCCGAGGCCGCCCTCGAGCACCTTGGCGGCGTGGACCAGCGCGGAGCCACCACCGGAGACGATGCCCTCCTCGACCGCGGCGCGGGTCGCGGAGATGGCGTCCTCCAGACGGTGCTTCTTCTCCTTCAGCTCCACCTCGGTGGCGGCGCCGACCTTGATCACGCACACGCCGCCGGCCAGCTTCGCGAGGCGCTCCTGGAGCTTCTCGCGGTCCCAGTCGGAGTCGGTGTTCTCGATCTCGGCCTTGATCTGGGCGACGCGGCCCGTGACGTCCTCGGCCTTGCCGGCGCCGTCGACGACGGTTGTGTCGTCCTTGGTGACCGTGACACGGCGGGCGGAGCCCAGCACGTCCAGGTCGGCCTGGTCGAGCTTGAGGCCGACCTCCTCGGAGATGACCGTGGCGCCGGTGAGGACCGCCAGGTCCTGGAGCATCGCCTTGCGGCGGTCACCGAAGCCGGGGGCCTTGACCGCGACCGCGTTGAAGGTGCCGCGGATCTTGTTGACGACCAGGGTCGACAGGGCCTCGCCCTCGACGTCCTCGGCGATGATCAGCAGCGGCTTGGAGGCACCCGACTGGATGACCTTCTCAAGGAGCGGCAGCAGGTCCTGGATGGAGGAGATCTTGCCCTGGTTGATCAGGATGTACGGGTCGTCGAGGACGGCCTCCATACGCTCCTGGTCGGACACCATGTACGGCGACAGGTAGCCCTTGTCGAAGGCCATGCCCTCGGTGAAGTCCAGCTCCAGACCGAAGGTGTTGGACTCCTCGACGGTGATGACACCGTCCTTGCCGACCTTGTCCATCGCCTCGGCGATGAGCTCGCCGACCTGCTGGTCCTGCGCGGAGAGCGCGGCCACGGCGGCGATGTCGGACTTCTCGTCGATCGGGCGGGCCGTCGCGAGCAGGTCCTCGGAGATCGCGGCTACGGCGGCGTCGATGCCCTTCTTCAGGGCGGCCGGGGAGGCGCCCGCGGCCACGTTCTTCAGGCCCTCGCGCACCAGCGCCTGGGCGAGCACGGTGGCGGTGGTCGTACCGTCACCCGCGATGTCGTTGGTCTTGGTCGCCACCTCCTTCACCAGCTGGGCGCCGAGGTTCTCGTACGGGTCCTCGACCTCGACCTCACGGGCGATGGTGACGCCGTCGTTGGTGATGGTGGGCGCGCCGAACTTCTTGTCGATGACGACGTTGCGGCCCTTGGGGCCGATCGTCACCTTGACCGTGTCGGCCAACTTGTTGACGCCGCGCTCGAGGGCGCGACGGGCGTCCTCGTCGAACTTCAGGATCTTCGCCATGACAGCGGGAGCCCTCTCGGAAAGTGGGTTCAAAAAGACACTGCGCCCCGGGCGCCCGGCTTCTTACTTGGTCGCGGGGGCCAGGGGCGCAGCTGAAAGCAACTGAATGCTCGAGGTGACTACTTCTCGATGATCGCGAGCACGTCGCGAGCCGAGAGGACGAGGTATTCCTCGCCGTTGTACTTCACCTCGGTGCCGCCGTACTTGCTGTACAGCACGATGTCGCCGGTCTTGACGTCGAGCGGCAGGCGCTCGCCGTTCTCGAAGCGGCCCGGGCCCACGGCCAGGACGACGCCCTCCTGGGGCTTCTCCTTGGCGGTGTCCGGGATGACCAGGCCAGAGGCCGTGGTCTGCTCGGCGTCCAGCGGCTGGACCACAATGCGGTCCTCGAGCGGCTTGATGGCAACCTTGGAGCTGGCGGTCGTCACGATCCGACCTCCCCCTTCGGAGATCTCACGGGGTTAACTGTCTGAGGTGGCGACCAGGTCGATCCGTCGTCGCGGGTGCCGGACCTGCCCGTCGCGTAGTTGGCACTCTCCAGTGGGGAGTGCCAGAGCCGAGACTATGACCGTGATTAGCACTCGGTCAAGCGGACTGCTAATTCGCGGCGCCGGCCGAGCCGGGTTCCTGGTCATCGGGGTTGCCGTGAGCGCCCCTGGGGCTGCCGCCCCCCGACCCCCGCTTCGACCCCAGACGGGCTGGGATGCACGGACCGGCACCGAAAAGTTCCGTCAGACGTAGTCCTCCAAACGGCCCACCGTCAGCCCCCTTCCCTGGACCTCCCGCAGCAGCCTCGTCGTTCGCTCCCTCAGGCTCAGGCCGGTCGGTTCGCCCGAAGGGACGGAGACGATGTCGCCGGCGCGCAGGCGGTGGGGTCCCTCCGCGTACGTCAGCTCGCCGTCGCCCTCCATCGCCGCCCGCCACAGCACCACCGCCCGCACGCCGCAGTCGGCTGCCGCACGGAGCGTGGTGGTGTCGTACGTGCCGTAGGGCGGCCGGAAGAGCTGGGGCCGGATGCCGAAGCGGGCACGGAGTTTGTTCTGTTGACCGCAGATCTCGGCGCGCTGGCCGGCGTACGGCAGACCGCGCAGGGCGGCGTGGTCGAGGGTGTGGTTCTGCATCGACGCGCCCACCGACCGCAGGCGCGCGAAGTGGCCGTAGCCCGGACCGACCACGCTGTCGGTGAGGAACATGCTGACGGGCAGCCGTAGTTCACGGACCATGTCGACGAAGCGGGGGTCCTTCTCGGCGCCGTCGTCGTAGGTGAGGAAGACAACCCTGTCGCGGGTGCGGATGCGGTCCACGACGGGCAGCGGATCGTGCCCGGGCCGCCGATCACCGCCGGGCGAGACCTGCCGCCGGGCGGGTGGGGACGGGGGCGCGGGCAACGGGGCGGTGAGACCCCAGCGGCGGTACGGCTGCGCTGTGGGCGTCAGGCCGTTGGCCGACCGTGCCTGTTGTGCCGCCTTCTCGCCCGTCCCACCGCCGGGGTCGTCCGATACGGCCGACCGGGCGCAGCCGGCGAGCAGAACGGGCGCCAGGACGACGGCTGCCAGAGCACGTACGAGCGCCGGCAGCGGTGCCGGCGCCGGCCTCACAGGTAGTCCTCCAGCCGGGCCACCGCGTACCCCTCGGCCGTCACTTTGTTCAGGAATCGGCGGATCATGTCGGGCATTGTGCCCTTCCAGTCGGCCCTGCCCCGGAAGTGGCTGAGGACGATGTCGCCAGGGCGGATCTTCCGGTCCCACTCGCGGTAGTCCCAGTGGTCGACGAAGACCTCCTCGTTCCACAGGGGGACGTACTCGATGCCGCAGGACTTCGCGGCGCGCAGGGTGTTCCTGTTGTAGTTGCCGAAGGGCGGGCGGAAGAGCAGCGGGCGCTTGCCGTAGCGCCTCTCGATCACCTCCTGCATGCCGCAGATCTCATACTTCTGGCGGTGGTACGAGAGGGCCGGGAGGTAGGGGTGGTGGAGGGTGTGGTTGTTCAGGACGACGCCGCTTCGCTGCATCCGCTTGAAGTAGCCGTAGTCCTCCTTGATCAGGTAGTCGCTGAGGAAGGCGGTGTACGGCACCTTCAGGTCGCTCATCATCCGCAGGAACGCCGGGTCCTTCTCGGCGCCGTCGTCGATGGTGAGGAAGACGACCCGCTGCTTGGTGGGGACGGTCGTGAAGACCGGCGGAAGGCCGAGCTCCGCGTGCCCGTCGACCTCGAAGCCGTTGCGGGTGGTGATCTCCGGCTTCCTGGTGGGTGGCGATGGGGGCGTGAGCGGGACGCGCGCCAGACGCCAGCGCCTCGCGGCGGCGACCCGGGCGGCGTGCGCGGACCGGAACTTCTTGGCATGCGCGTCCGGGGTTTCTACCGGGGGCGGCGCCTTGAGGGGCCGCCCGCTCGGCGTGGGGCGTACGGCCGCATGTCCGCCTCCGCCGTCTCGTCCGCCTCCGTCACCCTGGGCACACCCCGAGGCGATGGCGGCGGCAGTGAGCGCGGCGATTCCGCCACGGATCCGTGAACGCCCGGCTGCGCGACGACGGCGCCCCGTGGCTGCTCCATTGCGGCGACTTTTGTCATTTTGTCGTACTACTCGCATGGAGCCGGATCCTCGCAGGCACCCGCCCCGAAGACCGGCCGACACCGCCGCCGGAGGCGGACCATCCACCGACTGGCCGACAATGACCCGGTGAACGACCTCGCCTCCTTCTCCTGCCTCCTCACCCCCGAGGGCCGCGCCCTCCTCGACGCGGTACGCGACACCGACCCCGCCGACGAACTCGCCGTCGCCACCCGGCTGCGCCGCGAGCACCCCGCCGAGCTGGTGTCGGCGGCGCTCGGCCAGGCGCGGCTGCGCCAGCGGGCGGTGGCGAAGTTCGGGGCCGAGGACGCGGGGCGGATGTTCTTCACGCCGAACGGGGTCGAGCAGTCGACGCGGGCGAGTGTGGCGACGTATCGGGCCCGGCGGATGAAGGAACTCGGGGTCGGGTCGGTCGCCGATCTGTGCTGCGGGATCGGGGGCGACGCGATCGCGTTGGCGCGGGCCGGGATCCGGGTGCTGGCGGTGGACCGGGATCCGGGGACCGCGGCGGCGGCGCGGGCGAACGCGGAGGCGCTGGGGCTCGACGACCTCATCGAGGTGCGGGAGGCGGACGTCACGGAGGTCGGCACCGACGGCTACGACGCGGTGTTCGTCGACCCGGCGCGGCGTTCCTCCAAACGCGGCCGCATCTTCGATCCCGAGGCCTACTCGCCTCCGCTGTCCTGGGCCGTCGAGGCGGCCCGCAAAGCTCCGCGTGCCGCGCTGAAGATCGCGCCCGGAGTGCCGCACGAGGCGATTCCGGCCGAGGCCGAGGCCGAGTGGATCTCCGACGGCGGGGATGTGAAGGAGGCGGTGCTGTGGTTCGGGACCGAGCCCGGTGCGGTGCGGGCGACGCTGCTGCCCGGGCCGCGCAGCCTGCTCGGCAAGGGGCTTCCCGATCCCCACGTACGGCCGCTCGGGCGGTACTTGTACGAGCCCGACGGCGCCGTCATCCGCGCCCACCTGGTCGCCGAGGTGGCCGAGGAGCTTCAGGGCGGGCTGATCGACCCGACCATCGCCTACGTCACCGCCGACGGGCTGCACCCGACCCCGTATGCCACGGCGTACGAGATCACCGACCAACTCCCCTTCAACGTCAAGAAGTTGAAGGCGCTGCTGCGGGAGCGGGAGGTCGGGATCCTGACCGTGAAGAAGCGTGGGTCGGCCGTTGAGCCGGAGGAGTTGCGGAAGAAGGTCAAGCCGTCCGGCCCTCACTCGGCGACCGTGTTCCTGACCCGGGTCGCGGGGGCACCGACCATGCTGATCGGCGCCCCCGCGGGACCCGCTACTGCGGGACCGGCTACTGCGGGACCGGCTACTGCGGGACCGGCTACTGCGTGACCGTCGTCCGCAGCGCGGTCAGGTCCGGACGGGTCGTGGGCGCCGTCTTCATGGCCGTGCTCGAACTCGTCGCCGGCTCCACGCCGTTGTAGTACGGCGTGTAGTTCCACAGGCTGCTGCTCGCGCTGATCGCCGCGCCCGCGGAGTCCAGCGCCGCCGTGGACACCGAGCCGGTGCCGCCGAAGACGGCCAGGTAGTTGACGTTCGCGGCACCCCTGACCAGGTACGACCTGGTGTCGGTGGAGAGGGCGTCGACTCGCGTCCACAGCAGGGGGCCGTAGACGTTCATCGCCGCGGCGGCCGTGGTCCCGCCGCGCCAGCTGTCGACGGAGGCGAGCGCGGCGTTGCCCGGGCCGCGCCACCAGAAGCGGGCGAGCGTGGCAGCCGTGGCCTCGTGGGTGCTCGCGACGATCGGGTAGTAGGTGTACGACGACGGCCAGTTGGAGAAGGTCGTGTGGGTCAGCGCGTACTTCGCCGAGCCGCCGACCGGGATGATGCGCGCCACGCGCGGGTCGAGGCTGTTCAGGTACGACTTCACGGACGAGGTCAGCTGGTTGCCGTTGTTGAGGACGACGACGGACTTGCCGGTCCTGCCCTGGCCACCGGCGGCGGAGGCGGCGGCCAGCGCGGAGTGGTAGTCGGTGCCGGTGGCGAGGAAGACGTTCTCGGGGGCGCTGGTCATCGACTTGGCGACCGCGACCGAGGTCGAGTAACGGGACGTTCCCGCCAGGCGCTTCGGGGTGAAGCCGAGCGAGGAGACCTTCGACGCGACGGAGCTGCTCAGGATGGACGTGCCGCCGACGAGGTAGACCGTCGCGCCGGGCTTGAGGATGCGCTTGAGCTCGGTCTGCACGGCGGAGGAGAGGGAGTCGGCCGGCGTCAGCAGCACCGGGCCGCCCTTCCTGCCGCCGAGAGCCGGGGCCGTCAGCGCGTACGCCTGGCTGTCCTTGGAGACCAGGACGGCGGAGGAGGCGTTCACCAGGCCGGCCTCGGTCTGGCCGACGGTGTTCCAGGTCCAGCGTGACCCGGCGATGTTGGAGCCGTAGACGTCGGCGCCCCAGACCCGGCCCACGCCGTTCTTGCGCAGCGGCTGCCAGGCGAGGTCCCACTTGGCGGTGGTGGGCGTGTTGTAGATGACCTTGACGGCGCCGGTGGCGAGGTCGAGGACGTGGTTCTCCAGGTTCTGCGCGGTCGTCGTCAGCTGGTACGCGAGCCGGGTGCCGTCGGGGGACCAGGCGGGCTTGCTGAGGTAACCGGTGTCGTCGGCGGCCAACTGGGTCACCCCGGTGCCGTCCACGTTGACCGTGTAGAGCTTGTCGCCCAGGGTGTACGCGACCTTGGTGCCGTCCGGGGAGACGGCCGGGGCGTTCGCCTTGCCGTCCACCAGCTTGGTGAAGGCGCCGGTCGGGCCGTCGTAGAGCCATACGGAGCCGTAGCGGGTGTCGCCGCTGCACGTGGTGCCCGAGCGGATGAACGCCAGCTTGCCGTCCAGGGCGCCGCTGGGCTGGGTGTCGCAGCCCTCCTGCGCGGTGGTGAACAGGTGCCGCTCGTAGGCGGTGCCGTCGGACGGGGCGACGCGCAGCCGGCCGCTGAGCGAGAAGACGACCTGGCTGCCGCTGCCCCAGAAGGTCGGGTCGTCGGCGAGGATCGAGTTGGTCGTCTTGACCGGGAGTTCCACGGGGCCGGTGAAGTCGTACCGGACGACGTTGACGCGTCCCGTCGTCTGGTTGACGTAGGCCATGCGGCTGCCGTCCGGCGACCAGGCGGGCTTCATCGCGTTCGAGAGCCGCTTCACGGGCGGCGCCGAGCCGTCCTCGGTGAGCTGGGAGACGGACCCGTCCATGTCGGCGGTGAGGATGCCGTTGGTCGTGGTCCACTCGGTCTCGCCGGACGCGCCCGGTGCGAGCGCGACGGCGGTGCAGGCGGCGAGGGCCGTCGCGGCGGTGAGCGCGACGAGTCTGCGGCGCGCGGCAGATCTGGCGGATCCTGAAGATCCCATGCGTGTACCCCCCACGGGTGTCGGAAACGGCTGCCGGACCGCGGAAGGCGTCACGCAGGCTGGGGCAGCCGCGCAACTGTAAACCGTCCCTGACCAGGAAGGGAATGGTTTACCGAGCAATCACTGAGCGATCACTGAGCAATCACTGTGGGGGAAGTGAACGGAGTTTCATCCGCAGCAGCTCCCGCTCCCGCTCGTTCTCCGTGAGTTCCGCCGCCCGCGCGAACTCCGCGCGCGCCTCCGCCGTACGCCCCAGGCGTGCGAGCAGGTCGCCACGCACGCTCGGCAGCAGGTGGTACTCCCGCAGAGCGGGTACGGCGGCGAGGGAGTCGACGATCTCCAGGGCCGCCCCGGGCCCGTCCGCCATCGACACGGCGACCGCGCGGTTGAGCTCGACGACCGGGGACGGGGCGCGAGCCGCGAGCAGGCCGTAGAGGGTGGCGATGGCGGCCCAGTCGGTCTCCTCGTAGGAGTACGCGTGCGCGTGGCAGGCGGCTATGGCGGCCTGCAGGACGTACGGGCCGGGGGCGCTCGTCGCGGTGGCTTCGGCGCGGCCGAGGGCGGTGATGCCGCGGGCGATGAGCATGCGGTTCCAGCGGCGGCGGTTCTGGTCCTGGAGAAGGATCGGCTCGCCCGACGGGCCGGTGCGGGCCGCCGCGCGGGACGCCTGGAACTCCAGCAGCGAGGTCAGGCCGTGGACCTCCGGTTCCTTCGGCATCAGGGACGACAGCACGCGCGCCAGGCGCAGCGCGTCCTCGCACAGGGACGGGCGCAGCCAGTCGTCGCCTGCGGTGGCGGCGTACCCCTCGTTGAAGATCAGGTAGATGACCTCCAGGACCGAGCCGAGGCGGGCCTCGCGGTCCGAGCCGTACGGGACCTCGAAGGCGACGTTCTTGGTGGCGAGCGTGCGTTTGGCCCGCACGATGCGCTGGGCGACCGTGGACTCCGGCACCAGGAACGCCCGGGCGATCTCGGGTGTGGTCAGGCCGCCCAGGAGACGGAGGGTGAGGGCGATACGGGCCTGAGGCGACAGCACCGGGTGGCAGGTGGTGAAGACCAGGCGCAGCAGGTCGTCGTCGATGTCGTCGGGGTCGTGGAGGGCGGACGGCTCCTCGGGCGGTGCCGTCGTCTCCAGGTCGCGGCCGATCTCCTGGAGTTTGCGGGCGTAGTTCTCGCGGCGGCGGATCAGGTCCACGGCGCGATGCTTGGCGGTGGCCATGAGCCAGGCGCCGGGGTTGTCGGGGACGCCGTCCCGGGGCCACTGCTCCAGCGCGGCGACCAGCGCGTCCTGGGCGAGTTCCTCGGCGATGCCGACGTCGCGGACGGTGCGGGCGACGGCGGCGATGACGCGGGGGGACTCGATACGGAAGACGGTCTCGATGGCGCCGTGCGGGTCTGCGGTGGGCTGCGGGGTCACAGCCCACCATGCAACACCCGTACGACTGTGGATCCAAGGAGGGCAGGTCAGCCCTCGGCGATCTCCCGCACCTCGCAGGTGACCTGCCACTCCTCCCCGTGGACCTTCAGGAACCGCGAGGCCCACTCCAGCGCCTCGGCCTTGTCCTTGCACTGCATGATCGCGTAGCCGCCGATGACTTCCTTGGACTCGGTGAACGGCCCGTCGGTGACCGAGGTCTTCTCACCGTCCCAGTGCACGCGGGTGCCCTGCGACGACGGCGTGAGCCCGGCGGTGTCGAGCATCACGCCGGCCTTGGTGATCTCCTCCAGCAGCTCCCCCATCCGCTGCATGAGCTCGGGGCTGGGGCCCTCGGCGGGAGCGTTGGCCTCGTCGATCCGGACCAGGGACAGGTAGCGCGGCATGGTGACTCCTCAGGGTCGGTGACCGGGTCCTTCCCGGCCTCTCACCCCTGCGTCGATCGGGCGGCGCGGGAATCGACACGCTCCCCGGATTTCTTCCAGATTTTTTCTCGGTCGGCGTTTCCGCAGGCAGAGCCCTCTTCCGCCCGCTACGGCGACCGTCTCACCGAGATCCTGGACGCCCACGGCACGCAGATCGCGGGAGCGCGGGACGGCGTGCGGAGGTCGGCACCGTGCCGTTCGCCGTGGACGTGGCCGGGCACGCGCCGGCGTGGCCTACTCCGTCTCCGCCCCGAACCCCGCCCTCGCATACGGCGCCCCGACCGCCCGGCCCCCGAACACCAGCGCCGCGTCCGTCACGATGCCCGTCGGGCGCCCCCTCAGCTCCCATACCGCCCCGTTGTCGTTGTCCTCGCCCATGGCCCCGGCGGCCAGGTCGGCGTAGCCGTTGCCGTTGATGTCGAGGAGTCGGACGGCGCTGCCGAAGGTGTCGCCGAGCTCCGCGGTACCGGGCACCCCGGCCGTGTTCTGGGTGAAGGCCTGGGCGCCCGACCCCGTCAGTCCGGTGCGGCTGCCGCGCAGGATGTCGACGACGCCCGCGGCGTCGCCGTGGCCGAACTCCTCGCCGGGCGCTCCGACCGCCACGTCGTCGATGCCGTCGCCGGTGATGTCGCCGACCGCGACGGCGGAGCCGAAGGCGTCGTGGGTCTCCAGCGCCCGGCACGCCGGGGGTGTCCTGGCTGTACGACTTCCAGGTGCTGGGGGCCGTGACGCCGGACGGCGAGCCGTACGCGACCTCGATCTTCTCGTCGTACCGGAAGCCGACCACCACGTCGTCGTAACCGTCGCCGTTCACGTCGCCGAGCCCTACGCCGCCGTCTCCCGCGGGGACGGCGGAGGGTGTGAGGCCCGTGGCCGACGCCGTGTAGAACTTCTTGCAGTAGACGCCATCGCCGCAGTACGCGTGCAGCGCGAGGTCGTCGCGGCCGTCGCCGTTGACGTCGCCGACCGCGCCGTACATCACGGTCGCGTAGCGTCGCAGATGAGCTGAGGTTTCCTGGGCGGACCTGGGTTTTCCTGGATGCCGGGAAAGCGGCCGGTGGTGCTGGGCAGGGGATGGATGCCTGCCGG